>JAHJSA010000051.1 GCA_018830645.1 Actinomycetota bacterium
GAAGCATGTGGGCGTATCCCTCCACCATCTGGGCGAGTCCACCCGGGCCGGGTCGTGACCGTGATCTCTTTGTCCGCTGTACCAGCGATGTCCCCGGTGGGGAGAAACATAGGGGTCGGCCGGGGCCGGATGCCTGCCTGCAGGCGAAGAGCGGCGAGGCACGTCGATCATAGGGGCATGACGCCACTGCCGGCAGGGCGCCCTATCTCGGTCCAAAGACCGATGGACGCACGGACTGAACTCAGTGACGCTGATCCCTGAGAAGAAGGCGGCAGCTTCCGTCGGAATCCGGCTGCCCGCCATTGAGCATCAAGGCCGTGGTGGTACGATACAAGAGGCACGTGGGAGAGGTGCTCACCGTCTACGTGCCGATCGGACCGACCGGAGGGATAGGGAGGCTCATACATGCAGACCACTGACCGGTTGCCTCACCTTGGGCCCTACACTTTCACCACCACCTCGTACGACGAACCCGGGGATGTGCTGTATCTCGGCGTCGGACAGCCGGGCGAGGCTTTGACCTGGGAATCGCCCGAAGGGCACTTCGTGAGGTTAGACCCCGATACCCTGGAGGTCGTTGGCCTGACGGTCTTGTGCTTCGCCGGACGGAAGGCTCGGGGTCCGATCGCGGTCACCGTGCCGGCGCCCGCGGAGCTGCGCGCCCTCGTTGAGTCCAGGCACACCGAAGAACTTGAAGTGCCCGACGGCCTTCTCACCGCCTCTCGTTAGGGGTCTTCGACCGCGCCCCTCTACCGTGGCGGCCGCCCCCGGCCGTGCCGGGCACATCTCACCCGGGAGTGGTGCTGCTGGGACGACGCCCTCTGAGGGTCGAGATGGCCCTGCACCTCGCCCGCTACTTCGGCGCCGGCGCGGGATTCTGGCTGCGGCTACAGGTTGACCACGACCTGGAACAGGCCCTGGTGTTCGAGTGCGTGCGGGTAGAAGACCAGGCGAGTGGGCAGCCGAGGGCTCGCCCCCTCCCCGCCGGCACCAGACGGAGCGCAGAGTGGTAATCGGACTGTGTGCCAACGCAACGCACGACGGAGGCGCAGTGGAGCGATATGAGCGCATAGCGGCGGACCCACATACCTGCCATGGGAAAGCCCGCATCCGCGGCACGCGTATCCCCGTCGCGGTGGTTCTTGACAACCTCGCCGCCGGGCTGTCGGCGGAGGAGATTCTCGCCGAGTATCCCAGTCTGCAGGCGGGGGACATCCGGGCAGCCATGGCCTACGCGGCCGACATAACCCGGGAACGCCTGATACCCCTTCGCGAATCTGCGTGGAGCGGTTCAAGCTGGGCGCGAACATGCCGGCACGTGCGGCCGCAGTGAACGCATTCTCGTCACCCTGGACCCCGACTTCGCCGCCATACGACTACGACGCGCCCGCGGTATCGCAGAAGATGGTGCGCATCATCCTCTCCTATACGGACTACGTGCGACCCTGCCCCAACTCGCTCTCGACGGTGGACTCACCGCCTATGACGCCGCATATCTCTCGCCGGCGCAGTCGCTCCGGGCGCCCCTCGCCACCTTCGACCGGCGCCTGGGGGACGTCGCGAGGCGGGCCTCCTTGGCCTGACTTCTGGACCATGAGGCGGCCCGAGGTCGTGCGCCGGGGCCGATACCCCACAGGCCGCCTGCCGACGTAGAGGTCAGCCGTCCACAGCCAGCTTCCTGAGCGCCACGGCCGCTCCACCGATCAGCGGTCGGCCTATCGGACACCTGCCTGCGACAGGCCCTTCAGCACTTGGCGTGGTCAGGTTGACGCGGGGGACGACTATGATACGTGGCACGTGTTATCGCAGCCGCATGGGGTGTCGACCTGACCCGGGGATGCGAGTTCTGCCGAAGAAGTGCGCCGTGCGCGACGTGGCCGGCGCTGGGAGACAAGGGGTTGTATGCTACTCACGAGCCGGCCGGGACAGTCCCGGGGATCGTCAGGTACACTACGAACAAGAGGT
This sequence comes from Actinomycetota bacterium, assembly GCA_018830645.1. Taxonomy (GTDB): domain Bacteria; phylum Actinomycetota; class Thermoleophilia; order RBG-16-64-13; family RBG-16-64-13; genus JAHJSA01. The sequence continues at coordinate 1,966 of JAHJSA010000051.1, forward strand.
GAGGACCGTGACAGCGCACCTACACGTGAACATGGAGAGGTTGGCTGAGTTCTCCGAACGGAACCGGGTGTCGGAGTTGGCTGTCTTTGGGTCCGCCCTCAGGGAGGATTTCACGCCCGACAGCGACGTGGACATCCTTATCACCTTCCTGCCGGACGCGGAGGTCTCGCTCTTCGACCTCGTTGACATGGCAGATGAGCTTTCGTGCATCGTCGGCCGCCGTGTCGATCTCGTGCCAAAGCACGGACTGAAGCCCCAGATCCGCCAACCCGTGCTGGAAAGCGCTCACATACTCTATGCAGCGGCGTGACGATCTCTACCTGGCCGATATCGTCGAAGCGGCGGATTCCATCCGTTTGTTTCTGGCAGGGCTCCAACAGCCGGACCGCCGAGTCTTCGTCAAGGATGACCTGATTCGGAGCGCAGTCCTCCAGAAGCTGAGTGTCATCGGTGAGGCGGCGGCTCGCGTATCAGACGAAACAAGGGCACTGTACCCGGAAATCCCATGGCGTCAGGCCCGAGGCATGAGAAACCTTCTTGTACATGCCTACTTCTCGGTGGATTGGGAGATCGTCTGGAGGACCGCGACGGAATCAGTTCCCAAACTGGCAGCGCAGATCACGGCAATACTCGAAGCCTACGGGGGCGGGGAGTGGCCCGCCGAGCGCTAGTGCGGAACCCATGCCGGGGGTCCGCCGTCCCGAACTCTGGGATCGGCACGCGGGTGACAGGATCGTCGAGGTGCCGGTTCGCCGTCGCCCGCCCGTAGGAACATCAGGGGTTCACGTGGAGGAGTTGTCGGTCGGATTCCCATCGTGACCAAGCTGCCCGAGGGCACTGCGAGAGACCGGCATCCGTAGCGCCATGTGGCCGTCACGCCGGCGAGCACCAAGGAGCGCACGGTCGTCGACTGCCTTCGCGACCTGCGTCTTGCGGGAGGGCTCGAAGAACTGCTACGCAGTGGCGGCGGGTTCACATCGATGTCGGCCGAGCGAGTTGCGGCCTACGCGCGACTGCTGGGGTCTCCGACGCCGGCTGCCCACGCCGGCTGGATACTCGAGATGTTCGGCGAGAGATGGCGCGTCGACGCATCCGTGCTCGAGGAGATGCGCTCCTCGCTTGGGAGAGGGACGTATCGGCTCCTTCCCGCCGCCGGCCCGGTCGCGGTCGACCCAAACTGGTTCTCCCCCAGGAAGTAGTCAAGGAGGGCCTCCCGTACGCGGGTCAGCTCTTCTGAGGCGGAGTCGATGGCGCGGGTCGGTGATCGTAAGACTCAGGAGCTCCAGCGCCCTTTCGAGGGCCTTGCGACTGTAGTCCTCGTTGTCCTTGGCGGCCCAGCTCAGCGCGCATTCGACCTCGCTGCCGACATTGGCCAGCTGCTCCACAAGGGAGAGCTCGCGCCACCGGCCCCCGGCCAAATCCCGATGCTGGGCGCCCATTCCACGGCGAGGGAACCGACGATCTGGACGATCCTGCCGCGGATAGCGGGGTCATCGACGCCGCGGGAACGGTTCCCCTGAGAGGGACGGATGTTGATCATGGAGTCGAACTCGATCCATTCTGCGCTCGGGAGCTCGGTACGTCGAGGATCACGTTGACATCGAGCAGGATCCGCGGCCCGCTAGGCATACTTGCGCTCGAGATAGTCTCGATACTCTTCGATGGAGGCGTCGGGAGCCGGCGCACCTGCCAACCGCCGTGTGACGGGCGCGCCGGCAAGTGCGTCATCGTCGCGGCCTAGCAGCTCGAAGTGCGCGGTGACCAGCCGGCTCATTGTGGTGCCGTGCTCCCGAGCGTGGCGCTTGGCCTCGTGAGGATCGTGCTAATATGTGTGCAATATGTCAAGCGATGCACTACATAACGCTCACAAGGCGTCTCGTGGAAAGCCACCTGATCTGGATGCTCTCTATGCCATCGCCGAACCCAAGGCGGGGTACTTCACCGCATCCGAGGCGGCGTCTGCCGGCTACTCGCGCTCACTGCTTGCGCATCACGTGCGCTCGGGCATGCTTGACCGAGTCCAGCACGGTGTCTATCGGCTCAGGAGATTCCCCGAGTCCCCGCGTGCCGACCTTATCATCGCGCAGCTTCGTGCCGGTGAAGGGGCAGCAATTTCGCACGAGAGCGCGCTCGAGGTCTACGATCTCTCAGACGTTCTCCCGGGGGAAGTCCACGTGACGGTGCCGCGGACCGCTTCCAGGCGCACGCGTGGAGTTAGACTGCATACCAGCCCTCTTCGTTCTGAAGACGTTACCATCCGTGATGGGATAACGGTAACCGTCGTAGAGCGGACCATCGCTGACGTAGCCCGCTCTGGGCTCCTCGACGCACTTGTGCTTCAGGCTATCGAACAGGCACTCGAACGCGGTCTCACGACACCGTCACGGATTGGCCGGTTTGCCGATCTGCGCGGCGGCCGTGCAAAGAGGCTTATCGATAGAGCTCTTGGCCGGGACCGGTCGTGATCTACGCCGACGGCGGCGCGTTCCGAATGGCCCTCGAGGAGCGCCTCAGGCGGGAGGCCCTATCCACTGGTGTTCCTCTGGTTCGCCTGCGCAAGACCGTCGCTTTCGACCGTATGCTTGCGCGTCTCGCCGACATCGGTCAAGGCGTGTGGGTGCTCAAAGGTGGTTTTGCCCTCCAAATCAGGTTTGCCGACCGGTCGAGAACGACAAAAGATGTCGATCTGCACACGAGCGAGACGCCGAAGCGAGCGATCAGGCTCTTGGCGGCTGCCGCGGAACTCGATCTTGGGGACTTCTTCTCTTTTGCGGTATCGTACCCCTCGGCCACCAACGAGGGGGCGCTGCGTTTCGGAGTCGAGGCCCGTCTGGACGGACGGATGTTCGAGGGATTTCATGTCGATATCGGAGCAGGCGAGCCGATGATCGGGGAACCCTTTCGAACGACGGTAACAGCGCTGCTTGCGTTCGCAGGAGTGCGGCCTGTCAGTTTCCTGTGCTATCCGCTCGCCCAGCATCTGGCCGAGAAGGTGCATGCGCTGACGCGGCCGAGGGGCATGCGCGACAATAGCAGGAGCAAGGATCTCGTCGACGTGGTGTTGATGGCCGAGACCAGCATCATCGATGCCGGCGAGTTTCGGTCGGCTCTTGACGCCACCTTCGCGGCTCTTCCGACGCATGTGATGCCCCAGGAGCTCCCGTCTGCTCCAGGTGCATGGGCGCCTGAGTATCGCCGGATGGCAACGGACTTGGCACTGGTTGCCGACACGCTCGAGGCGGGCCGGCACGAAGCCGCCCCTGACTCCTGGCCGATGCTCTGTCCACGCGGGTCCAGCAGCCTTTCCTATGCACCCATCGCCGTTACTGTGTAATCGATCGTGCCCCGCCTCGCCAATGCGCCGGGCAGAGCGGCTGCCGTGCGTGCCGGGCGTCTGGACCTCTCCAGGATCATCGACTATGCCCTCAGGCCCGACGTAGCGACGACCAAGCGGCTCGGCTGGGTGCTCGAAGAATCAGGGGTGCCGGCGAGCAGGCTGGGCGCTCTCGCCAAGCTGCCTATCGTCGGCTATCGGAATCTAGACCCAAGCGGACCACGCGGCGGTCCATACAACCGTCGCTGGATGATCCGGGTGAATCTGCCGGGAAGAGCCGGGCCGTGAGAGTCCTACGCCGAGGGGCGACGCCATGGAAGGCGCCATCCGCGGGGCGTGCAACGCGGCGACTACCCTCCTCGATGAATATGCGCCCGTGGAGATCGTCTACGAGCGCTACAGCGAGAAGCACCCTCATCCCGGCGGTCAAGAAGCCTTCTCCGTCAGAGCCCGTTTCCCATGGCACCGGCAACCACACACCCGTGTGATGGTCGAGATTCCGATGGACGAGCAGGTGCTCAAGCCTACGCCGTCGCGGACGATACTCCACGAGTACGGTGAGCCTCTCACGGCGACGGTAAAACAGATGGACTTCGCGGCCTTCGCGCCGTTCGTGGCCGCGAAATGCGCCGTCCGTCAGGTGACGTTCATGGATGCGGAAGACTTCTTTCAGCCTGCCATGCTCGCCCATGTTCAGAGCACTTGGAACCGGTGGCTTGAACCTCTCGTTCCCGACCTGCCGCCTTTCGAGACGGTGGTCGGGAGTCTTCGGCCGCAGATTGCACAGCTGCTCTCCCGAGAAGATCGGTGAAGAGCATCACGTGCGGGTGATCGACCTCGGGAGCGATCCTCCCGCCTGCCCTGCTGGGAGTCCCAGGTGCAGGTCGAGGAGGGCGGCGCGCGTCAGCCAGAGTCTGGCCGGCGCTGGCGGGGGCGGAGTTGGTCTACCTTGCCTTCTGGTTGGGGACGGTAGACCGGTATCGCGCCGAGATCGAACGTGGCTTGGGGGAATCGGTGGCCTCCCGCGAAGTCGTGCTTGTTGGAGAGGCGAAATGGGCCCGGCGGGTGTCCGGGCGCCGGCTCTTGTATGACCTGGAGCGGAAAGCGCCGCCTTCCCCCAGACCACGCTCCACCACCGGGAAGCCGGCCTCGGCGAAGACCAGGGCGAGGGGCAACCCCACGTACCCCTGGCCGATGATGCCGATGCGGGCGGTGCGCGCTTCGATGCGCGCGAGGAGGGTGGCGGCGTGGGGGGAGGGGGTGGCGGGTTCGTTCATCGTGCCGAATGATAACAGGCGCGGGCGGGCGGACGGAACGGTCCGCGGGGTGGTTGGCGGCCGAGACCATCGGCCAGGTCATCTCCCGGGTGGACGCGGTCCTCGCCGACATCCGCCCCGACGCGGTGCTCATCCTGGGCGACACGAACAGCTGTCTCGCCGCCATCGCGGCCAAGCGCCGGCGGATCCCCGTGTTCCACGTGGAGGCGGGCAACCGCTGCTTCGATGAGCGCGTGCCCGAGGAGATCAACCGCAGGATCGTCGGTCACATCGCCGACGTCAACCTGCCCTACAGCGACATCTCTCGCTCCTACCTCCTGGCCGAGGGCCTCCCCGCGATCGCATCGTCAAGACCGGCAGCCCCAGGTACGAGGTGCTGCACCACTACCGGCCGAAGATCGACGCTTCCGGCGTGCTCGCGCGGCTCGGCCTCTCCCCCGGCGGGTACTTCGTGGTCAGCTGCCACCGGGAAGAGAACGTCGACTCGCCGCGGATCTTCCCCCAGCGGGTCGAGTTCCTCCGCCGCCTGCCGGCCGAGTACGGGGTGCCGGTGATCGTCTCCACCCACCCGCGCACGCGGAAACGCTTGGAGGCTGAGGGGGTGGCGTTCGAGAGCGAAGCGGGCGTCCAGCTGCTCAAGCCCCTCGCATTCACCGACTACGTGCACCTGCAACTGCACGCGCGGGCCACGCTCTCCGATTCCGGCACGATCACAGAGGAGTCATCCATCCTCGACTTCCCCGCCCTCAACATCCGCGAGGTCCACGAGCGCCCCGAGGGCATGGAAGAAGGCGCGGTCATGATGACCGGGCTGAGCTGGGAGCGGATCTCGGAGGCGCTCGCCGTGCTGGCCGCCGGCAGCGAGCGGCTAGGCGGCGGTGGCTCTGCGGGCCACGCCGGTGGCGATGGCCGCCGGCTGCGCATAGTGCGCGACTACGACGCGCCGATGGTGTCGGAGAAGGTGGTGCGCATCATCCTCTCCTACACCGACTACGTACGGCGGGTGGTGTGGCGGGAGGAGTGAGGGGGGCTGGGGCGCCCGCGGTCGGCCTCAAGTTGTCCCGGCCGCCCACGGTAAGTGGTCCTTTGTCACGGCGTTCGTCGGCGTGGTCCTGCGAAGGCTAGATGTCGAAGCAGTCCCGTAGCGCGGCCGGGTAGCAGTGCGCGCGATGCGCGGGCTACTCTACATCCCCGTCGTACGCGATACCGAGGTCGTCCGCCACGCTCAATAGCTCCACGTCCAGCATGTCGCCATACGGTAGCCCGCCTTCTTCCACATGGCGTCTGGCTACCTCTTGGTACAAGCGCATCAGCTCCGCATTCGTCATGAACGCGAATCGGTCGGTTGTCTTGTCTGTGCAGTGCTCGACAAGATGGTCCGTGCGTAGCCGGTCGAAGCGATGGGCGAAGAGGGACACCACCGTCATGTTTCCGTCGATGACGAAGAGTGGTTCCCGCTCCCCACTCGCTACACTGTGCTCGCTCTCGCAGTAGAGGCGCTGTTCCGGGGAGCTGCCCCGGAAGTGCAGGCGCTGGCGATACCGCGAGTAGTAGAGGTCGAATGAGGGGTGCTTCACGAGATCACTGATGACCGTTCGATTTCGCCGGGGGCCGGAACCCTCCCGAATCGACAAGATCGGTCCGGTTACGAGCTGCATCCCGGCGTTCGTCGGCGAGAGTTTCCTCGCTTTCGTCAACACATCGGCGATAGTGTTCGCCGTTGGCTGGTCGTACACATCGCAGTTCGACTCGCCCGCGGCGATGCGATATCTCGGCCCAAACTCGCTCACGCCCTGCCTCAGCCAGCCTCTGATCTTGCCCAAGCTTCCGGATGTGCTCGTGTGCGCCACACGCTTGGCCAGCACAATGGGATCCACACGGACACCATCGGACGCGAAAGCCCGTCGGTTGGCTTGGCACAGGTCGCATTCGGCCAGGTGGGAATCCCAGTGCCGTAGCGACACGGGATCGCGCAGGCCTTCGAGGACATCTGACAGGAAATCATGCGGTATGTGATCTCCTGAATCGGGGGTGAAGGGTTCGATGGAGGTTGACAGCAGTTCGGATCCATACCGCTCCATGACGCCAATGTGGCTAGATCCCATCGCTGCTCCCATTTGTGATGTTCAGTTCCGCACGCCTGACATAGTACAAGACGGCGTTCTCGACTGCGAGCAGCGCTGCCGTGGAGTACATGGGGTAGCCGCGGATCTCTTCCTCCGGCGTTCCCTTCAGGTGCTCAATGAGAAGGTTGAGGGGTTCGTGGATACGGGCACGTGCTTTCTCGAAGAACGATACCAGCCCGATTCGAGTCACGAGGGCGGCCATGTGCGAGTTGAGTCGGGCCGCGAGTTTCTGCCGGTAGAACTGGAGTTCCGGTTCACGGTGCCATCCTCTGAGGATGCGGGCGACCATTATCGGCCGTTTCGCTCCCCGCCCTCGGTGGTGTCCGACTTTCGCCAGGTGCTCCTTGAGTAGCTGATCGGTGTCTTCGATCATGCGTTCGACGATGTCGCTGTGCAACTTACCCTGCTGCGAGTATTCGAGCAGTCCATTGAAAATCCTGTCCGCCGACTCCGTCGGTCCTGACGCCACTCGCGCCCGCACATCGGCCGCATAGCGGATGAGAGCGGGCTTGCTGACGTCGCCGTCCTCGGGTAGTCCCCTCTCCTCCATCCAGAGCAGGAGGGCGAGAGTGAACTCGTTCTGCGTGCGTCGAACTGCCTCGAGGATCTCTGTGTCCTTGGCGGCGGAGTCGACTGTGAAGAGCGGGCTCTTCTGCAGGCCGAATGCCGCAAATGCGTAGTGTGCGGCGTTCATCAACCAAGCCTTCCTCTTCTCGTAGGCGTCGAAGAGGTCGTCGCTCTGGACGATGCGGACGTTGGCTTGGTCTCTGAGCAGGTGCGACAGTAGCTGACCACAGGAGTCGGTCGCCTGAATGGTCACGTCTAGGAACGCTTCGGCTTCGACAACGACCTGGTCTTCGACGACTCTGACGTTGGTGCAGATTCGATCTACCACCATGTCACAGGGCACCAGCTTCGTGAAGCGGTAGTCAAGGGAACGTTCAGCGGACCGAATGATATGGGAGGATGCTCGGCGTGAGTTGTCGAAGGCCAGAAGGGCGCAGGGTTCTGACTTCATTGCGTCCGCCAAGCGCAGTGCCGGCCAGTATTCCCGCACATCGGTGCCCGTCGCTACCGAGACTATGTCGGCGCCGGCTATGACCTCGGCGACCCGGCGTGGGGAGGTGACGGGATCAAGTACCCGGAAGTCGAGAACGGGCACCTCGATCCGTTGGCGGCCGTCGTCGACGTAGTAGGCTTCTCGTTGGTCCAGTACCTGATTCCGACGCTGGGAGTCGGATTGCCCGGAAGCAGCGGGACGCTGGACAATCGCCGATCTTCCCGCGACGGGGTGGAACATGGGGTAGGCGAGACCCAAGCCCAGTTTCCCCGCCCCGATGTGGCAGTAGTTGATTCCCACGGGCGGAACGATACCATTCCGTTCAACGCGCGACTATTCTGGAGCCGAACCCGGGACCACGTTGACTCAACCGAGGTCTTCTACGCAAGGGCGCTCCCCCCCGAAGACCGGAGGAGGTGTGAAAGGCGCCAGCGGCTTCTGATCCCACTCGCGGGCGCGTTCTTCGTGATGCTCGTGATGTACCTCGCGGCCGGGGTGGCCTCCGCGGCCGTGGTGCAGCCGGTCTACGTGCGCACCATCGGCTCGGGAACGGGCGTGGCCGCGGGGCAACTCCGGTGGCCCGCGGGATGGCCATCGATGAGACGGGCGGAGTGCTCTATGTGGCCGAGTCGGGCAACAACCGAGTGCAGACGTTCGCTACTGAGACGGGGATTTCCACCTGGCCGACACGCTGCCCGCCCGCGTCAAGAAGCTCTCCCCGAGCCGAGACCTCATCCCCGACTGGAAGGCTACCCAGAACGGCCTTGACGAGCAGACGTTCCCGACCCTACAGGGTGTAGCCGGGGGAGAGGGCGGCGCCGCCTACGCCGTCGTGCTCGCGCCCGCGCAGCCCGGGGGGAACCACATCTTCCAACTTGCACCCGATGGTCGGCTGCTCCGCTCGTGGGGTCTGTTGGGCGCAGGGACGCCGAGGTCAACAGGCCGCGAGGCATCGCAGTGGGCCCCTCGGGAGCGGGCGACTCCTTCAAGTACCCGTGGGGCATCGAGGTGGATGCGAGGGCCAACGTCTACGTGGCCAACACCAACAACCACCGAGTGCTCATGTGTCGCGACTACGGTGCGCTGGTGTCCGAGTGGGGCGGCCCAGGCGAAGCTCGACTCTGCATGCGCCGCCCTTGAGGACGACACGCCCGCGAACGATGGCGCCGGTGCTCTGCAGGCCTTCATCAACCAGGTGCAGGCGCCAACGAACCAAGCACATTCCCGCGGACGTCGCCGACGAATTGACCGCCCCGCCGGCGCGGCGATATCCGCTAGTGGGGGCGTGGTAGGCACCATCCCGATAGGCCGAGATCACCCTACGCGGATGGCGTGACCGTCCCCGCCCCCTGCCGGACAACAGCGACCCCATGGCCTTGCGACTGGAGCGTTGTGCTCGTAGACTGCGTTAACTGCGTTCAATCGACTCCGTGGGCGGTGCGGAAATGCCCCTGAAGATCCTGCTCACCGGTGTGGCCGGGTTCATCGCCAACCGGGTGGCTTCGATGTTGCTCGACGACGGCCACACCGTGGTCGGCCTGGACAACATGAACGACGCGTACGATATCCGTCTGAAGGAGTACCGTCTTGCCGCCCTCACTGGGCGTGACGGCTTCCACTACCTCCGCGCCGACATCGCGGACAGGGCCGCCGTGCGCGATGCGTGGACGGCCGGGTTGGCCTACTGCGGGGGGGGGAGGCGGGGTCGGCCGCGTACCACGGCGTCGTGAACCTCGCCGCTCGTGCCGGCGTGCGTCCGAGCGTGGACGATCCATGGGTGTACATGGACACCAACGCGGGCGGCAACCTCAACCATCTGTGCATCAGTGTTGGCCGACGCCCTGCGACTCGACGCGGACGCCCGAGCCGACGTTGCCGCGGAACTCCTTGCCAGTCTCGATGGCCTTCCGGATCCCGATACCGAAACGGCGTGGGCGATCGAGATAGTCCGCCGGGTGGCGGCCGTCGATGCCGGCACCGCCACGCTGGAGGCCTGCCACCGTCGCACCCTGGTGCTATGTTTGTGTACGTCCATACGCACAGGAACATGAACGAGGTGAGCAATGAGCGACTCGGTGCGCTGGACCATCAAGGTTTCGCCCGAAACCGACCGATCGCTGCGAGGTTTCCTCGGTGCCCAGGGAATGAAGAAGGGAGACCTCTCGGGGTTTGTTGAAGAGGCGGTGCGCTGGCGGATGCTGGAACGCACGGTCCAGGTGGTCAAGGACCGCAACCAGGACATTCCCTCGGATGTGTTCGAGGCGATGATCGACGAGGCTGTGGCTGCCGTGCGGTCCGAGGGGCGAGCCGAGCCGAGCGCGAACACGTGCGAACGCCGTCGATAGCAAGCCGTGCGCGTGATTCTGGACACCAACGTCTTGGTGTCTGCTCTGATTACCCGGGGCACGCCTCCGGACCGGCAACGGTGCAACGCAGATCGTCGCTGCCCGGGAGCTGATCCAACGCCTGGGCGGTTGGGCATCCGCCGAACGCCGGTCGCGGCGCCCGCTCGGCGCGGGGCCCTCGAGGAGCGTCTCAGGCGGGAGGCCCCCACCGGCATCCCTTTGGCTCGCCGTGTCGCGGGAAGAGTCGCCCGTTGGCAGCCACCTTCTGGTGGCTCAGTACCAGACCCCGGCTTCCCGCGAGATCCTGGAGGAGGCCGGCGTCAACTACATCGAAGCGGCCGGCAATGTGCTGGTGCGGCTCAGTCGACCCACCGTACTGCTTCGAGAGCGTGCCGACGGCGCGCGGCGACCGAGTGCCGACGGCCCGGTGCGCTCGCTCCGCGGAGGCAAGGCCGCCCGGATAGCCAGGGCTCTCTGCGACCTTACCCCTCCGCTCTCGGCGCACGATCTGGCCTCGGCGGCCGGAACCACGGCGGGATATGCCGACCTGGGCACGACAGCTTTCACGACGAGAGCGACACTTCGTCCAGCGCTGGTTGAAATCCCCCCCTGGCAAAGGTAATCTTACTCGTAAGATGCACTGTGACGGCATGGAGGAAGAGAGGGTGGGTGTCTTGACAGACGCGGCTACCACGAAGATGTCCTCTAAGGGTCAGGTTGTGATTCCCGAAGAGATTCGCACGAGACTCGGCCTGTCCCCGGGCACGCGGTTCGTCGTGCTTGGAGAGAGAGACGTCGTGATCCTGAAGGCTCTCACCTCGCCGACGATGGATGACTTTGATGAGCTTATCCGGGAAGCACGCCGGCAGGCTCGGACGGCGGGTCTCGGGCGCGCGGACGTGCGCAATGCGGTCATTGAGGAGAAGAAGTCCCGCTGAAGGTGATTCATGGGGACACCATCTCGGCACCGCCGCTCCCTGAGCCGTTGTGCGAGGATTCAACCGACGATATGTTCTTTGCGTGTGCAGCCGCCGCCGGATGCAGTGTGATCGTGAGCGGTGACAAGCACCTTCACCACGCGACCGGCTATCGAGGCATCGAAGTGCTCAGCCCGAGAGCCTTCGTGGAGAGATACCTGAAGGGCGGCGGTCGCTCTTGACGCACGCGGGCCCACATCCAGATCGTCGTGCTGCCCAAGTCCTGCAACAGTGGGCGCAGTCGGCTTCGGTGAGTGCTCATCCCCACCGGTCAGAACTACGACTGCGAACTGAACGATTGGTGTGTGCTACGTTCTGCGTGGAGGTGGAATATGGCCACGAATCTCGAGATCACCTCGCTCCTCGGGAAAGTGGATTACGATCGAGACTACGACTACAAGAAGACCAGATCGCGCGGGTGAAAGCCCTCGTCGATATATATGTCGAAGAGCCGGGGTCCAGGGCCCGCACACCGACTTTCTGATC
>JAHJSA010000009.1 GCA_018830645.1 Actinomycetota bacterium
GAGCCGCCGCAGTCGGCGGTGATGGTCAGGGTCGTGGCGTCGGGGTAGCGCTCTTGGCCCAGGTGCTCCCACCAGCTGCGAATCGCGGCAACCGCGAACTCGGCGGTATCGGCGTCGATGCCGACGCTCACCCAGCCTGAGTTGCCGCCGATGTCAAAGACGCCGTAGGGGTTCACCTTGCCGAGCCCCTCGTCCTTGAAGTCGTGGACGCGGACCGGGATCGGTGAGCCCTTGGGGCGCCACTCGCAGCCGGCGTTCTTGAAGTCCCCGACGAGCTCCTTCTTCTTGGTGTCGACGGAGATCACCGGCTCGCCGGCCTTAAGGGCCGCGGAGACCTTGCTGTTGATATGGCCGAACTGCGCGTCGCGGTCGGGGTGCCGGGCGCCCTCCTTGGTCTTGCGGTTCCCCTGCAGGCTGTAGCCCAGTCCGCGCAGCTGCTTGGCGACCGTCTCGTGACTGACCCGGTGACCGCGCTCACACAGCGCGCCGGCGAGCGTGCGCACGCTCTTGGCCGTCCAGCGCAGCGGCGATTCGGGATCGCCGCGGGCCTCGTCGTCGACGAGGGCCTTGAGGTCGGCGAGCAGCGTCGGATCGGTCTCGGCGAGTGGCTTGCGGCCGCCGCCGGGGCGGCGCACCCGGTCGCAGGAGAAGCGCACGGGAGAGTCGAGGTCGGCGAGGCCGCGCGTGATGGTGCCCACCGAGATCCCCGTGGCCCGCGCCACGGCGGCGATCCCGCCACGCCCGCACACCCGCGCCTCCGACGCCGCCCACAGGCGCCGACGCCTCTCATCGAGCTCTCCCGCCAGAGCCCGGTAACGCTCTCCTATGGCCTGTTCGTCGATCATGGGACACTACTTCGCCACCCCCAGCCTATATCCTACTTTTTTCTTGACGGCGCCTTAGGCGAAGTCGGTATCCTTTTCGGGGTGCCGATCGGGATGCTGTTCGTGTCGCTCGTACTGCTATTGAACCTGTCGGGGGGAGTGGGGGCTCAGGGCCGGGATATCGATGGCCACGTTGGTGTCCTGATCGCCTACTTCTTTCTCATGTTGCCGTACAGTCTCGCGGGGGGAGCTTTGGAGGCCGTGTACGGAGCCCGCACGAGAGCTGTACCGTGTTGCTTCTTCGTGATTCTGGGTGTTGCAGCAGGCATCGTATTCCCGGTGCTGCTGGTGTCGGAGTTGGGTCTCTTCTCCAGCACCGTTGGCATGTGGACCCTTGTTGGAGCGGGAGCGGTGGCCCACATGGGCGCCGCCGCCGCCGCGTGGGCGGTTGTGAGGCAATCGAGTGCCGTCCAGGCCTTGCGCGGTCGGACCGCTTCCGGGTAGAGTTGGCGTCTTGCCGGTGCCGCAGTTCGAGCGGCACCGGCCTCAATCAAACGGAGGAGCGTCGGTGGCCGGGAAGATGGAGTGGGGATTGAAGGGTGTGATCGTGCCGCTGATCACCCCGTTCAACGCGGACATGAGCGTCGATTGGACCGGCTTGCGCCGACTTGTTGACTATTACGTTGAAGAGATCGGGTGCGACGGCGTGGTGCCGTGCGGGACTACCGGTGAGTCGCCCACCTTGAGCCACGCCGAGCACGCCGAGGTGATCCGGGTGGTGATCGATCAGACGAACAGGCGCGTTCCGGTCATCGCAGGAGCGGGTTCGAACTCCACGCAAGAGGCCATCGAGCTCACGAAAGCGGCCAAGGAGGCGGGGGCGGACGCGACGCTGCAGGTCTGTCCCTACTACAACAAGCCGACACAGGAAGGGATCTTCCGGCACTTCCAAGCCATCAGCGAGGCCGCGGGTCTTCCGGTGATCGTCTACAACATTCCCGGCCGCACGGGGCGCAACATCGAGCCGTCGACGATCATCCGGATGTGGGCAGAGATTCCGCAGGTGGTGGGGCTCAAGGACGCGTCCGGCGACCTTCAGCAGGCCATGGCCGTGTTGGCGGATACCGATCGCGCCTCATTCCAGGTGTACTCCGGCGAGGACATCATGACCTTCGCTCTCTTGTGCCACGGTAGCGCCGGCGCCATCGCGGCTGTGGCCCATGTAGTCGGTCGCGAGGTGAAGGAGATGTGTTCCGCGGTGTGGTCGGGCGATCTGACGAGAGCTCGCGAACTGCACTTCCAAACCATGCCCGTGGTAGAGGCTCTCTTCGTCGAGCCGAACCCCGCTCCGGTCAAGCAGGCTCTGGAATGGATGGGTCTGCCGGCCGGACCGCTTCGTCCGCCACTCGAGGCGATGACAGAACGCGGCCAGGCGGTCCTCCGAACTGCGCTGGAGGCCGGCGGCTGGATCTGAGGTAGCACGAAGCAACGCGAGGGACGTCGTACGACGGTCGCCGTGCTGAAGAAGCCTGCTCTGGTGAACTCCAGGCGGCGCCCGCTCCCCTCAGTCCATCGACCCATCTTCGGTCTTGTCGGAGCCGCCGGCCCACCCACGGTCGTACGCGAGGGGTATCAGGTAGCCGAGGAAGAGCGTGGCAAGGACGTTGATCGCCACGATGACGTAGGCGTTCGGCACTTCGAGCACGATGGCCAGCATACTGAATACGATGGCGACCCAGAACGTGAGCGTACCCGCGAACGTCGGGAACGAGCGGTCGGGGTAGTGCCGCACGTATACTCGCGCGTACAGTTCGCTGAACCCCGGACCGACCCACAGTGTGCCACCGATGAAGATGGCTGCGATGACCCACGGCAGCTCGCCCGCAGAGAGACTCTCCACGGAAAGATAGACCCCTAGCGACAGGACGATGCTGAAGAGGAAGCCGGGCACGATTCCGGTTCGATACGCGCGTCCCACTTGCCCCCACTTCCTTTCGCGTTGGCCTCAAGACCAGGTCACATATCGTTACGTGCCCCCATTGTGCCGGGTCGAGCGGTCCGAAGCAAGGCCTATTGTGAAGAACCGCTCAAGTACTGGACGAGATCAGCCGAGTGCTGTACTATGGAGCCGTAATACCCATAGGGGTATAGGTATCAATCCACACAGTTCCGAGTCTGGGCGGATGTGGTGACAGGTGTGAACGAATGCACAAGGTGAGGTCAACATGAACCAGGCAGTCCAGGAAAGGCTCGTGTCCATCTTCGGTGAGAAGGATGTCTCCTTCGATCGGGTCGAGCGAAAGTTGTATTCCCACGATGTCGGCAGTGTTCCGAAGCTGGTGAAGCCGTTCATGCCCGGTGGCATCGCTGGAGGCGTTGTGCGTCCGCGCACTGAGGAATCGCTCATAGAGCTGGTGAAGTTGGCCAAGTCTCAGAGCCTACAGCTGGTTCCTCGTGGCGCCGCGACCGCCGGCTACGGAGGGGCGATCCCGAACGAGGACGCCCTGGTGGTAGACATGCGTCGATTCAAGCGCATCGTGTCCATCGATGCCGAGAAGATGAGCGCGACGGTGGAAGCGGGTGTCGTCTGGAAAGACCTCCAGGCGGTGCTCGAGGAGCACGATCTGGAGCTCCTCATGTACCCCACCAGCGCGCCCAGTTCCACTGTGGGTGGGTGGCTCGCGCAGGGTGGCTCGGGCTACGGGAGCTATCAGAACGGTTGGTTCAAGGACGTCGTCCTCTCGGCGCGTGTCGTGTTGCCGATGGGTGAGATCAAGACGGTCGAGGGCGAAGCGCTGGCCGAGGTCTCCGAAGCCGAAGGCATGACGGGGTTCATCACCCAGGTCACGGTGCGCGTCGCTGCGAAAGACGATGTATACGTGTTGGCGGCTTCGTTCGAGTCGGCCTCGGGCCTTCAGCGTGCGGTAGCGGCCATGTCCGTCCAGACCTTGTCGCTCTGGTCCGTGAGCTTCATCAACCCCAGCGCTGTCCGCCTCGGCAAGCACCTGCCCGCAAAGACACATCATGGGCACCCGATCCACGCCGCTCACACTCCTCCGGAGGTAGCGGAGAGCTACGTGGTGCTCCTGGCCTGGCACGGGGCCGCCGGAGACCTCACCGCCCAGCTCACCGAGATCGTCGGGGTGGCAGGCGGCTCGGTCCTCCCCGAAGACGTTGCTGAGCACGAGTGGGAACTACGCTTCAGCCCGATGCGGGTCAAGCGTATCGGACCTTCGTTGATCCCCACCGAGGTCGTGGTGCCGGTGGGAGCCCTGGGTGCCGTCCTCGACGAGATCGACGAGAAGGTCGACCTTCCAATCGTGATCGAGGGTGTGGGAGTCCGAGGCGACGAGTTCGTGTTGCTCGGATTCATCCCTCATGACGAGCGCACGTTCGGCTACAACGTGGCCTTCGGTCTCGCCCTCTCGGTGATCAAGATCGCGCGGCAACACGGCGGCCGGGCATACTCGACCGGCATCTACTTCAAGAGCCACGCCGACGAGGTTATGGGAGCCGAGGAGGTGCAGAAGCTGCAGGCCCACAAGGAGAAGGTGGATCCGCAGGGGATCATGAACCCCGGAAAGGTCTACGGCACCAGCGCCCTCACTACCATCCTCGGTATGGCGGAGAGCTTCGAGCCTCTGGTGCGCTCGGTCGCGAACAGCTTCGAGTCTGAGCTGGGCGAGGAGTTCGACACGAACAACAAAGGCATCCCGGAAGAGGTAGCACGCTACGCGTTCGCCTGCGCCCAGTGTGGTTACTGCGTGGAGGGCTGTACCCAGTTCATGGGCCGTGGTTGGGAATCGCAGTCTCCTCGGGGCAAGTGGTACTTCCTGCGCGAGGTACTGCAGGGCCGTGAGGAGATCACCCAGGAGTGGGTGGACAAATTCCTCCTCTGCACCACGTGCGAACGGTGTGAGAACGAGTGCCCTCTGAACCTCCCCATCGAGCCGGCCTGGGGCCTTCTGCGCGGAGCCCTCATCAACGATCAGGGCAAGATGACGTTCCCGCCCTTCGAGATGATGGCCGCCTCCATGAAGAAGGAGGGCAACATCTGGGCAGGATATCGGAAGGACCGTGACGCCTGGCTCCCGGACGGTCTGCGCGAGAAGCTCCCCGAGAAGTCCAAGACCGCCTACTTTGCCGGCTGCACCGCGAGCTACGTGGAGCAGGACATCGCCATCGGCACAGCCGAGCTCCTCGACAAGGCCGGCGTCGAGTTCACCTACGTGGGTAATGAAGAGAACTGCTGCGGCATCCCCATGCTGGTCTCCGGGCGCTGGGACGTCTGGGAGTCCAATATGAGGCACAACATAGACACCATGAAGGCTCACGGCGTCGAAGAAGTCATCACCTCCTGCCCGGCGTGCTTCCTGGTGTGGAAGACCTACTACCCGCAGTGGGCGGAGAAGCTCGGTATCGAGTACGACTTGGATGCGAAGCACTACTCCGAGGTGCTCACCGAGAAGATCAAGTCGGGCGAGCTCGAATTGCCCGGCGAGATCGCGAAGACGGTGACGTTCCACGACTCCTGTCACGCCGGGCGGGCCTGCGGTTTGTACGAGCCGCCGCGCGAGCTCCTGGAAGCTATCCCGGGGATCGAGCTCAAGGAGATGGCTCACAATCGCGAGGATGCCCTCTGTTGTGGGTCGGTCCTCACCTTGATCGGTGAGACGCCCGTGGCCCACGACGTAGGGGCCATGAGGCTGCAGGAGGCCTTGGATATCGGCGTGAATGACATCGTCGCTCTCTGCCCCTGCTGCCAGTTCCAGCTGCGGGTGAGCGCCAACGCCACCGGTATGGATGTTGAGGTGCACGATCTCGCGCACCTTGCGGCCGAATCCCTCGGCGTGGTGCTGCCCGACCCGAACGAAGAGACCATGGCCAACTGGCGGGTGTTCGACCAGATGATCCGCCTGATGGAACCAAAGAACATGGCGGCGATCATGGAAGGGCTCTTCCCGCAGATGATGGACGCGATGCCCATGGGCATGGGCAAGATGATGTACGCGATGGCCAAGGTGCCGGGCGCCCTCGACTTGATGAAGCCCATCATGCCGAAGATGTTCCCGATGCTCATGCCGGCCATCATGCCGAAGGTTATGCCGGACATGCTCGTTGCGGTTGGCAAGTACATCGACATGCCCGACTACATGCGTGAGCAGATGCCCGAACTGTTGCCGGAAACCATGGAAGCATTGATGCCGAACATGCTCCCCCTGATCATGCCGTATGTGGTGCCGGCGATGATCGCGTACTTGAAGAAGAGCAAGGAGGAGCCCGGCGTCCGAGCGGCTGCATAGGCCGCTTCGCGGTCTCCAACCAGGTTCTCGAGGATCGGATCGAGGTTCCTCGTCTATCGGAGCGCCAGGCTTTGATAGACGGGTTCGGACTTTGGTCCGATTCTCCACTTCTATCGGGCGCGATAAAGTACTCCCCACTAGACCGGACCGTCGCACTGCGAGCGCGGGGCGAAGCCCATGGAGACGGGCGCCGCGGCCTTGCTTTCAAGTATGCGGCCGGTCGGTCGATATAGAGTCTACGGTCGCCGATAGGCCACGGGAGGGCATCAGGAACCGACATGAGCGGGCTCGATCTATACCTTGCTGCTTGTTCCATGCTCGCCGGGGGAGTGGTGGGAAGTTTCCTGAACGTGGTCATCCACCGCCTCCCGATGAAG
Source organism: Actinomycetota bacterium (assembly GCA_018830645.1). Lineage (GTDB taxonomy): Bacteria > Actinomycetota > Thermoleophilia > RBG-16-64-13 > RBG-16-64-13 > JAHJSA01. The sequence continues at coordinate 6,505 of JAHJSA010000009.1, forward strand.
CAGTCCATCGTGAGTCCCGGGTCGCGGTGTCCGGAGTGCGGTCATGGTATCCGCCGGCGTCACAACATCCCGGTGCTGGGGTGGCTCATGCTCAAGGGTCGTTGTCATGATTGCGATGCGGCCATCTCCTTGCGCTACCCGGGGGTCGAGGCCCTCACAGCTCTCCTGTTCCTGGCTTCGTTCTTGGTATATGGCGTCCAGCCCAGGACTCCCTTCGTGTGGACGTTCCTAGCTGCGTTGATCGTCGTGGCGTTCATCGATATCGATCATCGCATCATCCCCAACAAGATAGTGGTGCCTGGGAGCGTCATCGGGTTCGGCGCTTCCGTCGCCCTGGACCCGGCCCGCTGGTGGCAGTATCTGGTCGCTGGGTTGGGAGCTTCGGGCTTCTTGCTGCTCCTGGGCATGATCTGGCGCGGCGGCATGGGGATGGGCGATGTGAAGATGGCCCTCATGATGGGCTGCGTCCTGGGCTCTTCGGTCATCGTGGCTCTCTTCGCCTCCTTTCTCATCGGAGGCATCGGGGGCGCTCTTCTCATCGCCACCGGACTTCGGGGAAGAAGGGACCGCGTTCCGTTCGGTCCATATCTATCGATAGGGGGCGGCTTCGCGGCCCTTGCCGGCGCGCCGGTTCTCGAGTGGTACGTGAGGTCATTCCTGTGAGGCCATGGATCGATGTCGGCTGCGGCCGTATCGGGCGACCGGCCCGACTCGTTGGTATGCTCGATGCGGGAGGTGCGAGGGCCGAATGATTGACAGTCGGGTACCGGCGGGATACATTGAGTCGCGGCCCGTGCGAGGGCGATGCTGCTGCATGGACGTTGAAGCAGAGCAGGAGATATCGAAGGGATGGTCGAACATCTCTTCGGTTGAAGTGGAGGGTTCTCGAGAGAACCCGCGACCGCAAGTCTAGGTTCGGTGCAGATGGCTCTGACAGGTACGAGACAGGATAGTATCGGGCTCGACATAGGCAAGTCGAGCATCATCGGCGTGCAGCTTGCGGGGAAGGCCCCTGCCGCCGTGCTTCGGGCCTACCACGAGCGGACGATCCCCGAGGGGGTGGTCTTCGAGGGCGAGGTCGTGGATGTCGATCTCCTGACCGCCGAATTGAAGGCCTTCATGCGCGAAGCGCGCATGAAGGGCAAGGTCGTCCAGATCGGCGTGGGCAACCAGAAGGTGATCGTGCGGAACATCGAGACGCCGGAGATGAGTGACGAGGAGCTTCGGGGCGCCATCGAGTTCCAGGCGCAAGACTACATCCCCATCCCGGTGGCCGAGGCGGTGCTCGACTTCCAAGTGGTCTCGCGCTACACAGACCAGGACGGCGTCGCCAAGCAGCGCGTGCTGCTGGTCGCCGCGCAGCGAGACATGGTGGAGCGTTTCCTAGTGGCGGCGAAGAAGGCCGGCCTCAGCGTCGGCGGCATCGACGCTTCCGCTTTCGCGCTGATCCGTGCGCTGAGCCCGGCGGTGTCGTTCGTCGACCAGGGGGCCGAAGAGGGTGTCGCTCTCGGCGTGGTGAACATCTCGTCGTCGGTCTCGAGTCTCGTCGTTGCCGTCGACGGTGTGCCCAGGTTCACGCGCACCATCGACTTCGCGCACGACCATTTCACCAGGATCCTCATCGAGAACCAGGGAGTCGAACCTGACGATGCCGAGAACCTCATCGAGGGTATCGGTCTGCCGGGCGCCCTTCCCCCCGATCTCGAGACCTATAACCAGGTGACGGTAGACGAGGTGCACGGTATCCTCGGTTCCGCCGCGGACGAACTCGCCGATGAGGTTCGCCGGTCTATCGACTACTTCCAGAGTCAAGACTACACGACACGTCTTGATTCTCTGGTACTTACCGGCAGAGGCGCCCTATTGCGGAACCTCGACTCATACTTGGCCGAGTCCCTTGGACTCAATGTCATGGTAGGCAACCCTTTGCTCAAGGTGAGTGAGGTCGCCAAGGGCATCGACGCCAATTCGCTCATGCTGATAGCGCCGCGACTCGCGGTGGCTGTCGGTCTGGCGTTGGACGAGGTGGAGTGATGGTCAGACGCATCAACCTGGTTCCGGCCGACCAGCGCCAGCGTACGAGCACCGACCTCGGATTCGTGGCAGTGGGCGTCCTGACCGTGATGGTACTGGTGGGGCTTGCATTCGGCTTCTTCTACTACAGCGGGATATTGTCGGAAAAAGAGGCGGAGTTGGCTGATCTGCAATCCCAGAACGCGCAGCTAGCGGCGCAGGTAGCCGCTTTGATGAAGTTCCAGGAGATCGAGGCTCAAAGACAGGCGGCGGAAGACCTTGTGCGCATCATCTACGCCGGCAGGACGCTGGTGTCCGAGGTTCTCGGCGACCTGAGTCTGGTCGTTCCCGATAACGTATGGTTCGGCGCGGTGAATCTAACGGCGGGCGATCCGCCGCCAGCACCGATCGCGGGCCAGGCCGACATCGCGGCCCCTGCAGTGGTCACGCACGGATCCCTTTCCATAACGGGCAACACGTACAGCTTCGAAGATGTCGCACGGTTCCTCGTGCGGCTCGATCAGATGCCTTCGCTTGGCCTAGTGACCCTGGGCTCAGCGGGTGACCCGGTCGGAACAGTCGATCCTGCCAAGGAGGTGCGCGGCTTCGCTGTGACGGCGACCGTCTACAACACCCAATCCGAGGACACGCAGCTACCCGTGAGCCGAGTCGAGGTGGAGGCGCCGTGAGCCGGCGGAACATCTACATCATCGTCGCGGTGCTCCTCGTGCTGATCGTCGTGGCCTATTGGTTCCTCCTACTAGACCCTCTGCGCGGCAAGGTCGCCGCGGTCGATGCCCAGATCGAGACCGAAAGGAACACTTTGGCTCAGAACCAGGCTCAGTTGGCCCAGTTGGAGCAGACGAAGACCGATGCGCGCCGCAACCAGGGCCGCATAGTCGAACTGGCGAAGATGGTGCCGGCACGCACCGAGTTGCCGAGCCTTCTGCTCCAGATCCAAGATCTGGCCACGGAGTCGGGAATCGAGTTCATGACGATCGCACCAGGCGCTCCCACGGCGTCAGGACTCTACGAGTCCGTGACGCTCGGCGTCAAGTTCGAGGGCACCTTCTTCGACCTGAACGACTTCATCTATAGGGCCGAGCAGATGGCGGCAGGGCCGGGCAGGATACTGGCTGTGAAGACCCTGACCCTCAGTCCGAAGAGCGAGGACCTCGCGAAGGCTTCCCCGCGCCTCGAAGTCACGATGACGATGAACGCGTTCCAGCGTACCGCGCCGGAGAATCTGGTGCCGATCCAATGAAAGGGCGCCGATCGATGCATGGTAGGGCGGCGACAACCGGTCTGATAGTGGCGCTCCTCGTAGCGGCGCTTGCTTTGCTCCTTGGAGGCTGTGGGTTGTTCGGGGGGGACGAGACTGTCCAGACGCAAGACCCGGCGACCACAGGCGAGACCCTTGCGCCCGTCACCGACGACCTGACCGGCGACACAGCGGCGGCGGCTCTTGACGAGCTTTCGACCTTCCAGAGCAAGGATCCGTTCCGTCAGCAGGCGCTGCCGCCGACCACCGCCACCACCGGCACCGGCACGACCGGAGCCACCACGAGTACCACCGGCAACGGCGCCACGACGACCACCCAGCCCAGCGGCATCAAGACCGCTCTGCACAGCCTGAAGGTGCTGTCGATCGATGTGATCAACGGAGTGCCCACCGTGACGTTCGAGGTGGACGACACCGTGTACGAGGACAAGAAGGTGGGAGCAGTGGTCTCCACCTCGTGGGGGCAGATCGAGGTCATCTCGATCGACGCCGAAGACCAAGTGGTAGTGTTCCTGCACGGCAGCGAGCTGAGGACTTTGGGAGTCGGGCAGGAGTTCCTGAAGTAGGGTGAGGCGAAGAAACCCTGGCCAGTACGTCCGACGGCGCCCGGGGGGCGCCGTCGTCGCTTTGGCAGGATGATATCGAGGAGGGTGGGGTGAGGGGCCTTCGGTTCGTGACTGCGGGGGAGTCCCATGGACCCGCCGAAGTATGTGTCCTGGAAGGTGTCCCCGCGGGGCTCCGGGTGGATGCGGCGAGCATCGACCGCGATCTGGCCCGCCGGCAGCGTGGGTACGGTCGTGGCGGACGAATGGACATCGAGCGCGACCGCGTGCAGATACTCGCGGGCGTGCGGTTGGGGCGGACCCTCGGCACGCCCGTGTGCCTGCGGGTCGAGAACCGGGACCACGCGTCGTGGCGACCGTCCATGCAGCCGGAGTTCGCGGAGGGCTGGACTGCTGAGGCCGTGACCGTGCCTCGGCCAGGCCATGCCGACCTCGCGGGTATGGCCAAGTACGATACCGAGGACGCCCGTGACGTGCTCGAACGGTCGAGCGCGCGAGAGACCGTCGGGCGAGTGGCAGCGGGTTCCGTCGCGCGCCTGCTCCTTGCCGAAGTGGGTGTGGAAGTGCGTGGGTTCGTGAGAAGTCTGGGCGGAGTCGGCCTGTTGACCGGTCTCTCAGGGCTCGACCCGGCTGAGATCGATTGGGCCGCCGTGGACTCCTCGGAGTGCGGGTGCCCCGATTCTGCCGTCGAGGAAGAGATGAGGGGCCTGGTCGATGCCTGCCGCACGAGCGGGGAGTCACTCGGTGGTGTGTTCGAAGTCTGGGCGTGGGGCATGTGTCCGGGGGTCGGCGGGTTCGCCTCGGTCGGCGAGCGTCTGGACGGTCGCCTGATGGGTGCCCTCGGAGGCATTCCTGCCATCAAGGGCGTGGAGGTAGGCATGGGGTTCGCCGCGGCCGGTCTGCTGGGCTCCGAAGTGCACGATCCCCTTCATGCTGGAGACGGGGCCGTGGTCCGCCGCACGAACCGAGCCGGTGGCTTGGAGGGAGGGATGACGAACGGGATGCCCATTATCGTGCGGGCGGCTATGAAGCCGATCCCCACCCTGATGAAACCCCTTGCCTCAGTGGACCTGCGCGACGGCTCCGAGGTGAGCGCGCACAAGGAGCGGAGCGACGTGGAGGCCGTTGCAGCCGCGCGGGTCGTGGGGGAGGCGATGGTGGCTCTCGAGTTGGCCTCCGCCTACCTCGAGAAGTTCGGCGGTGACACCGTTGGACAGCTGCGTGCCGCTGTGCGTGCGTACGAAGAACGACTCGAGGAGCGCGGTCTGTGGCACAGGTGATAGCCGTTTCCGGGTTCATGGGAGCAGGGAAGAGCGTCGTGGGAGCGAGTGTCGCATCGGCTCTCGGCTGGGAGTTCGTCGACCTTGATGAGGTCATCAGCACCACGACCGGTCTGTCGCCGGAAGAGATCTTTGCGAACCGGGGAGAGATCGGGTTCCGAGCTGTCGAGCTCGAGTGTCTCAGGGAGGTCGTCAGGCGGGAGACGACCGGGCCAGGCCTTGTGCTGGCCCTGGGCGGCGGCGCGGTCACGTCGCCGGAAACAGCCGCCGTCTTGGCGGAGAGCGCCCTGGTGGTCTTCTTGCTGACGTCGCCGGAGGTGGGTTGGGGCAGAGTGGAGGGATCAGGGAGGCCGCTGGCGCGGTCCTGGGAGGACTTCGCGGCGTTGGCGGCGGCGCGGGAGCCTATCTACCTGAAGACCGCGGATGAGATCATCGAGACGCACGACCTCTCCGCAGCGGAAGTCGCCGTCCGAGTCGTCGACATCGCTCGACGACGGTTCGATCTCGACGGCCTCGGGGGCGAGCCTGTGGGCGACAAGGAGTCCGGAAGATGACCTGGCGCATCGAACTGGTGGGGACCCGCCAACCCTCTGTGATCGTGGGAGGAGAGGGAGCGCTCGCGCTGCTGGCGGAGCGGGCGGCGATGGTGCGGGAAGCCGGTCTGCGTACTTTCGTGGTGACAGACGAGAACGTCAAGGCGGCGTGGGGAGGATCCATGGCGCCCTTGATCTCGGGCTCCAGCGGAGTCGAAGGCCTGCGGGTGCTGTCTCCGGGCGAGGCCGGCAAGTCGGCCGCATCGGCGGCGATCTGCTGGGACTGGTTGTCGAAGGCCGGAGCCCGTCGGGACGATATCGTGGTGGCGTTCGGCGGAGGCATGGTGGGAGATCTGGCCGGCTTCGTGGCGGCGACCTACCTCAGGGGCGTCAGGTTGTGGCAGGTGCCCACGACCCTGCTCTCGCAGGTAGATTCAAGCGTCGGGGGGAAGGTTGCCGTCAACCTCCCCAACGGCAAGAACCTTGTCGGCGCGTTCCACCAGCCGGAGCTGGTGGTCATCTATCCGGGCTTCTTGTCGACGCTGTCCGCCTCCGAATACTCCTCGGGTCTGGGTGAGGTGGTGAAGTACGCTCTCCTGTCCGACGGACGGCTCCTCGACGTGTTGGAGACGAAGACCGCGGCGATCCTCGCGCGTGATCCAGCTACTCTCAGTTCGATCGTCGAGCAGTGCGTCGCCTTCAAGGCGGCCGTGGTCGAGGAAGACGAGACCGATCGTGGGCGCCGCGCGATACTCAACCTGGGACACACGTTCGGCCACGCTCTCGAGTCCACCCTCGGCTACCACGTCCTGCCGCACGGGGCCGCTGTGTCTCTGGGGCTCCTGGCGGCCCTCGCGGTGAGCGAGGTCGTGGTGGGCCTACCCACGGACACCCGAGCACGGGTCGTCAGGCTGCTCGCGAATCTGGGGTTGCCCACCCGCATGCCCGGCCTGACGTTTGAACCGATCCTCGAAGCCATGGGAAGAGACAAGAAGGCCACAGCAGCCGGCATCGGCTTCGTCTGCCTGGATTCGATCGGCGCGCCTCGCTGGGGGGTACGGGTGGATGATGAGACGCTTCGACGTGGACTGAAAGCGATCACGCCGTGATCCCGGGGAGTGAGCTCTCCGAACCGACGGCAGGGACTTCGGCGTCCCGACTCCTCGTGGTGCTTCACGGAGTGAATCTCGGACTTCTCGGCGAGCGTCCCGTCGGCCACTATGGGCGGGTCACTCTGCCTGAAGTGGAGGCGATCGTGTGCGAGGAGGCGCGCGCACATGGATGGCGCTGCGAGTGCCATCAGACCGACCACGAGGGTGAGTTCGTGCGACTCGTGCACGTCAACCGACACGCCGACGCGCTCCTCGTGAACCCGGGAGCGTGGACGCACTACAGCTATGCCATCCGCGACGCCCTCGAGTTGGCCGCCGGACCGGTGGCCGAGGTGCACCTGTCCGACATCGAGCGGCGCGAGGAATGGCGGAAGGTGTCGGTCGTAGCCGATGTCGCGTCCGTGAGGGTGGCGGGACGCGGCCCCGAGGGCTACCGCGAAGCGGTGCGCGCCCTCGTGGAGCTCGTGGAGAGTCCCGATGCCGCGACTCCGATGAAGAGATCATGAACCCAGTCGCGACTCCGCGCGGAGAGCATGAGACCCGGGTCAAGGCGTTGCGGGAGCGACTCGCCGCTGAGGATCTCGCCGCCCTGATCGTGCTCGACCACTTGAGCATCAGGTACCTCACGGGATTCACGGGCAGCGCGGGAGTGGTGGTGGTACTTCCCGAAGAGATGGTGCTGTTCTCGGACTTCCGATACCGCACCCAAGCGCGGGAACAGGCGCCACAAGCTCGATTCATCGAGGTCGAGGGAGAGGTCTCCGATCCACTGGGCACGGTGCTGGCTGAGGTCGATGGGCGGGTGGGGGTGGAGAAGGACCATCTGACGGTCCTGCAGTGGGAGCGGTTCGAGCCGAAGCTGCGGGCCAAGGAGACACTCCTCGTGGGCGGGCTCGTGCAGGATCTCCGCCGTATCAAGTCCGTCGAGGAGATCCGTGCGATCAGTGAGGCTTGCCGCTTGACCGTGGCGGTGATGGACCGTGTGCGCGAGATAGGCGTCGTTGGCAGAAGTGAGCGCGACGTGGCCCTCGATCTCGAGATGTGGGCGCGCCGCCATGGATCCGACGTGGTGCCCTTCGCGTATATCGTGGCTTGGGGGCCGAACGGGGCGAAGCCGCACGCCGTCGCGGGAGACGCCATCATCGGCGATAACGGCCTTCTCGTGGTGGACATCGGGACCACGATCGACGGCTATGCCAGCGACATGACCCGCACCTTCGCCACCGGCGAAGTCGGGAGCGAGTGTCGTCGGGCGTTCGACGTCACACTTGAGGCGCAGGAGGCGGCCCGCGGCTTCGCCGGGCCTGGATCGCGCTGCTCCGAGGTCGACCGCGTCGCCCGTGACATCATCGAGGCGCATGGTCTGGGGGGTCGGTTCAAGCACGGCCTGGGCCACGGTGTGGGCCTCGACGTGCATGAGGCACCCACTCTGAGCCATCGTTCGGAAGACGTCCTGAAGCAGGGGATGGTCGTCACGATCGAGCCGGGGGTGTACCTCGAGGGTGCATGCGGTGTCAGGATCGAGGACACTGTCGTGGTCACGGACAGGGGGGTCGAGGTGCTGACGCCGTACGAACGTGGGTTCACCATCGTCTCGTAGCAGCAGGGTTAGAGGTCGGTGGCGATACTGGCTAGACCGTTGCTGTGCTGAAATGTAGCCGTGGTTCGTGTAGAATGCAGCATCACGAGTCGGGCGTCCGGCGATGGGGCCGGTGCCGACGATTTTTTTCTTAGGAGGCTTTTTCTTAGGAGGCCGATTGGTGATTTCCACCAACCAGTTCCGCACCGGTATGACCATCCGCTACGAGGACGAGAACTACCGGATCGTCGATTTCCAGCACGTCAAACCGGGGAAGGGTGGGGCGTTCGTCCGCACCAAGTTGAAGGGCCTTGCTACCGGCCGCGTGGTGGACAAGACGTTTCGTCCCGAACAGAAGTTCGAGCAGGTGCGCGTGGAAAGCAGGACCATGCAGTACCTGTACGATGAGCCCGACGCAATAGTCTTCATGGATGCCGAATCGTTCGAGCAAGTCAGTCTGCCGAAGACCCTGCTCGAGGGACGGTTCGACCTCATGAAAGTGAACATGGACGTCGACCTGCTCCTAGTCGATGGCCGGCCATCCGATATCGAGCTACCCACCTTCGTCGATCTGGAGGTCATAGAGACCGCTCCCGGCGTGCGGGGCGATACGGTGAGCGGTGGAACCAAGGAGGCCGTTCTAGAGACCGGGGCGACCCTGCAAGTACCTCTGTTCATCGAGACGGGCACCGTGATCCGCATAGACACCCGCACTCGCGAGTACAACACACGCGTCTGATCCGACCCGCGGTGCGCGTTCTCTGCCCGCCGTGAGCCATCAGGAGTCCCAATGAGATCTCGAAAGATCAGGATCACCGATACCAGCCTGCGGGATGCCCACCAGTCACTCTGGGCCACACGTATGCGCATCGGCCACATGGTGCCGGCGCTCCGGAAAATGGATCAGATCGGCTTCCATTCGATGGAAGTCTGGGGCGGGGCTACGTTCGACACGTGCCTACGCTTCCTCGACGAGAACCCTTGGGAGCGTTTGCGCACCATCAAGCACCACTGCCGCCGAACGCCCCTTCAGATGCTCCTGCGTGGGCAGAATCTGGTGGGCTACCGCCACTACAGTGACGAGATCGTGCGCGAGTTCGTCCTGCACGCGGCCGACTCCGGCGTCGACATCTTCCGTGTCTTCGATGCGCTGAACGACACGCGCAATCATCGTGCGGCTGTGGAGGCTATCAAGGAAGCGGGCAAGCACTACCAGGGTGCGGTCGTGTTCACGATCAGCCCTGTGCACACGCTCGACCACTACGTGGAGACCGCCCTGGAGTTGGTGGAGCTTGGCGCTGACAGCATCTGCATCAAAGACATGGCGGCGTTACTGTCGCCGTACTTCGCCGAGCGTCTGATCACCCGGCTGAAGAGGGAGATCGACCTGCCACTGCAGCTGCATTGCCACTACATCGGCGGCCTCGCTCCCATGACGTACCTGAAGGCCATCGAGGCGGGTGTAGACGTCGTGGACACCGCGACGGTGCCACTGGCTTTCGGCGCCAGCCAGCCCGCAACCGAGATGCTGGTGACCGCCCTCAAGGGCACCCCGTACGACACGGAGCTCGATCTTGACGCGCTCTTCGAAGTTGCGGAGTACTTCGAGGGTGTGCGCGAAGCAGGTGGATTCGACCGCGGCGTCACCTCGCTTACGCACATGAAGGTCTATTCGCATCAGGTTCCCGGAGGCATGATCTCCAACCTCATCTCTCAGTTGAAGGAACAGAAGGCTGAGGATCGACTGCAGGAGGTGCTGGAGGAGATCCCTAAAGTACGGGCTGAGGTCGGCTATCCGCCGCTGGTGACTCCCATGAGCCAGATCGTGGGGACTCAGGCGGTTCTCAACATCCTGATCGGCAAGCGGTGGCAGGTGGTGCCGGATGAGATGAAGGCCTATCTCCGCGGTCGTTACGGTAAGGCGCCGGGTCCCATCGATCCGGATATCAGGCGCCGAGTCCTGGGCGACGAGGAATCCATCAACGTGAGGCCCGCCGATCTCATCAGCGAGACCCTCGAGCAGTATCGCGAAGAGGTAGGCCCGCTTGCCCGCAGCGAGGAGGACGTGATCAGCTTCGCCCTCTTCCCCAACGCCGCACGAAGCTACTTCGAGCGCCGCCACAGCGGAGCCGAGCAGGATGTGTTCCTCACTGGTGAGGCGGAAGCGGAGCCGGTGCCGGCAATCCCGACCGTGGGCAGCGACCGTGTGCGTGACCTGATCAAGGCCGTCGAGAACTCCGACATCGACGAGGTGACCGTCGAGGACGCAGGAATGCGCATCACCATCAGAAAGGGTGGGCAGCCGCGCACCGACCCGGCCTTCGCCCAGCCCGCGTTCGCGCCACAGCCCGGTGTTGCGGAGCCGGTATTTGTGCCGGTGGGTGGAGCGCAGGCGGAGATCGCCGCCGAGGCGGCGCCGACGGGGGCGGAAACGCCTTCGCTCGACTCGGGCTTGTATCAGGTGACCGCACCCATGGTGGGCACGTTCTATTCTTCGCCTTCGCCCACCAGTCCGCCGTTCGTCGACGTGGGCACGCATGTGGACGAGGGCGAAGCCCTGTGCATCCTTGAAGCCATGAAGCTCATGAACGAGGTGGCCTCTGAAGTGTCGGGCACGATCAGGCACGTGTTCGTGAGCGACGCGCAGCCGGTCGAGTACGGCCAGCCGCTCTTCGCGGTGGAACTCGATCAGACCTAGTAGTACGTTCCAACAATAACGTTACGTAATGAGCTATACTTGCCATGGTCCTGTTCCGACTCACGCATGGAGGCAACCATGGCGGGAAAGTCGAGGCGTGCGGCTCTGGTGTTGACGGAAGACGAGAAGACATTGC
>JAHJSA010000110.1 GCA_018830645.1 Actinomycetota bacterium
GGTAAGTATTCGGCCAACCCCTGCATAGGCAGCATGGCGACGGTGCGCCCGGACCAGCCACGCGGCGGTCAGACGGGAGCGCCGAGGATGCGCCGGTAGCCGCGGTGGAGGGGGTGGAGGTAGACGTCCTTCACCGGGAGCGCGTGCTCGTGGTGGCGGTCGAGCTTGCCCCGGCCTTGCGTGCGCCCCACGTGGAGCCAGTTGGCGGCCCGGTAGCTGGCCCCGCTGAAGCGGTCGCACTCGACGAAGGTCTCCAGGAGCACCGGCTCATAGCCGTAGGCCGTCTGCCAGTCCGAGCGGAGGCGGCGGGCGGCCCGGGCGAGGACGGCCGAGGCGAGGTTGGCCACGCGCACGTGTGGCAGAATCAAGAAGCGGGCGTTGCCGATAACGAGGTGGAGGCGCGCTTCGCGCGCCCGGGCGTCCCAGCCGATGTGGGCGTCGCGGGGCGCGCACTTCCAGGCCGAGGCCGCGAACCCCAGGGCCGCCACCGTCCCGCGGGAGGTCTCCACTAGGTAGCGCAGCTGCGCCCCGGCGAAGGGGGTGTAGCCGAGGTAGTGGTGCGTGGCGATGAGCGTCCTCCAGCGCTTCGAGGAGGCCGCGCTGTCGACGAGGACCAGCTCGATGCGCCCGAGCTCTTGAAGCGACGCCACCAGCGCCGGGGGTAGCTCGGGATCGGGCTCGAGGCGGCGGGTGATGCGGCCGTTGCCGTTGGTGTTGCGCGGGGCCGGCAGGGTCACCAGGCCGTCCGCGGCCATGCGCAAGAGCGCCACGCGCGCCGACATGTCCTTTCTTTGTCCGTCGTGACGGTGCCAGCCGAGCGCCTCGCAGGCCGCATCGGCGATCGCCCGCCTCGTCGGGAGCGTCGCGGCGAGGCCGCGGATCACCTCCAGCTCGGCTTCGGAGAACTCCCGCCCGCAGTAGCGCACCGGGGCGCTCAGGGCGCCGGCCCCGAGGGCGCGCCCCACCAGGCGGCCCGGTCGGCCCGGTCCATCGCCCAGGGGAAGAACCGGGCGAGCGCCTCTCCCGCAGGGGGCCGCCCGCCGGCCCGGGCGCAGGCGTCGAGGTAGGCGCACAGGTACGACAGCGGGTTGCACCCCGCCCGGGTGGCCGTCGCGGTGACGGTCCAGATCCGACCGGCCGCCTCGGCGGCCCACACCGATCCCGAGCCGTAGTAGTTCTTGCGCCCTACCACCGCGGCGCGCAGGGCACGCTCGGCGGTGTTGTTGTCGAGGGGCAGCGCGGGGAACTGCTGGTGGCGGGCAAGGCCCTCCCACTCGTGGTCCAGGGTGGCGAGCACCTTGCGTGCCGCGGGGTGCAGCGCCTCGTCGGCCGCCTGGAGGTGGCGGGCGGCGTCGATGGCGCCAAACGCGGCGGCGAACCCTTCCTCGACACGCTCGTGCTCGGCGCTTCCCTCACAGGCCGTGAGCGCCCGGTGCGCCACGTACAGCGCCCCGATGCGCTGAAGCCACGCCGCGGTCCAGCCGGCGAGCTCCGCGTGGGCGTCGCCGGCGCGGATGAAGTAGCGCCTGATGTGCGCCCAGCACCACAGCGGGTCCACCCCCTCGAGGGTGGCCAGCGCCTGGTAGACGGTGAAGAAGTCCGAGCTCACAAGCAGCCGCCGGCCCGCCTCGAGCGACCCGGCCTCCAACTCGACGCCCAGGTGCCCAGTGAGCACCTTGGTCGAGCGGGACCGCTCGATCGAGAACACGGTGGTGTCCGGGCCGACGAACACCCACAGCCACCAGCGGTGGTTGGCCTTGTCCGCCAGGGTCTGAAACACGCTCCAGCTCGTCTCGTCGACATGCAGGTGGCCCGCCGCGGCGTTGCGGGCACGGATGGCGGCGTCGAGGGGGGCGAGCAGCGCCGAGAGCGCCTGCAGGGTACCGACCAGCGTGCCCGGCGCAACGTCGAGCCCCTCGTGTGCCAGTGCGGCGACGACACGCTCGAGCGGGCGGCCGAGCACGTACTTCTCGGTGAGGAGGCGTGCCAGGAACCCCGCGGTGAACAAGCCCTTCGGGATCGGCTTTGCCGGGACGGGGGCCACGAGCACGCCGTGCACCCGGCAACGACAGGTCCGCCGGTAGGTGGGGCGGCGGTGGATGACCCGCACGAGGCGCACCTGCCAGTCGATCTGCTCGGCGCGTTCCTCGCCGAAGGGCGCATAGTCTGCACCGCAGTTCGGGCAGACCCGCTCGTCCGCGGGCACGTCGTGAACCTCTTCGACGGTCTCAAGATGCGAGTAGTCCCGCCGACCATGTCCGGCGCTGCCGGGCTGCTGACCCCGGCGGCGCCGCTCGCAGCCCTCGGCGTCGTCGGCGCCGTTGGCCGGGGACGTGGCCGGCGTGGCCGGCTTCTTCTTCTCCGACGAGGCGCCGAAGACCAGCTTGGCGAGCGTCGCCACCTTCTCGCTGAGCGCCGCCACCTGAGCCCGCAAGGCCGCGTTCTCGGCGGCCAGCAGCTCGACTTCGCCGCGCAGGCTCTCGGCCTCGCCGCGCCAGCGCTCAGCCTCCGCCCACCCGTTGTCTACCTCGTCTGCATGCCTGGTCGTCATTACCACCAGTACACACGAAAGCGGGCCCTGTGTCCAGCACTTTCGCGGATCCGGGCCTGCCGGTCGGGACGAGAAGGGCTACGGGATCACCGAATGTTTAC
>JAHJSA010000052.1 GCA_018830645.1 Actinomycetota bacterium
GAGACATCGCGTTCTACGACGACAAGTACGGCGGCGTCCTCTCGGCCCTGATTAGGGGCTTGGGGCTGGACGACACGTTCCACACCTGGTGGTTCCGTGTGCTCCTCGTGCTCGTCTTCACCCAGATCCTGCTCTGCTCGGTGGGGCGGTTCCGGACGGCGTGGGTGCAGGCGACGCGGCCGGGGGATTTCGTCCCCGACGCGACGCAGGAACGGGTGGAGGTGTCCGCTTCGCTCGAAGAGGTGACGGCCCGGGCTGTTCGTGTCGGCTATCGCCCGGCGCCGTCGTCACGGCCCGGGGCGGCGCCCGGCACGTCGGCGACGAGCAGCGTGACGCTGGTCCGTGGGCGACTGCAGCCCCTTGGGTTCATCCTGCTGCACGTGAGTCTCCTGGCGCTTCTCGCGGGAATGGCCTGGAACCTCTCGCTGGGTTTCAGTGAGGCTGTCTACCTCCCAGAAGGCCAGCGTGTGCTCGAACCGAACACGAATCGCCTCCTGGAGCTGGTGGATCTGGAACCACGGTTCCAAAAGGTGCGTGATCGGGGCGACGATACCGACTACGAGCTGGCCGGGATGCGGGCCACCGTGGCCGTGTACGAGGGGGGTCGCCGTCTGGAGGAAGGGTCCTTCGAATTGGGCGGCCGTCTCGGCTTCGATCGAGGAGACTTGGTGCTGCAGCCGTCACTCGGCGGTTCGCAAGTGGTGTTCCGGGTCACGTCGCCCCAGGGGAATGCCGTCGTTGAACGCCTTTCTTTCGCCGTGCCAGTGGTCTCCCTGTCCGGAGGAGACGGTCTTCAGTTGCGGGTGCTCGATTTTGCACGTGATGCCGAGAGTACGGTTGAGGGCTGGCGACGTCGCTCGCCGGAGATGCGCGACCCGCTCGCGGCCGTGGCCGTGGTGCGCGAAGCAGGGGACGGTAGCCAGGAGGAGGTCGCGCGGAGTGACCTGCGCATCGGGGAAGAACTCACTGCTGAGGACTACACGGTGACGTTTCTGGAGGCGGTCTACATGCCCACTGCAGTGGTCTCGTCTCGAGCCGGCGGCGGACTCGTGCTCGGGGGCATCGTGGCGAACCTGCTCGGAGTCGTGCTGTCCCTCGGGTTCTCGTTCCGCCAGGTTCGTCTGACCCCGGTGGCAGGGGGTATTGAGGTGACGGGCTTTGCCCGCAGGCGCAATCAGCCGCTCGCGGAAGAGTTGGCCCGTCTGAAGAGCGCCGGCGCCTCCGCGGAACGGGAGGCTGACGGGTCGCCGGATGGCGCCGGAAGAGGCGGATCATGATAGACCAGCAATGGGAGGTCGCGGCGTTCGCCGCCGGCTTGGTGGGTAGTGTGCTCGCCTGGATCGCGGCGATCGCCGGCGAGGTGTTCGAGTCGCGGAGCGACGGCCCCCGGCGGCGCGCCCGTCTGCGCACCGCGTACTGGAGCCTCATGGCGATCGCGCTGCTTGGGCAGTCCGTTCTACTCGTGGGCTTGAGCATCGCTCGTGGCACGATCGCCGTCTACAACCAGGCGGAGTTCCTGCTGGCCTTCTCGTGGGGCATAGGCATGGTGACCGCGTACTTCCTCGCCCGGCGCGGTCCGTGGTGGGTCGCGATCCTGGCACTTCCAGTGAGCTTCTTGATCCTCGGCTACATCCTCTTGATCCCGGGGGGCAGCGGCGAGGTGAGTTTGGCGTCACTGCGGAGCGTGTGGCTGCTGCTCCACATCCTCACGTCGATCGTGGCCTATTCGGCGTTCACGGTGACCTTCGGCGCGGGGCTGCTGATCCTGCTGCGCCGGTATCTGGGTGTGGGTCGCCGGTACGATCCTGCTGCGGTGAACCGCGTTGGCTACCGAGCGGCGGTGCTCGGCTTCCCCTTCATGACCATGGTTCTGTTCACCGGGGCGCTGTGGGCCAAGTACATCGGCGGCGTCTACTGGGCTTGGGATCCCATCGAGACGTGGGCGCTCGTGACGTGGCTCATCTACAGCGCCTACCTGCACGCTCAGTACACCCGAGGGTGGGAGAGTGTGCGGGCTGCCTGGCTCTCGGTGATCGGGTTCGCCTGCATCATCAGCACGTACCTGTTCTTCACACACTTCTGGTTCTGAGGCGGGGCGCGTGGATCGACTCTGGCGCGTGTTCACCTGGTGGCCGGTGCCCTTGCTTTTCGCGGCCGTGGCAGTAGGAGCGGCGGTCGTGACGCTCTTGGTGCCTCAAGGAGGACTGGGGGCGGATGCTCAGCCGGCCGAGCTGCGAGCGCTCCTGCCGGGCATCCTTCCAACCGCCGACATGCTACACAGCGCGGTCTTCCTGGTTGCCTCACTGGGGCTCGGCGTGAGCATCGTACTCATCGCGGCCGATCGGCTGCTTGCCGAGCGCGTCGTGGGCGTGAGCTGGTTCTCCGAAGCCGCCGTGTGGCTGGGGGTTCTCGGACTTCTCGTCTTCAGCCTGCTCCACCAGTTCTCGTTTCGCGAGGTGACGGTTCCCGTGGCGCCGGGCGAGACCGTTCAGATCCCCGTGCTCGACATGACATTTCGCGGGTCGGTGACTGGGTGGACGCCTGAAGGCGGTTCTCTGGCGACGCTCGAGGTGGTCCCGCGCTTGGCCGGCGGCGATCTCGTCGGCCCCTTCGGCGAACAGGACCGGCCTGCCGATGCCCGGTTGGCCGCCGATTCCGTCGACGTGGAGTTAGGGATGGGGCAGTCTGTGGAGGTGGAGGGCACCCATCTCAGGCTACTGGAGCCGCCCCCTGCCTGGGCCACACGCGTGCAGGTCACCTGGCAGGGGCGAACGGAGACCAGCCCGTTCCTCCAGAGCGGCCAAGGGTGGATCGCGGGAGGCCTGTTCGCCGACTCGGCGCTCCAGGTAGCGATCGAACGGGTCATCCCGGACTTCCGGCAAGACGTGTCCATCGTCGCGCAGCCGCTGGGTGGGCCCGCGGTCATGCCCGCGGCCATCGTTACCCTGCTGCAGGAGAACGAGGTGGTAGGCTCCATGGCTCTGGCTCCGGGAGACAACGTCGTCATGGGTGAGTTCCCGGTGCTCCTGGAGGGCTTCGCTCCGGTGGTGGAGGTCGTCCTGTGGAAGGGCTCCTACATCCGCTGGATGCTCGTAGCTCTGGGAGTGGTGGCGGTTGGGGTGGTCGGTTGGGGGATCTCCTGGTTCGCCGGCGGACGCTCATCGAACGGGAAGGAGTCGTCGTGAGTTCGGGTGCGGGTGGCGGCGCGCCGGCCGGGCGGGTCCTGATCCTCGTCAACAACCTCCTGCACGATCTGGCAACCGGTATCTGGTTGGGGTCGGTCGTGGTGAGCGCGGGGCTTGCGGTACGGGTCGGGCGTCTGGCGGGTGAGGCGGCCGCAGCGCTGGAGGACGTTCGGGGTGACCTGCGTTGGGTGATCGCCGGAGCGCTGGTCTGGGTGGTCGCCTCCGGCGTGGTGCGTCTGCTTCTCTACTCAGCAGAGGAGCGCCTGCTCTACCCCAGCGCGGGCTCCGCCTACATCCTGACGAAGCGCATGACGGTGTTCGTGAAGCATGGGATCATCGCGCTACTGCTGGCGGCGACCGCCTACGTGGTGTTCTGGATGTAAGCGAACTCGGAGGCCCGCCGATGGTGGCGCCGCCGGGCACACCGCCGCCTGGTGGCGCCGGTGGAACCTTACCCCGCCAGCCGGTCGATCGCCTTCCGCACCGCCGCAGGCATCTTGAGGCCGCCCGGGATGTGTTTCGTGATGAACGAGTTCTGCATGATGAGCTTGGCCGAGCGCAGCATGTATGCGCGCTTGAACTTGTCCTTCTCGGCCGCCCAGAGGGGCAGGCGGCTCATGTAGAAGTCCATGTAGCAGCGGATGACCGCCGCCATCAGCTCGTCGCGGGTCATGGACTGCGTGCGCATGACCGGCTCCACCAGGTTGTAGAGGGCGTAGTCGCGCGTCTCCACGTAGGGCTCGAGTTCGGGGTACATGTCGGCGTAGGGCCACGGGGCGAGCAGCAGGAAGTGGGCCATGTCGGGGTCGTAGAACTTGGCCATCTCCAAGGTGCGCTCCACGCTCTCCTTGGTCTCTTCGGGCACTCCCAGCACGAACGAGGTCTCGGTGAGGATGTTGTGCTCGGCGAGGAGTTTGATGGCCCGCTTGCCCGTCTGCACGTCGGCGTTCTTCTGGAAGCGGTCGAGCGTCTCCTGGCTGGTGGCTTCCACGCCCACGTAGATGTGGATGATGCCGGCCTTGCGGTACTTGGCAAGGATATCCTCGTCGCGGACGATGTCGTCAACGCGGGTCTCCATGAGCAGATACGAGGTGGAGCCGGCTTCGATGAGCAGGTCGAGGAGTCGCTCCCAGCGCTCGCGTTCGTAGGTTGGGAGTTCGTCTGAGATCAGGAAGACGTCGATGCCGTATTCGCGCTCCAGGTGGAAGATCTCGTTCGCGATGGCCTCGGGAGAGCGGCCCCGCCAGGTGCGTTGCCAGAACTTCTGCTGACTGCAGAAGGAGCAGGCCTGGCCGCAGCCTCGGGAGGTGTTGATCGTGGCCATGCGGCTGCCGGGGATCACGTAGAAGGTATAGAGGTCCCATTCGACCAGGTCCCAGGCGGGGATGATGTCGTCGAGGTCGGGGATGAACGGGCGGGCTTCGGTGGCCACGAGGCCGCCGTCGCGGTGGAAGGCGAGGCCGGGCACGGTGGCGGGGTCGCCTCCGTCGCGGAGTACCGTGAACAGCTCCGCCGTGGTCAGCTCGCCCTCGCCACGGAAGCAGAAGTCGACGGCATCGGAGTCGCCATTGAGCACCTCGGCGTACATGAAGGTGGCATGCACGCCTCCAAGACCCGTGACCACCTCTCGGCCCTGCTCTGCAGCCACTTCTTTCGCGACGCGCAGCAGATCGATAGCGGCCGGGGTGCTGGCGGTGAAGCTGGTGGTGAGCACCGCGTCGGGCTGCTCCTCGCGGAGGCGCTCAGCGATGTTGGAAAGATCGTGGTCCGCGGACATGGCGTCGTAGATAAGAGGCTCGAAGCCCGCGGCGCGCAGGTGCCCCGCGATGTAGACGAAACCGAGATTGGGCCAGCGGCCCGCGCTTTCGAGCACGCCGCTGTGGTACGCCGGGGTTATCAGGAGGATCTTCTTCATGCCATCTCTTGTGTCGGCACCGGGAGTTTCGAGGTTGAACTTTAGCACCCCGAGCGCCGCGGGGTCCGGGAGGGCGTGCCGGGGCCGGCCCTCGCGGGGCCGGCGGCCGAGACTACGTGGTCACCGCGCGCGGTGGGAGGTCGGGTGGGCCGCGCGGGCCTGGCTCGAGGCATTCCGGTCATGTGCTGCGGCGGGGCCGCGGCGTGATGTGTTTCGGGCTTTGTGATGACCGCGGATGATGAAGTGGAGTGACTCGTTACTCCTGTCACACAGCGCACCGTGCGGGGGGCAGGTCTGCTCCTCCGGCGCATGCAGGGTGCCTGTCAGCGGTCGGGAAGGCGCCGCCGGGCGAGGCCGGGCGACCATGGTAGGCGGAGTGCGCAACACAGCCTCCCGGGAAGTGGTGGGCGTCTGCGACGCGCCGTCTCCGCGTCACTTTGCTTACGTTTTCACAAGCACTGTGGTAGATTGCGTGAGGCGGTGGCTGGGGGGCATCCGCGGATCGCCCCTACCGCCTTCGGATCTATCGAACCTACGGAGCGATACACGTGATCGACACCACAAGCAGCAGACTGTTCGACGAGGCCCGCACGTATCTCCCCGGGGGCGTGAACAGCCCTGTCCGCGCCATGCGGGCCGTGGGTCGCCAGCCGCTCTTCATGGATCGCGGTCAGGGCGCCCGCATGTGGGATGTCGACGGCAACGAGTTCCTCGACTACGTAGGCTCCTGGGGGCCGATGATCCTCGGGCATCGTCATCCGGCGGTGGTGAGCGCGCTCGAGGCGGCGTTCGCCAAGGGCACCAGCTTCGGCACGCCGTCGGCCCTGGAAGTCGAGATGGCGCGCCGGCTGGTCGAGGCGGTCCCATCGGTCGAGATGGTCCGCATGACCAACTCCGGCACCGAGGCCACCATGAGCGCTCTGCGGGTGGCCCGCGGCTACACCGGGCGCGACCTCATCCTGAAGTTCGTCGGCTGCTACCACGGGCACGGCGATTCGTTGCTGGTGGCCGCAGGGTCCGGAGTGGCTACCTTCGGCCTGCCCGACAGCCCCGGTGTGACCAAGGGCACGGCCCGCGACACGCTCACCGTGGAGTTCAACGATCTGACGGCGGTCGAAGACGTCTTCTCGCGTATCGGAGAGCAAGTCGCCGCGGTGATCGTGGAGCCGGTGGCCGGCAACATGGGGTGTGTGCCACCGGCGGCGGGGTTCCTCGAGGGCCTGCGTGCGGTCACCGCGCGCTACGGGGCTGTCCTGATCTTCGACGAGGTCATGAGTGGGTTCCGGGTGGCCTACGGAGGCGCCCAGGAGCGCTACAGTGTCACTCCCGATATGTCGACGCTCGGCAAGGTCATCGGCGGCGGCCTCCCAGTGGGGGCCTTCGGCGGCCGGGCCGACATCATGGAGAAGGTGGCTCCCGCCGGCTCGATCTATCAGGCGGGTACGCTCTCGGGCAATCCCCTCGCCATGGCCGCCGGTGTCGCCACGCTCGATGTGCTGGCGGCAGGCAGCGCCTATGAGACCCTGGAGTCCCTGGGCGCTCGGCTCGAGGTGGGTCTCATCGCTGCGGCCGCGAAGGCGGCCATCCCCGCGCGCGTGCAGCGGGTGGGCGCGATGCTTACCACGTTCTTCACGGCGGAACCGGTGGTCGACTTCCCCTCCGCGAAGACCAGCGATACCGACCGTTATGGCCGCTTCTTCCGCGGCATGCTGGAGCGTGGGGTCTACCTCGCTCCAAGTCAGTTCGAAGTTGCGTTCCTTTCCACGGCTTTCACCGAGTCCGACATCGACCGCACGGTCGAGGCGGCGGCGGAAGTCTTGAGCGGACTCGAGTAAGGGAGAGGAGAGGGGATGGGCGATCCGTTGGACAAGGCGAGAGTCCCGCAGGCCACCGTGCCTCGGTTGGCCCGCTATCTACGCGTGCTTCACCGGTTGGAGCGGGACGGCGTCGCCAAGGTGTCGTCGCAGGAGCTCGCCGAGAAGCTCGACGCGAACGCCGCCCAGATCCGCAAGGATTTCAGCTACTTCGGCGAGTTCGGCGTGCGGGGGGTGGGCTACGAGGTCAGCTTCCTCATCGCCGAGCTGTCCCGGTGCCTGGGCCTCGATCATCAGTGGAACGTCGTGATCTGTGGGGCCGGCAAGCTCGGCCAGGCGCTCGCCCGCTACCGTGGTTTCCGTGAGGAAGGCTACGAGCTGGTGGGCGTGTTCGACAGCTCGAGTCACGTGGTGGGCACACCCATCGACGAGCTCTCGGTGAGACCGGAGAAGGAACTGGCCCAGTTCATCCGCGAGAACAGCGTGCACATCGCCGTGATCACCGTTCCCGCGGAAGCGGCCCAGGGCGTCGCCGAGAAGGTTATCGAGGCCGGGGTACGCGGCATCCTGAACTTCGCACCGGTCAAATTGGCGCCCGTGGACGGAGTGTTCGTACGGCAGGTGGACCTGTCCACCGAACTCATGGTGGTATCGTTCTACCTAGCGCAGGACCGCGACTAGAAGGGCGGGCCCCTCCCCAGATGAAAGATCTTCGTGACTTCATCAGGTCGCTGCGTGAGCGCGGCGACCTCGCCGTCGTCGACCATCCGGTGGACCCGGTGCTCGAGATCGCAGAGATCGCCGACCGTGTCGTGAAGGCCGGCGGCCCCGCCTTACTCTTCCGTAACGTCACGGGTTCGACCATGCCCGTGCTCATCAACCAGTTCGGCGGTCACGAACGCACCCAGTTCGCGCTGCGCACTCCATCGTACGAAGCGCTGGGCAAGCGCATGCTCGATCTCTTCGACCTCGAGATGCCTGAGGGGATGCTGGAGAAGGTGAAGGCACTCGGGCGGCTGAAGGACTTGGCGAACTTCGCTCCGAAGATGGTCAAGAAGGGCGCCTGCCAAGAAGTGGTCTTGCGCGGAGACGACGTGGATCTCGGCATCCTGCCCGTGCTGAAGTGCTGGCCCCTTGACGGAGGCCGCTTCATCACCCTTCCGCTGGTGTACACGCGGGACCCGCGCAGAGGCGTGCGCAACACCGGCATGTACCGCCTGCAGGTGTACGACCGGAACACCACCGGCATGCACTGGCATCTTCACAAGGACGCCGCCGAGCACTACCGTGAGGCCGGGGGCCGCATGGAGGTGGCGGTGGCTATCGGCACCGACCCCGCGGTCACGTACGCGGCCACCGCCCCGCTGCCGGGCATGGTCGACGAGATGATGTTCGCCGGTTTCCTGCGTGGCGAGCCGGTTGAGATGGTGAAGTGCGTCAGTGTGGACCTGGAGGTGCCGGCCCATTCCGAGATCGTGCTCGAGGGCTACGTCGACCCCGACGAGCGGCGCGTCGAGGGTCCCTTCGGCGACCACACCGGGTACTACTCGTTGGCCGACGAGTACCCCGTGTTCCACGTGACCGCCCTCACCCACCGCACCGACCCCATCTACTCCACGACCATCGTGGGGGCGCCGCCGATGGAAGACTGCTTCATCGCCAAGGCGACCGAGCAGCTCTTCTTGCCGCTCCTGCGACTCACTCTGCCAGAGGTGGTCGACATGGACCTGCCGATGGAGGGCGTGTTCCACAACTGCGCCATCCTCTCGCTGCGTAAGTCGTACCCCATGCACGCGCGCAAGATCATGCATGCCGTGTGGGGCACGGGACAACTGCAGTTCACGAAGTTCGTGATCGTGGTCGACGCCGACGTCAACGTGCACGACTATGGGCAGGTCGCTTGGCGCGTGTTCAACAACGTGGACCCGAAGCGCGACATGGTGATAACCGAGGGCCCGCTGGACGCCCTCGATCACAGCTCGCCCACCGCCTTCTGGGGCGGCAAGGTGGGCATCGACGCCACCCGGAAGACGGCGGCCGAGGGCCACACCCGCGAGTGGCCGCCCGACATCGCCATGAGCGCCAACGTGGTGGCCAAGGTGGACGCCATGTGGGCCGAGCTCGGGCTCGGCGACCTGCCGGGCCGGGCCGGTCGCTAGCGTGACCGACACGGCGGCGCCGCCGGAGCCGCGCGGCGGGGGCCGCCTCGGCTCCGCGTTCGAGTACGTGCTCGTCTTCGGACGACTCGTGAAGTTCGAGCACACCATCTTCGCCCTTCCCTTCGCATACTCGGCGGCCTTCCTGGCGGAGGTCCGTATCCCCGGATTCTGGGCCATGTTCTGGATCACCGTGGCCATGGTCTCGGCGCGGAGCCTGGCGATGGCTCTGAATCGGCTCCTCGATGCGCGGATCGACGCCCTGAACCCGCGCACCGCGATACGGGAGTTGCCCGCGGGTCGCATCTCACCCCTCGAAGCTTGGGTCTTCAGCGTGGTCTCGCTGGTTATGCTGGTCGTCGCGACGTTCAATCTGCCCGTTATCACGCGCTATCTGTGGCCGATCCCCGTGGCCATGTTCGTGGTGTATCCGCTGGTGAAGCGGTGGTCGTGGCTCAGCCATCTGTTCCTCGGGGCCACGATCGGCATCGGGCCCGTGGGCGCGTGGGTTGCCGTGACGGGCCAGGTGACCTGGCAGCCGTTCGTGCTCGGCGCCGCGGTGGCGACCTGGATCGCCGGTTTCGACGTGATCTACGCGTTCATGGACGTGGAGTTCGATCGGGAGCACGGGCTGCACTCGATCCCCGCCGACCTCGGACCGGAGGCTGGTCTGTGGGCGACCCGGGTGTTGCACGTGGTGGCGGTCGCTCTTCTGGCGGCGGCCGGATCGCTCTCGGGCCTGGGGCTCGTGTACTTCGCGGGCGTCGCCGTGTGTGCAGCGCTCCTGCTCTATGAGAACTGGGTCATGCGCGACGCCGACCTCGCCAGGGTGGGGTTGGCCTTCATGGGTATGAACAGCACCCTATCGGTGGCGTTCTTCGCGTTCGCGACGGTGGCGGTGGTGCTGGCGTGACCCGCCGCGACGGTTCAGGATGAGGGCGCCGCGACTGCCGGGCCGCCCGCGTCTTCTCGGCGGCGGCGGAGGCCGGCGGAGCCGCGTCGGCGGCAGTGGCCGGCGGAGCCGCTTTGGCGCCGCGACCGCGCGATGACCCCGGTGGACGCCACCCCGGAACCGCGTCGCATCGAGGCGATGTTCGACTCGATCGCCGGGCGCTACGACCTGCTGAACTCTCTCATGACGGCGGGCCTCCATCATCGGTGGCGCGAGCTCGGGGTACTGCTGGCGGGGGTGGGCCCCGGCGACTCCGCTCTCGACGTGGCGTGCGGCACCGGAGATTTCTCGTTCGCCCTGCGCCGTGCTGTGGGGCGGGAGGGCCGAGTCGTGGGTCTCGACTTCTCCGACGAGATGCTGGCCATCGCGCGCGGGAAGAGTGGGCGGAACCAACTCTGGGTGGACTTCGTGCGCGGCGACCTCCTCGACCTCCCCTACGCCGACGGTGAGTTCGACGCCTGCACCGTGGGGTTCGGCATTCGCAACGTACCGGACATCGAGCGGGCGTTCTCGGAGATGGGACGCGTGTGCCGGCCGGGCGGACGTGTGGTGTGTCTCGAGATCACCCGGCCGCAGATCATCGGGTTCCGCGAGTTCTTCGGCCTCTGGTTCGACCGTGTGGTCCCGCTGTTGGGGCGCGTCACCGCCGGCGACGATTTCGCCTACAGCTATCTGCCCGCTTCCGTGCGCCGCTTCCCCGACCCGGCCGCTTTGCGGGAGGTTATGCGCACCGCGGGGTTGGTGAACCCGAGATACGAGATCCTGGCCGGGGGCATCATCGCCCTGCACCACGCTTCGGTGTAGTAGGGCCCGCGGGGGGACCCTTGGACGGGGCGCCTGGCGGACTGTCCGAGGAGGCGCCGCCGGATGCGTCGACCGGCCGTGTCTCCCGCCAAGCTGTCTGAGTCAGCCGGACAGAGTCGCCGGCCGGCTCCGGCCAGACCGCGGTTCACTCTCGACCAGATCCTCTTCTCCGGTCTCTTTCCGCGCATACACGACCAGAGTCTTGAACCCGCGGCGCGGCTCGATGGATACCTGCGTACCTACGTGGAGCGGGACGTACGGAGTCTGGGCGGAGTCGGTGATCTTGACTCGTTCACCCGTTTCCTCGGGCTCTGCGCCGCCCGCTCTGGGCAGTTGGTCAATCTCTCTTCGCTGGGCTCGGAGGCCGGCGTCACGCACACAACAGCCAAACGGTGGCTGTCGGTGCTGCGCGCGGGCTACGTCCTCGATCTGGTGCAGCCCCACCACGCCAACTTCTCGAAGCGCCTCGTGAAGACCCCGAAGATGTTCTTTCTCGATCCGGGCCTCCTGTGCCATCTCCTTGGTGTGCGTGGACCAGGCGAGATACACCGACACCCGTTGCGTGGTGCGCTGGTTGAGACGTTGGTGTACAGCGAGCTGCGGAAGGTCTTCCTTCATCACGGAGAGCGCGCGCCCCTCTTCTTCTGGCGAGATAGCCATGGCCGTGAAGTCGACTTCGTGGTGGATCTCGGGTTGCGCCGAGTAGTCATCGAAGTCGAGGCGGGGGAGACCATCGCACGCGACGCCTTCCGCGCGCTCGACTTCTACAGGGGCCTGTCGGGGGAAGCGGGAGGCATCCTTGTCTACGGTGGGGACGACTCGTATTCTCGCGGCGGTCACGCGGTGCGACCTTGGTGGGCCGTATCGTAGTCGGAGGCCCGGGGGTTCAGCCGATCACCACCAGGTCGAGCCCGGGGATGTCTCCGAAGTCCACCCTATCTCTGGTGAGCAGGCGGTAGCCGTGCTGGATCGCCTGGCTTGCCAGCCATATGTCTTGCACTCGATAGCGATGTTGACGCCCCGCCCGTCGGATCTCGGCAGCCAGTGTGCCGAACACCTCACCCGTGACCCCGTCGATCGGGACAAGGGGCCGGCTCTGGAGTCGGCGTAGGCCGGCCAGTCTTTGCTGTCGTATGCCGGGATCGGCAGCAGTCTCCGCGCCGAATCTTAGTTCTGCGATGGTCACGGGTGAGAGGAACACCGGTTCGTCACGGGTGAAGGCGGCGACATCGCCCGGAGCCAGGACTCCTCTCTCGACATCGATCCACACACAGGTATCGATCAGGAAGCCCATGGGTCACGCAGTTCGTCGTCGAGGGCTCCGGTTCCAGGGAGGTCCCGGCTGTCGGCGAGCCAACCTGCTCCCGCTTCCGCGGGCAGCGTACGGTAGAGGTCGGCCATCGCTTCGAGGGCGGTTTGGTGGCCCGGCCCGGGGAGGATCCGGGCCACTTGGCGATGGTTGCGTACCACGATGATCTCTTCGCCCTCGATGGCAAGCCGATCGAGGACTTCCCGCAGGTTTCGAGCCAGCTCGGTGGCGGTGATGGTTCGCATGTCCTGCCTCGGTATGCGGAAAATCTGCTGTGCTCTGATTATACACATAGGGCTTTGACAGGGTGGCTACCGGCGCCGCCGGCGGTCGCACAAGACACGGGGCTCCTCGCGGAGCCCCGTGTGGGTACGACTTCATGAAAGTGAAGGGCTAGCCTTCAAACCACATGCCCTTCATGTGACCTGAACTCTTGCTGTTGTAGAGGGCACCGTAGTCGAACGACCCATCGAAGTAGACGGTGCCGTCGGTGCCGACAATAGAGCCGACTGCCGTGGCCTGCCTGTTCTGGTAGTTCGAGCGGTCGATGTAGAAGAAGCCGTCCGTGCGGGTCTTGGACATGAACGAGCTGCGGGACAGTGGTCCGAGTCCAGTCCAGTCGACGTTTACAGTGACCATGGTTTCGAACACTCTATCCGGCTCTGGAGAGACCCACTCATCGGGGGAGCCGGGAACCGGCTCGCCCTCCCAAGGCATCTCGTCGTACCAGACGGCGATCTGCGCTGGAGTCTGGAACGATAGACGCGCCGACATGAGCTTGTTGTCGGCGGTGAAGGTCGCGGGCGCCTCCTGCACCGTCATCAGCCGGTACGTCTCGCGCCGAGTAGCGGTCGCCGGGAGGTACTTCTCCTTGTAGAAGAAGCCGAAGGTGCCCCTGACCCTCTCCGGCTTCGCGGTGGAGCCGACCGTCTTGCTGTTGAGCGTCCCGCCCCAGATCCAGAGGCCTTCATACCCGCCGTTGCGGAACTCGACCCAGGTGCCGGCATCGGCGTTCCTTCCCGAGAACGAGTACGTCGTGGTGTCGGCTGCGTGGGCGATCGCCGGCGCCATCAGCGCGAGCGCAAGCAGTGCAGCCACCAGTAGGGTGATCCGACGTGACATGGTGCCCCTCCTCTCTCCTCCGAGATGCCTTCGGGCGAAGCGATCGCCTCGCCAGATGAAGGCTTGGACGCAACGACGGAACGCGTTGTTCCCATCCTGGCTCCCCCGGCAAGCGGAGGTCGCCGGGGGATCGGGCACCCGCTCGAAGTCGGGCTCCCCACACCCCTGCCGCCACTCCTGGTGGTAGACTT
Source organism: Actinomycetota bacterium (assembly GCA_018830645.1). Taxonomy (GTDB): domain Bacteria; phylum Actinomycetota; class Thermoleophilia; order RBG-16-64-13; family RBG-16-64-13; genus JAHJSA01. Next base: position 13,449 of record JAHJSA010000052.1, read on the forward strand.
CACCTCGGCCAGGACGCCACCTCACCACGCGACTCCATGGCCGCCCTCGAGGCCAAGAACGACAAGGAGGCACGGGTGAGCAATGCCAAGAAGGGCCGGAAGGGTGGGAAGGGCGGCGGTCGGCCGGGAGCGGCGGGACGACCTGAGTCGGGCCCAGGAAGCGCTCCACCGGCGGCCGGAGCATCTGCTCCAACCTTCAGCGTGATCTACTCCGACCCGTTGGAGCCGACCCCGGCAGAGCAGGTGCTGTTCGATCTGCATCAGATGAGGGGTGACCGGGAGTTCGAGAGCCTCGACGAAGTCAATGAGTTTCTTGCGGCCGCCACTCGGCCGGGACACCCGATTCCTCGGCCGGAGCCCACCACGCCCTTGGTCCGCGCTCAGCAGTTGGCCTATGATGCCTTCGCCGCCACCGGTCCGACCCGCCTCGAGCTTGCCCGCCGGGCGCTCGATATCAGCCCCGACTGTGCCGACGCCCTCATCCTGCTCGCCCACGAGTCGGCGAGCGACTTCAAAGGCCAGATCGAACTCTTGGGCCAAGCCGTCGACGCCGGGGAGAGGGCGCTCGGCGGCCCCGACGCGGTGATGGATCTTGCCCCGGAGGCATGGGCTCACCTGGAGGCCCGGCCCTATCTGCGGGCGCTGTTCGGCTACGCCCTCATGCAGTGGGAGCGCGGGGCCCGCCTGGCCGCCGTGCATCACCTTCTCCACATTCTCGACCTGAACGCGAACGACAATCAGGGTGTACGCTACGATCTGCTGGCGTGGCTGCTCGATATGGGAGACATCGTCGTGGCCCGGAGTCTGTTGACGAGATACAAGAAGGACCGTGACCCGATCTGGCTATGGGGCGACGCCCTCCTCACCTTCAAGGAGCAGGGCGACGATCGTACGGCGCGTACCCGGTTGACGAAGGCGTTGAAGGCCAACCGCATCTTCGCCGAGTATCTCACCGGCCGGCGCAAGCCCCCGGAGGACCTGGCTGAAATGGACGAGCCCGGCGAGATGGGCGAGGCCTTTGAGCTGGTGGGGATGATGGGCCGGGCGTGGATGAACGACCCCCTGGCGGTCGACTGGCTCGACGGGCGCATGGACGCACCCATGGCGCGGAAGAGGCGCGTGGAGTGAGGCGGCGCGTGGAGTGAGGCAGAGGAGCCGCCGCGGCCGTTACGCGGCGCGGGCGGGGTGGGCCAGGCCGTGTCGTAGCGGTCGTCCGCAGGCCGGTGTATGGTGAGTGCCATGGCAGCCAAAGAAGCGACCGCGAGGATCAAGATCAACAAGCTGCTCGAGGCGGCCGGCTGGCGCTTCTTCCCGGAAGGCGGTGAGCCGGCGAACATCCGTCTCGAGCTCACCGCCACGATCAAGTCATCAGACCTGGATGCGCTTGGCGAGAACTTCGAGACGAGCGCCACGGGTTTCGTAGACTTTCTCCTCCTGGACGCCAAGGGATTCCCTCTGATCGTCTTGGAGGCGAAATCGGAGGACAAGAACCCGCTGGTTGGCAAGGAACAGGCCCGAAAGTACGCGCGTTCGCAGAACTGCCGCTTCGTCATTCTCTCCAACGGCAACCTGCACTACTTCTGGGATCTGGAGCGGGGGAACCCTCACATCGTCTCCTCCTTCCCGACTCCGGACTCGGTCATCGGCTACCAGAAGGTCGCTCCCAACCCCGATCGCCTCATCAACGAGCAGGTGGGCGACGACTACATCGTGCTGACTCAGCGCCCGAACTATCAGTCCGAAGCGGCCTGGCGGAATGAGGCGGAGCGCCCCGGCTACATCCACAGCAACAAGCTGCGCTTCCTGCGGCCGTATCAACTGAATGCCATCCACGCCTTGCAGCGGGCGGTGAAAGACGGGAAGGATCGCTTCCTGTTCGAGATGGCCACCGGCACCGGCAAGACCCTCACCGCTGCCGCCGTCATCAAGCTGTTTCTCCGTTCCGGCAATGCCCGGCGGGTGCTGTTCCTGGTTGACCGCCTCGAACTTGAGGACCAGGCGAAGAAAGCCTTCGTTGCACTCTTGTCCGCCGATTTCCACACCGTGATCTACAAGGAGAACCGGGACGACTGGCGGCGCGCTGAGATCGTAGTCTCGACGGTGCAGTCGCTCCTGGTCGGCAACAAGTACCAGGGGCTCTTCTCGCCCACCGACTTCGACCTGGTGATCTCCGACGAAGCCCACCGCTCCATCGGCGGCAACGCCCGCGCCGTGTTCGACTACTTCATCGGATACAAGCTGGGCCTCACGGCCACGCCTCGCGACTATTTGCGCAGGTTCGACAAGACGAGCCGCTCCACCCGTGATCCGCGCGAGCTCGAGCGGCGGCTCCTGCTGGACACCTACCGCACCTTCGGCTGCGAGAACAGCTGGCCCACGTTCCGGTACTCCCTGCTGGACGGCGTGAAAGAGGGCTACCTGATCAACCCGACGGTGGTGGACGCGCGCACCGGAATCACGACAGAGCTGCTGTCCGAGGAAGGTTTCGTCGTTTCGTTCACCGACGACGAGGGGGAAGAGCGCGAGGAGGCGTTCAAGCAGCGGCAGTTCGAGAAGCGGTTCTTCGCCGACTCCACGAACCTGCTCTTCTGCAAGACATTCTTCGAGCATGCGCTGCGTGATCCCGTGAGCGGCGAGTTCGGCAAGTCGATCATCTTCGCGGTCAGTCAGAACCACGCCGCCAAGCTGGCCCAGATCCTCAACCAGATGGCCGACCGCGTGTTCCCCGGGAAGTACCAGTCGGACTTCGCGGTGCAGGTGACCTCTCAGATTCCCGACGCCCAGCAGTTCACCATCAACTTCTCCAACAACAACCTTCTTGGCTCGAGCGACTTCTTGCCCGGCTACAAGACCAGCAAGGCGCGCGTCTGCGTGACGGTCGGCATGATGACGACGGGCTATGACTGCACCGACATCCTCAACCTGGGTCTGTTCCGCCCCATCTTCTCGCCCACGGACTTCGTGCAGATCAAGGGGCGCGGCACCCGAACGCACGACTTTCTCGACCAACTCTTCGACGACGGCCTCAAGGACGGTGTGCTGCAGCCGCGGAAGGTCACCTACAAGCTTTTCGACTTCTTCGCCAACTGTGAGTACTTCGAGGAGGGCTACAACTACGACGAAGTGCTGAAGCTGCCCCGGCTAACGGGCAGGGGCGGTGACGATAGCCCAGACGATGGCCCGGATGACATTGACGGCGCCTACGAGCATCCCGGCGAGGACGTCCTCTCCACGCTGCATGAGGAGATAATCGGCTACGAAGGCATGAAGATCGACCGCATGTTCTTCGAGAAGTTCGAGGACGCCGTGCGCGAGAATGAGACCATCGCCGCCGCCGTCGAGGCCGGGCAGTGGGATCACGTGATCGACTATGTCAACCGCGAGGTCTTCGACAAGCCGGAGGAGTACTACACACTCGACAAGCTGCGCAAAGCGGCCACCGTCGACCGTCGTCTCACGCTGCGCGAGATCCTCGAGAAGGTCTTCGGTCTCATCCCCCGCTTCAAGTCCAGGGATGAACTGCTCGAGGAGGAGTTCGCCAAGTTCGTCGCCGACTACAAGCCCGAGGAGGCCGCAGCCATCCCGGCCATCAAGACCTACTTTAAGGCCTACATCACCAGTGACCAGGTGCGCCATATAATCGAGAGCAGGCAGTTCACCGACCTGGCCACCAATCCGCTGTTCTCCACGCGCGATTTCCGGGCGGTGCCGCCGAAATATCGCACCATCGTCCCGGAGTACGTCAAGGACTACGTCTCCTTGAACCAGTTCGCCGCGTAGGAGGAAGATATGAGTGCAGCAAAGAGAATAACCATGGACGTTCTGGGCACGACCATCACGGTCCTTTCTCAGGGGGATGAGGACTACATTTCTCTCACCGACATGCTCAGAGCCAAAGACGGCGAGTTCTTCATTTCGGACTGGTTGCGGAACCGCAACACCGTGGAGTTCCTCGGAATATGGGAGCGCGTCCACAACCCCCACTTCAATTACGGCGAATTCGCCATAATTAGAAGCCAAGCGGGCCTCAACAGCTACAAGGTCAGCGTCAAGGAGTGGGTCGCCAAGACCAATGCCGTCGGTCTCCGGGCTACTGCTGGAAGATACGGCGGCACCTTCGCACACAGGGACATCGCCTTTGAATTCGGCATGTGGATCAGCCCCGAGTTCAAAGTCTACTTGATCAAGGAGTTCCAGCGCCTCAAGGAGGATGAAAACCGCCGCCTGTCGCTCGCCTGGAACCTGAACCGCACTCTGTCCAAGCTCAACTACCGCATCCACACCGACGCCATCAAGTCGCACCTGATCCCGGCCACGGTTACGCACGCGCAGGCCGCCGTCACCTACGCCAACGAAGCTGACATGCTCAACGTTGCCCTCTTCGGCCAGACTGCCAAAGAATGGCGGGACGCCAATCCCGCCCTGGAAGGCAACATGCGCGACTACGCCACCATCGAGCAGCTGCTGGTCCTGGCCAATATCGAGGGCATGAACGCCGAACTCATTCACATGGGGCTGTCGCAAGGGGACCGCCTCGAACGCCTGAACGAAATCGCCATCCGCCAGATGCAGGTGCTCACCTCTACGTCGGCGATCAAACAACTCAAGGAATAGCCCGTGCTCGACACCGACACCAAGCGCCGCATCGACACCGCACGCGACATCCTCGTGGGCAAGGTGCCCGACCCCAAGAGCCAGGTGGAGCAGATCACCATCGCCCTCATCTACAAGTTCATGGACGACATGGACGCGGAGGCGGAAGAGCTCGGCGGGAAGCGGAAGTTCTTCGCCGAGGAGTTCGCCCGCTACGGATGGGCCAAGCTGATGCGGTCCGGGCTCGGCGGGCACGAGACCCTCAACCTTTATGCCGAGGCCATCGCCAAGATGCCGGAGAACCCCGGTATCCCGCCCCTGTTTCGCGACATCTTCAAGAATGCGTATCTCCCGTATCGCGACCCCGAGACCCTACGCGCCTTTCTCAAGATCATCGACGAGTTCTCGTATGACCACAGCGAGAAGCTCGGCGACGCGTTCGAGTATCTGCTCTCCGTGCTCGGCTCCCAGGGCGACGCCGGGCAGTTCCGCACCCCGCGACACATCATCGACTTCATGGTGGCCATCGTCGACCCGAAGAAGAGCGAGACCGTGCTCGACCCGGCCTGCGGCACGGCGGGGTTTCTGATCTCGTCCTGGAAGCACATCCTCCAGGCCAACACCGACGCGGCCGGGAACAGCACGCTGACGCCGGACGACAGGGGCCGCCTGGCGCAGAACTTCACGGGCTACGACATCTCGCCCGACATGGTGCGCCTTTCGCTCGTGAACATGTATCTGCACGGCTTCGCCGATCCGCACATCGCCGAGTACGACACGCTCACCTCGCAGGACAAGTGGAACGAACACGCCGACGTGATCCTCGCCAACCCGCCCTTCATGTCGCCAAAGGGGGGCATCAAGCCGCACAATCGCTTCTCGGTGCAGTCGAAGCGCAGCGAAGTGCTGTTCGTGGACTACATGGCCGAGCACCTCACACCCAGTGGCCGCGCGGGCATCATCGTGCCCGAGGGCATCATCTTCCAGAGCCAGAACGCCTACAAGCAACTGCGGAAGATGCTGGTGGAGGAGTACCTCGTTGCGGTTGTGTCGCTGCCGGCGGGGGTGTTCCAGCCCTACTCAGGCGTGAAGACTTCGGTCTTGATTCTCGAAAGGGCGCTGGCAAAGCGGGCCAGCACCATTGCCTTCTTCAAGGTCGAGAACGACGGGTACGGTCTTGGTGCCCAGCGGCGCGAGATCGGCAAGAACGACCTGCCGCAGGCGCGCGTCGAGATCGCCGAGTACCTGCTCCGCGTGCGGGCGGGGGAGTCGGTGGAGGATTTCGCGCCGACGCTCGGGCTGGTGGTGCCGAAGGAGAAGATCGCGGCGAATGGCGACTACAACCTGAGCGGGGAGCGGTATCGGGAGGGAGTGGTCTCAGCCACCGCCTACACGCTCGTGCCGGTCGGGCGATTCATGAAGCAAGGCGTGAAGACTATTGATCCACGGAACACGCCCGACGAGGTCTTCGAGCTCTGGAGTATCCCCGCGCATGATGCGGGTAGCCCCGACGTGATCCGTGGTAGCGACATCGGATCTCAGAAGAAGACCGTCCTTCCTGGCGATGTCCTCTTGTCACGGATCATTCCCCACATTCGGCGCAGCTGCGTTGTTCGAGAGAGCGCGCCCAGGCGACGGCAGATCGCCTCCACCGAGTGGATTGTGTTCTCGAGCGACGACGTTGTGCCCGCCTTTCTCAGCCACATGCTTGTTTCCGATCCATTTCATGCGTGCTTCATGCAGACGATCACCGGAGTTGGAGGCTCGCTCTCCCGCGCTAATCCGACGGCGGTCGGCGAAATCCAAATCCCTCTGCCGCCATTGGATGTGCAGAAGGAGATCGTGGCGGAGATCGAGGGCTACCAGAAAGTCATCGACGGCGCCCGCGCGGTTCTCGACAACTACCGCCCCCACATCCCTATTCACCCCGACTGGCCGATGGTGCTGACGTTCCGCACTTCTCGCAGTCGATATACGCCCCCGCTTCAGGGGGCGTTTGTCCCGGTGTAGACGCTCGCCGGGACGTGCAGCAACTCGAGGACCTGCTGCTGTAGCGGCGTGAGCTGAGGCTCGAAGGTCTGCACGACCCGGCCCTCGCTTGTGAGCTGATGGCGCTGCACGTCGTGGAAGATCTCGAGGATGCGGGGGGCGCTGGGGCAGGGACAGTCACGTAGCTCGGGGTAGAGCGGGATGCCGCCGAGACCCGCGGCCTTCATGGAGGTGCGGATCTCACGTTCGATGAGCGCCTCGGCGAGCATCGCGAGGAAGTGGCAGAGCAGGAGCGCTTCGATGCGCTGCGGCGTCTGCAGGTAGACGGGCGCGACCTCCTGGGGGCCCTTGAGCATGTGGTGGCGACGTTCGAGGTTGGGCTGATAGCGGTAGGCGGCCAGCACCTCGGCGGGGGTCATGGCGGTGTCGTTGGTGATGAGCGGAAAGCAGCCATCGGTCGCGGCGTCGTAGGCCACGGCCTCTGCGTGGATGGCGGCGCTGACCGTGAAGACGGGCTTCTCGCTCTCGCCGGTAGCGGGTTTCGCTGCCCGGCCGGCCGCGGAGCTCCTGGCGGAACGCCACTTCCCTGGTTTCCGTGATGGTGAAGCCCACCCAGCGCGTGGCCCCGGCCGCGGTGAGGGCGGCCGCCGCGGCCTCCTCGGCGGCAACCCTGGTCCTCAGGCGCGTCTTGGGGCCGGCCAGGCGGGTCGCTACCGCATCGATTGCGGCGAGCCCCGCCTCGATGCGGGCCGCGCGGCTCGCGGCGTCCCGCGCCGCCTTGCCGCTGGAGTGCACCCAGATCACCCGGTAGCCGTCGAGCGAGGGCGCCGGGGCCTCGAAGGTGCGCCAGATGCGCTCGGGATCACCCAGGCGCGCGCCGGGGCACCGGTGCGCCTCCTGCCAGGCGGGAGCGTGGGTCTGCGCCCAGTCCCTAAACCAGGTGTCCTCGCGGCGCCCATGCGGCACGACGGTGACGAAGCGCCCCCCGTGGCCCGCGATGTGGCCCATGGCCTCTTTCGAGCAGAGCTTGCTGTCGGCGACGTAGAGGAAGCCCGCATCGCCGACAAGCGCCCGCAGCTCGTCCCAGGTGGGGACGTGGGTGACGTCGTCGGGGGTGTTGCCGTCGGCGACCCGGTAGGCGATTGGCACCGCCCCGTCGGCCGAGACGGTGAGGATGAAGAGCAGCTGCGCAAGATCGGGGCGGAAGTCCTTGTTGTGACCGCGGCGGATGGCCGGCGTCGCCTTGCCTCCCCGCGGGCGCCCGTCGGCGCCGGCGTAGGAGCCGCTCAGGGTGACGGTGGTCGAGTCGTTGTGCAGCTGCGCGAGCTCGACGCCGAACTCGCGGACCACCGCCAGCACGCACCCGGTGATCAGGCTCGCCCGGTCTGCGTCGAAGAGCCGGTCGAGCGTGCGGCCCACGCGGTCGTCGTTCAGCGCGGCCTCGTCGCCGGGCGCAAGGCCGAGCAGCGCCTGGTCGCACGGCGCCGCCCACTCAGCGAGCGCGTAGACCGGGCGCCGGGCCACGACGATGCTGCGCACCACGACGCCGATCACCGCCGCCGGCGCCAGCCGCAGGCGGGCGTCGTCACGGGGCAGGTGGGTCTGCAGGCGCTCGGCGAGGCCCATGCGCGTGAGGAAGAAGTTGAGGAGGGGAAGCGCGCCCATGCTCTGGCTGCGCAGCGTGAACTGCTCTGGCGTCGCCTTTGTCATCGCGGTTCTCCTTGACGTGCGTCACGGTCATCTGTCACTTTCCCCACCTCGCACGGCCTCTTCCTGAGCGATTCCTGAAGGCGGCAGTCGGTCGGCTCCACCCGCGTCGCTCATGGCTCACGTCCCTTCTGCCGCCGCCGCGGGCGGCGCCTGACGGCCGCAGCCCTGGTCCTGCCTGCTATGCCCTCAAGTCTCCCTGCTCGTCGAGCCTGCCCCCCCGCATCAGCTCGAGGTTGATCCCCGTGATGCGGTCCGCTACCTGCAGCAGGCGGTGATACTGCTCTACGCCGCGTTGCACCGCGCTCACCTGGCTCCTTCGCACATAGTGCTGCCCCGGCCTGCCCGCGCTCCTCAGGGCCACGTAGCCCCGCGGCCCGTGGCGCTTTCCCTCATGGCAGGCGCAGCCGCTGCGGCTGCAGGTCGAGTAACGCTCGAAGTAGGACCCGTGGATGAGCAGGGAGAGCCGCGACAGCTCCTCCAGCAGCCTGCGTCTTTCCGAGCGCAGGGACGCGGCTTCTGAATCGGATAGAGTTGACATCTGCTGAGTATAGCATATATTACCCATGCTATACAAGACGGCATCGAGAACAGCCCACCGAACAGTGCCAGGAGAAACCGGGTCGGCTCGACGTCGAACTGGTCAAGCTCAAGCGCGATGAAGGCAGGCCGGGGGAGATGCAGGCAAGACCGCCGTGAGGGGTGGGGAAGGTGCGCTGTCAGATGTCCGGGCAAGGACCACGGGCCACGAAGCGAGGCGTCGCGCCGACTCGACTGGAGCGCTACCAGCGCAGCTACCGCGCCCTGGCCGCCGCTGCCAGGGTGACCCGCCGCGGCGCCAGGGCCCCTACTACCAGTGGAGTCGCACCGTGGCCGGCAAGACGGTGAGCCGCCGGCTTACCGAAGGCGAGGCTGAACTCTACCGCTGCCGGATCACCGACAGGCGTCGCCTTGAGGAGATCGTCGGCCAGATGGAGCAGGTCTCAGCGGCGGCCGCTGAGCTGCTCCTGCGTCAGGCGCCCCCGCCGGGGCCGCCGCGGCCGGCGCTGCGCCGAGCAGCACAGGTGGGGGGCTATATGGTCAGCGAGAAGTGCGGAACGTCAGCTACAAGCGGAGATAGCGATCCACGGGTACGGTATGGCATTCCTCCGATGTATGCGCGGTTCGTTGGTCCGATTGCCCTGATTGCTGGACTCGATTGCCGCCGACCAAGCGCATCGACGCGGACAAACCGGCCGGTGGGGGTTGTGTCGGCTGGGGCGGCGCGGGGCCGGTCTGCCGGTCATGCGCATCGACGTTCGACGGATAGCAGACCGACGTTCGGCTTCTTTGTGGAGGACCCGAGATGGCTCCAAACTATAGGTATCGCCTTCTCCTTCTCTTGACAGTGACGATGATGTTGACATCGGGCTGCGGTGGCGAGTCGAGCACGAGTCCCAGCGTCTCGCAGGCGGGACCTTCCGTGATTGCGCTCTCCGACGGTGGGCGAACCTTCACGTATCACGTCACCGATCGGTTCTCGGTCTCGCTCGACCGCACGCGCTATCCGGTGACGACGCTGACGTTGACGCCAACGGGCATTGTCGGATACATCTCGAACGGCTCCATCAATGGGCCGGAAGACTACCCGGTCATGTTCGAAGCAGTCCAGCCTGGTGAGTTCCTTCTCGAGGCCCGCGACTTTCGCGTGCGGATCGTTGTGGAGCCGCAGTAGTGGTTGAGACAGCGGCGGTGTTGCGAAGACGGCCACCGTCGAACAAGCGCATCCAGCGGTTGGTCCCCGCTCTTGCCCCGCTGAGCGGTATGACGTATTCTCATACCAGGAGGTGTATCTCATGGGTCGCTCAAAGATCGCCATAACGTTGAATGAGGAAACACTGACCCAGGTCGACCGCTTGGTGTCGGAGCACCGCTTCCCCAGTCGCAGTCAGGCGATCCAGGAAGCGGTACACGAGAAGCTGATCAGACTATCGCGTAGTCGCCTCGCCCAAGAGTGCGCCAAACTCGATCCCGACTATGAGCGAGCACTGGCTGAGGAGGGCATGGGCGGGGAGTTGGCCGAGTGGCCCGAATACTGAGGGGCGAGATCCGGTGGGCCGATCTTGACCCGACCCGAGGAAACGAGCAGTCCGGGAGGCGTCCGGTCCTGATTCTGAGCGCCGACGTCTTCAACGAGCGTTCGGGCACCGTTATCGCCGTGGCACTCACCAGCCAGCCCCCACGGGCCGGGTTCCCTTTGACCCTTGAGCTGGATTCCACCAAGCTGCCCAAGGCGTCATGGGTCAAGATCAGCCAGGTACGGACGCTGTCGACCGACCGCATTGGTGGCAAGATCGCGAGCGCCTCTCCCGAAGAGGTGGCTCACGTGATCGAGGGGCTGAATGAGATCCTGGGGGCCTAACAAGCCGCTGCAGACCGAGTCCGCTCCGCGGCGCGACTGAGCGGCTGGCCGTTCGGCGGAGGAACGTCACCGCGGAGAAGGGCATATGGACAGTCCTGAGCACGAACGGAGACACGTCCGCGAGTACTTGGAAGGTCAGACGCGTGACGAACACGTGGTTCACCTCGAGAAGGTGAGCTCCGAGCACGTGCTTGGTCAACACTACGACGTCTGGGACGTGCACACGGATAGAGCGCGCTGGTGGGTCGTCACACCCATGATGAATCTGTACGGCCAGGACGAGTTCAAGAGCATGGACTACGTGCTCTCCTTCCATATTGGCCTGATGGAACGGCTGCACGCTCGGCAGGAGAAGCACATTGCGCCAGAAGATGCTCCTGACGAGTTGGACCAGTGCTGGAGGCGGTACGCACAGGCAACCGACGCTCTCGATCAAGCGCATGAGGCAGAGGACTTCCAGGCGGTCGGAATGCGCCTGCGCGAGTGCCTTATCTCGTTCGTCCGTGAGATGTCGACGATTGTTGACCTGCCAGAAGGTTGCGAAACTCCTCAGGCTGCGAACTTCCCGGAGTGGGCGGGCCTTCTCGCCAACACCATGGCCGCAGGGAAGCGCAACCAGGGAATCCGCAAGTACCTTCGCGAGTTGGCCGTGCCTACATGGCAGCTGGTCCAGCAACTGACACACAGTTCAACTGCAGACTTCATGGAGGCTGAGATTGCACGGGCGGCCGTGGCGCACCTGATGGAGATGTACACTCTCGCGCGGATACGTCTCAAGCGTGGAGAGCCGACTCGATGCCCTGAATGCGGCTCCTACAAGATCGCCTCTGACTATCGGTCTGATGAACAGGCGAGCTATGCGCTCTGCAGTTCTTGCGGATGGGAAGAGCTGGAATGCATCTACAGCGATGAGCATGAGCAGCCCGATGCAGACCCCGCCTAACAAGCGCAGCAGTAGCCGACTCGCCTCGCTCGCGCACATCCGCAAACCGTCAGGCCGGGAGTAACCACTTGAAGAACCAGTATTTCGGCGACGTAAACGACTACCGCAAGTACGGTTTGCTGCGTGCTCTCCAGGCGCCGGCCTGTCTCAGCCTTTCGGTCGGCTGGATGCTCACCCCGGATGACGGCAGTATCGATGGCAGGTTCCGCCGCTACCTGCGGGAGCCCGGTAATTGGCGGCACCACGACCCGCTGCTGTTCGATCATCTGTCTTCCGTTCTGACCGCTGGAGATGCGCCCTGCGTCGCCATGGTCGAGCAAGCGGCCGTCCTTCCGGAAACTCACTTCTTTTCAGACATCGTTCCTGACGATCGGCTCGGACGGGAGCGCTGGAGCGAGCGACTCGTTGACTCCAGCGATGGGGCAGACCTGGTCTTCCTCGACCCGGACAACGGCTTTGAGGTCCCGTCGAAGCCGGTCGGCCGCAAGGGTTCCAACAAGTACGTATTGTGGTCTGCGGTCGAGCGGCTCTGGGAGGCGGGGTCGTCGGTGCTCGTCTACCAGCACTACTGTCGCGAGCCGCGTCGTCCCTTCGCTACTCGGCTTGCCGGCGAGATGCGTCGGCGCACCGGCGCAGGTTTCGTCGAGGGCTTCAGCACTTCGCACGTCTTCTTCCTCCTTACCGCACAACCGCGGCACGTGGAGTTGCTGCGCGAAGCGATACTGAAGGAGCTTCCGCGTTGGCATGGACAGATAACGACCGTTGGGTTGTCGGCTGACTAACGAACGCGTCAATCTGACGCGCATGAGGTTGTCGTACTCTGAAGGCGCATGGCGCGCAGGTTAAGCCAAACACGACTGGGTGTGTTCCCTGACCAAGCCTCGGTAGTAGGTGCTATAATCAGCACCGGTCTTATGGTCTGATTTGGAGGTCGTCATGGGCACCGTTACCAAGTTCTCGGAGGATGTCGTCCCCCTCGGTGACCTGAAGGTGAACCCCGGTAAGGTCGTCCGCCACGCCCACGAAGCCGGTCGCCCCGTTCTCCTGACAAGCCACGGTCGCGGCGTCGCGGTTGTCCAGAGCCTGGCGGAGTTCGAATCAGCTCAGGAGGAACGCGAGTTCATGCGCGCAGTCGTCGCAGGTCTCACGGATCTCGAGGATGGGCGCGTACTCTCACTCGCGGACGTGAGGCGCCGGCTGGGTCTCGGCTGATGGCACGACGACGCTCCGTCTCGTTCGCGGAGTCGGCGGTCCGTGACCTCGAAGACGTCCGTGATCGGCATGCTTTGCAGCAGATCCCGGAGGTTGGCGAACGCCTTGTCCGCGAGGTAGTCGAGCGGGTCGAGCAGCTTGCGGAGTTCCCCGACAAAGGCCGGATCGTGCCGGAGTTCGACCCGCCGTGGCTGCGGGAGCTCGTGCATCCGCCGTTTCGCATCGTCTATCGCCTGGATGCCGACAGGGCGCGTGTGGTCCGTGTCTGGCGCAGCGAGCGTCTGATGAACGAATCGCTCGGGGGAAACGCCTAGTGTGTCACCAGTGTGCCAGCCGCAAGAGTATGATTGGAAGTAATCGGACGAAGAGAGGTGAACTGCTGTGACCATCGACGAACTCAAGCGTGAAGCGCTTCAGCTGGATGCCTCGACGCGGGCGAGTCTCGCGCGCGATCTCCTCGTGAGTCTCGATGATCTCTCGGAAACGGAGATTGAGCGATTGTGGCTCGACGAGGCTGTCCGCCGCGATGAGGAGATGGCGTCGGGCAAGGTGAAGCCCATCCCGATGGACGAGCTCTTCGCGGAACTGCGAGCCACTCGAGCGTGACCGCGGAAGTAGGGTTCCACCCGGGCGCCCGAGTCGAGATGCGTGAGGCGGCTGCACGCTGATCCGGTTCCCCTACTCGGTTGTCTACTCGGCCTGCGGTGGCGGGATCCATGTCTCCGCCGTCGCGCACAACAGCCGCCGCCCGTTCTACTGGCAAGACCGCATCTGACCCTCCGGACGTGTGGTTCGAACCAGCGCAATGGCAGAGCGACGGGTGGGTGGTCGGGTGTCGTTGTCGAAGACTATCCTGGCTATCCGAAGGGCCCATGCGTCCTGGTTCTCCAGGAGGACGGCCAAGAGAACCCCATCCATGTGCTGTGGGGTATCCCAAAAGGCACCTTGGCCCCCGCTGTTCTCATCACCGTGTACAGACCCGATCCGACACGGTGGGAGACTGGTTTTCTGCGGAGGAAGGAATGACCGTCAAGCACTACACCACGATGGTTCACGAAGGTGAATACGTGGCCGAGGTGGAGGTCGAGTTGCCCTACACCCACGAAGGGTGGTCTCCGTACCTGCCGTTGGAGGACGCGTACAAACTCGATGATGTTCGTGAAGCTCTGCGGGAGGGAGACATCAAGTCGGCGGTGAGACACGCGAAGGTCTTTACGCTGACGCCGGTGTCGTTCTGAAGTGGCGGACTGCGAACGAGGGGTGAGCCACCACCATTGCGGCTTGACGTGTGGGGAACACCGCACGTCTCCTTCCCCCGCCACGCCTGGTGGTAGACTCTGCCCCTGCCATGACGCCACCCTCATCATTCCACCGAGCAACCGCCTCCGAGGCTGACGTGGAAACCGCCGCCGCCGCACTCGAGTGCTCCGAGGTCGCCGCGGAAACCGCCGCCGCCGCGACTCTGACCGCCATCGAGGCCAAGATCGAGGCCGGCGAGCGCCTCTCCGCCGCCGACGGCTTGACCCTCCTCACGACCCCGGATCTTCTCCGGGTGGGCCGCTTGGCCGACGAGGTCCGGCGGCGCAAGGTCGGCGATGACGTCTTCTTCATCAACAACCGGCATATCAACCACACCAACGTGTGCAAGAACAGGTGCGACTTCTGCGCGTTCTCTCGCGACGACGGCGAAGAGGGCGCCTACACCATGAGCCTGGCGGAGGTGCTCGGCCGGGCCCGCGAGTCGCTCGCCGAGGGCATCACCGAGCTGCACATCGTGGGGGGCGAACACCCCGATCTGCCGTACCCCTCCATCCGCGAGATGATCGCCCGCCTCCACGAGCTGGCGCCCGACGTGCACCTCACCGCCTTCACCGCCTCCGAGATCGTGCACTTCGCCGGGCAGAGCGGCATGAGCGAGGAAGAGGTGCTGCTCGACCTGAAGTCGGTGGGGTTGGGCAGCCTCCCGGGCGGGGGCGCCGAGGTGTTCGCCCGCCGGGTGCGCGACCAGGTGTGCGCCAAGAAGATCTCCGGCGAGAAGTGGCTGGAAGTGCACAAGCTCGCCCACCGGTGCGGCCTCCGCACCAACGCCACCATGCTCTACGGTCACGTCGAGACGTACGAAGAGCGCATCGACCACCTCATACGGCTGCGTGACGCGCAGGACGAGACCGGCGGGTTCCAGGCGTTCATCCCCCTAGCCTTCCACCCGCGCAACACCAAGCTCTCGGACCTGGCCCCCACCACCGGGGTCGACGATCTCAAAATGCTGGCGGTGGCCCGCCTCATGCTCGACAATTTCGACCACATCAAGGCCTACTGGGTGATGGTCGGACTCAAGCTTGCCCAGATCAGTCTCTACTTCGGCGTGGACGACGTCGACGGCACCATAGTGGAGGAGACGATCACCAGGGCGGCGGGTTCGGAGGCGGGGCAGGCGGTTTCGCGGAACGAGTTGGTGCGCATCATCCGGGACACGGGGCGCGCCGCCGTCGAGCGCGACACGCTCTACGAAGTCGTGAGACGGTACGACACGTGACCGTCCGAGTGGGTCACATCGAGTTTCTGAACTGCTTCCCCCTCTACCACGGGTTGGAGCGGCGCGCCGCCGCGGGCCTGTCGAGCCCCACCGAGTTCGAGTTGGTGCCCGGCGTGCCCACCGACCTCAACCGCATGCTGGTGTCGGGTACCATCGACTTCGGGCCGATCAGCTCCATCGCCTACGCACGAGACCACGGCCAACTTCTTCTCAGCCGCAGGCTCTCCATCTCCTCGCGGGGGGCGGTGGACAGCATCCAACTTGTGGCCCGCAAGCCGCTCGAGGAGTTGAACCGGGTGGCGCTGACGCCCAAGAGCGCGACCTCGGTGGCCCTTCTGAAGACCATGCTGAAGCTGAGGTACGGCGTGGAGCCGCTCTATGAGGAGTTGACCACCACCCCCGAGCAGGCGTTGATCGAGAGCGACGCGGTGCTTCTCATCGGCGACGACGGGCTGCAGGCTCTCTACTTTCCCGTCGAGGGCGCGACATGTCACGACCTCGGTCGCTTGTGGCGGGAGTGGACCGGCCTTCCCATGGTGTTCGCCGTGTGGGCGACGCGCAGGGATTTCTTGGCGAAGCACGAGGCGGAGTTGGTCGCGGTCGAGGGAGAGTTGGTGGCGTCCATCGAGGCGAGCCGCGGCGCGAAGGGCGAGGTAGTCGAGTCAGCACTGGGGCTGTGGCGGTTCGACAAGCCCTGCCTCGACCGCTACTTCGAGGTGTTGAAGTACGGGTTCGACGAGGAGTATCGCCGCGGGCTCGAGCGTTTCTATGAATTGGCCCTCGAGGCCGGCGAGTTGGTGGAGGCGCCGGAACTCGCGTTCTTCGGCGCTGACGAGGTGTCCACGGAGGGTGCGCCCGCTGGGGGCGCCACCGCCGAGGATCGCGCATGATTCGCGGCGGGGCCATCGGCCCGGCGCTGGCGCGTAGGCTCGAGGCCGGCGAACGTCTGGACGACACCGACGCGGTCGCCCTTCTGCGCTCCCGCGACCTCCTGACCTTGGGTCGGCTCGCCGGCCAGCGTCGGCGGACACAGGTGCCGGGGGATCGCGTCACCTTCATCATCGATCGGAATATCAACTACAGCAACGTGTGCGTCACGGGCTGCGACTTCTGCGCGTTCTACCGCTCACCCGACACCGAGGGTGCCTACGTCCTGAGTAAGGATGAGATCTTCGCCAAAGTGCAGGAGACCCTCGACTTGGGCGGCACTGCCGTCATGATGCAGGGCGGTCACCACCCGGAGCTGGACATCGCCTACTACGAAGACCTCTTCTCGTCGATCAAAGAGCGCTTCGAGATCACGATCCACTCGCTGTCGCCGCCGGAGGTACTGCACATCGCTTCCTTGAGCGGGCTGACCGTGCGTGACACCCTGCAGCGACTCCGCGTCGCCGGACTCGACTCGCTACCGGGGGGCGGGGCCGAGATCCTCGTGGATAGAGTGCGCCTTCAGTTGGCGCCGAAGAAGGCGCGCACCGAGCCGTGGCTCGGCGTGATGCGCGAGGCCCACCTGCTCGGCATGAGCACCACCGCCACCATGATGTTCGGCAACGTGGAGACGCTCGAGGAGCGGGTGGAGCATCTGCGTCGCATCCGCGACCTCCAGGACGAGACCGGTGGCTTCCGGGCGTTCATCCCCTGGACGTTCCAGGGGGGCAACACGGCGCTCGAAGGTACCGTGGAGCCCGCGACCGCGGTCGACTACTTGACGACCCTGGCCGTCTCTCGCCTCTACCTGGACAACGTCGCCAATATCCAGGCGTCGTGGGTCACCCAAGGGTTGAAGGTGGGGCAGACCGCCCTGTTGTTCGGCGCGAACGACCTGGGCAGCACCATGATCGAGGAGAACGTGGTGGCGGCGGCCGGCGTGTCGTTCAGCGTTGGTGCCGACGATCTCGTGCGGGCCATCCGCGCTGCCGGTTTCGTGCCCGCGCAGCGGCGCACGGACTACTCGATCGTACGGATTTTCCGCTAGAGCGCCGGGCCACTTATGCCGATAGATACCGATAGCGGCTCGGCGGAGCGCAAGCTATGCTTGCAGGCGTAGAGAGCGGGTTCCTGAAGTGGGGAATCTCCGCCATCTTCGTGAACGACAGTGACGAGGTGGCGGCTTGCTGACGAGTGAGAGGCATGACGAGTGAGAGGCAGGGTGGCGGCGCACTTGTGACTGAGAACACAACCAGAGCGAGGCGCCTGTTTCTGATTGCGGGTGCCGCGCTGGTGGTGGTTGCAGGATTCGTAGCCGCGGCCTCCGCGGCCGACGTCACTCCGCCCACCCTCACGAGCACGACCCCCGCGAACGGCGCCACGGGCGTGCCCGTGAACGGCTTCGTGACGATCGTGTTCAGCGAGTCCATGAATCCGAGCACCCTCACGAACGACCTGGTGCAGCTGCGCATCGGGGCCGTCCCTGTGTCGGCCGAGACGGTGGTGCTGCACGCCGACCGTTCGCGGGTCTACGTCTACCCCGATCAGATGATGGAAGTGAACACCGTCTACACCATCTGGATCTCGGGTACGGTCACCGACCTTGCGGGCAACCCGCTCGGGGCAGCCGTCTCACGTACCTTCACCACCGCTCTCACGGGGATCACGCCGCACGGCGGATACTCGAACGCGAGCAACCTGTGTCGCAACTGCCACTCGCCACACGGGGCGGCCGCGGCGGGCACCTACGGCGGCAAGATATTCCCGCAGTCGCAGGAGACGGACGTCTGCTACATGTGCCACGACGGCACCGGCGCGGCCACCAATGTGAAGGCGGTCTTCCTGCTCGCCGGCACCGGCCACGAGGTGAACGACTCCACGACCGTCCCCGGCCCCGGCCTAACGAGCAGGTGCTCGTCGTGCCACGGCGCTCACTATCCGGCTTCGGGCGCCGGAGGCAAGCCCAAGCTCTACAAGCCCACCATCAATGCGACCGCGGTCACGGGCAACAACTACACGTGGTGCGAAGCCTGCCACGACGACACCTACAGCTGGGTGGTGCCGCCGTACCCCTACCCCTCAGGCGGCATCAACGCGACGCGGCCCCTGCGGGCGGCCAACGGCTACCCAACCCTGGGCACGTACCCCGGCCGCACCACCTACAACAACACCACGTACAACCCGCACAACCCAACCACGTCCACAAACGTGATCTGGCCTTCGTCGGGCCGGACCTCGGGCGACTGCCGCAACTGCCACGCCTCGCACCGGAACACGGCCACCTACGACGCGCTCGTGGCGACCTACCGGCCGACACCCGACGCAGCCACCGCCCAGTCCGACCGGCAGAACGGCACCTACGCCCTCCTGTGCTTCACCTGCCACGACGGCAGCCCCTCGACGAGGAACATCCTGCAGTACGTCTCGTACGACTACAACCTCACCGGCCCCGACTACACGGGTGGCCATCGCATCTTCACGGCCGGCGGCACGCTTTCGGTGGGAGCCCCCCTGCCCTGCTACTACTGCCACAACGCGCACGGTTCCAAGGGCAACAACGGGACCCAGGCCAATCGCAAGCTCATCTCCGACGAGCAGTGGTCGAACATCGACACCACCACCATCGCGGGTGTCGTGAACTTCTGCTTCAAGTGCCACCTGCCCTGGCAGCGGGTGGCGGGGAGCGGAGACGCCCTGGCCAATACCATCCCCGCGGGCGAGCTCACGACGATCGTGGGCCTCGACCGGCGCACGGCCGCCAACAAGCTCTCGCTCATCTCGGGGATCACGGCCCACGGCGAGACCAACCGGGTCACCCCGACGGCGAGCTGCTACGACTGCCACGGCAACAGCTACGCTGCGCCCAGCGCCACCACCGGCTACAACGTGCATCGCCCGAACCGGGGCGGGAGCTGCGTGAGCTGTCACGGCGTGGCACAGGACGCGGGCGACGGCGCCCCCACCCGCCGCGCGATCGTGGGTGAGTTCTCGCTCACCGGCCGCCACGTGATGGGCGGGGCTGTCACCGACAAGGACTGCGGCGTTTGCCACATGGAGGGCGACTCAGCCACGGGCAACATCATCTCGGCCAACCACAAGAACAATGCCATCAACTTCCGCGACCCCGACACCGGCGCCGCCGCCGCGACCGCCGTCACCACTTTCACCCGCAACACCGCCTCGAACTCCCTCGAAGCCTGGGTCACCAACGTGCAGAACAACCTCTGTTTCAAGTGTCACGACGCGGACGGCGCCGCGAGCACAGCCGCCCGGGTGTCTCCAGGTGGCACGGCCCTGCGGCCGTTCAGCAGCAACACGCGCGACGTGCCGAACATCTTCAGCGCTTTCGCCACCACGAACAACTTCCACCACGCAGTCCGCGGTGCGGGCACCAACCCCTACGCCACCCCCACCGCCACGAACGGCAACGTCATCACTATGGTGGCGCCGTGGAACCAGACGGCGAACTCCCACAACGTGATCTCCTGCTTCGACTGCCACATCGCGGCGGGCTCCGGTCACGGCGGCACGAACCGCTACATGTTGCGCGTGAACGTGGGCACTATCGCTTCGCCGAACTACACGGGTCAGCGCGACCTGTGCATCCGCTGCCACAAGCAGAGTGTCTACGAGACAAACGACGCGGGTTCGCGCTTCCGTGACCACGACATCGGGCAGCACAAGCTGAGCACCAACGCGTACGGCTGCCGGGGCTGCCACGCCGGCCTGGTGGAACGCGACGGTGCGACCGTGTGGAACGGCAGCCCGGGCAACATCCACGGGGGCAACTGGACGTGGCCTTCGGGCACCGGCGCCCAAACCCCGGGTATCACCACGAAGGCCTTCCTTTATGGGGGATGGCTCGGAGGACTCGATCCCACCACCGCGGCCTGCTACGGGGGCGACTGCAGCCACAAGACCAGCCCGAGATCCTACTAACCCACGAGCGGACCCGAGCGGGCTTCGACCGCCGGCGGGCCGATGGAGCCGTCACCTAACATCATGCGCCTGTTCGCCCCGTTAGTGCGGGCCCTCTATTCCACGTGGAGCACCGTGGCGGTCGTCGCGGCCTTTACCTTGCTGTGCGTCGCGGGCGCCATGCTCCCGCAGGTGGGCGCCGTCAGCGATTCCGCTCTCGACCTGTGGAAGAGCGATCACCCGGTCGTGACGGCCGTGGCCGAGCCGCTCGGCCTCTACGAGGCGTTCTCGTCCATCCCGTTCATGGTGCTGTTGGCTGCCCTGGCCGTGAACATGGTGGCGTGCACCACCCGACGGGCGATCCTGTCGCGGAAGGCGCGGGGTGGTGCGGCGGTGGCGTTGGGCGGCTCGCTCGTCCTGCACGTCGGGCTGCTGGCGCTGCTGGCGGGTGGGGCGGTCACGGCGGGGTCGAGCATCGATGGGCGAATCGTGGCGACCGAGGGCCAGGTGATCGATCTCTCCCGGGAAGACCAGTACCTGGACCTGAGGCGTGGCGTGTGGGCGGACGGTGCACTCCCGGGATATGCGCTGGGTGTCGAATCATCGCGTCCGGTGAGTGATGGCGGCGTCTCCACCGCCGTGGAGAGCGTGCTGGCGGTGGCGGAACCTGGAGCAGAGACCGTCTCACGGCCTCTCGGAGTCAATCGCCCCGTGCGACTCGAGGGCGTGGTGCTGACGCACGCCGACTGGGGCTTCTCCCCGCTGCTGACAGTGGTCTCTCCTGCAGGCGAGGTGTTGGTTGACGCGTACGTGGCGCTCTTGTCCGTGCACGGAGGGGGCGCAGGTGCATACGAGGACGTCGTGGAGGCTCCGGGGTTGCCCGGCACGGTGCGGCTGCGACTGCTGCCGGACGTCCGTATACAGGACGGGACGGCCGTCTCCGTATCACCCGAGCCCCGCAATCCCGCGCTCGAGATCTCGGTGCTCGCTGAGGACGGCACGGTTGTGGAGTCGGGGCTCGCGTTCCTGGGTTCCGAGGCGGAGGTGCAGGGATTCAACTTCGCCTTCGGTGACCTTCGGCGGTGGACCGCGGTGCGGGTGAGGGCTGATTCAGGCCGGTTCGTCGTGTACGCTGGGTTCGCAATCGGGCTGTTCGGATTGCTCGTGCGCTACGCGCCTGCGATCTGGGCGGCAGCGCGCAGTCGGCGGTCCACTGGCAATGAGGTGAGCGCGTGAGACCCATCGAAGCTTGGCTGTTCTGGATCACCACGGGATTGTACGTGGTCGCGTTCGTGGCGACTCTGCTGGGCATGG
The DNA here is from genome assembly GCA_018830645.1 of Actinomycetota bacterium. Classification (GTDB taxonomy): domain Bacteria; phylum Actinomycetota; class Thermoleophilia; order RBG-16-64-13; family RBG-16-64-13; genus JAHJSA01. The sequence continues at coordinate 34,989 of JAHJSA010000052.1, forward strand.
TGTTCCAGCGCCCGGTGTGGCGCACGACGGGCCTTGTCGCGGTGCTCGCGGGCCTGGTGGCCAACACGGGGGCCGCGGCCGCCCGGTGGGTGCTGGCCGGACACATGCCGGTGGGGGACCGGTACGAACTCAACGTAAGCGGCTCGTGGGTCGCCATGGTCGTGGTAGTGGGTGTGGTGCTCGCGGCGCCGCGGCTCCGGCCGCTGCTCGTCGGCGCTCTGCCGCCTGTGATCCTCGCGCTCGGCATCGGCATCACGTCGCCCACCGCCATCGGACCGCTTTCAGCCGCTTATGACAGCGGCTGGCTCGCCGTGCACGTGGTGTTTGCCTTCTTGGCCTTCGGGTGTTTCGTACTGGCCTTCAGCGCCGCGGCCATCTATCTGGCCGAAGGCTGGGGAGCCACCGTGCGGGTGCGCGCCGGTCTGCCGGAGGGTGAGGCGCTCGAGGACCTCTCGTACCGCATGGTGGTCGCGGGCTTCATCTTCGAGGCGGTCATGATCGCCTCGGGGGCCGTCTGGGCGAACGACCTGTGGGGCACCTACTGGAGCTGGGACCCGGTGGAGGTGTGGTCGCTCATCTCGTTCCTGGTGTACGCCCTCTACCTGCACCTGCGCACGTTCGCGGGCTGGCGGGGACGGCGGTCGGCAGTCGTTGCGGTTCTCGGCTTGGTGTTCGTGTTCCTCTCGTTCTGGGGGGTACAGTGGTTGGTGCCGACCGTTCACGATTTCAACCAGTTCTAGGAGGAGCGGACGGTGGCGCGTAAATCGACAACCACGCGGGGGATACTCGTAGTCCTCAACAACTTTCTTCACGATCTTGCCACGGGGACGTGGGTGGCGGCCAACGCGTTCCAGTGGGGCGTACTGCGCTGGAGACATGGGGGGCACGGGCCGGTAGACCCGGAGACAGCGGCCGGGCTTCGTGCGGTGCGCACGGCGGGCCGCGTCTCCTTGCTGTGGATCGTCGGGGGTGGAGTGGTGCGCGCTCTCACCTTCCGCCGGTATGAGTGGTCGGACGCGGCGGGGCGTGGGCAGCTCGGCCTTCTCGGAGTGAAGCACATGCTGCTCTTCGGGGCGGTCGCGGCCGGGCGGCGTCTCGAGCGGCAGGTGGCGGCGGCCCAGGAGCCGGAGCGGGGCACAGAGTCCCGGGGGTAGGCGCCGGGGGTAGGCGCCCGCTTCTCGGCGTGTGGGACCACGGCATTCTCCAGCTACACCATCGAGCGGGTCCGGGGTTTAGCCGTGGCTTGGGTATCCGCCTTCTGGAGCCTCTCGACCGAGTGTTCAGTTTGACACGACCACTCGTCTGTTATACATATATCAGTGTTAGTACAAGTGGGGCACCGGGGGTCACGTTTCACGGGGGTCGACGTCGCTTGCGCGCTGGGGTCGACGTCGCTTGCGCGCTGAGTCGCTTCCGCGCTGAGTCGCTCCCGGTTCGAGTGGGCCGGTCTTCAGATGGGAGAGAGTCACAAACCGACTGCACGAGGGGGTCGAACCATGGCCAGGAAACCCGACTTCATCATGACCGCCGGACCGGTCCAAGCGTCCGATCGGGTCCGCGCCGCCCTGGGCGGCCAGATCATCTTTGACTACTCGGAACCCTTCTTCGAGCTGTACAGAGACACCGAACGCAGGCTCAAGACCTTGTTCAAGACCGAGAACGACATCGTGATGATGCAGGGCGAAGCGCTCCTTGGGCTGGAAGCGGTTTCGGTGTGCGGTCTGGACGAGGGCGACGTGGTAATCAACATCGAGAGCGGCCACTACGGGGAGGGCAACCGGTATTTCATCGAAAAGTACGGCGGAAAGGCCGTCCCGGTGGAGACCGAGTGGAACACGGTGGTGCAGCCGGAGCAGCTGGAGGCGGTGCTGAAGGCGAATCCCGAGGCGAAGATCCTCTGGATCGTCCACTGCGAGACGCCGTGCGGAACCATCAGCGATCTCGAGACCCTGGTGAAGCTCGGCAAGCGGCACGGGTGCCTCGTGTTCGTGGACGCGGTGTCATCGCTCGGGAGCCGCGATATCCGCACCGACGAGTGGGGCATCGACGTCATGTCGGTGGGGTCCCAGAAGGTGCTCGGCGCCCCTCCGGGATTGAGCGCTATGAGCGTCTCCGAGGCCGCGTGGGAGAAGTTCCGGTCGGTGAGGAATCCCAACCGGCACTCCTACTTCTCCATCCTCGATTGGAAGGAGAAGTGGATTGAGGGCGGTTTCTGGCCCTACACACCCTCGACCACAGACGTCGCCGGGCTCAACGCCGCCGTGAGCGAGTACCTGGAGGTGGGGCACGAGGAGCACTTCCGCCGGTACGCCGAGGTCGCCCGCGCCGCGCGTGCGGGCGTGCGGGCCATGGGTCTCGAGATCTGGCCCGACAAGGATGAGAACGCCTGCGAGGTGGTCACCGCGGTCACGGTTCCCGCGGGCATCGACGACAAGGAGCTGCGCGGGCGCATGCTGGAGCGATTCGGCGTGCTCATCTCGGGAAGCCTGATCAACACCCCCATCTTCGGCAAGCTGGTGCGCATCGGGCACATGGGCGGCTGCTGCGATCCGAGCTATGCGGTCCTCGCTCTCGCGGCCATGGAACATAGCCTGAAGGAGATGGGCCATCCGGTGACCCTGGGCAGTGGTGTGGCGGGAGCGCTCGCCGCGTTGTGATCTTCGACGCGCACATGCACGTGGGCGACTTCCCCGGGTTCGGAGTGTCGCTCGACCAGGCGGGTCTGACTGCCTTGATGGCGGAGTGCGGTCTCGACCGGGCCGTGGTGTTCCATCCGGACAACGCCTACGTGGCCGAGGTGGTGGCGGCCGTGCCCGAAGCGTACGGTCTGGTGTGGTCGAACCCGCGTATGCCGGGCTATGTGGAGGAGGCGGAGCGCTGTCTCGACGAGCACGGGTTCCGCGGCATCAAGCTGCACCCCTTGCTCGACGGCTACCATCCGAACGACCCCGCCGTCCACCCGCTCATGCGCCTGGCCGAGGAGCGGCGCGTGCCGGTGCTTGTGCATACCGGCCATCCCATCTTCACGCTTCCGTGGAGCGTGGAGGAGCTGGCCGCGCAGTTCCCCGGTGTCGACGTTATCTTTGGGCATATGGGACACGGCAACATCGTCTACATCAATGCCTCCATCGATATCGCCGTCCGGCGGCCGAACGTGTACTTGGAGACTTCCGGGATGCCTATGCACACGAAGATCCGAGAGGCGGTGGAGCGCGTGGGACCCGACCGTGTGCTGTACGGCTCAGACGCCCCGTTCCACCACCCCAAGGTGGAGATGTTGAAGGTGGAGCTCAGCGGTCTCACGTCGGATCTTCAAGAGCGGGTGCTGGGGTCGAACGCGCAACGCCTGTACCTTCAGGAAGGGAGCCGGGAGTAGCCTATGGCGTGTTCTGTGCGGAGGGGGTAAGAGCTCGTTCTGGAACGGGCTCCAAGGGCGGCCATAGCGTCGGTCGCGCGAGGCAGTAAGTCAGGACACACGAGGAGGAGGAGGATCGAAGATCATGGGTGAGCGCATTTCGAAGACCGGACCGATCTGGGCGTTCGTCGCCCTCATCGTTCTGGGCCTGGGCCTTCTGGCCGTCGGGTGCGGCGACGGAGAGACCACCACTACAGCGGCCCCGGACACCACGACCACCGCGGCCCCGGATACGACGACGACCACGGCCGCCGCCCCGGAAAAGGAGGTCACCAAGATCGGCGTCGTGGTCCCCGAAGAAGGCAGTGACTACGGGTGGAACCAAGAGGGGGTCGAATCGGCCCAGGCCCTGGCCGACGAGCTGGGCGTGGGTATCGAGGTCGCCGACGGTGCCGGCTACGAGGATCCGGGCCCGGTGCTCCGTCAGCTGGTCGACAACGGTGCCGACTTCCTCTTCGCGCACGCGAGTGGCTATGCTACCCAAGCCATGCAGGTGGCTGAAGAGACCAAAGTGCCGGTCGTCGTCATCGGCGCCTTCGAAGGCGGGCTTGTCCCCGGTCTGAGCCAGGACCTCGAGACCCATGCCGAGGAGGGCTCCTACCTGGCGGGCTATCTCGCCGCCAAGATGACCAAGACCAAGACCTTGGGCATCGTCATCTCGGCAGATGACGAGAACTGGACCAAGATGGCCGGCGGCTTCGTGGCCGGCGCCCGTTCCGCCATGCCGGACGCGAAGGTGATCATGGCTCAGATAGGGCAGGCCGGCTACGCCGACGCCGCGGGCGGCAAGCGCGTGACCGAGGCCGTCATCGCCGGGGGGGCCGACGTGGTCTACGGTATGGGCGACGGTTCCAGCTTCGGCATGATCCAGGCCGCCGAGACCGCCAAACCGCCTGCCGGGGCCGATAAGGTGTGGTTCATCGACGTGATCGGCGACAAGACCTCGCTCGACAAGAAAGGGGTCTACCTGACCTCCGTGTGGTGGGATTACCTGCCCCTCTTCAAGCAGGCCGTTCAGGCCTACAAGGATGGGACCTTCGGTACCGAGGTCTTCTACATGAGTGTGGCCAACGATTCCATCAAGCTCATCAAGACCGACCACATCCCCGACGAGGTGTGGGCCGAGCTCGAGAAGATCAAAGCCGACATCATAAGCGGTGCGGTGGAAGTGCCGGTGTTGACCGACAAGGCCGCGGTCGAAGCTCTGATCAAGCAGTAGGCCGAGGTGACGAACGGGACGCCGACGCATATCGAGACGATGACGAGTGATCTGCTCCAGGCGGACGGCGTCCGCGCCGGAGCGACGGCGGGGCCTATCGGCCCCGCCGTCGAGGTCCGGGAGGTCAGCAAGGCCTTCCCGGGTGTGGTGGCGAACGACCGGGTGTCGCTCGCCTTCCACCACGGCGAAGTGCACTGCGTGCTCGGCGAGAACGGCGCCGGGAAATCCACGCTCATGAACATCCTGTCGGGCATGTACAAGCCCGACTCCGGCGCGGTGATGGTGGAAGGGCGGGAAGTGACCATCGACTCGCCCCGCCGCGCCATCGAACTCGGGATAGGCACCGTGTACCAGCACCCCACGCTCATTCCGGTGTTCACTGTGCTCGAGAACCTGATGCTGGGCGAGGGCGTCGGCGTTCGCCTTGATGTTGAAGGCGGGCTGCGGGCCCTCGACCGGTTCGCCAAGACCTTGGGGCTGGAGGTGGATCCCCACGCGCCGGCTTCAAGGCTGGCCCTGGGCCAGCAGCAGCAGATCGAGATCATCAAAGCCCTCTGGTCGGGCTCGAAAGTCCTGATCCTCGACGAGCCCACTTCGATGCTCACGCCCCAGGGCATCGAAGAGCTGGAGAAGGTCATCTCCCAGCTGCGCGACGAGGGGCTGGCCGTCATCTTTATCACTCACAAGCTGCACGAGGCGTTGGATCTGGGCGACACAGTGTCGATCCTACGCGGAGGCCGTGTGGTCGGCTCGTGGGGGCCCGACGTGGTCAAGACCAAGAGCCGGAGCGAGATGCAGGCCCTCATCGTGGGCGCCATGTTCGGGGAAGGAGCCGGTTCGCTGGAAGATGTAGCGGAGGTGCGCGACGGAGTCACCGGGCGGGCGCGGCGGAGGGGGTTGCCAAACGAGCCGGTGCTGGAACTGGTCAAGGTGTCGGTGGAGGCCCTCCGCGGAGAGGTTGGCGTGCACGAGGTGGACCTCACGCTCCGGCGGGGCGAGATCCTCGGCGTGGCCGGCGTCGACGGCAACGGGCAGCGCGAGCTTGCCGAGGTCATAGCCGGCCAGCGGAGCATGGTCGGTGGTGACATCCGCCTGTGTGGCGAGTCGATCGCCAGGGCCGGCGTTGGCAGGCGGCAGAGCCTGGGTCTGCGCTACGTTACCGACGACCGCATCGGTGAGGGGACGGTGGGGACTCTGAGTGTGGGCCTCAACCTCGTACTCAAGCGTATCGGCGAAGAGCCGTTCTGGCGAGGCGGGCGTATCCGCGAGGAGGCCATCGACCAAGCGGCGTGCGACCTCGTCGAAGGCTTCGATATCCGCACGCCGGGCACGGAGACCCGCTGCGGCACGCTCTCTGGCGGCAATCTGCAGAAGGTGGTCCTGGCACGTGAGCTTTCATTCGACCCGAAGGTGGTGGTGTACAACAAGCCGACGTACGGGCTGGACCTCAAGACCACCCTCGCTGTTCGTGATCGGATCAGGGACCTGGCCGAAAGCGCCGGCGTGGCGGCGCTGCTCATCTCTACGGACCTCGAGGAGATCCTCGACCTGTCGGACCGCATAGCCGTCCTGTTCAGGGGCCGGATCACGGGGATCGTAGACAATGCCCCAGGGGTGGAGCGACACGTGGGAGAACTGATGCTTGGTGGCGACCGTGGTGACTGACGTGGTATCGACCTCGAGAGCGGTTGTGCGTGGCGCTTCCGCCGCGAAGGCCGGGACGAGCGCTCGGTGGGCGTGGTTGTGGAGTCTGGGTCAGGCGATCGGGCCGATCCTGCTTGCTCTGTTGGTGAGCGCGGCGCTCCTGCTGGCGCTCGGAAAGAACCCCCTCACCTTCTATCGCGACATCGTGAGCCAAGGCCTGTTCAACAAGGGCGGCATCCAAGACACCGCGATCCGCATGGCGCCCCTGTTGCTCATGGCTTCCGGACTGATCGTGGCATTCCGGGCGAACATCTGGAACATCGGCGGTGACGGCCAGTTCCTGTTGGCGGCGGCGTTGGTGGCCGGTGCGGGCCCTCCCCTCATCGGAGCGCTGCCGAACGCCCTCGCCTTCGTGATCCTGTGCGTAACGGCCGTGGTGGTGGGGGGCGGATGGACCGTCGTCCCGGCCTACTTGAAGGCCCGCTACGGGCTTAACGAGATCATCACTTCGCTGATGATGACCTTCGTTGGCGTGAACTTCGCGAACCTGCTGATCAAGGGTCCGTTTCGCAGCACCACGACACAGGTGCCGCAAACCGACGTGATCCCGTTCAAGGAACTGCTTCCGCGGATCCCGGGCACCCGCATCCACGTGGGGCTCGTGTTGGCCCTGATTGCCGTGTTCGCGGTGCACTACGTGATGACGAGGACCGCCTTTGGGTTGAAGTTGCGCGTCCTTGGGGCGAATCCGCGGGCCGCCGCCCACGCCGGGCTGAGCATACCTCGCCTCACCATAGTCGGCTTCATGCTGAGTGGGGCGTTCATGGGTCTCGCCGCCGCTGTGGAGGTGTTGGGTGTGTGGGGCTATGTCCGCGCCGACTGGAACCCCAATTTCGGGCTGCCGCTGTTCGCTCTGGTGTTTTTGGCGCGGCTCAACGCGCTCGCGGTGATACCGCTGGTGGGGTTCTACGCCGTCATCTCCATGGGAGGCCATTTCGCCGCCCGCCAGGCGGCCCTCCCCGACGATTTCATGCTCATGATCGTAGGGTTGATATTGCTCTTCATGACGCTCACCGAATACCTCGCGGGGCGGAGCGAACGTGGCGGGTATCTTTCCGCCGGCCTGAAGAAAGCGCTCGGGAAGGGGGGCGGGGATGAGTGACATGCTCACTGCCGCCTTCCTGTCGGCGCTCATTTCCGGTGGGATCTTGGCCGGGATGCCGCTCCTGTTCGCCAGTCTGGGCGAGACCATCTCCGAACGTGGCGGAGTCCTCAACATCGGCCTCGAGGGCATGATGCTCATGGGGGGCTACACCGGGTTCGTCGTCACGCTGTACTCGCAGTCTCATTGGCTGGGATTGCTGGCCGGCGCCGGCGCCGGGCTCATAACCGCGCTGCTGATGGTCGTGTTCTGTGTGCGACTCGGTCTCGACCAGATCGTCGTGGGCATTGCCATCCTCATTGCGGCCGGGGGCTTCACAAGCGTGCTACAGCGCGCCCAGTTCGGCACCACCTATCCGCGGTTGGACGCCATGTCTGCCGTTGAGATCCCTTTGTTCGCGAAGATCCCGGTGATCGGGCCGAGCCTGTTCGCTCAGCCCGCCATCGTCTACGTGGGCTTCGCGCTCGTGGCGGTGCTGCACTGGGTGCTACGGTCCACGAACATGGGACTGAACCTTCGGGCGGCGGGCGAGAAGCCGGAAGCGCTGGACGCCGCCGGAGTCAGCGTGACCGCGGTCCGGTCGATCGCCGCCCTGTCCGCCGGCGCCTTCGCCGGCCTGGGCGGAGCCTACATGTCGATCGTGGGCGCGGGCATCTTCGTGCCGTTCATGACTCACGGGGCCGGGTTCATCGGCATCGTGATCGCCATGCTGGGCCGCGGTCGCGCGCTGTGGGTGGTCATCGGATCGTTGTTGTTCGGCATGTCGGTGTCGCTCACCACGGCGCTCCAGCTGGTGGGCATCACGGTGCCGATCGACGTGGTGAACATGCTGCCGTTCGTGGCCGTGCTGGTGGTGCTGGTGATCTTTGCGCGGCAGGCCTACCTACCCGCCGCGCTCGGGTTGCCCTACAAGCGGGGGATCCGGTGACTCGGCCGGTCGACAGGCACCGGATGGATGTAGGTCATCAGACGGACCTCGGTCCGACGAAGGGAGGGAGGATCACTTGACATACGTGACGTTCCACAAAGAGAAGTGCATAGCGTGCGATCTCTGTTCGGAGGTCTGCTCGCTGAGCAAGCTGGGTCGGATCCAGCCCGCAGCCGCGGCCATCCGCATCACGCGCGATCCCGCGGTGTACTTCGGAGAGATGCGCTGTGCCGTGTGCGACATGGCGCACGACCGCGCCTGTGTGGAGAGCTGCCCCGTCGACGCGCTCACGTTCGAAGAATCGTCCGGCGTGGTGCGGTTCGACGCGGAGCTGTGCACCGATTGTGGCGCCTGCCTCGACTCCTGCCCTAACGTGGCGCAGGACGCGATTTCCAGACGCATCATGATCTGCGACCTCTGCGACGGCGACCCCATGTGCGTGCAGTGGTGCCCGGAAGCGGCTCTTACTTGGGAGGCGGAAGCATGAAGTACGGCGGATACACGGGCAAGATCCTCACCGTGGACCTTGCGTCGGGTTCGTTCGGCGAGATGCCGGTCACCGAAGAGCTCGCCGAGGGGTACCTGGGCGGCCGGGGGTTTGCGGCCAAGATCCTCTACGACGAACTCGCGCCGGGAATCGACCCTCTCGGCCCGGAGAACAAGATCCTGTTCGTCACCGGACCCGCGACGGGCACTTTGGTGCCCACCGCGAGCCGCATCGGCATCGGCTGCAAGAGCCCACTCACCGGCGCTCAGTCCGTGAGTTACATGGGCGGGCACTTCGGGGCCCAGCTCAAGTACGCCGGTTGGGACGGCATCCTCGTGAGCGGCGTCTCGGCCTCGCCGGTGACTTTAGTGATCGACGACGGTCGCGTGCGTCTGGACGACGCCACGGCGCTGTGGGGCAAAGACACCTACCAGTCCCAGAGGGAGCTCGCCGCCTTTCTCGGGCGCGACTTCCAATTGGGCGCTATCGGCCCCGCCGGCGAGAACCTCGTGAGCTACGCCAACTTCATGCACGTGCAGCACGCGGCGGGACGCGGCGGGATAGGCGCTGTCTTCGGCTCGAAGAAGCTCAAGGCCGTGGCGGTGCGCGGCACGGGCGGGATCACCGTGGGCACCTCCACCGCCGAGTACATCACGCAGTGCCGTGAGCTCCACCAGATCATCATGGAGAACCCGGTACGCGACGGCTTCCGCTGGTTCGGCACCACCGGCATGCTTCCCTACATGAACGAAGTAGTAGGGCTGCCCTACCGAAACCACCAGGACGATCGGGCTCCCGACGTCTCGGACATCCACAACGAAGAGATCGCCAAGTACGTCAAGCGGTATGAGGCGTGCGGCGGGTGCAACGTGATCTGCGGCTCGGTCGTTGAGTTCGAACGGCAGGGGCGGAGCTATCGCACCGAGCGTATCGAGCACGAGTCGGTGTGGGCGCTCGGACCCCTGTGCGGCATCACCGACCTCCCGGCCATCATGGAGGCGGGCCACGTGTGCGACCTCCTGGGGATGGACACGATGAGCGCGGGAGCCGCCCTCTCCTGGGCGATGGAGGCACGAGAGAAGGGGCTTCTCTCGGCGGCCGACGTGGACGGTTTAGATCTCAGCTTCGGCAACGCCGACGTGCTCTACGATACGCTCCACCGCATCGCGGCCCGCGACGGTTTCGGCGATGTTCTCGCCCGCGGCTCGCGCGGCGCCGCCGAAGCGGTGGGTAAGGGCGCGGAGCTGGCCATGCAGGTGAAAGGGCTCGACATCGCGGCCTACGCGCCGCGCGGCTTCAGCGGGATGGCCTTGAACTACGCCACCGCCGCCCGCGGCGCCGACCACAACAAGGCCTTCACCGTGGCGGCGGAGTTCCTCGGAGTCCTCGGCGACTACGATCGATACGACACGACCGGCAAGCCCCGCCTCGTGAAGACCATGCAGGACAGCACCGCGGTCATCGATTCGTTGATCATGTGCATGTTCACCGTGGATCTGGGCATCAGCGTCGAGCTGTACGCGCGCTGTGGGAGCCTCCCCACGGGCATGGACCTCACCGCCGACGACGTCTATACGATCGGCGAACGCATCAATACCGTGGAGCGTTTGTTCAACGTGAGGGAAGGCTTCACCCGGGCTGACGACCGCCTTCCCGGCCGGTTCGCGGCCGAGGCCGCGCCGTCGGACCCGGGAGCGCACACGGTAGACGTCGCCTCGTTGATGGACGAGTACTACGTGGAGCGTAGCTGGGACACGCAAGGGGTTCCTACCGGAACGATGCTCGCCCGGCTGGGGCTCACGGACATGGCCGCCGCTGTGAGATGACGGGGAGTCTTGATCCTGTGAAGAAGGGCCGCAAAAAGGGCATACCGCTGTACTTCCAGGTGAAGCGGTCCCTCAGTGACCAGATCCTGTCTGGAAGGCTGCCCGCAGGGGAGCAGATCCCCTCAGAGTCGGAGCTCACGACATCATTCGGCGTGAGCCGCGTCGTGGTGCGGCAGGCGCTCCAGATTCTCGAGGATGAGGGTCTTATCTACCGGGTGAAGGGGAAGGGCACGTTCGTCACCGACGACGTGGACAAAGACAGGACCCCTCGCCTCTCCGGTTACCTTGAAGATCTCATAAACATCGGTCTCGCCATGGAGGTGAAAGTCCTCGAGTTCGGCCTCCGGAAGGCCACCGCCGACCTGGTGCCGATTCTTGATGTCGACGACGGTTCCGACGTGTTCTTCGTGAAACGACTACGGCTTGTCGACGGGCGGCCGTTCTCGGTGATCCACAATTTCGTTCCATACGACATCGGGAAGCAGATACCGCTCGAAGCTCTGGAGAGCGAACCCCTCATGCAGTTGATCGAGACCCGCACCGGCGAGTCCATCGACTGGGCCTCAGAGGTGTTCCAGGCCGTGTCGGCCGACTCCGAGCTCGCTGGGCTCCTCGAGGTCGACATCGTGGCTCCTATCCTGAAGATGATCCTCACCGCGTACTCGCCCAGCGGGCGGGTGGTGAACCTGGCCCACGTGTTCTACCGCTCCGACCGCTACAACTACCGCGGCCATCTCAAGCGGCGGCGCACGGACGAGTTCATAGGCTGGGTACCCATCGAGATCGCCCAAGGGGGAGCGAGGCGGTAGAGGCGGGCGTGCGACGCGTGCTGGCAAACTTGTGTGGTATAAACATATTAAGATTAGTACAAGTTGCGCGCCGCGCGGAACCTCGGAGAGCCGAGGTGTGCCGTTTGGCGGAGCGGGGAAGCGCCCTTTGAAAAATACCGGAACGGAGGTGCTCGGATGGACAGGCAGCCGTTGACGTTCTTCATCCCCACGCGTGTGGTGCACGGGCTGGGATCGGTGGCAGGTGTGCCGGCGCTCGTGGGGAGCTCCGGCGGCACTCGGGTGTTCCTCTGTGCTGATGAAGGCCTCACCCGCGCCGGCGTGACCGGCCGGGTCTCCGGATTGCTGGAGGCGGCGGGCATCCCCTTCGTCGTGTTCGATTCGGTGGAGGAAGACCCCGGTACGCGTACGGTGCATTCCGGCGTAGAGTTGTTCAAAGCGGAGGGCTGCGACCTCGTCGTCGCTCTGGGCGGCGGGAGCCCGCTGTGCGCGGGCAAGGGCATCGCCCTGGTGGCCGCCAACGGCGGCGCGCTCACCGACTACGAAGGCTTCAACAAGGCTTCCGTCGGCCCGTATCCGGTCATCGCCATCCCAACGACCGCCGGTTCGGGCACGGAGGTGTCCAAGGTCACCATCCTCACCGACGAGGCCCGGGGCTTCAAGATGTCGATCCTTGATGAGCGCACCTTCCCGCGGGTGGCCGTACTCGATGGGGAGCTCATGGCCACGCTGCCCGCCCGGCCGGCGCTGGTGGCCGGTATGGACGCCCTCGCCCACGCCCTGGACGCTCTCTGGTCGGTGGGAGCCACTTCCTTCTCCGACGCTCTGGCCGTGACCTCGGCCGCCACGATCTTCGAGATGCTGCCTCGGGCCGCCCTCACGGGCGACCTGGCGGCGAAGCAGGCCATGTTGGAAGCCAGCTCGGCGGCCAACATCGCCACGGGCACCGCGCTCCCCGGGTTGGCGCACGTGTTGTCTCAGCCCCTCGGCCGATACCACATGTCGCACGGCCTGGCCACGGGGATCATGCTGCCTCATACCTTCGAGTTCAATCTGCCGGTGGCCGCTCACACCGTCGCTCCCATTGCCAGGCTGCTCGGGGCCGACGGCTCCGAGAAGGAGCTCGCCCGGTGGTTGCTCGATCGCTTGTGGGAGTTGATGGAAGAGGTGGGCTTCCCCACGTCCCTCGATCCCTCGCTGGTGCCCCTTGCCGACCTGCCGATTCTGGTGGAGCAGTGCACTAAAGTGGTCAATTACCGGCTCAACCTGCGTCAGGCTTCCCCGGCCGATCTCACCGAGCTGTACATGGCGGCGTTGGAGGAGGAGTCATGAGCCGTGACGATGCTGTGACGGGGGGCTCCCGTGTGCTGGTGGTGGATGTCGGCACCGGCGAGACGAGTGAGGAGACGCTCTCCCCGCAGGTGACCCGCGATTTCGTGGGCGCCCGCGGGCTGGGGGCCTACTACCTCTTCAAGAACCTGGAACCCGGCATCGATGCGCTGGACCCCAGGAACCCGCTGATCTTCGGTGCGGGCCCCTTGGCGGGAACCACCGCCCCCGGGGGAGCCCGAGCGTCGCTGGTGACGAAGTCGCCTCAGACCGGCATCTACCTGTTCAGTATCACCAGTGGCCGGCTGGGTCCGGCCCTCAAACGGTCCGGGTACGACCTCGTCGTGCTCACCGGCCGCGCCGAGCGGCCGGTGTACGTGGAGATGGACGGGGGTCGCGTCCGAGTGCGTGACGCCGAGCACCTGTGGGGCCTCGACACGCAGGCCACTCAGGAGGTGCTGCGGATCGAGCTTCGCGACGACAAGGCGGCCATCACGTGCATCGGGCCGGCCGGGGAGCGTCTCGTGCCGAGTGCGAACCTCATCAACGAGCGGCGCGCTCTCGGCAGAGGTGGAGCCGGCGCCGTGATGGGTTCGAAGAACGTGAAGGCCCTCGTGATCCGCTGGGGTGATGAGGCGCCGTCTCTAGCCGATCCCGCCGGCTTTCGCGCCGCGGCCCGCGCCGCGGTCCGCGAGCTAAGAGCCCACCCGTTCACCTCGGGCCCACTGAAGGCCTTCGGCTCCGTGAGCACGGTGGCCGTGGCCGCGCACGCGGGGATCCTGCCCGCGGACAACTGGCGGCGCACCGCGTCGCCGGAGGAAGCGGAGCGGCTGATGGGTGACGAGCTGCGCGATCGGTACCTGGTGAAAGACGTGGCGTGCGGCGATCCCTGTCCGTCGCGGTGCTCGAAGATCACGGTGGTGCGTGAAGGGCCCTACGCCGGTTCCATGACCGAGGGGCCGGAGTACGAGACCGTGTACTCGCTCGGCACCGCCTGCGGCGTCTTCGATCTGGCGACCATCATCCACGCGGATAGCCTCTGCGATCTCTACGGGATCGACTCGATCTCGGTGGGAGTCACGATCGCGTTCGCAATGGAGTGCGCCGAGCGGGGACTCCTTTCCGAGGAGGACACCGGCGGGCCGTTGCGCTTCGGCGACGGGGAAGCGGTGGTGCGTCTCGTGCGCGACACCGCTTTCCGGGAGGGTCTCGGCGCGCGGCTCGCCGCCGGCACCCGGGCTCTGGCCGCCGAGATCGGCGGTGGCGCCGAAGGCTTCGCCATGCACGCGAAGGGCATGGAGCTTGGAGGCTACGACCCGCGGGGAGCGAAGGGTATGGCCCTGGTGTACGCGTGCGGCCCCCGGGGCGGGTGTCACCATGCCGGTGGCTACACTGTGGCCGTGGAGCTGAGCAACCCCGACATCGACAGGTTCGCCGACACGGGCAAGGCCCGGTTGACCTTGGGCACGCGCGATCGGCGCGCCGGCTTCGCCGACGCGGCCGGTACCTGCGCGTTCCTGATCGTGGGGCTCCAAGACGGCACAGTGGCCGACTTGGTGTCGGCGTCCTCCGGATTCGATTACTCCCCTGCCGATCTATACCTGGCGGGAGCGCGCATCAACGCCCTCGAGCGGGTGATCAATGTGCGGGAGGGTGTGCGTCCGGAGGACGATTCCCTGCCTGCGCGGCTCACGGCCGAGACCCTGCCCGATGGCCCGGCGGCCGGACAGAGGGTGGACCTCGCGCTCATGCGTTCGGAATTCTACCGCGAGAGCGGTCTGGATCCTCGCACCGGGCTGCCCACGAGCGAGACATTGGAGCGATTGAGCCTGGCGTGGGTGCTTGACGATCCCGCCGTAGCGGCGCTGACGGGATAGGAGGAACATTGGGCTACTACGCCGATCTCAGGGAGTACATCTCGGAGTTGGAGGCACGCGGCCTCGTCCGCCGTGTGTCCTCCAGGATCTGCAAGGACACGGAACTGATGCCGCTGGTGCGCCTCCAGTTTCGAGGGTTGCCGGCCGAGCAGCGGACCGCCTTCGTCTTCGACGACGTGACCGACGTGGCCGGCCGGCGGTATCGCGGGAGCCTCGCGGTGGGCGTGCTCGGAGCAAGCCGGGGCGTGTATGCCGCGGCCTTGGGATGCCGGCCGGAGGAGATCCGCGAAAGGTGGGCTGCGGTGCATCGTGGCTACGTGGAGCCCAGGATGGTGACCGATGGGCCGGTGAAGGAAGAGATCCACGTGGGTGAGGGGTTGCTCGAGCACGACGGTCTGCTGGAATTCCCGCACCCGATATCCACACCCGGCTTCGACCCCGCTCCCTTCCTCACGTCGCCGTACTGGATCACCAAGGACCCCGAGACCGGCGTGCGCAATGTGGGCACCTACCGGGGCATGATCAAAGGGCCGGGGCGCACCGGGGTCATGGTCCATCAGTCGCAACACATCGGCCTGCACTTCCAGAAGGCGAAAGCACGGGGGCAGAACTTGGAAGCGGCCGTGGTGGTGGGATGCGTTCCCGCGGTGGGCCTCTGCAGCGTTGCCAAGATCCCGTTTGGCATCGATGAGTACACCGTGGCCGGTGGCATAGCCGGCGGTCCGCTCGATCTGGTGAAATGCGAGACGGTGGATTTGGAGGTGCCGGCCGCGGCCGAGATCGTGATCGAGGGCTACATCGACACCTCATACCGTGAGGCCGAGGCGCCCTTTGGGGAGTACACGGGCTACATGGGCACGCGCGCGATGAACCCCGTGTTCACCGTCACCGCGATCACCCACCGGAAAGAGCCCATGTATCAGGCCTTCCTGAGCCAGTTTCCGCCGTCGGAGAGCAGCCTCATTCGCAAGCTCGCGTACGACGGCGTGTATCTGAACTTCCTCAAGAACGACTGCAATATCCCGGGCGTGCTCGACGTGCAGCTGCACGAGTCCACGGGGAGCTACGGCCTCATGGTGATCCAGCTGCGCAAGTCGCACCACGCTCAGCCCTGGCAGGCCTTGAACGCGGCCGTGGCGCTCGACCCGACCATCGGCAAGACGATAGTGGCCGTGGACGAAGACATCGACCCCGCCGACGCCGACGCGGTGAACTGGGCCATGGCGTACCGGATGAGACCGCACCTGGACGTGCGCATCACCACCGGAAAGATGTCGATCCTGGACCCGTCTTCGGCGCCGCCCGACGCTCCGGTAGACGAACAGCGTTTCCCGCCGCCGGTGGGGACCTCGGCGATGCTCATCGACGCCACCATCAAATGGGACTACCCACCCACTTCGCTGCCGCGCCGCCCTTTCATGGAGAAGGCGATAGAGCGCTGGAAGGCGGAGGGGTTGCCCGAGCTCTCGCTTCGAAATCCGTGGCACGGCTACGAGCTGGGCTACTGGACGGACGAGGCGCGCAGGGAGGCCGAAGCCGCCACCGAGGGGCGCTACCTGGAGACCGGCGACCGGCTGTTGTCGTCGAGGGAAGATCTGCCGCGCGAACGCGGCGGGGAAGGGTAGATAGATGGTCGACATCGCCGTAGACTTCGCGGGGCTCCGGCTCAAGAACCCCTTCATCATCGCTTCGTCGGAGCTCACCAACACCCTGGACAAGGTCAAGACCGCCGAGGAGCGCGGCGCCTCGGCGGTGAGCACCAAGCTCGCCTTCCTGCACGTGCCCTTCCCGGCCCGCCCCTACCACATCGTCGAGCGGCACGGCGGCTTCTACTCCCCTTCCGGTGAGCGTCTGGACGTGGAGCGGGCGCAGCGGCTCATCCAGGAGTCGAAGGAGCAGACCGAGTTGGCGGTGATCGCCAACATGATGGGCCCCGGCGAGGATCTCGAGGGCTGGGCCACCTTGGGCCGCATGCTCGAGGAAGCGGGCGCCGACATGCTCGAACTGAACATGTCGTGCCCGAACGTGGGCCTGATGGCCAAGCAGCTCGGGGTGGAAGCTCCGCCGGAACTGGGCGCGTTCTTGGGCCAGAACCCGCAGCTGGCGGGTGAGGTTGCCCGCGCAGTGTCTGCCGCGGTCTCGATCCCTGTCATGGCCAAGATGACGCCCGAAGCCAACACGCGCCTCGTGGCCGCCGCCTGCGCGGCCGGCGGCGCGGCGGCCGTCGCGGCCATCAACTGCCCGCAGTCGCTTCCGGGCCTGGATATCTACAACGGCGGCCGCCCCCTCTATCCCACGGTGCGCAACCAGTCGTTCGCGGGGTTGTGCGGCCCCTGGATCAGGCCGCTCGCCTACCGCCACGTGGCCCAGATCCGTCAGGCTCTGCCCGACTTCCCCATCGCCGGCGGAGGCGGCCTCATGAACTGGCGCCACGTGGTGGAGATGATCATGTACGGGGCCACCTCGGTGACCTTCTGCTCGCTGCTGTACCTCAAGGGCTACACGTCGTTCAGCAAGATTGAAGGGGGCCTCCGGAAGTTCATGGAGGAGGCCGGCTACGAGTCGCTCGCCGACTTCCGCGGCCTCGCCCTCCCGTACATCGTCACCCCCGACCAGGTGGACTATGTCACCAAGCTGCCGGCGTTCGATCTCGAGAAGTGCAATGGCTGTGGGATGTGCGCGGCCCCCGGCCACTGTGAGTGCATCGAGATGATCGACGCTGTGCCGGTGCTGGTGAAGCCCGAAGAATGCTATTCCTGCGCGGTCTGCTACTTCCTATGCCCGCGCGACGCCATAGCGATGGAGGAGGTCACGGCATGAACGGCTGGGCGGGACGCATCATCCGCGTAAACCTGACCGCCGGAACGATCGCGGTAGAGGATCTCGACCCGAAGTTCGCCCGGGAGTTCATCGGAGGGCGGGGGTTCAACGCGAAGATCATCTACGACGAGTACGACCCGGCCAACCGAGACCCCTTCAGCCCGGACAACATCTTCTGCGTGAGCACAGGGCTCCTGGGTGGCACCCTCGCCCCCGCCGCCGGGCGCACCACCTGCTCCGTCGCCATCAACCCCATCACCGGGGTCTTCGGCGACGGCAACGCGGGGGGCCATTTCGGCGCGGAACTCAAGCAGGCTGGATACGACACCATCGTGGTGAAAGGGGCCTCCGAGACCCCCGTGTACCTTTCCATCTACGACGACGAGGTCGAGCTCCTCGACGCCACACCCATCTGGGGCAAGGTAGTCACCGAGTCGGACGAGTGGCTGCGCGCCCGCATCGGCGACGCTCAGGCCCAGGTGTACACCATCGGTCCCGCCGGCGAGAACCTGGTCAGCATCGCCATCCCTCTCTGCAACCTCACGCGGGCGCCGGGTGGGGGCGGCACCGGCGGGGTGCTGGGCTCGAAGAAGCTGAAGGGGATCGTGGTGCGCGGCACCCGCGGCGTCGGGATCGCCCGGCCCGAGGAGTTCAAGGCGGCGTGCGAGGAGTCCTTCGACCATCTCACAAATCACCCGCTCTACGCGTCGTGGGCCAAGTATGGCACTCCGGTGCTCCTCGGTGTGTATAACGCGGGCGGTGCGCTGCCTGTGAAGAACTGGCAGACGGGCACGTTCGAGGGGTGGGAAGGGCTCGACGGTGCCGCCTTCGTGGAGAAGTATTCCAAGAAGTCCAAGGGGTGTTTCACGTGCCCCATGCACTGCAGCCACTTCTGGGAGATCACCGACGGGCCGTACGCCGGCACGAAGCAGGAGGGTGTTGAGTACGAGGCCACCGACGGCTTCGGGGCGCGTAGCGGCAACGCGAACCTGGCCTCCACCCTCTACCTCAACAAGCGCTGCAACGAACTCGGAGTCTGCGTGGTGCAGACGGCGAACGTCTATGCCACCGCCAAGCACCTGTGGCAGGACGGGATCATCGACGCCACCGACACGGGCGGGCTCGATCTGTCCTGGGAGAACTGGGAGGACATGCCCGCGGTGGTGGAGCAGCTTGCGCGGCGGGAAGGCTTCGGGGGCCTCTGGTCGGAGGGCGTCTACCAGGGCTGCCAGAAGATAGCTGAACTCAAGGGTCTACCCGAGGAGCAGGTGACCAGGTACGCGATCCAGTCGAAGAAGATGACCCTCTCCTCGTACGACCCGCGCCCCCTCAAAGGCGGGGCCCTCGAGGTGGGCACCTCCACCCGGGGCGCCGATCACCTGCGGGGCCTGCCGACGCTGGAGGTCTTCGGGCACTGGTACCGCGACAAGCAGGAGGACGTGGTCAACGACCTCGACGTGCCGGCGGAGGTGGTCGCCCGGTGGTTCGAGCTGGACCTCCTCAAGAAGGAGAAGTACGAGGGCAAGGAGGAGATGGTCAAGTACTACCAGGACCACTGCGCCATGGCCGACGCCCTCGAGATCTGCAAGTTCATCACCTCCTGGCGGTTCGGCATCGGAGCACCCCGCATGGCCCGGCTGATGAGCGCGGCCACGGGCGTCGACTACACGTGGCAGGACGTCCAGGAAGCAGGCGATCGACTCTACACCCTGGAGTACGCCCTGCAGCGGCGCTACGGGTTGGGTCGGGCTGAGGACATGCTGCCCGACCGTTTCTACGAGGAGGCGCTCCCCAGCGGGGCCGTCATCGACCGCGAGAAGTACGAGGAGATGCTCACCGCGTACTACGTCCTCAGGGGATACGACAAGGACACCGGTACGCCCACCGAGGAGAAGCTCCGTTCGCTCGGCCTCGACGACGTTGCCGACGATCTGAAGAGCCGCGGAATCATCCCATGACCGTAGGGTCGTGGTGAGAGAGAGCGCCTACGTTTCAGAGGGCGGCTGACGTGCGGCTTGTGTTGCTCGAGCCCTCGGGGTCTCGGAAACGGGGGGTCGCGACTCACCCCCTGTTGCGACTCGCGCCCGATTCCGCCGGCGGTGTCGAGGCTCGGGACGCCGGCCTCGAGGTCGATCGCGTTCGCCTGCGGGGCCTGCGGGCCGCGGTGGAGGGCGCTCCCCTCGTTGCCGCCCGCCGGCTGGCGGACACCCTGCGAGGGCAGGGCGTGGCGGTGGTCGAAGCCGAAGACGCCGCGGCCGCCGCGGCCGCCATTGCCGAGTTCGCGCGCGGCGCCTCTCCGGAAGCTCGTGCAGTCGGGAACAATTCGTCGGTGCTCAAAGAGTTGGGAGCGGAGCTGGAGGCGACGGGAGTACGGCTGACCCCCGGCTATCCGGGCCGCGCCGCACCCGAGCCCGAGCGCGTTGTCACGCGAGGCTGGCAGCTTCCATCCGACCCCGCTTCTGTGGGAGAGAACACGTTCGTGGAGCGTCTTCCGCGTCCGCGCCTCGAGGCGTGCCTGCACGTCGGCGAAGGCTCTGGTCGCGACGGCGACGTCACGGACGTCGGGCCGGCCCACCACTGCCGCAGAGGGCGGCGTGACGTGACGGCGATCCTGGGGGTGAGCGCCGCGGGGGCGGACGGCTCCTTCGCATGGGTGCAGCACTTCGAGAACATCTCGGTCGCCCTTTCCGAGGCGGGCCGCGTGGTCCTCGTGGTGACCGTGGACAAGGTGCTGCCCGATGAGGAAGCCGCGCGTCTCCAGGCCGGCCTCGCCGCTTCGTTCGGATGGGCGGCCCGCATCCTCGACGGGGCCGACGCGGGCGCGGGCGCGCTCGGCCAACGGCTGTGGGAGGAGGCCGGCCCCGCTTCCTCCGGTTCTCCCGAAGTCTTGGTGGTGCTGCTCGACAACGGCCGTTCCGCCCTCGCCGCTTCCCCCTATGCTCCGCTCCTGCGCTGCATCTCGTGCCGTGCTTGTCGAAAAGACTGCCCCACGCAGGCCTGGTTCGGCGGCGACCTGAAGATGAGCCCGGTGGAGTACGTGCGCTTCTTCCTCCTCGGCCTGCACGACGACCTCGGTCTCTGCGTGGGCTGCGGGAAGTGCGGGCAGTCGTGCCCCGTCGACATAGACATTCCATTGCTGATCGCCCGGGCGCGCGACGAACGCGGCCTGGCCCGCTACGCGCGCGATTTCGCCCTGATGAATCCCGAGTTCCTGGGCCGGGTCGGTTCATTCGTGCTGGGCGGGAGCAGGGGCGGCCGTAGAGCTGGGGTGCTCGCCGAGAAAGGGGCGGGTGTCCACCGGGACTTCCGGATGCCCCCTTTTGCCCGCAGGGACTTCTACCGGGTGATGGAGGAACGTGGCTCTACTCCCTTCCGCTACGCCGGCTCAGCCGCGGGTGTCGCCCGGACGGGGAGGCGAGTGGCGGAGAGAGCGGGCGCCGGCCCCCGGGTGGTCTTGTTCTCCGGATGCTTCGTCAATTATCACGATGTGGAGCAGGGCGTGGCCACCGTCAGCCTGCTCGAGAAAGCCGGATTCGCGGTGGACGTGCCGCGTCACCACTGCTGCGACATCCCGAAGCTCCAGGGTGGTTCGTGGCGGCACGCCCGGCGCCGGGCGTCGGAGAACGTCCGCATGCTGAAGGAGGCCGTCTGCGGCGCCGAGGCGGTGGTCACGGGGTGCCCGAGCTGTGCCCGCGCCCTCGTAGACTTCTATCCCGAACTGCTGGGCGCGGAAGCGTCATGGTTGACGACGGCGGTGAAGGAGCTCTTCTTGTTCCTGCGCGAGAGTGGGTTGGATCCCCGGCCGGGGCGATCCGGGGCGGCGGCTTCCGCCGGCACCGGGTCGGCGGCGGTGGTGGACTCCGGGTTGGCGTCGCCGCCGCCGGGGGCTAAGTCCGAGGGTGACCTGCTCTACCATGTGCCCTGCCACTATCCCGCGGTCGATCCCGAGCTCTCCCTCCTCGGGTTCTTCGACACCCTGGGGGCGTCCGTCACGGAAGTGGGCCGTGGGTGCTGTGGGATGTCGGGCTCTTTCGGGATGAAGACCCGTTCCTACGCGCTGTCGCGCGAGATCGCTGCCGATGCGTTCAGGCGCGTTCGGGAGTTCGAAGGGACCACGGTCATGACCAACTGCGGAGCCTGCAGACTCCAGTTCGAGCAGGGGACCGGCCGGGATGTGTTGCACCCCGCGGTCGTCCTGGACACGCTGACATCGAGGAGGTAGAAGGATGAAGTCGTACAGCACTCTGATCAAGGGTGCCCGCCTCGTGGTGGAGCGTTGCTTCTCCGTGAAAGCCGGGGACAGCGTGCTCATCATCTGCGACGATGATCACCAGCGCGAGGCACAGGCCCTGGCCGGGGTTGCCTACAGTCTGGGCGCCTATCCGGTGATGGCAGACGTGTCCCACCACGTGAGCTCCGCGTTGGCCTCGATGGCGGTGCCCATGGAGCCCTCGAAGACGCTGGCCGCGGCGATGAAGGCGAGTGATGTGATCATCATCACCACGAATCTCGAGTGGGCCAACCGCTTCGCCCACGTGAACCCGGTGGCCGAGAGCGTGGCGCTCGGAGCCAAGATCGGGTCCGTGGAGGAAGGTATGGCCGACTGGGACCTGAGTGCCGAGGACATCGACCTGATCGTGGGTCGCGCCGAGCGCATCATGGAAGCCATGGAGGGGTGCGAATGGGCGCGCGTCACCAACCCGGCCGGCACCGACGTGCGCGTGTACCTGAAGGACCGTCTACCCTTGAAGGTGGTGCCCATCAAAGGCGCGGGCGAGATGATGGGGCCCGTTCCCCTCTGGGGTGAGGTGGCCTACGCGGCCGTCGAGGATCGCACCGAAGGCGTGATCGTGGTGGACGGGATCATGCTCGGCGTCGGGGTGTACGGGTCACTCAAGAACACCATCCGCTGGGAGATCGAGAAGGGTCGAGCCGTGAGCATCACGGGCGAGTACGAAGCCGGCCGGCTCCGGGCCGTGGTTGAAGGCTCCGACGAGAACTCGAATGTGGTAGCCGAGTTCGCCATCGGCACGAGCCACAAAGAGGTGCTCGGATCGCCGTCCGAGAAGGGCATGCTCGGTACCGTGCACTTTGCCCTGGGCGACAACTCGCATTGCTATCCGGGGGGTCAGAGCTGCAGCAGGCTCCACCTGGACGGGTCGATCCGCGACGTGACCGTGGAGGTCGACGGTCGGGCCATCATCAAGGACGGGATCCTCCTCGTTTGAGGAAACCCCACCACGAGCAACCGGCGTCCGACCTGGGCGTGGGGACGGCGGATCTTGGAGGTCGTATGAGTGAACGGGTGAAGGTCATAGACATGTCGGAGGGCAGGCGCACCGACCTTCCCGGCGGCAATTTCGTGTGCGAGTTGATCTCGGGCCCGCGGGTAGGGTCCAAGGACGTGTGCTTGGGGTTCTCCACCTGGAAGCCGGGAGCCTCGACCAAGCAGATGGTGCACGACGTGGAGGAACTGGCCTTTATCGTCGAGGGCGAAGGCAAACTGTCCATCGGCGACGAGCACGTGTCCTATCGGGCGGGACAGGGAGTGCTTATCCCCGCGGGCGTGCCCCACGGAGTGGTGAACGACTCGGAGGCTGACATGAGCATGGTCTACGTCTTCGCTCATCCCGAGTATCCCCCTACGAGGGAGGCCACCCCGGACGAGCTACACCGAACCAGCGACCAGCAAGGGTGAGTTCCCGATGAAGAAGATACTGTTCGTGGACCACGAGAAATGCGTGGGGTGCCGGTCATGCGAGACCGCCTGCTCTCTCTACCACGAAGACATGTGCCGCAATTCGGCCTCACGGATTCAGGTGCTCAAGTGGGAGAAGGAGGGGATCGATCTCCCCACGGTCTGTCAGCAATGCGAGAAGCCCATGTGCCGCGAGGTGTGCCCGGTAGGTGCCCCCTACCGCGACGAGGCCACCGGCGCCATGCTGGTGGACTACGAGATCTGCCTGGGTTGTAGGATGTGCATGGCCGGCTGTCCGTTCGGAGCGATCATGTGGGACGACGCGGAGCACAAGGTCCAGAAATGCGATCTCTGCGGGGGCGAGCCGAAGTGCGTGCGCTTCTGTGAGCCGAAAGCCGTGGACTACGTGCGGCACACCGCGGCGGTGTTGGCCAAGAAGCGTGCGATCGGCGCCCGCTACTCGGAACTGCTGAGCAAGTACGGGGAGTAGCTCGTAAGGAGGATGAAAGGTGTTCATAGGTGTTCCCAAGGAGATCAAGAACAACGAGTACCGGGTTGGGGTGACCCCATCTGGTGTCTGGGCGTTCTGCCAACACGGGCATCAGGTGCTGGTGGAGCGGGGGGCCGGTCTGGGCAGCGGGTTCACGGACGAGGCCTACTCAGCGCGAGGCGCGGAGTTGGTGCACCAGGCCTCCGATGTCTGGCGGCGGGCAGACATGGTGATCAAGGTCAAGGAGCCTTTACCCAGCGAGTACTCGTTGCTGCAGGAAGGCAAAGTGCTGTTCACGTACCTCCATCTCGCCGCGGACCGCACGCTTACAGAGGCGCTCCTCGAGAGCGGCATCATCGGGATCGCCTACGAGACTGTCGAAGTGGGCGGCTCGCTCCCGCTTCTCACGCCCATGAGTGAGGTGGCGGGTCGTATGGCTCCTCTGGTGGGGGCGTGCGCTCTCCTCTATCCGAACGGTGGATTGGGTCGTCTCGTGAGCGGGGTGCCGGGGGTGGCTCCCGCCGACGTGCTTATCCTGGGAGGGGGCATCGTCGGCCTGAATGCCGCCAAGGTGGCGGCCGGAACCGGCGCCCGCGTCACCCTGCTTGAGATCTCGCCCAAGCGCCTCGCCTATCTCGACGATGTGCTGCCGGCCAACTGCTCGGCCGTGTACTCCGACCGGGGTAACCTCGAGCACTACCTCCCGATGGCCGACCTGGTGATCGGGGGAGTGCTCCTGCACGGCGCCCGAGCACCCCATCTCATCACCCGTGACATGCTGTGTGACATGAAGCCGCGGGCCGTGATCGTCGACGTGTCCGTGGATCAGGGCGGTTGTGTGGAGACCACCCGGCCGACCACCCACGAGTCGCCCACGTACTATGAAGAGGGCATCCTGCACTACTGCGTGGCCAACATGCCCGGAGCCGTGCCTCAGACCTCCACAGCCGCTCTCACCAGCGTGACCCTTCCATACGCCCTTCGGCTCGCCGACAAGGGCCTCGAAGCCGCACTGCGCGATGATCCCGGTCTGGCCTTGGGTGTGAACGTGTGGCGTGGCAGGCTCACCTGCAACGGGGTAGCGGAATCGTTCGGGATGGCCTGCTCGACCCTGGAGGCTGCGGTTGCCTAGCCGGGACCGGACACAGCTGTGAGCGCCGTGGCCGGGCGTTCGGGACCGGCGTCCGGCGGCGTGCGCGTCAGGGTCGTCCTCCTGGGGACCTTCGCGGACTACGTTCCTCGTGGCGAGAAGGGCTCCAGGATGGTTCTGGACCTGCCGGGGCCCGAACCGCTGCGCGCGGTGCGGGCTCGGCTCGGCATCCCGGACGACGCACCACGGATAGTGTACCGGCGCGGAGATGCCATCGACGACGACCAGATCCTGCTCGACGGGGACGAGGTGTCGTTCGTGTCGCCCATCGCCGGCGGGTAGGCGATCGCTACCGATCTACGCAGAGGCGCCGGATCATGCCCTCGTAGACGTCGACGGCGCGGGTGAGATGCTCCACCGGGACGCACTCGTTCGGTCGGTGGATGTTTCCGGCGGCCTGGCCCGGGCCGAAGATCACGGTATCCATGCCCGCGGCCTGGTACACCGAAGCCTCGGTCGTCCCGCTCTTCAGCTCGGGATCGCGCTCCCACCCGCGGGAAGCGAGCTCGTCGGCCAGGCTGTACAGAAGGAGCGAACCCTCGCCGGTCGCGAAGGGCGGCGAGTCGAGTTCCGTACGGGCGCTCGCACTCAACCCATCGGCAACGGCTCGTTCGGCCAGGGCGAGCAGGCGGGCGACGTGCTCCTCGAGAACGGCGGCGTCCTGATCTCCCGGAGTACGGCGAACGTCGGCCACGTAGTGGACGTGGGCGCCTGTGAGGGAGAGCAGGCCGTTGTTCACCGTGGTGTGCGGCGGATCGAACCCCGGGTGTGTGAGTGCTCCGGTTGCCCGTCGCAACGAGTCCAGAATGGCCTTTGTCTGCTCGAGGAGCCACGGGAGGCGGTCTGAGTAGAGGGTATCGGGGCCGCCCGCGCTGGCGGAAGCGTCCATCCGTTCCACCGCGGCGGCCCCTGGTACGGACGGACGTTGATCGTAGGCCACCCACATGCGACAGGTCGCCGCCACCTTGTTCACCACATCGCCGCCGTCTATGCGGATCACCGCCGCGCCGGGGGCGGTCTTCCGGAGGTGGCCGAGCGCATCCACGCACGCGTCGTTCGCGGAGGTCCCGAGATGAGTCTGAGACGAGTGGGCGGCCGTGCCCTCGAACCGCACCTCCCAGAGAGGGAGGTCGGGGCGGCGGACCGCGCCCGGGTCGTCGGACTCCACGTGAAGTTCGATGTAGCCCTTGTGCGCCGTCACCGGGGCAAGATCGGACGGCTCGCCCACCAGAGCGAGGGCGGGCAGGGGGCGCAGCTGGTGAACGAGCAACTTCGCGCCGTAGCGGCCTGTCTCCTCGCCGTACGTGCCGGCCAGCACCACCCCTCGGCGCAGGCGCTCGCTGGCGACTCGCTCGAGAGCGGCGAGTTTGCACAGGAAGTCGAGCTTCACGTCGGCCGTGCCGAGTCCGTACAAGTATCCGTCTCGCTCCGTAGGGGCAAAGGGGTTGCCCCCGGTGGCCGTCCAGAGACCCGGGTCGCCTGGAGGTACGGTGTCGAGGTGAGTGGCGAGCATGAGTGCGTCCCCGGTCGCGCGGTCACGAGTGGCGATCAGGTTGTACTGTGGGACTCCTTCCCGGTACTCTCGCTGCGTGCGCACCTCGAGCCCAGCCTGAATGCACAAGGGCGCGAGCGCGTCGACGACGACGCGGTTCGATACGCTCGAACGGCTGTCCAGCGCGATGATCTGTCTGGCTGTGGCGAGGAGATCCAAGGTGACCGGAACGAAGACTAGACCGAAGGCGGCGAGGACGCAAGCGCGGGGCGGCCCTTTCGAAGCGCTCCCGAGTATCGACTGCGTGCTCTCGGCCATGGTCCTGATCGCATCTCTGTTCGTTCTGCTGGGTTGTCTTGCCTTCGCCGGATGCGGAGCAAGGGCGACGCCCTCGTCTACATCGTTCGAGAGCGCCTTCGCGCGAGAGTACGAGCGCCTGCATGGTGCCACCGATGCTGGGACGCTCTCCCCGGAGCCGAAGAGCGAGAATGAGATCGTTGCCGGCCTACGCGCCGGCTACACGGGTACGCTGCTTCTCCCCTCGACTCTCCCGCCCGGATTCGAGCTCGCGGCGCCCTTCCGTGGAACAGGGTCGGGAGCACCGCTTCCAAATCCCCATGCCTGGGGCGCCGGGTATGCGATCACGTACACCGACGGCCGTGGACGCCTGACCGTCATGATGAACCCCGACGAGCTGGTGGAAGGGGGAGGATGGGAGAGTACGGAGCAGACTCTCGGGAAACGCGTTCTCCTCGTGCAGGAGCGTGGGGGTCTCGTGCTGGTGACTACAGATGCTCGCGAGCCCGCTCGAGATCTCTTCGTGGTGATCGGCGAGAGATTGCCCCGGGCCGAGGTCCTGCGGGTCGCGGCCGGCCTCAGGGAGCCGGATTCGCGGTAGCGACACCAAGGAGCGGGAGGATACGTGGGTATCACCGAAGAGGTCCTGGGGAAGCGCGCGGACATCCTCCGGATCGCCGCGGGGCATCATGCCACGGACGTACGGCTGATCGGTTCCGTCGCCCGAGGTGAAGCCGGTCCGGACAGCGACGTCGATCTGGTCGTCCGTTTCCTTCCCGCCGCCACGGCACAGGACCACACGGCGCTGGTCGATGAGCTCGAGATTCTGCTGGGGCGAAAGGTGGATGTCATATCCGAAGCCGCCCTCCGCGAGAGCACCCGTGCCCGTCTGCCGCATGAGGCTGTGACCTTGTAGGAAGGTGCACTCAGAAGGTGCACTCAGTCGGGAACTCTCGACCGCTTGACAATCGCCCCTCAGTTCGCATATGGTTTGCAGACGACCGTCACGGGCTACCCTGCGGAAGGGACGGCAAGGCTGTTTGGGTTTTCCGCCTACGCACAGCCGAGCTGCCAGGAGTTTCTGGCAGCTCGGCTGTTTGTTTTCCCGGGTTCAGGTCGTGGCGAGGTGACGAAGGGAGGAGGTGAGGAGATATCGCGGCCGTGCCTGCGACTTGAAGAGCGCCCGGAGCCCGCAGCAGGAGGCGCAGCCGGAGTGGCGGCGGTGTAGGAATCGCGTGTAGTGCACGTGGAACGCAGGGAGGAAGGGGGTAGGTATGCAGTGTTATGTGTGTGCTCAGTCGGGCAAGGAGACCGAAGCTCTTGGCATTTGTATCGTCTGTGGCATGGGTCTTTGCAAAGACCATGCGATCAGGGAAGACGTCGATCTGTGGGAAGGCGGCTACCCGTTCCCCAGCAAGAAAGCCAAGAAGAAGCTTCCGAGGATCCTGTGCGCGGAATGCGCTGAGGTGCTGACGTAGGCGAACGAAGAAGGGACGCAGCGGGCGGAAACGCTCCTGGCGGGTGATTGAGGAGGTGGTGCCGACTCAAAGATACGCGCAAGTAGATGTGCCGGAATGGCCATCGCAGGTTTCGAACGGTTTCAGCAGGTTTCACTAGACGAGTGGCATTGTAGTAGAAGCACAGGCTACCCTGCGGAAGGGACTGCCAGGCTGTAGGTGTTCCGCTTGAACACGGCCGAGCTGCCAAGAGGAGACTCTTTGTGGGTCGGTTTTTTGCTCTCATCCCTGAGCCTGAGCACCGGGCGCCGGGGCTCGAGAGCACGACCCGGCCACTCGATGGGGAGAGCGAGCAGACGAATGTGTGGTTCCGCTTCTCCCGGAGACAGAAGTGGGTCGAAATAGGATTGGGAGGGAACAATGTCGCTGTATGAGAAGATGATCAATGAGGCAGTCGGGGCAACGAGAGCTGTTTTTGGCGTGAACAAGGCGAATCGGGGCGGAACGTTCAAAGTTGCAGACGCCAAGCCCTACGTCGACGCTGTGAACAAGATGAAGGCGGCCGACGGGCAGTCCAAGGAGGTCATCGCCCTCCACGTGGACTCGGTGAATGCCCACTTCGACATCATGACGAGTCTGTGCGAGACGGTGCGCCCCGAAGACGATCCGTTTGTGGAGCACTACCAGACTCCGCCCATCCTCGAGATTCTGTACGAGGAAGATTCGGCCTTCAAGGACTCGATGTGGAAGTTCATCGATGCCATCGGAGCCAACAAGGCTTTGGTTGGACGGGAAGCGGTGCGGCGCTACGGGGGCATGTACGGTCCGACGTGCGTGGTGGACTTCGCCATGTCCGTAGGCTCCGTGCCGAACCTGGTCAACCAGATCCTCATCGGCTTGGACATCCCGGCAGACCACAAGAAGACGATTCTGGCGTGTAAGTCGTGGGGCATGAACACGTCCTACGGCCTCGCCGGGGCTCTTCGCGGGGCCATCGAGTCTGGGAAGACGCTTGCCGAGGCCGAGCAGGCCGAGATCGACATGCTGCAGTTCATCTATCGTGAGCCGTCCGCCGCCCAGGCTCAGTTGATGGATACCCACAATCTGGGCGGACACGGAGGCCACACGTCCTTCGACACCCGCAAGTACATGCAGCAGTACAAGGACAGGATGCGGCCGACGATCGTCGCCGCCATGAAGGCGGGCGTGCACCCGGCCAACATCACCGCCGTGCCGGCGTACTGCGTGGGCGACGTCGCCCACCACATCGCCCAGTCGGCGTACAACATGTTCGCCGACGACATGGTGTTCGCGATCTACGAGGCGGTCACCGGCGTCCTGGAGAACACTCTGAACCGTGCCCTCAAGCAGGACGCGTTCAAGAGCGTGTATGACGTCCTTTCGGTGGCCACGGGGTCGACGGCCTGCGCATCTGCCTACATTCTGTGGAAAGACAGCTTCACCGTGCCCATGGTGATCGACCTGCTGAACAAGCGGTTCCACAACTACTGCGCCATGCATCCCGACCGGGGCGAGGCCGACGAGCTGCACAACGTCGATTTCATGGATATCCTCAAGCGCGGTGAGAGCATCCTCGATATCACCCCGCTGGGGTCCGGCGGCAAGATCAAGGGCGTGGAGGTCGACCTCAGCACCGTCGACAACAACGAGGTCATCAGCAACCCGCAGCGCTACACGTATCCGGCCTGCGCCATCACGCAGCGCTTCGCGGCCCTGATGACGTTGTCCGACTTCCCGTGCTTCCTGACGCCCGAGTGCACCACAGCCACCCTGATGACCAACATCGTGGCGGCGGATCCGGGCACCCCGGGTGCACCGGTGCGCGGCTGCAAGGACTGCGCCACGTGCTCCCTGATCAAGCGGAACGTGCCGATGGCGACCGGCCTGGGCACGGGCGCCAAAGGGTATTGCCAGTGGCATCTCGCCGTCTGAGCCGGGAACGTCTACCTAGACTGACCTAAGGTTCGGGTGAACACGAGTGGGGATCGGGGCGACGACGCCCCGCTCCCCACTCGACCATCGCCACTGACTAGAACCCTGGAGGTGACACTGTGCCACAGCCAACTCTACTGAAACGCGCCATCGCTGAGCTGATCGGTACCTTCGTGCTCGTGTTCCTGGGCACGGGTTCCGTTGTGACTTCGGTTGTGTTTTTCGGAGGCGTCGATTCCGCGGGCCTCCTGCTGATCGGCCTTTCCTTCGGCTTCGCCGTCATGATCATGATCTACGCCTTCGGGCATATCTCGGGAACCCACATCAACCCCGCGGTGAGCATCGCGTTGTGGGCCACCGGCCGCTTTCCGTCCAAGGACCTTGTAGCCTACGTCGCCGCTCAGCTGATCGGAGCGGTTGCGGCGTCGCTCGTGATTGTGGCCATCGTCGGTACGCGCGCGGTCGACGCCGGCCTGGGTCATACGATGCCGGGCGACGGAGTGAGCTACTGGCAGGCCATCGCGATCGAGGCCGTGACGACCTTCTTCCTCGTGCTGGTGATCTGGGGCGCGGCCGTCGACAAAAGGGCGGCCGGTGGATTCGCCGGTCTGGCCATAGGCCTCGTTGTGGCGGCCGACATCATCGTGACCGGACCTATCGCCGGCGCTTCGATGAACCCCGCGCGTACGTTCGGTCCACTCTTGACTGAGACGTTCTGGGGCACGACGAGCGGCTGGGAGAAGTTCCCCATCTATATCATCGGCCCGATCGTGGGAGGTCTGATCGCGGCCTTCGCGTACGACTACGTGTCGGGGATCAAGAGCGCAGGAGACAAAGACGAGTCATAGTCTACGGTGGCTCTCGACCCGGCGTCCACGCACCGGCCGGCAACGCCGGCCGGTGCGTGCGATAGACGGTACACGTGGCGAGCGGGCTGATCTCCCGATGCTCCACTACCCGGAGTCCCGTTCGGCTCCGGCCCAAGACAGAATGGTGAGCACGTGAGCGAATCGGGAATACGACTACTGGGCATATCCGGGAGTCCGCGCTTCGAGTCGACGCACTACGTTGTCAACGAGGCCTTGAAATACGCTCACGAGAGCCACGGTGCTGAGGTGGACTACTTCAGCGTCCGCCGAAAGACGATCGACTTCTGCATCCACTGCGACTACTGCATCCGAAAGCAACAAGGGTGTGTCCACAAGGACGACATGGCGGAGGTCTATCCGAGAATGCAGTGGGCGCATGCATGGATTCTCGGAAGCCCCTGCTATCAAGGCCAGATCAGCGGTCAACTCAAGTCGGTGCTCGATCGCTGCCGAGCCCTGGTGGCGCAGAATCCGAAGGTCTTCGAGAACAAGATCGGAATGGGCATCGCTGTGGGTGGAGACCGGACCGGCGGTCAGGAACCGGCGTTGCACGCCATGATCGACTTCTACTTGATCAACGAGATGATCCCGGTGGGCGGCGGTTCGTTCGGTGCGAATCTCGGAGGCTCCCTGTGGTCGAGGGACAAGGGAGCGGAGGGCGCTGGGGCCGACCAGGACGGGTTGGCATCGGTGCGCCGGTGCGTGGATCGTCTGATCGAAGTCGCGCGCGTGTTCCATGGGTGAACGTCCGTGAGGAGGTCGGCCGCATGACTTTGAAGGTGGTGTGGGGGATCACGGGCTCCGGCGATCTGATGCCGGAGACATTCGCGGCGATGTCGGCCGTCAAGGAGAAGGGGGACGTTCAGGTCACCGCGGTGCTTTCCATGGCGGCGGTGAAGGTCGTGCGTTGGTACAAGCTCTGGGAGCAGCTGGAGACCATAGCGAAAGACGTGTTGATCGAAGAGGACGCCAACACACCGTTCATTGTGGGCAGGCTACAGACCGGACGCTTCGATTGTCTGCTGGTTGCTCCTCTCACGGCGAATTCGGCAGCCAAGATCGCATGTGGGGTGGCGGACACGATCATCACCAACGCGGTGGCACAGACGAACAAGATCGACGTACCCATCTTCTTGATGCCGGTTGATCAGCGCCCAGGAACGACTGTCACGACCCTCCCCGGCGGGGAGAAGCTCGAGCTGGCGATACGTCCGGTGGATATCGAGAATGCCCGGAAGCTGGCTGCGATGGATGGCATAGCGGTTCTATCTGGACCACAAGACATCGAGGGGGCGGTGGCGGGATGCTCACGACGACACCCAGAGTAGCTACGAAAGTTGCCGTGACTAC
Organism: Actinomycetota bacterium; assembly: GCA_018830645.1. Classification (GTDB taxonomy): domain Bacteria; phylum Actinomycetota; class Thermoleophilia; order RBG-16-64-13; family RBG-16-64-13; genus JAHJSA01. Next base: position 67,240 of record JAHJSA010000052.1, read on the forward strand.
CGGCTGCAGGCTGCACATCGGCTTCACGAACCTGAGTGAGGATGTCGGCCGGTGCTACGGAAGCATAGGGGTGGCACTGGATTCCCCCAAGACCACGGTAGTGCTGCGGACCCACGACTCTCTGCGCGTAGTCGGAGAAGGGCAGGATCAGATAGAAGAGTTCCTGCGCCGCCTCTGTCGTCGCTTCGCGGTGGAGCCTCGAGTCTCCATCGAGATTCGCGAGAGGATCCCGGAGCACGTGGGTCTCGGCTCGGGCACGCAACTCGCTTTGGCCGTGGGGATAGGACTGGCAAGAGTTCTCGGCCTGCAGGCAGACGTCTGCGACGTGGCGAGCGCCGTCGGCAGAGGTAGGCGCTCGGGGATCGGGGTAGCGGCCTTTCGGACCGGCGGATTCATCATCGATGCCGGGCACAAGAAAGACCAGCATGGTGCCTGCGTGGCGCCAACGGTGATATTCCAGCGGGATTTTCCCTCCACGTGGCGCTTCGTGGTGGCAGTTGCAGGCGTGAAGCGAGGCCTCAATGGCCCGCGAGAAGAGAGGGTGTTCAATGCGCTCTCGCCGCCCGTCAGGATATCGGAAGAGATATGCAGACTGACTCAGCTCAAGCTCATGCCGGCCCTCATGGAAGAAGACATCGAGGAGTTCGGCGGCGCCCTAACCGCCATCGATCGGAAGACGGGGCTCTACTTCGAGAGCGCGCAGGGCGGGATCTACGGCGAAGGTGAGGCGGCCTCGACGATCGATGTGATGTTGCGCGCGGGGGCCTTCGGGGCCGGGCAGAGCTCGTGGGGACCGGCGGTGTATGGGGTGGTTGACGAGGCACGGCTTGGGCGCGTGGAAGATGAAGTGCGTCGGTTCGTGCAGGAGAGAGGTGTTGGAGGCCACGTTTTCGTGGCCCGGGGTCGCAACAGAGGAGCGCATATCGAGGTAGAGGCGCAGGAGCTATGACGGTAGGTCGATGTCTCGCAGAAGCTCCGCCATGGTCGTTTCGCAGGTGGACCCCGGGGCGACCTTGCGTATCACCCGGTAGTTCTCAGCGAGAGATTCTCGAACAGCGGCGGCGTCCAGGTATCGCAGGCGGGTGGCCAGGATGAGGCTTTCCACCAATAGACCCGCCGCCCGATTGATCAGCTTGATCTCCGCCCGCGCGCTCGCGCGCACCACCGTTCCTGTGATGCGCACACGTTCGGCCACCGGCATTGCCTGGCGGAGCACGAGTTCCACCGTGGCGGCGGAGCCGAGCAGGACGGGCGCTGAGGCGTCCTGGGACCGTTCGAAGGACAGGAGTTCGGGGTGGAACAGGGCGGTATGGAGCGTGCCGACATCCGAGGGGAAGTTGGCCACGAATCGCCCGGTATCGAGTATGCCTCTTAGAGTCTGTGAGGAATCGAATATCTCCATGTGCAGCGTATCGAAATCCTCCGTCCAAACTCCGATCGGTGCCGCGTGTGGCTCTCCTTTGGAGAAGGTGGAGATAATTGCTTCGTAGATCCACCCCTTCTGCATGGGAAGTACTTGCAGTTGGTTCATTCAGTCTCTCCCCCACGGGATGGTAGCTGGGAGAGGGAGTATACAACGCGGCCACGTGCGAAGCCGTTGTGTCGGTCGCCGGATCGGGAGGGCTCGAGGAGCCTGAGGAGGTGGCATTCGATGAGGAAGATCTTGCTTCAGCTGGACAGTGATCGAGCGCCCAGCGTGTTCGACGCCATCACAGCTTACGATGCCGGCGCGGAGGTGCTGCTCCAACATGGGGGAGTCCAGCCTGAAGAAGTCCGCGATCTCGTCTACGGCGCGATGTTCACGAGAGGAGTTGGCGATCTGAAGAACTCGGCGGTCTTCATCGGGGGGACCGATGTCGCCAAAGGAGAGGCCATGTTGCGGGAGGCTCGGAACGCCTTCTTCGGGCCCATGCGCGTATCGGTCATGCTCGATGCCAACGGGTGCAACACCACGGCTACGGCGGCCGTCGTGAAGATCCTCTCAGCAGGAGACCCGACAGCAATGAAGGTGGTGGTGCTCGCGGGAACCGGCCCGGTGGGCCAGAGGGCTGCGGCGTTGCTGGCCAACGAAGGGGCCGAAGTGATCCTGACATCCCGCACGTTGGAGCGGGCGGAGAGGGTGTGCGCGGCGCTCGCGGAACGTTTCGAGGTGCGGGTGACTCCCGCGGCGGTACCGGATGCCGATGCCACGCGGCGCGTCTTGGAGGGCGCTCACGCGGTCTTGTGCGCCGGCGCCGCCGGGGTGACTTTGGTCGAGGAGACGGTCTGGAGGCCCCACGCTACCTTGCGGGCTGTGGCCGACGTGAACGCCGTGCCGCCCCTGGGCGCCGGGGGCGTCGAGGTCACCTGGGATGGGAAGGAGATCGAGGGCAAGAAGCTCTTCGGTGCCATCGGGATCGGCGATTTCAAGATGAAGGTGCATCGTCGGTGTATCGCCCGACTTTTCGAGCAGAACGACCTGGTGCTCGACGCGGAGGAGATTTTCGCGCTGGCCAAGGAACTGGCACGATAGTGCGCATCCTGCTCCTTGGAGTGAGCACCCGGGCGCCGGCCGAGTCCGCCGTCGGCGATGGGCAGGATATCGTCGCCGTGGACTATTTCGGGGATCGGGACCAGATGCGTGTCGTGGAGACCCACGCACTTCAGAGGGACCTCCACCTCCCGTTGACCGCCGAAGGGTTGGGCCAAGCCGCCAAGCTGATGCGAGCCGACGCGGTCGCCTATTCCGCGAATCTCGAGAACCATCCAGAGGTCGTGGAAGAGCTGGAAAGGGAGAGGGTGCTGCTCGGCAACGGACACGACGTCCTGAGAGAGGTGCGCGACTGGGGCACGCTACGGGAGTTCTGTCGGGAAGCGGGGATCCCGCATCCGGTCACGCTCCTTCCGGGCGAAGAGGGGCGGGCCCTTCCGGGAGAAATGGGGCGGGCCTTCCCTGGTGGCCGTTGGCTCTCCAAGCCGGTGAGGAGTGGTGGCGGTCACGGTATCCGGCCTTGGGGCGGGGAGCCGCTCGATCAGTCACACATCCTGCAGGCCGAGGTGAAGGGTCGCGCCGCGTCGGTGGCGTTCGTGGCGAACGGCCGGGATAGCCGGGTCTTCGGCCTGACGGAGCAGCTTGTGGGGCGCGGCGAGTTCGGGGCCTCGGGGTTCACCTGGAGTGGCAACATCCTGCCGCTTGACCTGGCTCTTCGGGATGGCGGTCTCCTTCTTCGCCGGATAGAGGAGATGGTCGCTCGGCTCACCCGCCGTTTCGGGCTGCGGGGGGTCAACGGGGCGGATCTCATCGTGGGCACGGAGCCGTCCGGCGCCCTCTGTCCCTACCTTGTGGAGGTCAATCCACGCTACAGCGCCTCCATGGAGCTGGCGGAGCGCGCATACGGGATACGCGTGTTCTCCCTCCACCTCGAGGGACTCGCCGGCCGGTTGCCGGAGATCTCTCTGGGCGGGCGTCTGCACGAGGGGTTCGTTGGCAAGGCCATCGTGTACGCGAAACATGCGGTGACCGTTGGATGCACCGACGAATGGATGGAGCAGGGGATACGCGACGTTCCCTTGTCGGGTCAACGGATAGAAGCCGGTCACCCTGTGTGTACCGTGTTCGCCGAAGGGCACGACAAGCAGGGGTGTCTTGACGGGCTAGTCTTGCGGGCGGCTGCACGGTATCGGGTAATCGAGCATGAACGGGAGAAGTGCTATGGGTGAACCTCTCACCTTGATCACGGGACGTACGCGTGAGCAGGCCATCGGCATGCACAAGGGAAAGACCTCGCCCGAGTATCGGCAGGCAACAGCACGTGTCGAGATGAACGCGGACGATATGGCTCACTTGGGGATTCAAGAGGGGGGCATCGTCCGATTGCGCACGGCGGCTGGAGAGGTGGATCTGTCCGCCCAAGCCGGCACCCTCCCTCGCGGGCTCGTGTTCGTTCCCCTCGGAGCTTCCGCCAACCTGCTTGTCGGCACTGAGACCCAAGGGACGGGGATGCCTTCCTTCAAGGGTGTGCCTGTCACGGCGGAGCCGGCATGAGCACGACGATCGAACATGTCGCCTGTACCTTCTGTGGATGCGTGTGCGACGACATCGTCGTCGAGATCGAGGGGTCTCGGATCGCGGGCGTCCGCCGCGCGTGCGCAGTTGGACGAGGGGTTCTCGACGAGTACGACCCCGAGGTGCGGCGACCCACGCTCCGAGGGCGGGAGGTCGAGTGGGAGGCGGCTATCGAGGCGGCCGCCTCGATCCTCGATCGGGCGGACAGCCCCCTCATCTACGGCCTCAGCTCCTCGGCCGTGGAGGCTCAGAGGAAGGCGGTCGAGCTGGCGGATCGACTCGGCGCTGTCATCGACACCACATCGTCGGTGTGTCACGGCCCGACGGGGCTGGCGATGCAGGCGGTGGGTGAGGCTACCTGCACGTTGGGTGAGGTGCGCGATCGCGCGGATCTGATCGTCTTCTGGGGCTGTAACCCCGCCGCCTCTCATCCCCGCCATTTTGGTCGGTTCTCGCTCACGCCGAAGGGCACCCACACGCCCAACGGCCGAAAGGACCGGACCGTCTTCGTTGTCGACGTGCGTCCCACCGGCAGCTCCAAGCAGGCGGATCACTTCCTCCAGGTGGACGTTGGAGCGGACTACGAAGTACTCACGGCGCTTCGGTCACTGGTCAAGGGGAACGATTTGGCGCATGGATCTATCGGGGGGATCCCCGTGTCTCAGCTGAAGGACTTGGTGGAGCGCATGAAGGCGTGCCGCTACGGCGTCGTGTTCATGGGCATGGGGCTTACGATGAGCCGGGGGCGGCACCTCAACGTGGGCGAGCTGTTCTCCCTGGTGACCGAACTCAACGACTACGCCCGGTTCTCTGTCATTCCGATGAGGGGGCACGGGAACGTAGCAGGGGCCGACCAAGTGCTCACCTGGTCGACCGGCTACCCGTTCGCTGTGAGCTTCGCCCGCGGATATCCACAGTACGGGCCCGGCGAGTTCACCGCGGTCGACGTGTTGGCCCGCGGGGAGGCGGACGCGGCTCTCATCATCGCCTCCGACCCCGCGGCCCACTTCCCGCGCAGGGCCGCGGAGCACCTGGAGCGCATCCCCACGATTGTGTTGGACCCCTCCGAGAGTCTCACGGCGGGCATCGCTCAGGTGGTCTTCCCCACCGCGTCCTATGGACTCGACGCGGCGGGTACGGCCTATCGCATGGACAACGTGCCCATTCCCCTCCGGCGACTGCTCACTTCGGGGCGCCCCACAGACGAGGAGGTCCTGGACCGGATCATCGAGGCGGTGAAGTGATGCTGGGTGTGCTCGGCGGACGTGTGTACGACCCGCGGAACGGCAGCGACGGCGAGACCCGGGACATCTGGGTGAAGGACGGTCGCGTCGTGTCACCCGAGGAAGCGGACCGGCAAGGCGCGGAGATCGTCGACGCCACCGGTTTGGTGGTCATGCCTGGTGGGGTGGACATCCACAGCCATATCGTCGGAGCCAAGGTGAACGCCGCCCGGAAGTTCCGCCCGGAAGATCACCGCGGCGCGGAGCGCGCACGCGCCGGTGCCTTTCGCTCCGGTTCGGGACACACGGTTCCCAGCACTCATCTGACCGGATACCTCTACGCGGAGATGGGCTACACGACGGTGATGGAGGCCGCCACCGCCCCTCTGGTCGCCCGGCACGCCCACGAGGAGATGGCGGATGTGCCCATCATCGACAAGGCCACCTTCATCACCATGGGCAACAACCACTTCCTCATGAAATGCATCCGCGACGGCCGACATGAGATGGCGCGCGATTACGTGGCCTGGCTCTTGAGGGCGAGTAAGGGATACGCCATAAAGATCGTCAATCCGGGCGGCGTGGAGAATTGGAAGTGGGGAAGCAACGTAGGCGAACTCGACGACGAGGTGATCGGATTCGGGGTCACCCCTCGGCAGATCCTCGAGACCCTGGCCCAGATCAGCGGCGAGTTGGGTCTGCCCCACCCCCCCCACATCCACGGGATCAACCTGGGAAGAAGCAGTAGCGCCCGTACCTCCATCGAGACCATGGCGGCGTTGGATGGGCTGCGGGCCCACTTCTGCCATATTCAGTTCCTGAGCTACGGCAAGGGGAAGGGCGGCGTGCACACGTCGGAGGCTGTGGCGATCGCGGAAGCGGTCAACGCCCACCCCGACCTGACCGTCGACGTGGGGCAGCTGGTCTTCGGCTCGGCCACGACGATGACTTCCGACGGGCCGCTTCAGCACAGTCTGCACCGCACGACCGGGAGCAAGTGGATGAACGTCGATGTGGAGGGCGAAACAGGAGGCGGGATCGTCCCCGTCTTCTACAAGCGCACCAACCCCATCAACGCCGTGATGTGGCGCACCGGGATGGAGTTGTTCCTACTCATCAAGGATCCGTGGAAGGTCTTCCTGACCACCGATCACCCGAATGCGGGATGCTTCACATCCTATCCCCACGTGATCAAGCTGTTGATGGACCGCGACTATCGGGCAGAGGTGTTCGAAGGCATCCACGCCCGGGCCCGTGAGGGCAGTGTGCTCCACGATCTGGAGCGTGAGTATTCTCTGTACGAGATCGCCGTGATCACCCGCGCAGGCCCGGCTCGGGCGCTAGGGCTTAAGAACAAAGGCCACCTGGGTGTCGGCGCGGACGCCGACATCGCGATCTACCAGGAGATGGACGACAAGGCGGAGATGTTCGCCCGTCCCCGGTACGTCTTCAAAGGAGGGACGCTCGTGGCGCGGGATGGAACGGTCGTCGCGGATCCTCCGGGGCGCACGTTCTACGTGGCCCCTTCATACGATCCGGGGGTAGAGAAGGATATTCGAAGACACTTCGAGGCGACTTACACCGTGTCGTTCGAGAACTACTCGATGTTGTCGCAACCTGTGACCCATGAAGAGGTGATCGCGTGCGGGTGAATGCCCCGGCCGGAACGAATGCCCCGGCCGAAAAAGGGGCAGCGCCGTTTGCGAACCGGAATCCAGCACCCAGGATCGAGCGCGATGTCCAGAAGGACAGGCCCGCGGTCCCTGCCGCCCTGAGCCGGGCGGGAGTGACCAATCTGCGCCGGATTATCCGCATCTCGGATGGAGGCGAAGCTCAGCTCTTCTACGCCACGATGGATCTTTTCGCCGATCTCAATCCCGAGCAGGCCGGCGTGCACATGTCTCGGTTCAACGAGGTCGTGGAGAGGCTCGCGGGAGAGCTGGCCTGGGAGCCGTCCCCGGACATAGAGTCCCTGGCGGGCCGCATGGCGCAGCAGGTGGTTGAGACTCAGGGTGCGATGCGCTCCGAGGTCCGCATCCGCGCGCATTTCCCGATCATCAAGCGGACTCCGATCACCGGCCTGCCTACGGAAGAGCTCTACACGCTTCTGGGAATAGCGGCCTCCACTCCCGAGCGCACCCGCCGCCTGGTAGGTGTGGAGGTAGAAGGGTTGACCGTCTGTCCGTGCGCGCAGGACATCATGAGGAGCCACTCGGAAGACCTCCTTCAGGAGAGCGGCTTCACCGAAGAGCAGGTCGAGCGGATACTGAACGTTCTGCCCATGGCTTCGCACAATCAGCGGGGCAGGGGGATGCTGCTCATCGGATCGGAGAAGCGACTGCGCGCCGAGGATCTCGTCGACCTCGTGGAGCGATCGATGAGCTCCGAGACCTACGAGCTGCTCAAGCGCCCCGACGAGTTCTACGTTGTGGACAAAGCGCACCGTAACCCGCGGTTCGTGGAGGATGTGGTACGCGAGATGCTGCGCAACGTCGTGGAGGCGTATCCCGACCTGCCCGGCGACGCGTTCCTCCTGGCGCGACAGGAGAACTTCGAAGGCATACATGAGCACAACGCCTTCGCCGAACGCTGCGGAACGCTGGGCGAGATCCGCCCGGAGATCGCGGGGGAGGCTCACGCGCCCCGGCACACGACGCTGGAAGGCTGGCTCACGACCTAGGAGCGCGGAGGGTTTGTAGATGCCCGAGTATCTGTTCGTTACCGGCCGGTTGGCGGCCGCTGCACTGCGGAGCACCCTGGACAGGTTGGAGCTGGACTTCGACTATGAGGTGGCCGTGCTCGACATCTCGGTGGCCGCTTTGATGCGCGCCGAATGGGTCGCCCGTCGGCTGTCGGATGCCCGCGGGTGTCGGCAGGTCATGGTGCCGGGCCTGTGCCGCGGGGATCTGGCCGCTATCGAGAGGAAGCTTGGCATCCCTGCTGTTCGCGGTCCCAAGGACCAGAAGGATCTGCCACCCTTCTTCGGCAAGGAGCGGGTCCTGGAGGGATACGGCGAGTACCACACGAAGATCTTGGCGGAGATCGTGGAAGCCTACCAGATGCCCTGGGAGGCGATCTTAGACGTGGCCGAGTACTACCGGCAGAGCGGCGCCGACATCATCGATTTGGGCTGCCCCCCGATGGAGGGTTTTCCGGGGGTAGGAGATGTGGTGACCGGCCTGAAAGAGCGGGGTTTCGCGGTCAGCGTGGACACCTTCGACCCCGAGACCATCCGGGAAGCCGACGCCGCCGGCGTCGATCTGCTGTTGAGCGTGAACTCAGAGAACATGGACATGGTTCCAGAGCTACGGTGCAAGGTAGTGGTGATCCCCGACTTCGGCGAGGGACTGGACTCGCTGGAGGGGAACATCGCCCGGGTGGAATCGTTGGGGGCTTCCTACGTGGTCGACCCGATTCTCGACCCGCTCAGTTTCGGCTTCACGGAATCCCTCCTGCGCTACCACGAGACGCGGCGGCGTCATCCCGAAGCGGAGATCCTCATGGGCCTGGGCAACCTCACGGAGCTCACCGACGCGGACAGCACCGGCATCAACGCCGTGATGGCCGGTGTGATGGCCGAACTCGAGATCGACTACGTGCTCACCACCGAGGTGATCAGCTGGGCTCGAGGATCGGTGCGCGAGTTGGACCTGGCCCGCAGGCTGATGCACTACGCCAACAAGAACCGGATGCTCCCCAAGTCGATCGAAGACAGCCTGATCGCGTTGAAGGATCCCCCCTTCGAGACCTACTCCGAGGAGGAGCTGCGCGAGATCCAGCGCCTGGTGCGCGATACGCACTACCGGATCTTCGCAGACCGCGAGTGGGTGTACGTGTTCAACCGGGACACGTTTCTGCGGGGCGTCGATCCGTACGATCTCTTCAGCAGTCTCGACGTGACCGATCCCGGCCACGCCTTCTACCTGGGGCGGGAGCTGGAGCGGGCCGCTCTCGCGGTGCTACTGCGCAAGAAGTACACGCAGGAGTCGGAGCTTCGGTGGGGGTATCTGAGCCCGGAGCCGGCGGGACGATGACGCGGGCGATCGGCATAGATCCCGGGACGGTGAGTTTCGACGTGTGCGGCCGCGACGGGGACCGCCTCCTCCTCGACAGGACCTTCTCCACCGTGGAGGCCGGGGCCGATCCGGGACGGTTGGTGGACGTTCTTCGCTCGGTCGGCCCGGTGGACATCATCGTCGGCCCGTCGGGTTATGGGTTGCCGTGGGTGGGTGTGGAAGACCTGGGCCCCCGCGAGATCGACCTCATGCTGCTTGGCGACAAGCGAGAAGGTTCGCTTGGGACGATCGTGGCGGGGATGGGCGGGATCCTACAGGCTCTGAAAGAGAGCGGGTTGCCGCTGTGCTTCGCTCCGGGGGTGATCCACCTCCCCACTGTGCCGGCCCACCGCAAGGCCAACCGCATCGACATGGGCACGGCCGACAAGCTGTGTGCGGTTGCGCTGGGTATCTGGGACCAGGCGCGCCGTCTTGGAGTACCCTATGACGAGGTCTCATTCGTCTACATGGAGATGGGAGGCGCCTTTACGGCCGTAACAGCCGTGGAGGACGGCCGGATCGTGGACGGGTCGGGCGGCACGTCCGGGGCCATGGGATACCAGGCCCTCGGGGCTATGGATGGTGAGGTGGCATATCTGCTCGGAGGCTTCTCCAAGGGGAACCTCGCCACAGGCGGCATGGCCTGGATCGCCGGCACTCCCGACCGTTCCCCCGAGGAGATCGTGTCCGTGGTGGACGCCGATTGCCAGGCCGCTCTGGCATGGGAGGCCTTCCTGGAGGGCGTGGTGAAACAGGTGGCCGCGCAGATGACGGTGCTGGCCCACCCCAGGGAGATTATGCTGTCCGGACGTCTCAGCCGCGTGCCGGAGCTCTTCCAAGAGATCACGCGGCGCCTTGCTCCCTTCGCCCCCGTGCGGAAGGTGGAAGGCTTCGCCTCTGTCTCGGCGGAAGCGGCGCAAGGGGCGGCGTTGCTGGGCCAGGGGTTGGCAGGCGACCCGACCCTGGAGGGTTTGGTGGAGACTATGGAGCTGCGTGGAGCACATGGCTCCGTGCTGGACCATCTATACGTGGGTGAGGCCGAAGAACTGAGACGGAGGTACGCGATGCCCGAGTCCAGGCCGGCGCCTTTCTGTAAAGGGAGCTGACTTCTCATGCGCATCAACGGAGTGGAGATCGAAGACACGTTCGCCGAGGCGTTCGAGATGTGGGGCGCACGCCTGATCATCACCGCGCACAACGAGCGCTGGGCCTTGACGGCGGCCCAGGCCGCCACCGGCTTCGCCACGTCGATCATCGGATGCGGTTGCGAGGCGGGCACGAACGACCTGCCGGCTGACGAGCGAACGCCCGATGGCCGTCCCGGTGTGGCCGCGCTCTTCTTCACCACCTCCCGCCAGAACATGGAGGCGCAGCTGCTGCAGCGGGTGGGGCAGGGCGTGATGACGTCTCCCACTTCGGCCTGCTACAACGGCCTCGACGCCGGCGACACGATCAAGGTGGGCGGCAAGCTCCGCTTCTTCGGTGACGGGTTTCAGAGCAGCAAGTTGCTGGACGGGCGCCGGCTGTGGCGGGTGCCCGTGATGGACGGGGAATTCGTCGTGGAGGAGAACTTCGGCGTGAGCAAGGCCGTGGGAGGTGGCAACTTCTTCATCATGGCCGAGGATCTTGAGGCCGCTCTGGCAGCGGCCGAGGCCGCCGTGACCGCCATGCGCGCGGTGCCGGGCGTGATTATGCCGTTCCCCGGGGGCATCGTACGCAGCGGGAGCAAGGTCTCGTCCAGGTACAAGGGCCAGCACGTCTCCAGCAACACTCCCTACTGCCCGACTATCCGGCCCCTCGTCGAAAGCGCCCTGCCCGACGGGGTGGAGGCTGTCCTGGAGATCGTCATCGACGGGCTGGAGGAGGAAGCGGTGGGCGAGGCGATGCGGGTCGGCGTCGGGGCGTCCTGTCTCCCGGGCGTGGTGCGCATCACGGCCGGGAACTACGGAGGCTCGCTGGGGCGATACCAGTTCCATCTCCGGGATCTGGTTGACGCCTGAAGCCGACATGACTCGTTTCGCCAGACCTCGAGGAAGGAGGCTTCATTCATGGGGTGCTTAGCATGTGCGGCGCTTATGCTGGACCGGGGTGGCGTGACGCTGTACCGGAAGGAATCGAGTCCTATCCCCGTGGAGGCCGACAGCATCTGCCCGGATCGCTTCCTGGGCCGTGGACCGGCTGAGATCGCGGCACTTCCCGCCTTCTACGGCCGCCGCCGCGTGACCCTCGGCGATCTGTTCGAGGTGGAGGGGGCGGGCGCCGACAACATCACCGTCTCTGGAGATCTTCGCCACGTCAAGAAGATCGGGCTTGGGATGTCGATGGGCCGGATCACCGTGACGGGCGACGTGGGGCCTCACCTTGGCGCCTACATGTCGGGCGGTGAGATATCGGCGGAGGGGACTGCCGGGGATTGGGTCGGGGCTCACATGAAGGGTGGCCGCATCGTGGTGCAGGGCGATGCCGGACATTTCGTGGGCGCCGCCTACCCCGGTGAGACGCGGGGCGTCACCGGCGGCACCATCGTCGTCGGCGGAAAGGTAGGGGGGGAGGTCGGAGCCCGGATGCGCCGCGGGCTGATCGTTGTCTTGGGAGACACAGGGGAGTTCGCCGGCGCCCACATGATCGCCGGCTCCATCCTGGTCTTCGGTCGCTTGGGCGCTCGACCCGGAGCGGGGATGAAGCGGGGCACCATCGTTGCTTTCGGTGACGCTCCTGATCTCCTACCCACCTTCCGCTACGCGTGCCGGTTTCAGCCCGCCTTCCTGCGCTTCCACCTGCGCCGCCTCGGGGAATCGGGTCTTTCGATAGACTCGGAGCCGGCGGACGGCCATTTCCGGCGCTACCTGGGCGATATGAACGAGTTGGGGAAAGGAGAGATTCTCGTCCGTGATCAGCCTCAATGACATAGCGGTTGGGATCGTGCGTCGGATGGTCGCCGAGGCGGAATCCTTGGGGGTGGCGGTCTCCCGCCTCTCCAACGGTACCCAGATCGTCGATGCCGGGGTGGAGGTGCCCGGGTCCCTCGAAGCCGGCCGCCTGTTCTCCGAGGCCTGCATGGGTGGGTTGGGGGAGGTTCGCTTCAGCATGGTGCAGCTGGAAGGGCTCACCCTCCCCGGCGTCGAGGTCAACGTGCACCGGCCGCTGTTGGCCTGCATGGCGGCGCAGTATGCGGGATGGGCGGTCAACGTGCCGGAGAGCGCGATGTCGCCGTCGTACTTCGCCATGGGCTCCGGCCCGGCGCGGGCGCTGTATCGGGGAGACCCGATCTTCGAGATCATCGACTACCGTGACCCAGGAGAGATGGCGGTGCTGACCCTGGAATCCCGCCAGCTTCCCACCCCGGAGGTCGCCGGCTGGATCGCCGAGAAGTGCGGCGTATCTCCCGACCGCCTCCATCTCCTGGTGGCGCCGACGGCCAGTCTGGTCGGGTCCGTGCAGATAGCCGCCAGGATCGTCGAGACCGGATTGCACAAGATGCACGAGGTCGGCTTCGATATCTCCACGGTGCTGTCGGGCTTCGGTGCGTGCCCGCTCGCTCCCGTAGCGGGTGACGACCTGCAGGCCATCGGCCGCACGAACGACGCCGTGCTCTACGGCGGGCGCGCCTGGTACACGGTGCGCACGGACGATGCGGAGATCGAACGGGTCATCGAGGATCTGCCGTCGATGGCGTCGCGAGACTACGGCGTCCCGTTCGCCGAGCTCTTTCAGCGGTACGGAGGAGACTTCTACCAGATCGACCCCCTCCTCTTCAGTCCTGCCGAACTCGCCCTCGTGAACGTCGCCAGCGGCCGCACCTTCCGAGCGGGCAGGGTCGACGTCGCCATGGTGGAAAGGGTCTTGCTCGGTTGAGGGTCGGGATACTCGGGCAGAAGGGGGGATGGCACACTGAGGCCCTCGTCGCGGCGCTGGCCCGCCGGAGTATCGCGGCCGAGTGCTTCCCCGTCACTCAGCTGACGGCCCGGGTGACGGCGCGGCCTCGGCTGACGGCCGCCGCGACCTCTCTGGACGAGTTCGACGTGGTCTTCGTGCGGGCGATCCCAGCGGGATCCCTGGAGCAGATCATCTTCCGTGTGGACGCGCTGCACCGCCTCGAGGCCGCCGGTGTACGGGTGGTCAATTCGGCTGCGGCCATCGAACGCGGGGTGGACAAGTACTACACCGCGGCGCTCCTGGAAGACGCCGGTCTACCGACTCCGCGCACCATCGTCACGGAACGGTGGGAGGATGCGCTTGCCGCCTTCCAGGAGCTGGGTGGCGATGTGGTGGTGAAACCTCTGTTTGGGTCCGAGGGCAGGGGTATGACCCGCGTATCGGACGCGGATACCCTCTATCGTGTGCTGCGCGCGCTCGAGCTGGGGCGGTACGTGTTCTGCGTGCAGGAGTTCGTGCCTCACGGATGCGCGGATATCCGCACCTTCGTCGTGGGAGGGCGGGTGGTCGCAGCCATGTTGCGTCGGGGAAACGGCTGGAAGACCAACACGGCTCAGGGGGCGAAGGGGGAGCCGTACGACATGGACGACCATGTGGTCGAGATGAGCCTGCGCTCCGCGGAGGTGTTGGGGGCCGAGCACGCGGGCGTGGACATCCTGCCCTGCGAGAGCGGCGGGTACTCCGTTCTCGAGGTCAACACCATCCCGGGCTGGCGTTCACTGCTGTCGGCGACCGGGGTGGATGCGGCAGAGTGTCTGGTGGACCATGTTCTCGAGGGGTCGGGGTGAACCCGCTGGACGGGTCGAAGTGAGCCGGCTGGATGGGTCGAGATGAGGTCGCTGGACGGAATCGAGATCGGTTGGGCCGCACAGATAGCGTGCCTGTTCGAGGTGAACGCTGACAAGCCGGGCAACGTATCGCGGCACGCGGACTTCCACGACACTCGGTTCGAGGATTTTGTGGCAAGCGCCGTTGCCATCGGCCCGGCGTTCCAGGACGCGGCCCGCGCTACGGTTGGCGAGACCGTTCTGCGGGCCGTGCGCGACACCAGGCGATTCGTCCGCACGAACACCAACCTGGGGATCGTCCTTCTCCTCGCCCCCCTGGCGAAGGCGGCATGTGGCGAGGGATCAGAAGGGTTGCGGCCGAAGGTGGCTCGGGTGCTGGGTGAGTTGACGGCGGACGACTCCGGCAAGGTCTACACTGCCATCCGCCTCGCCGCACCAGCCGGACTGGGGGAAGTGGAGCAGTACGATGTGAACGAGGGCACCGTTGACACGACCCTGCGTTACGCGATGGAGTTGGCTCAGGACCGCGACTCCGTGGCTCGGGAGTACGTCTCGGACTTCGAGATCACGTTCGGGTTGGGGTATGAGACCCTTCGCCGAGCCTGGGAGGAGGGCCGCGACTTCTCGGATGCCATCGTCCATGCCTTCTTGACGGTGCTCGCGCAGGTGCCCGACACGCTTATTGCCCGCAAGGGGGGGCGGGCGGCCGCTGAGGCGGTCTCGCGGCGAGCAGGGGATGTGCTGGCAGCCGGAGGATCCCTCTCCCCCCGGGGACGCGAGGAACTGGTGCGGTTCGATCGCGATCTGCGGGACGATTCGCACCGGCTGAATCCCGGCACCACCGCCGATCTGGTAGCCGCTTCCATCTTCGTCTTCCTTACGGAGGGCGGGATGCTCAAGGGTGTTTCCGACCTCATCACGCGACGGTGAGGAGTAACGGGCCGCGCGGTGGGTCGGTGAGGAGCTACGAGCCGGGCCGCAGCCCGCGGAGGTCCGCTCCGGTGATCCACCCTCGGTGGAGGGAGGTGGCGACCAGCGCTCCCGCCACGCCTAGCTCCGCCAGCCTCCGTAGGTCGTCTGGGGTCCGCACCCCGCCTCCCGCGATGAGAGCGAGGTGCGGGAATTCGGCCCGCGCGGCCTCCAGAGCCGACCAGTCCGGGCCTCTACCAGTGCCCACCTGGTCGAGGGTCAGGAGTATCACCTGCGACAACCCCTCGCCGGAGAGGACATCGAGAGCGGCCGGCGGGGCCAAGCCTCGGAGGGCGGGGCACCTGCTGAGGACGCCGTCGACACCCACGTCCAGGCTGAGGAGCAGCTGTCCCGGAAGGAGCGCGTCCCGTATCTCGCGCAGGGCCTCCAGGCTCGGAAGCGTTTCCGAGCCCACGATCGCACGCGCCGCCCCGGCGCCGACGATCCGTAGGGCGGAAGCCGTGTCGGTGATTGCGGCATCCACCCAGAGATCGACTCCGAGCCGATCAGTCAGAGTGCGCACCACCTCGTCGTGATGCCCTGTGCCCTGAATAGCGTCCAGATCGGCGATGTAGAACGCCCGGCAACTCGTCTCCCGCTGGAGGGCCTGAGCTACGGCAACCGGCTCGGAGCTGGGAGTCAAGACGCTCTCGATAGGGCGATAGTGGTCGCGGTCGCCTTGTACACCGTGGACCACTTGACCCTTCATCAGGTCTAGTACGGGGATGACGTCCATGCGGTCCTTCCCTTCCTTTCCCTCGCCGTGTCCCTCGCCGTGTCCCCCGCCGATCCTCGTCCATGAGTTCGTGACCGGCGGCGGTTGGGCCGATCCAGAACTGCCGAATTCGTTGGCGAGGGAAGGGCTGGCCATGCTGAAGGCCGTGCTTGCCGACTTCCGGGCATGGGGGGAATTCCCAGTCCTGACCACACTCGACCGTCGTCTTGGCGGCGTATCCCTTCCCGCGGATCGGGTCGTCGTCCTCGACGCTGAAGTATATCCCGCCTCTCTGGTCGAGTTGGCCGACTCGTGCGCCGCGGTGCTGATGATCGCCCCGGAGACCGGGGGCACCCTGGAGCGTCTGAGCACTCTTATGCTCGATACGGGTGTGTGCCTGTTGGGGAGCCGGCCCGAGGCGGTGGCCGTGGCGGCGGATAAATGGGAGTGCCATCGGCTCTTCCAGTCGGCCGGCCTCCCGACCCCTGAGACGGTGAGGACCACCCCGGCCGCCGCCGCCGGCGCGGCCGAGGAGCTGGGCTTTCCGTTGGTGGTCAAGCCGATTCACGGCGCAGGGTGCGAGGGAGTCGGTTTGGTCCGCGGGGCGGGCATGCTCGAGCGGGCCCTTGACCAGCCCTCCCTCCGGCGGGTGGAGTCCCTTCTTCTTCAACGATATATTGACGGCACCCACGCGAGTGTCTCCCTGCTTGTCTCCGGGAGTGATTCGGTTCCCCTCAGCCTCAACGAGCAGCGGGTGCGGGCCGACATCCCATTCGTGTATGAAGGTGGAGTGGCCGCCGTTTCTCACAGCAGGCGCTCGCAGGCCCTGGACCTGGCTCGGCAGGCAGTGGCCCTGGTGCCCGGCCTGCAAGGGTACGTGGGTGTGGACTTGATGCTGACCGAGGAGGGGTGTTGGCTGATAGAGATCAATCCAAGACTCACGACCTCCTACATCGGAGTGCGTAGGGTCGTCGATATCAATCTGGCTGAAGCGACCTGGCGCGCCTGTCGAGAGGGAGTCCTTCCGAAGGTGGTAGTGACGGCGGCAGCGGCCTCGTTCGGGAAGGAGGAACTCGATGGCCACGGAGACGCGTGAGTTCGCAGGCTGGGACGTCGGTGGAGCCCACGTCAAAGCGGCGCGCGTGGTCTGGGGGGTCGGGGGGATCGAAGACACACAGATCGCCGTCCGCCCGTTCGAGATCTGGCGTGGGCCCGACGAACTCCCTTCGGTCTTGGCTGAGGTCGGAGACGAGCTCGGACTTCAGGACGCGCACGCCGCGGCCGTCACCATGACCGCCGAGCTCTCGGATGCCTTCCGGACCAAGCGAGAGGGGGTGCTCTTCGTCCTCGCCGGCATGGAGCAGGCCTTCCCTCACACGCCTCTGTACCTCCTGAGCGTCACCGGCGACTTCGTGCCCGCGGAGTCGGCCCGTCGCCGGCCGTTGGATTTCGCCGCGACGAACTGGGTGGCCTCCGCCCTCTTCGTGGCCGAGCGCCATCCGGAGTGCATCATGATCGATGTGGGGAGCACCACCACAGACATCATCCCCATCAGGGGCGGGAGGATCGTCGCCGAGGGGCGGACCGACCCCTCCCGCCTCACCACGGGCGAGCTGATCTACACCGGAGTGCTGCGTACCAACCCGAACACGTTGACCGAGACGGTGCCGGTTCGGGGGCGGATGTGCCGAGTGGCGGCCGAGTACTTCACGGTGATGGCCGACGCGTACCTTCTGTTGGGCCGGTTGTCGCCCGAAGAGTACACGTGCCCCACGCCTGACGGCAGGGCCGCGTCGCGTGAGGCGGCGGCGGAGCGCCTCGCCCGGCTCGTCTGCGCGGATAGAGAGATGCTGAGGGATGAGGAGATCCGCACAATCGCCTCGTACCTTTTCGAGCTGCAGCTCCATCAGATCTCGATAGGGCTTCTCCAGGTGCTCTCGGGGCTCGAGGGCGCCCACGATCTTCCCCTTGTGGTGGCGGGCGCCGGCTCGTTCCTGGCCGTTGAAGTGGGGCGGAGGCTGGGGCTTGGAGTCGTGGAGCCGGCGGAGATGCTGCCTGGTTTGGGGTCGACGGCGCTTCCCGCCGCCGCCGCGGCCTACTTGTTGGCTAGGAGGTTGGGGGAACGCGAGCCGTGACGGACGCCGTGGTCAAGATGGACGCCGTGGTCAAGATGGACGCCGTGGTCAAGATCGGGGGGCGACTGGGCCGCGGGACGTACCTGCGCGCCTTGTGCGAACGCGTGGCTGTGCTCGGGCGCCGACATCGCCTGCTGATCGTGCCGGGAGGGGGCGTCTTCGCCGACACCGTGCGACGGTGTGACGAGCGCGTCGGTCTGAGCGACACGGCGGCGCACTGGATGGCCATCCTGGCGATGGATCAGTACGGCTACCTGTTGGCCGACCTGATCCCGGGAAGCAGGGCCGTGCGCTCCCTTGAGGAAGCCCAGGGCCTCGTGGAGGAAGGCAGGGTCCCTGTAGTTCTGCCCTTTGACCTCGTGAAGCGGGCGGACGCCCTTCCTCACAGCTGGAGCGTGACGGCGGACTCGATCGCGGCGTGGGTGGCCGGGCTGGTCGAGGCAGGCACGCTGGTGCTTCTGAAGGACCGAAAGGGGTTCAGCAGCCCCATAGAGGGTAAGGGCGGTTCATCTCCACGCACGGTGACCCTCGACGAGCTGGCCGGCTGGGAGGGGGTAGACGGCTATTGTTCTCAACTACTCCAGGGCGCCGGTTTCGACCTCTGGATCGTCAACGGGGAACGGCCGGACCGTCTGACCGAGCTGCTCGAGACGGGCCGGACGGAAGGGATCCGCATGCTGCGATCCGATTCTTCAGACTGCGCACCGCGTCACGGTCCACCCGGCCGGTCAGACGATCTCCCCGACACGCCGCTGTCCGGACACCTATGATGTCCGGACCAAGCATGTGGATCCGTGGCACATCTTGCTCCCGTAGGGAACCCGCCAAGGCGCAGATGAGCCCGTTGCCGCGGCAACGGGCCACGAACTCTGCCAACTCCGCCGCGCCGAGCTCGGACAGTAGGGTCGCGCCGCTCTTGGAAGCCGTGTCCAGCATGCATCCATCCGCCCCCGCTTCCGCGGCCACCGCGGGTAGATCCAGCGGGGGGAACGAGCCGATTCTGCGCGCGTCGGCGTACGCCGTCGCCATGATCCGGACTGTCGGATCCTGTTCGCGTGCGGCTCGGCAGACCTCGGTGAGCATCAGCAGGGCGTCGCGCGGTTCCCGAGGACCCAACAGGCCGACCTTGACGTATTGCACACCGCATGTCGCCGCCCCCGCCGCGGCGAGGGCGACCATCCCAGGTAGGTTGGGCGCGTCTCCGATCGCGGCACTCACCGGCACGGCGGGCGGCGTGAGCTCCCGCACCCGGCGAATCACGTGGGGGAAGTTGGCTCCGAGGGACCCCTCTCTGGGGTTCTTGACGTCGATGATGTCGGCCCCTCCGGCAACGGCTGGAGCCACCTCCTCGTCATGCACCACGCTCACCAGCAACTGCACGTTGGCCACCCTTCGCGGCGTCTTCCGAAGCTCGCCCACTACACTACACGGGGTCATGAGCGTTCCACAAGCCGAGATCTGAAGATGGCACCACGCCCACCTTTGGAGGCGGGGCCGGCGATCGAGGGATTCGCTGTGGAAACACACGACGGCCTCGTCTTCACGGTCAAAGGCCTGTTTCATCCCGCAGGCCGGGTCATCGCCTACCTTCGCTATGCCCCCGACCCGACCGGCGATCGAAAGCGCGGCGGCAGACGCTACCGGCGGGTGTATCGCTTCGAGGAGCAGGAAGCCATCCTGCGGGCGCGCCGCCCGGCGTATCTCGTGGACGATCCGATGTTGGGCGTACCGGTGCAGGCTGTTCCGGAGGAGGATATAGGCTTCATCTACGATCCCCGCTTGAGGCTTCAGCACCTCGCGGAGAGGGGGCCGGAAGATCCACTGGAGGAGACGGCCCTTGCCCTGACCCAGTTGTTACGGACAGCGGCCGGTGTTCCACCGGGGGGCCTTGGTTTGACTGGATCTCTTCTCGTGGGGCTTCATCGGCCCTCGTCAGACATCGATATCGTCGCGTACGGCGAGCACGAGAGCCGAGCCATCCACGGCGCCCTGTCCGCCCTACTCGACGACCCGACGGCTCCCGTGCGCCGCCCTGAGGGGGAGGAGCTTGCCGCGATCCATGACACGCATCGCGCGGACACCCCTCTCTCCGCAGCCGATTTCGTGCGACTGCAGGCACGCAAGGTGAACGAAGGGTACTTCGCCGATCGGTCGTACTTCGTGCGCTTCGTCAAGCGTCCCGATGAAGTAGGGGAAGCGTATGGGGATCCTCGGTACGAATCGCTGGGGTCGGCATTGATCCGGGCTCGGGTGCACGATGATCGGGAGGCGATGTTCACTCCCTGCCGGTACCTCGTCGACGGGGTGACCTATCTGGAAGGGAAGCCAGTGGAGGATCTGCTCCAGATCGTCTCGTTCCGCGGTCGGTTCGCCGACCAAGCGAAGGCGGGAGATTGGGTCATCGCGCGAGGTGAGCTGGAGTTGGTTGTCCCTCGGCGGCGTTCCCGCTTCTGTCGGCTGACGGTCGGTGGGCAATCGGGCGACTACCTGCTGGGTTCGGTGGCGTGACGGTGGGTGAGGACGCACCGCTCGAACGGGCGGGGAGCGGCTCGAACACGCGGAAGTGCTGCGGGTCGCCGCGGGGCTGCGGCAGGCGGACGAACTCTCGCAGTGATGAAGTACGGGTATCTTGACCGAATGATCCGAAAAAAGACCTGCTCAAGGGGATGTTTTCGATGAGGTTCCGCGTGTCTTCTTGCTTGTGACGTCTTTCCCAGGGTGCTATACTGGCCGCCGTTGCCGTGCCATACGGCCGCTGCACCCACCCTGTGGATGGTTTGAGCACACTCGGGAGCACCAGTCGCTCGAGCAGCTCGGTCGTCCTATGCAATCAGGAGGCTGGCTTGATCCGGTACAACGCTGAGGGAGCTGCGTCAATACGCAAGAAGTTGCTCGAACGGGTCGAGGCCGATGTAGCCGACTGCTACCAGTGCGGCAACTGCACGGCCGGCTGCCCTTCGGCGTTCACCTTCGACTACATGCCCAACCAGGTCATGCGCATGCTGCAGGTAGGCATGGTGGATGAGGTGCTGTCTTCGAAGAGCGTGCAGCTCTGTATCCAGTGCCTCACCTGCACCGCCCGCTGCCCGCGCAACATCGACATCGCCGGCATCTTCGAAGACTTGAAGACCATCGCCGTCGCCCAGAACATCGATGTGCCCGAGGACGCGGCCACCTTCAACCGTCTCTTCCTCGAGAATATCGCCAAGTATGGGCGGCTCACCGAGGCCATGTTCCTGGTGCGCTTCAATATCGCCGCCATGAAGCCGATGAACGACACCGACCTCGGGTTGCCGATGATGTCCAAGGGCAAGATCGAGGTCATACCCAGGAAGTCCAAGGGCGCCGGCGAGGTGGGCCGCATCTACCGTAAGGCGATGGAGAAGGTGCGATGACCAAACTTGCCTACTATCCAGGGTGCTCGTTGCGGCACTCCGCGGTCGAGTTCGACAGCACCAGCCGCACCATCATGCAGGCTCTCGGTCTCGACCTCGAGGTCGTTCCCGATTGGACCTGTTGCGGCGCTTCGCCGGCGCACATGACCGACCACCTGCTGGCCCAGTCGCTCTCCACCCGGAACCTGAGGCAGGCCGCCACGATCTCCGAGGAGCTCGTGGCTCCATGCCCGGCTTGTTACCAGCGCGAGAAGAGCGCCGAGATCGAAGTGCACGCAGACGATCACTTGCGCGCCGAGATCAACGCCATCATGGACGCGCCTTACACCGGCACGGTGCGGGTGTACAACCTCCCCGAACTCCTTCTCGAGAAGGTGGGCGCCGAGACGATCGCCGGGTTGGTGAAGGTGGATCTCTCGCAGCTCAAGGTGGTGCCGTACTACGGGTGCCTGCTGGGCCGTCCTTCCGAACTCACCGGCGAGGCCGACAACGAGCAACCCATGCGTATGGACGTACTGCTCGAAGCAGTGGGTGCCGACGTCAAGTGGTGGAACTTCAAGACCGAGTGCTGCGGAGCCAGCGTGGGCGTGCCGAAGAAGATCATCCAGCAGCAGCTCACGCGCAAGATCCTGGAGCAGGCCGTGGCGGCCGGCGCCGACGCCATCGTGACGGCGTGTCCGCTCTGCCACCAGAACCTCGACATGCGCCAGGCGCAGACGAACGCCGCCCTGGGCACGAGCTTCGACATCCCGGTGCTCTACCTGACGCAGGTGATGGGTCTGGCCCTTGGCTTCAGTGCCGACGAGATGATGCTCGAGAAGCACCGTGTCGACCCGCGCCCCCTGGTGAAGAGCGCGATCGAAAGCGCCGTCGCGCTGAAGGCAGAGGAAGAGCGCAAGGCTGCGGAGAAGGCCGCCAAGGCGAAGGCCAAGGCTGCGGCCGACGCCGAGAAGGTAGCGCAGGAAACGGCGCCGAAGACGACGCAGGAAGCGACGCAGGAAGCGATGCAGGAAGCGACGCAGGAAGCGACCGGCGCCGGCGCCGGAGAGACCCCGGGGGCGACATCATGAGGATAGGGGTGTTCGTCTGCCATTGCGGCACCAATATCGCGGGCACGGTCGACAGCAGGGGCATCGCCGCCCGCGCCGCCGAGCTCAAAGACGTGGTGCACACGGAAGACCTCCTCTACACGTGCTCCGAGCCGGGCCAGTCTGCCATCCAGAAGGCGATCATCGAGAAGGGTCTCACCCGCGTGGTCGTAGCGGCCTGTTCGCCGCACATGCACGAGGTCACCTTCCGGCGCACCGTGGAAGGGGCGGGGCTGAACCCCTTCCTCTTCGAGATGGCCAACATCCGCGAGCACTGCTCCTGGATCCACGACGACTACGGCCTCGCCACCGAGAAGGCCTACGAGATCCTCAAGATGTCGGTGGCCAAGGTGCGCCAGCTCGAGGCGCTCGTGCCGAACGAGGTGAGCGTCAACAAGGACGTCCTCGTCATCGGGGGAGGGGTGGCCGGCATCCAGACCGCCCTCGACTTGGCCGACGCCGGGCTCAAGGTCACCATCGTCGAACGCGAGACCACCATCGGCGGCACCATGGCCCGCCTCGACAAGACCTTCCCCACCATCGACTGCTCGGCCTGCATCCTCACGCCACGCATGGTCGACGCCGCCCAGCACGAGAACATCGAGATCATGGCCTACTGCGAGGTCGACAAGGTGCAGGGCTACGTGGGCAACTTCACCGTCGACATCCGCAAGAAGGCCGCGATGGTCGACTGGGTGAAGTGCATCGGTTGCGAGATCTGCATGCAGAAGTGCCCGGCCAAGGCTCCTGACGTGTTCAACGTGGGCCTGGCCGAGACCAAAGCTATCTACATCCCGTTCCCACAGGCGGTGCCCAAGCGGGCCGCCATCCAGGTGGAGCACTGCCGCTGGTTTCAGCAAGGCAAGTGCAAGGTGTGCGAGCGGGTGTGCCCGGCCGACGCCATCGACTACGAGCAGCAGGACGAATACGTGCAGAAGGAGTTCGGGGCGATCGTCATGGCCACCGGCCTCGACGTGTTCCCCTGGGAGCAGCACTACCACGAGTACGGGTCGGGCAACATCCCCGACGTGATCTCGGGTCTGCAGTACGAGCGCATGCTGAACGCCTCCGGCCCTACGAGCGGCCACGTGGTGCGGCCCTCGACGCAGGGCATCAAGGGCCAGGAGCCCGAGGAGCCCAAGACGGTGGTGTTCATCCAGTGCGTCGGTTCGCGCGATGAATCCGTAGGGCGGCCCTACTGCTCGAGCGTGTGCTGCATGTACACGGCGAAGCAGGCCATCCTCACCAAGAGTCACGCGGGCATGGACACCGAGGTGTACGTCTTCTACATCGATATCCGGGCTACGGGCAAGGGCTACGAAGAGTTCGTCAAGCGGGCCCAGACCGAGTTCAACGTGAAGTACGTGCGCGGCCGGGTCTCCAAGCTCTACGAGGACGTCATCGACGGCAGCCGCAAGGTCATGGTGCGCGGCGTGGACACGCTCCTCGGCAAGCAGGTGGAGGTAGCCGCCGACCTGGTGGTGCTCGCCTCGGGCATCACCGCGGCCGACGGCGCCGCGCAGCTCGCCCAGAAACTCAACATCTCCTACGATGAGTACGGCTTCTTCAAGGAGTCGCACCCGAAGCTCCGCCCCTTGGAGACGAACACCGCCGGCGTGTTCCTGGCCGGCGCCTGTCAGTCTCCCAAAGACATCCCCACCGCGGTGGCCCAGGCTTCAGGCACGGCTGCCAAAGTGCTGGGCCTTCTGTCGCGTGACAAGCTCAAGACCAGCCCGCAGATAGCCATAGTGGAGCAGAATCGGTGCGTCTCCTGCTGGAAGTGCGTAGAGGTGTGCCCGTTCAGTGCTCCGCAGAAGCAGGAGCAGCGCGACGGTACCTATCTGAGCCACATCATCGAGACCGTATGCCAAGGCTGCGGTATCTGCGTGGCCACGTGTCCCGTGAACTGCATCACGCTGAAAGGGTTCACGACGGATGCGATCATCGACCAGATCGAAGAGCTGCTCCTAGCGTAGAGAGGTGGTGACGATGGCTCAAGCGACAGACATGAGACAGGCTGCGGGCACCACCCCTCCCGACGCCGAAGATGAAGTGAAGGTGGTCGGCATCGTTTGCAACTGGTGTAGCTACGCCGGTGCGGACGGAGCTGGGACGGCGCGACTGAAACAGGAGTTCGAGATGCGGCTGCTGCGGGTGCCCTGCACCGGCCGCATCGACCCGCTCTTTGCCATCAAGGCCTTCGAGAAGGGGGCCGACGGCGTGCTCATAAGCGGGTGTCACCCCGGTGACTGCCACTACTCTGAGGGCAACTACTACGCCCGCCGGAAATTCGAACTGCTCGACCGCATGCTGCCCTTCCTGGGCGTCGAGTCCGACCGGTTCGAGTACACGTGGGTCTCGGCTTCGGAGGCCGCCCGCTGGCAGAAAGTGGTGAACGAGTTCGTGGGTAAGGTCAAGGCTTTGGGGCCGCGCGAGGGGAGAGCCCTGTGAGCGACCGTCAGGCGAAGATCCGGGAGTTGGCCGGCGCCGCCCTCGCCGAGGACCGGGTCGACTACTTCATCGGCTGGAAGCAGGGCATCAACTCGTCGGAGGCGATCCCGGCCTTCGTGCGCAACGCGGACGAAGTGGATCAGCTGGTGTGGAACCCCCTTTCGCACCACAACCTCACCGCCTTCCTCAAGCGCAAGATGCCCGATCCGCCGAACGCCCGCATCGGCGTGTGCGTGAAGGGCTGCGACAGCCGTACGCTGGTGGCTTTGCTGCAGGAAGACCTCGTCGACAAGGAGCGCATCTACGTGGTGGGCGTGCCCTGCGACGGCATCATCGACCGCCGCCGGGTCGAGAAGGAGTTCGCCGACGAAGTGGTAAGCATCTCGTTCTCGGGCGACACCGTCACGGCCACGACACGCTGCGGCGACTCGAAGGATTTCGCCAAGGGCGACATCACCTTCGACCACTGCAACACCTGCCGCTACCCGAACCCCTTCTACGCCGACGACATGGCGGCGGACCCTGTCCCCGAACCCGAAGACCGCACCCCCATGTGGGGCACGATCGAGGAGTTCGAGGCGCTCTCGCCGGCGGAGAAGGACGCCAAGCTGGCCGACGCCTTCGAGACCTGCATCCGCTGCTTCGCCTGCATCCACGCCTGCCCGGTGTGCGTGTGCTGGGACCAGTGCGTGAACCGATCTCGCCGGCCCGCGCTCGTGGGCCAGCGGGTGGACACCAAAGAGAACCTCATGTTCCAGATGGTGCACATGTTCCACGTTGCCGGGCGTTGCCCGTCGTGTGGGGCCTGCGACAGGGCCTGCCCCGTGGAGATCCCGCTCTACCTACTACACCGCAAGATGAACAAGGAGCTCTACGACATGCTTGGCTTCGAGCCGGGGGTCAGCCTCGACGAGAAGCCGGCGTTCCAGACGTTCAAGCTCGATGACCCGTTCGGCGAGCACTAGAGAGGAGGGATGACCATGAAGTTCCTGGCACAGGACCAGCTGCAGGCCTTCCTCGGGCATCTCGCCGGGGAGTCACGGGTGGTTGCGCCGGTGAAGGGCGACGACGGAGTGGTGTTGTTCCGTCCGTGGAGCCCGGGCACCGAGGTGGAGCTCGACGTCCTCCTGGCCAAGCAGTCGGCCAAGGAGTTCGTGCTCAGGCAATCGGAGACGTATCTGCGCTACGGGTACGCGATGGAGGGTGAGGCGGCCGCCCAGGTGGACGACTCCCACGAGGCGAAGGTCGCGCTCGAAGACCCCGCCGAGCGCAAAGCCGCTCAGGATGCCGCGGTCACCGCGCACGCCGTGCTTGTGGTGGAGCCGGTGAACGACGCACCGGCTCAGGTGATCTTCGGCCTGCGCCCTTGCGATGCGCGCGGTTTCGTCCAGATGGACAACGTGTTCGGCGGCTACGGCGGCTTCTACTTCGACCCCTACTACAACGCCAAGCGGGAGGCGACTACGCTGGTGGCCGTCACCTGTCGCGACCCCCGCTCCACGTGCTTCTGCACGTCGGTGCAGGGCGGCCCGGCCGCCACCGAAGGAGCCGACGTGCTCCTCACCCAGGTGGAGGGTGGCTTCGCCGTCGAGGTGGTCACCGAGAGGGGTGAGACGCTGCTGGCTTCCGCCGATCTCGCCGACGCCGGCCAGGCCCAGGTGCTCTACGCCGAGACGGTGAAGGAGACGGCCGAGGCCCGGGTCGACGCCGCCTTCGACCTCGAGGGCGTGCGTGAGCACCTGCGCGCCAACATCGAGGACTCGGGGTGGCACGATCTCAGCATGCGCTGCATCTCCTGCGGCACGTGCACCTACGTCTGCCCCAACTGCTACTGCTTCAACATCACCGACGAGATGGTCGAGGGGCAGGGCGAGCGCATCCGTACCTGGGACAACTGCTTCAACCCGTCCTACACCCTGGAAACCTCGGGGCATAACCCCCGCGACATCAAGTCGAACCGCTTCCGCAACCGCTTCAGCCACAAGTTCTGGTACTACCCCGAGAAGTACGACAGCCTGCTGTGCTCGGGATGCGGCCGCTGCATCACCCATTGCCCCACCCGCATCGACATCCGCGAGGTGCTCGGTGTGATGGGCTCGGAGCGCACGGCCGTATCGGCCACGACACCGGCGACGAGCGGAGGGGAGGCGTAGATGACAGCCACGCAGAACATCGCCGCGGGCAACGGCAAATCGCGTCTCACCTTCGCCGACGTCAAGGCCGGAGCCACGACGGCCGCCGCCGGCACGCTGGCCGGCAACCCCTATCTGCCGCAGATCGCCACCGTCATCGACATCATCGACGAGACGCCGAACATCAAGTCGTTCCGCGTGCGCTTCGACGATGAGGCGGTGATGGACGCCCTTGCGTTCGATCCCGGCCAAGTCGGCCAGCTCGGCATCTTCGGGGTGGGCGAGTCCACCTTTGCCATCAACTCCAGCTGCAGCGAGAAGCGTTACCTGCAGTTCTCGGTGATGAAGGCCGGCGAGGTCACCTCGGCTCTGCACGAGTTGAACGTGGGCGACAAGGTGGGTGTGCGTGCCCCGATGGGGTGCGGGTTCCCGGTCGAGGCGTGGAAGGGCAAGAACATCCTGTACATCATGGGCGGCATCGGTTCGGCCGCTCTGCGCGCCACCATCAGCTACACGCTCGAACACCGCGAGGACTACGGCGACATCACCATCCTCTACGGCGCCCGCACCCCTCTCGACCTCACGTACAAGTACGACGTCGAGGATTGGCAGGTGCGCAAGGATATCGAGGCGGTGATCACCGTCGACCGCGACTTCCCGGGGTGGGAAGGCAGGGTGGGTTTCGTGCCCACCGTGCTCGAAGAGATGGCGCCGAAGCCGGCCAACACCATCGCCATCACCTGCGGCCCGCCCATCATGATCAAGTTCGTGCTGCAGGGCCTGCAGAAGCTGCAGTTCACCGACGAACAGACCTACACGACGCTCGAGAAGCGCATGAAGTGCGGCATCGGCATCTGCGGTCGCTGCAACATCGGCCCGCGGTACGTGTGCGTGGACGGACCGGTCTTCTCGATGGCGGAGCTGCGCGAGTTGCCCGACGAGATGTAGGCCGCCCGGACCGACAGCATCAGCTTGACCTGGGAGGGGGCGCC
Organism: Actinomycetota bacterium; assembly: GCA_018830645.1. Lineage (GTDB taxonomy): Bacteria > Actinomycetota > Thermoleophilia > RBG-16-64-13 > RBG-16-64-13 > JAHJSA01. The sequence continues at coordinate 95,164 of JAHJSA010000052.1, forward strand.
ACGGCGCCCCCTCCGTTCATCTCCGCAAGCCATGCCGGGACGCGTGCCCGGCCTCGCCCTCTACCCGATGTTCAGCGGCACCAATTCGAGGTCGGTGTGCGGGAAGCCGTCCCCCACGAAGAGCAGGGGCTCGTGCGCCAGGCGGGCGACGGCCTAGGTGAGGCAGTCCCCGAAGTTGAGTCCCGCCCGGTGCCGGCCCTTTCCGAAGCGCTGAAAGGCGTCCATGGCTTCCCACCAGTGAGACTCGCCGAAGGGGATCACTTCCACGCCGTACTCTTGTACGAAGCGGCCGAGGAGGGGAGTGGGGTCCACGGAGAGACGCGCAGCCAGCACGATCCCCGTCTCCGTGAGGGTCGGCGCACCCATCCCGATGACGGTGGCACCGGCGAGGGCGTCGAAGATCTCCTTGTGGCCCGGATGCCGGAGTAGGAGGGCCACGACCGCGGGTTGGAGCGGGCGACGCGCGTTGTGCCGCCCGGCGGGCCGGCGACGCCGGGGCTCGCGCTACACGCGCCGGCTCAGAAGTGGGTGGAGCACCAGGGCGCGCGTTCCGTGCGGAACAGCGCGTCCGCCCGAGCGGCGGCGCCAGCGGTGTGCTCGATCACGCGCCCGCTCCACGCCAGCGTCGCGAACGAGACGCCGCCCAGGTACACCTCACCCAGGTCGGCGATGTCGAGCGAGAGGTCGGCCGCGCGAGTGGTGCGCGCACACTCCGCCCCGTCCGGCCCGGCCTCCAGAAGGTAGTCACCTGCCAGGTCCGGCAGGAACCGGTCCTCGATGTGGAACACCAGGGCGTTGTCGCGGGGCGCGAGGTGGTAGGCGCGCGCCGCGAGGGCGGTCGCGACGTCCAGGACGCGCAGGTAGAGGGAGTCGTTGATCTGGCTCACTCGGAACCGGCGACTGTCGGTCAACAGCCAGCGTAGCGGCTCGTCAACGGGGGAGTCGGACGTGGTGACGGTGGCGGCAAGATCCATGTCGAGGCAGTAGCGCCAGAGAGCGGCATGCGCCTGGGGGTCGCGCGCCATGAGTTCTTGCACCGTCAGGGTGTCCTGCGGGATGTCGCCGCTCCGGTCGTTGGTCACGCGGTAGGTCACGTATCCGTCGATCTGTCCGGCAGAGTCGCGGTGCGCGGCGTGGAAGTAGCCGCTGGCTCCTTCTCTATGGTGTTCGGGATCGCCCAGATAGGTCTTCCAGAGGCCGGCGGAGCGTCCCACCGAGCCGGGACGAGCGTGGCGGAATCGTTCGAAGACCGGCGGCAGGGTTTCTTGCGCAGCCGCCTTGTCCAACGCCACGAGCCCGCCCTGGGATCGTGGGGCCGCAGCCCGGAAGGCTGCGTGGGGAGTCGAAAGGGAGAACCCGAGGCTGTACGTGGCGGCTCCGTATCCGAAGCGGCCGTAGATGGTGCTCTGGGAGGCTTGTAGGATGCTCACCGACTCAGCCCGTTCACGCGACCCCTCCAGCTGCCGGGCCATCATCGCGCTCAGAATGCCCTGGCGCCGGTGAGTCGGGATCACCCCGGTCCAGGTGAGCCCTCCCGCGGGCATCGTCCGCCCTCCGGGCAGGCCGACGTCAAGCGAGAGGACGGCCGTGCCGCCCACGAAGCGCCCTTCGTCCAGCGCCGCGACCGTGCGGTCGAACTCGAGCGCTTCGCCCTCGAGTTCGACGTCCCCGGCGCGCATGTCCGCCCCGAAGGCCAGCATGTCCGCGCGGGCGAATTCGGGGAACTCCTCGGGGGCGATCGGGCGATACTCCACGGTCATGACGGCCGCTCCGGATGCTTCGAAGTGCCTGGCTTCGTGAGGGTATCACGACGGCAGGATCACGGCTGAGGTAGCGGCTGCCGCGGCGGCGGCCATAGCGGTGCGACCGTGCCGGCGCGACCGTGGCGCCGTTGGCGCGTTGGCGGCGCGGTTGTGGCGGAGAAGCAGAAGGGGCGCGTTGCCGCGCCCCTTCTGCTGTGTGACTGGTGTGACGCTTCGGGAGCGTCGCTCCTTGTTCTACTCGTAGTGCTCCGCGTAGTGGTCGGCCCCACGCGGGATGCGTACCGACTCCACCATCGCCTGGATCTCCGCCGGCGGGGGCGGGGTCAAGCGGGACACGACGAGCGCGGAAACGAAGTTCAACAAGGCGCCGAACGTACCGATGCCTTCAGCGGTGATGCCGAAGAACCACGCGTCCATGCCGAAGAACTTGTTGCCCACGATGTAGATGGCGGTGAAGCCCATGCCCAGGACCATGCCGACGATGGCTCCCTCCCGGTTCATCCTCTTGTCGAAGATACCGAGGATGATGATCGGGAAGAAGCTCGCCGCCGCGAGGCCGAAGGCGAAGGCCACCACCTGAGCCACGAAACCCGGCGGGTTGATGCCGAAGTATCCGGCGATCAAGACGGCGACGAAGATCATGATGCGGCCTACCATGAGGCGCTGACTTTCGGTGGCGTTCGGGCGTATCAGACGGTAGTAGATGTCGTGCGAGATCGAACTCGAGATCACCAGCAGTAGACCGGCCGCCGTCGAGAGGGCGGCCGCCAGACCACCGGCCGCGACCAGCGCGATCACGATCGGTGAGAGCTTGGCCACCTCGGGCGTGGACAGTACGATGATGTCGCGGTCGATGGTGATCTCGGTCTCGTCCGGCGTGGCCTTCAGAGACATGACCCCGTCGCCGTCCTTGTCCTCGAACTTGAGGAGACCCGTCTCGGCCCACTTGGTCGCCCAATCAAGTGTCTCGATCTGCTCCATCGACTTGCCGTGGAGCTCGTTGATCAGGTTGTACTTGGCGAACACGGCGAGAGCCGGAGCCGTCGTGTACAGGAGGGCGATGAAGAGCAGGGCCCAGCCGGCGGAGTAGCGGGCCGCACGCACACTCGGCACGGTGTAGAACCGGATGATGATGTGCGGGAGTCCGGCGGTGCCGATCATAAGGGCCACGGTGATCATGAACACGTTGAGCATGCTCAAGCCTTGGAAGGGCTTGGCGTACTCGATGAGTCCGAGATCGATCTGGAGCTGGTTCAGCTTCGGCACGATGTCCGAGAAGGTGAGGGCCAGCTGCGGGATCGGGATGCCCGTGACGATCCAGGCGATGGCGACCGCCGGAATCATGTAGGCGATGATGAGCACGCTGTACTGGGCCACCTGGGTCCAGGTGATGCCCTTCATACCGCCGAGTACGGCGAAGAAGGCCACGATCGCCATACCGACGATGACGCCGGCGGTGATCGGCAGGCCAAGGAAGCGGCTGAACACGATACCTACACCGCGCATCTGTCCGGCGACGTAGACCACCGAGATGAAGACCGCGCAGACGGCGGCGACCACCCGGGCGCTCTGGCTATAGTATCGGTCGCCGACGAAGTCGGGCACCGTGTACTTGCCGAACTTGCGGAGGTAGGGCGCGAGCAGAAGAGCCAGGAGTACGTAGCCGCCGGTCCATCCCAGAAGATAGATCGTGCCGTTGTACCCGAGGAACGAGATCATGCCCGCCATTGAGATGAACGAGGCGGCCGACATCCAGTCGGCTGCGGTCGCCATACCGTTGGCGACCGGTGGGATCCCGTGGCCGGCAACGTAGAAGCCGCTGGTCGTACGAACGCGGTTCTGGTAGCCGATGAAGATATAGGCCACGAATGTGAGGCCGACAATAATGTAAGTAATAACTTCTACTGACATATCACACCTCACTCATGGACGTCGTAGTCACGGTCGATTTTGTCCATCGTCTTGGCGTACACGAAGATCAAGACAACGAACACAATCATTGCACCCTGATGGGCGAACCAAAAAGCAAGATTGATTTGGAAGAACGGAATGTTGTAGAGTGGATTGGCCAAGAAAATAGCGGCACCGTACGATACTGCTGCCCAGATGGCGAGCAGGATGATGATCAGCCGTAGATTGGCCTTCCAGTATCCTACTCCGTCGCCAGCTTTGGATTGGGGTTCGTCTGCCACTTCATCCCCCCTTTACTCTCGTGATCCGATTCGATCCGACTTGAACGACTGCTGCTTCACTACCGACATTCATACGACATTCATACGCGCGGTTCCCCCTTTTCCCCGTTGGATGCTCCCCCTTCATCAAGTCCGAAGGAGACCCAGGATGCGTGGAATCCCGGGTCGAGCCTCCGAATGAGTCTAGAAGAGGCTCCTAGTCAAGGGGAAGCACGCACGCGGGGTATTCCTCCAGCGGCGGGCGATGAGTGATGAAAGGTCGAGGTCGGGGGGTGGGCGGCGGGCGGCGCTCCCGCTGGGCGGTCGATTGCGGGGCCTGAGAGGTCGGCGGCGGGGGGAGACGCGCCTCGACCGGCAAGAAACACGAACGCGCGGCGCGTGAGACCGCCCAGCGCGGTACGCTGGTTGGACCGCCTACCGTCGCACCATCAGGTTCTTCACCGCGGCGGTCAAGCCGTCTACCGTGAGCTCGAACATGGGGAAGACGGTTCGCACGAGCGCGATGGTGTCCCGCCCGTAGATGGTGTCCCAGTGGCGCTCGTGCACCGGGTTCATCCAGGCACACCGATGGAAGTGCCGGTCGAGCCGGCGGAGCCACTCCATGCCCGGTTCCTCGTTGGCCATGCTCCACCAGATGATGCCGTTCGGCTCCAACAGCTCCGAAGGGGCCATCGAGGCGTCGCCCACGAGCACCAGCTTGTAGTCGCGGGAGAGCTCCTGCAGCACCCTGGCCGTGGGCACGGAGTTACGGGGGTGGCAGGTGGGATCGAGGTAGAGGTGGTCGTAGACGCAGTTGTGGAAGTAGTAGCGCCGGAGGTCCTTGAGGTGGGTGGCCCGGTCGAGCGCGGTGAAGAGTCGGTTGCACACGTTGATGTGGGGGTGCATCGAGCCGCCCGCGTCCATGAGCAGCGCCACCCTGGTCTGGTTGCGTCGCGGCCGGCGCCACTCCAGGTGAAGGAGTCCCGCATGGTCGGCGGTGGAGTCGATCGTGGCGTCGAGGTCGAGCTCGTCGAAGGGGCCGTCGTTCCGGCTCGATAGCTGACGGAGCCGACGGAGTGCGGTCTCGAGCTGGCGGACACCAACGGTGGCGTCCGTGCGGTACCCTTTGTACCTGCGTTCGGCGGCCACCTTCACCGCGGTGGAGTTGCGGCTCTGACCGCCTATCCTGATGCCACCCGGATGTGCACCCGAATGGCCGAGCGGCGAGGTGCCGAGGGTGCCGATCCAGTGGGACCCCCCGTGGTGCTCTTCCTTCTGCTCGCGGAGCCGCTCTTCGAAGAGACGCTGGAGTTCGTCGAGGTCCATGCCGTCGAGCCCGGCGGCGAGCGCTGCGCGCTCGGCCGCCGTCAGTCCGGGCAGGTCGAAGTCACCGCTGAGCCAGTCCCACACTTGGTCGGTGATCTCGGCGACCGACTCCACCTCGCCGAAGGCTTCCTGGAAAGCCTGGTCGTACTGGTCGTAGTAGGCCTCCGACTTCACCAGGACCGCGCGGGCCAGCGCGTAGAACACCGAGAGATCGGAGAGCGCGAGGCCTTTGGCCAGCGCCTCGGTAAGCGCGAGCCACTCCGTGAGCGACACGGGCACCTTGCGGGCTCTCAGTAGGAAGAAGAAGTGGGTGAACACGGTCGCCGTTTCTTCGCGTCTAGGTTGTGTGCTCGGCCGGGCGAGCGCCGCGCACCTTGCCGGCGCGCCGGGGGTCTGACCGTCTAGCGTCCGCCGGCCCGCGTGACGCCCTTGTTGCGCAGTGCGAATCCGGCCGCCTCGATGTCGCGGTCCTTCTTGAGCAGTACGCCCAGGAAGGGGAGGCGCCGGGATATCTCATCGGGGTCTATTCCGCCGATCGCCAACGCCTGGATCCAATCGATGAGCTCGCTGGTGGAAGGCTTCTTCTGTATACCCGGGATCTCCCGCAGCCAATAGAAGGTCTCCATGGCCAGGTCGAGGAGGCGCTCCTCGAGATTGGGGTGGTGCACCAGGACGATGCGCCGCATGTGCTCCTCGCTGGGGAACTCGATGTAGTGGAACACGCAGCGGCGGAGGAAGGCGTCGGGCAGCTCCTTCTCGGCGTTCGAGGTGATCACCACGACGGGCCGCTGCCGGGCCTTTACGGTCTCCCTGGTCTCAGCGACGGTGAAGTCCATCTGGTCGAGCTCCCACAGGAGGTCGTTGGGGAACTCGAGGTCGGCCTTGTCGATCTCGTCGATGAGCAGCACCACTCGCTCCTCGGCGGCCAAGGCGCTGCCAAGTTGGCCGAACCGGATGTAGCGGCTGATGTCGGCCACGTCGCCGTCGCCGAACTGGCTGTCGTAGAGACGCTGCACGGTGTCGTACACGTAGAGCCCGTCCTGTGCCTTGCTCGTGGACTTCACGTTCCAGCTGATCAGCGGCATGCCCAAGCCCTGCGCGATGCTCTGGGCGAGCATGGTCTTGCCGGTGCCCGGTTCCCCCTTGATGAGGAGGGGGCGCGCCAGGACCACCGCCACGTTCACCGTCTGCATGAGCTCCGGCGAGGCGATGTAGTCGCTCGTGCCCGCGTACGTGCTCGCTGTATCGGTCAAGGTGACCTCCGCTGGTGGGGCGTAGGAAGGGTCGCCTTCGACCCATGCGCCCGGAGACGTTCGGACCGGTATTGTCCCACACGCTCCGTCTCTCCTCCACTGCGCCCATTGACAAGGGGCTCCGGCTCTTGTAATACTACTGCATTACGGTTGTTCACTACGACGGTAGTGAACAATGGTGGTGAACAATCGTGGGGATGGCTACGCGCCGGGGGGGGGTCCGTGCGGGGCAGCGATATCATCGTACAGATGCTCATCGAGTACGACGTGGAGCACGTCTTCGGCGTCTCGGGAGACTCAAGCATCAGTTTGTATGAATCTCTGTACGAGCACCGCGATCGGATCACGCATGTCCTGTGCCGTGACGAGCGCTCGGCCTCCTTCGCCGCCGACGCCTACGCGCGCCTCAGTTTCAAGCCGGGCGTGTGCGAGAGTCCTTCCGGCGCCGGCGCCCTCTACACGGTGCCCGGCGTGGCCGAAGCCAACGCCTCCTCGGTGCCGGTGATCGCCTTTACGTCGGGCATCGACCTCGCCTCCGAGGGCAAGGGCACGATCACCGAGCTCGACCACCACGTACTCTACAAAAGCATCACGAAGTGGAGCCATTTCGTGAAGCGCTACGACAGGATCCCCGACGCCCTCAGGCGGGCTTTCAGGGTGGCCACCACCGGCCGCCCGGGAGCCGTGCACGTAGCCTTCCCACAGGAAGTGTTGAACAGCGAGGTGCCGGGCGGCGAGCGCGACATTTACGCCGAGGCGGCATGCCGCGGGTATCCCGCCTACCGCGGGCGCGCCGAACGTTCCCTTCTCGAGCAGGCCGCGGACCTCCTGCTCGCGGCCGAGCGCCCGGTCATCATCGCCGGTGGCGGGGTCATCAACGCCCGGGCCTGGGACGCGTTGATCGCCCTGGCCGAGATGCTCTCCGCTCCTGTCGGCACCAGCATCACCGGAAAGGGCGCCATCCCCGAAGATCACCCCCTGGCCATCGGTGTGGTTGGCGACAACGGCTACCGCGATTACGCGAACCGCATGGTGGCGGAGGCGGACCTCCTCTTCTACATCGGCTGCAAGACCGGGTCTGTCACCACGATCAAGTGGAGCCTCCCGGACCCTCGCAACGCCCCTCGCGTGATCCATCTCGACATCGATCCACAACTCATCGGCAATAACTACCCCACCGACGTGGGGCTGGTGGGCGACGCTCAGCTCGTACTTGCCGACCTGGTGGCCGTGCTTGGGCCGCGCGAACCGCAGGCCCACGCAGGCGTGACCGAGCGGATCGCTTCCCTGCGGGCCGAGTGGTGGGCGTCGGTGGCCGAGAAGGCCGCCGGCGACCAGGTGCCGCTGAAGCCCCACCGGGTGATGGCCGCGCTGAGCCGAGTGCTCCCCGAGGACGCCATCGTCATTGCCGACGCGGGCACGCCAACCCCCTACACCGCCGCCTACTACGACGTGCGCCGTCCCGGCCGGCAGGTGATCATCCCCCGGGCATACGGCGGTCTGGGTTACGCGATTCCTGCGACAATCGGGGCGAAGATAGCCCGACCCGATCAGCTGGTGGTGGGCCTCTCCGGCGACGGTAGCTTCGGCATGTGCGCCGGGGAGCTGGAGACCCTGGCGCGTCTGGGGCTTCCGGTGTTGATCGTGAACTTCAATAACTCATGTTTCGGTTGGATCAAGGCCATCCAGTCCATCCATTCCGGCGGGCGGTATCTCGGGGTGGACTTCTCCACCATCGACCACGGCGCCGTGGCCCGAGCCTTCGGCATGGACGGGGTGCGTGTGGAGCGGGCCTCCGACCTCGAGGGCGCGCTGGAGGACGCCGTCCGGTCGGGCCGGCCCACCTTGGTGGACCTTCTCACGGAGTCGGAGGAGAAAGACCTGCCTCAGGTGCGCACGTGGCGCGCGGCGGCGGAGCGGGCCGCCGGACGGCCGCTGGGAACGGAGTCCGCCTCCGCCGCCGCTCCCGACCCTTTTGTTGACGCCGTCCCCGCCGGAGGAGGAGCATGAGCGAGCAGGCTTTCGACTTCATAGCCGGTAGGAGCGGCTCCAGGGGCACAAACAGACGAGAACAGCAGCGGCTCCCGCGGAGCCGGGAGAGGAGCGTAGCGGCATGGCGCGAGTGGTAGTGATCGGAGGTGGCTGGGCGGGCGCGGGTGCCGCACTGGCAGCCCGCATGGCCGGGGCCGACGTGACGCTTCTCGAGCGCACCGACATGCTCTTGGGCACCGGTCTGGTGGGTGGGATCATGCGCAACAACGGACGTTTCACGGCCACCGAGGAACACATCGCAATGGGCATGGGCCGCCTATGGGGCACCATCGACGCCAACCTGCGCCATCGCAACGTGGCGTTCCCCGGCCACAACCACGCCGACCTCTACGACGTGTCCATCACCGAGCCGGCGATCAGAGCCCTGCTCGAGGGAGAGGGCATCGACGTGCGCACCCAGGCTCGAGTCACCGACGCGGTACGGTCGGGAGACACGCTGGCGGCGGTGAAGCTCGGCGACGAGCTGGTTGAGGCCGACGTCTTCGTGGAGACCACCGGATCGGCGGGCCCTCAGAACAACTGCACGAAGTACGGCAACGGCTGCGCCATGTGCGCGCTGCGTTGTCCCACCTTTGGCGGCCGGGTGAGCGTGGCCGCCAAGGCCGGGATCGAAGAATTGCGGGCCACCCGCATGGACGGCTCGGTGGGCGTGATGAGCGGCTCCTGCAAGCTGCACACCGACTCGGTGAGCCCTGAGCTGCGCAGGCGGCTCGCGGAGACCGGCGTGGCTGTGGTGCCTCTCCCCGACGAGCTGAAAGTGGGCGGTGCGAAGGCGGAGCTGCTCGGCACCAAGGCCTGCCAGCAGTACGCGCTGCCCGCGTTCGCCGAGAACGTGGTGCTGCTCGACACGGGTCACGTGAAGCTCATGAGCCCCTTCTTCCCGTTGGCCCAGCTGCGCACGGTCCCGGGTCTCGAGAACGCCCGGTTCGAGGACCCCTACTCCGGCGGTGTGGGGAACTCCATCAGGTACCTCTCCATGACGCCGCGCTCCGACGCCCTCCAGGCGGACGGGCTCTCCAACCTGTTTGTGGGGGGCGAGAAGACGGGTCCGCTCGTGGGTCACACGGAAGCGATTGTGAGCGGTTCGCTGGCGGGTGCGAACGCCGTCCGCTGGGCGGCGGGACGAGAGCTTGTGACGCTGCCCCGGAGCTTGGCCTGCGGCGATATCATCGCGAGCGCGGGAGAGGTGTTGCGCGACGGCGACCTCTCTCAGAAGCTCACATTCTCAGGTGCCTCGTTCTTCGAGCGCATGAAGGCCGCCGACCTGTATACCACCGATGCTCAGACGGTCCGCGACCGCGTCGCGGCCGCGGGCCTGACGGACGTGTTCCGGAGCTCGAGCAAGTGAGCATTCTCACGCGGATACGGATGAAGAAGTCGAGTGGAGGAGGTGCTGATCCGAGGACGTCAAGGTTTCCCGGTCGGAACGCGGGTCGGGCAGGATGCTCGGCCGCCGCGGAAGAAAACAGAATGGGAAGCGTAGGGGGTACCATGAGAAGGATCGTTGTATTGAGTCTGCTGGCGGCGCTGGCCGTGTTCGGGATTGTTGCCTTGGTGGGCTGCGGCGACGATGCCACCACCACCACGACGGCGGCTGCGGCTGAGGAAGTCACACCGCTCGACCCGCCGGTGACCGTGAAGGTGGCGTACGACAACGCGCCGGGCACCGCCGGCATCATCCTCGCCGACAAGATGGGCTACTTCGCCGATGTCGGCATCAACATCGAGTACGTCGAATTCGCCTCGGGCGCTCAGATGTACACCTCGTTGGCCGCCAACCAGGTGGACGTGGGCCGGGGCATCATCACCGCTTCGCTCTTCAACGGCGCGGCACAGGATGTGCGGGTGTGGGTCGTTGCCGATAGCGGCACCAACGTCCCGGGTAAGGGCTCGTACTTCACAGTCGTCATCCGCAAGGATCTGGAGAACGAGATCAAGGATTACGCCGACCTCAAGGGTCGCAAGATCGGCATCGTGTCTGTGGGCAGCATCAACGAGTACTTCTTGCGCAAGGCGTTGGAGAAGGGCGGCCTCACCATCGATGACGTGGAGCCCACGATCATCGCCGAGTTCCCCGACCTGAACACCGGTCTCGCGAACGGCGCCATCGACGCCGCCGTGCAGATCGAATCGCTCATCACCGGCGGTGAAGAGGCTGGGATCCTTTCGTACTTCAAGGACGCCGAGGACTACGCTCCCGGCGAGCAGGTGGCAGTGCTCCTCTACAGCGACGACTTCGCCAAGAACACCGAGGTCGCCAACCTCTTCATGTACGCCCACCTGCAAGGCGTGCGCGCCTACAACGACGCCATCGTGCAGGGCAGCAAGGACCGCGACGCAGTCCTCGCCATCCTCACCGAGAACACGTTCATCGACGATCCGGCCATGTGGACGAAGATGCGTCCCACGGGTCTGAACGTCGACGGCTCCGTCCTCGAAGACGCGGTCGCCGGCCAGCAGGACTACTACGCCGAGATCGGCCAGGTGGACACGAAGGTCACCATGGACAAGGTCCTCGACATGTCGTTCGCAACATGGGCGGTCGATCAACTCGGCCCGTACTCGGTGCCGCAGTAACGCAAGGGGTCAGCACGATGGCGGAAAAAGAACCTGCCGTGACACAGGCGTCCGGCGAGGACCTGGCCGCGCGGGCTGTGGCAGACGGCGCGGGTGACTACGGCGATCTGGCACGGACCTCGGATAGGATGCCGCGCAAGCGCCGGGACTCCGGCACGCGCTGGGGGGGTCTTCTCGGCTTCTTGTCGCCGGCTGTGGTCCTCATCCTGTGGGAGATCGCTGTGCCGCTCGGCCTTGTCGACGGCAGGTTCTTCCCGCCGCCCCACGCGATCGCGGGCACCTTCTGGAAGCTGACACTTGACGGCACGCTCTTCTCGGACGTGTGGGTGAGCCTCGTACGCATCGTCCTCGGCTTCCTGGCCGGCGCGATCCCGGGGTTGATCGTCGGTCTGTCGATGGGCCTGTTCCGGCCCGTGCGTTGGCTCCTGCGGCCGGTGGTCTCGGCCACGTATCCCATACCGAAGCTGGCGCTCATGCCGCTGATCATCCTGATCTTCGGCTTCGGCGAGACGCAGAAGGTGATCACCATCGCCCTTGGGACGTTCTTCATGGTGCTGATCAACACGATGGCGGGCGTGCTCAACTTGGACAAGATCTACCTGGACGTGGCCAAGAACTACGGCGCCAACCGCAGAGACTTCTACACGCGCATCGCGCTGCCCGGCGCGATGCCGCTCATCTTCACCGGCCTGGAGCTCGGTATGGGCATGGCGTTGCTCCTCATCGTGGCCGCCGAGATGACCGGGGCCGTCTCCGGCATCGGGTACCGCATCTGGGCCGCGCAGGCGGTGTTCAAGACAAAAGAGATGTTCGTGGCGTTCATCATGATCTCGCTGCTCGGCTACCTGTTCGCCGAAGGTCTGAGCTCGCTCCAGAGGAGGGTCATCCCATGGAAGCAGCTCTAGGAGAGAGGGGCCCGAGTGGCTGAGAAGATCGTGATCAAGGGGCTCACCAAGGAGTTCGTCACCAAGGACCGCATCGTCACCGCGGTGAAAGACGTGGACCTCACCATCAACGAGGGCGAGTTCGTGTGCATCGTGGGCCCGAGCGGCTGCGGCAAGACCACGCTCCTGCGCATCCTAGCCGATCTGGAGACCGAGACCCGGGGCGAGATACGCATCACCCACAGCGATCCGTCGAAACCGCTCAACTCCATGGTGTTCCAGGAGCAGTCCATCTTCCCCTGGATGAACGTGCGCAAGAACATCGGCTTCGGACTCCGATGTAGGCGGGTGGGCAAGAAGATCATCGACCAGACCGTCGACCAGTACATCCAGATGATCGGGCTGCAGAAGTTCGCCGACGCCTATCCGTACCAGCTCTCGGGCGGTATGAAGCAGCGGGTGTCGGTGGCCCGGGCCTTCGCGAACGACCCCGAGATCCTGCTGATGGACGAACCCTTCGCCGCGCTCGACGAGCAGAACAAGATCATGCTGCAGGAGGAGTTGCTCAAGATCTGGGAGGCCGAGCGCAAGACGGTGGTCTTCATCACTCACTCCATCGACGAAGCACTCATCCTCGCCGACCGGGTGATCATCATGACCTCGCACCCGGGCACCTTCAAGATGAGCGTCGACGTGGATCTACCGCGGCCACGCCGGATTGCCGAGTTGCGGAGTGACCCTCACTTCAACCGGCTCTTCACCGAGTTGTGGGGCGTGCTTCGCGAGGAGGTCTACAAGGCCAAAGCCAGCGAGGGCCTCACCGTGAGCGACGACGAGTTCCACGACGACCACAGCCGGACCCTCGCCGACGAATCCAGGCTGGTGCTCTGATGTCCGAGACGGGTCGCGTGGCCCTCATGGCGGGCATCCGCGTGCTGGTGGGTCTGGCGAACCTCCTGGCGGCCTACCTCATGTACCGTTCCATGAGCACCCGCACTTCCACGGCCATCAACGGGGTGCTTGGGGCGGTGCTTCCCATCGTCTTCATGATCGTGATGGCCATCGGCGTCAGCGGGTTCGCGTCGAAGATCCCGGCCTACAAGGTGGTGCTGCTCGTGACGGGGGCGGCCATGATCCTGGTGGGATCCCGTTGAAGGAGGTGCTGGGCAGCCTTCAGAAGCTGGGCTTGTCGCAGTACGAGTCGCAGGCCTACGTCGCCCTGCTGCGTAGCCCGAAGGTGACGGCCTACGAGCTTGCGAAGCAGTCGACCATACCGCCGAGCAAGGTGTACGAGGTACTCGAACGCCTGAGGGTCAAGCAGCTGGTGGGCGTGGTGGAGACCGGAGGGTCGGCCCGCTACGTGCCCTTGGAGCCGCGGGAAGCGATGTCCCGCTACCGACGCACCTACGACGACATCCTCGATCGGCTCGAAGACCGGCTCGATCACATCTACTCGTCGGGGCACGAGCGTGACGGTCAGGTCTGGAACCTGCAGGGCCGCGAGGCTGTCCTGGCGAAAGCGGAGGCGATGATCGACGCGGCCCAGGGTGAGTTGCTGCTGGCGCTGTGGCCGGAAGAGCTCCCGCGGTTGGAGCCGCACCTCGTCGGTGCCGACCACCGGGGCGCGGCGATCGCGGTGTGCCTGTATGGGGAAGGCGATCCGGGCGTGGGGGTGGTGTACCATCACCCCACCGACCAGGTGGTCATCCGGGATCAGGGATCGAAGCGCATGGTGCTGGTGGCGGACACTTCTGAGGCATTGGTGGGCTATTTTCCCGACACGGCGGCCGTCGATGGGGCCTGGAGCGCCAACCTGGGTTTCGTGCAGATGGCTAAAGACTATATCCGGCACGACATGTGGGTGATCAAGCTCGTGCGTCGTTTCGAAGAGAAGGTCGACGAGGTGTATGGTGCCGACAGGGCCAAGCTACGCGACATCTTCAACCCCGAGTATCCGGAGGTGGTGGTGGTCCGCCGCACTCCCCGCGACGAAGCGTGACCGGCCCAAGACGGGAGCGGCGCTGGGCCGACCAGTGAGAGGCTGCATCGAATGATCGAGTTCCTCGAAGGCAACGACGCCGTGGTGCGTGGCGCCCTGGACGCCGGTTGCCGGTTCTTCGCCGGCTACCCCATAACGCCGGCCACCTCCATCCTCACCGGGATGATGCGCGCTATGCCCGAGGTGGGGGGCGTGGCCGTGCAGTGCGAAGACGAGATCGCCTCCATCGGCATGTGCATCGGGGCGGCCATGACCGGCCAGAAGGCACTCACCGCCACCAGCGGACCGGGCATGAGTCTCTACTCCGAGAACATCGGTCTCGCCATCATGGGGGAGACTCCTCTCGTGATCGTGAACGTGCAGCGTCAGGGCCCGGCAACGGGCTCGGCCACCAAAGGGGCCGACGGCGACATCCTCTTCATGCGCTGGGGCACCTCCGGGGGTCTTCCCTTGATCGTGCTTTCGCCCGAGTCGGTCGCCGAGTGCTACACCTTGACCCGGGAGGCCTTCGACCTGGCCGAGCGCTTCCGGGTGCCCGTGATCCTGGCCAGTCAGAAGGAGGTGGGCCTCACGCGCGAGCGGGTGGATCTCGACGAGGCCCGTGACGCCTACCCGCCGCCGCGGCCCCGCGACGTCGCTCCGGCCGACCGGCCCTACGTTCCTCACGCCTTCGACCAGCCCGACGACGTGGCCCCGCTCTCGCCCATCGGAGGGCCCCACCTCGTGCGCTACACCACCAGCATGCACGACGAACGGGCTTGGCTCACCGGCGACCCGGCCGTCATCGCCCGCATGATGGAGCACCTGCGCCGGAAGATCGACGACCACGCGGACGAGATCGCCCGCTTCGACTTCGACCCGGACGAAGGGGCGGAGACCCTCGTCGTCTCGTACGGAGTCTCGGCGCGCTCGGCTCGGGAGGCCGTGGCGCGGGTGCGCGCGGCCGGCGGCCGGGTCTCCTTGCTGGTGCTGAAGACCCTGTTCCCCGTGCCCGAGGCGGCCATCCGCGCAGCCCTCATCGGCATCGAGCGGGTGGTGGTACCCGAGATGAACCTGGGTCAGTACGCGCGTGAGGTGCAGCTGCTCGCCGACGGCAGGGAGGTCCGCTCCGTCACGCGCATGGACACCGAACTGGTGAGTCCAGACGACGTGATCCGGGAAGGAGGCCTGCTGTGACGCTGGGTCCGAAGTCCGGCGCCGGCGCGGGCCCCCTCTCGTATCTCGACGAGGCCTCCCTGCCCCTGCCGTTCTGCCCGGGCTGCGGGCACGCCAAGGTGACCCACGCCATCGACGGGGCCCTCCAGATCCTCGGGCGCCCGAAAGAGCGGGTGGTGGTGGTGACCGACATCGGCTGTGTCGGTCTCACCGACCGCCACTTCGACACGAACGCCTTCCACGGGCTGCACGGACGTTCGATCACCTACGCCTCGGGCATCAAGTTGGCCGACCCAGACCTCACCGTGCTCGTGGTGATGGGCGACGGAGGCGCGGGCATAGGCGGTGCACACCTTCTGGCCGCCGCCCGCCGCAACATCGGCATCTGCGTGGTCGTGGCCAACAACTTCAACTACGGCATGACCGGCGGCCAGCACAGCTGCACCACCCCCTTCGGTGGCGTCACCGCCACGTGTCACCTGGGGAACCTCGAGGCTCCGCTCGATCTGATGGGCACGTTGCGGCCGTCGAAGCCCGGCTTCCTGGCGCGTACGAGCGTCTTCGCCGACGACGTGCCGGCGCTGATCGCGAGGGGTCTTGCCACGCAGGGCTTCTCGCTCGTGGACATCTGGGATCTCTGCGTCGCCTACTACGCCGGCCAGAACACGCTGACCCGGAACACCATCGGCGACCTCATGGCCGAGCTCGAGATGCCCGCGGGCGTGCACTTCGAGGGCACGCGGCCGGAGTTCGCCCGCGCCTGGCGCGACCTCTACCACCCGGTGGAGACCGTAGACGACGAAGGCATGTGCCTGCCGCCGCCCGACGTCGGGCTCGCTCCGGTGGCGCAGAGCGCCCTGGCGGCGCGCACGGGCATCCTGATCGCGGGGGCCGCCGGGCAGAAGATCCGCTCGCTTGCGACCATCCTTGGAGCCGGAGCGATCATGAGCGGCCTGCACGCCACTCAGAAGGACGACTACCCCATCACCGTGTTGACCGGCCATTCGGCGGCCGAGGTGTTGATCTCACCGGAGCCCATCGTGTACACGGGCATCGAGGTTCCCGATGTCGTGCTCATCCTCTCGGAGGAGGGCCGGACGCGGGTGGCCCGCAAGCTGGCCAAGCTCCCGCCGGAGTCGCGCGTGTACGTGGAGGCGAGTCTCGGGCCGGTAGAGACTCCGGCCAGGGTGATCCCCCTCGATCTGAAGGGCGCGGCCAAGGAGGTTCACCGTCTGGCCGTGGGCGCTGTGGGCGTGGGCGCCATCCTCGCCGCGGAGGGCATCTACGCGCTCGAGGCCTTCGAGGCGGCCGCTCGGAGCCTCCAGAAGCAGAAGGTCGCCGACACCAACATCGCGGGGTTGCGGGCGGGCGCGGCCCTGGCCGGCTGATCGACCGGGTCTTCGGTTGCCGCGCCGGCCGGCTGATCGGCCGGGTGCGAGGGCGGCGGCGCGGATCGCGGCCGAGCGGCCGGGTCCGGCGGCGCCAGCGCGGATCGCGGCTGAGCGGCCACCGGTCACCGGTCACCCTCCGACGTGGCCTCTGCTATCCTGTGCCATCGCGCTCTTCTGGCCCTGCAAGGAGGTTGGCGTCATGTCGGTTGATCGGACCATCGAGTCCGGGGCGGAGTCTTCGCTCGCGGTCCCCATTCCCAAGAAGGTGTTCCTCACCAGCGGGGTCGGCGTCTCCAGTCGCAAGCTCACCTCCTTCGAGTTCGCGCTGCGAGAGGCCGGCATCGAGAGATGCAACCTCGTGCGCGTGTCGAGCATCTTCCCCCCGCACTGCCGGCTGATCGAGCGTGAAGAAGGCGTTGCTTCGATCCAGGCGGGTGCCATCACGTTCTGCGTGGTGGCCGAGATATCCACCAACGAGCCTGGCCGGCTCGTAGCCTCCTCCATCGGTCTTGCTCTGCCCACCGACGCTTCTCACTACGGATACCTCAGCGAGCACGAGGGTCACGGTGAGACGGCGCAGCAGGCCGGCGACTACGCGGAAGACCTGGCCGCGAGCATGCTTGCCAGCACCCTGGGCGTGGAGTGCGATGAGAAGGTACGCTGGGACGAACGCCGTCGACAGCTGGTGATCGGGGGGAAGATCTTCGCGACCACCAACATGACAGCCGCGGCGGCCGGGGATACCGACGGCCGCTGGACCACCGCTGTGGCGGCGGCGGTCTTCGTGGGCTTCTAGCCCCCCAGGGCACCCCGGGAGACTGTTCCAGGGCATGCAGGCGTTCCTTGATTTCTTCGTGCGCGTCGCGGGCGATTGGGGCCTGTGGATCGTCTTCGCCATCGTGTTCCTGGAGACCTCGGCGATGGTCGGTCTCTTGGTCCCCGGGGAGACCACCGTCATCCTGGCGGGGGCGCTCGCCTCTCAAGGGGTTCTGGATCTCGGTGACCTCGTTGTAGTGGTGTGCGTCGCGGCGGTCCTCGGCGATACGGTCGGGTACCTCTTGGGGAGGCGGCTCGGCCGTGATTTCCTGCTTCGGCACGGCCGCATCTTCCGTATCAAGCCCCGTCACGTCGAACGTACCGAGGGTTTCTTCGAGCGCCACGGGGGCAAGACCGTTCTCTTTGGCCGGTGGGTGGGCTTCCTGCGGTCTCTCGCTCCCTTCATCGCCGGTTCGGCGCGCATGCGCTACTCGCGTTTCGCCGTGTACGATCTGGCCGGAGTCCTGAGTTGGGGTCTTGCCGTTACTCTGCTCGGGTACGGTTTCGGCCGAAGCTACCATCTGGCGGAGCAGTGGCTCGGCCGGATAGCGCTCTTCCTGGTGCTTCTGGTGGTCTCGGGATTTCTGTTGACCATGCTGGGCCGCTGGTTGTGGGCCCGGCGCGAGGGACTCGGGCGGCTGGCCTTCGAACTCACCGACCGCATCGTGGGGACACGCGCCGTCGCCGCCTTCGGCCGCCGATTCTCGCCCCAGGTACTCTGGGTGTCGCAGCGCTTCTCGCCTCGCCGCACTTTCGGCCTCGGTCTGACGCTAGGGCTCTTGATCTCGCTGCTCTTGGGCTGGGCGTTTGGTGCCATCCTCGAGGACGTGCTGGCCCGCGAGCCACTGACTCTGCTCGACCGGACGGTGGCCCAGACCCTCCACGATCACGCCATACCCTGGGTCACGTCGGTGATGATCGTGGCGACCACTCTGGGCAGTGCGTGGGTGCTGGTGTCCACGGCCCTCGTGGTGGGTGCGTATCTGGTCGTGCGCCGGCGGTGGGGCGAGGCCCTGGTGCTCCTCACGGCCACGTCTGGGGCGGCATTGCTGAACGCGGCGCTGAAGCTGCTCATCCAGCGGCCGCGCCCTGACTTTCTGGTGCCGCTGGTGGATGTGACCGGCTACTCGTTCCCGAGCGGGCACGCATCGGCCGCCGCCGCCTTCTACATGACCCTCGCGCTCCTTGCGACCGGCTGGGTGCGTCATTGGGAGACGCGCGTGTACGTCCTACTGGCCGCGATCGCCGTTGTGGTGATCGTGGGTTTCAGTCGTATGTACCTTGGAGTGCACTACCTGAGCGACGTGTTGGCCGGCTTCGCCTTGGGCGCGTTCTGGTCGACTCTGTCTATCACGGCCTCGACGGTCTTCGTGAGGGCCCACTCGGCCCGCGGCGCTCCGCCGGCGGGGCGCCATCCTGTCGCGCCGGCAGAACGTCATGCCGCCGCCTCGGAGCAGTCCCCGACCCCGACCGGGCCTTCGCCCGAGTCCTCCCAAGAACAGGAGGTTGTCGATCCGATGAGTGAAGAGAAGCATCACGCCAAGACGCACGCCAAGGTGTTCTCGCCGAAGAAGGCGGCGGTTCTGGACGACGTGGGCCGGCTCGAGTGGCTGGGCGAGGAGACCCTGGCCCGGCTACTGCGTCTTGACGGCCACGAAGACGTCGCCGACCTCGGCAGCGGCACCGGCTTCTGGGCGAACCGGGTAGCCTCATGGACCACCGGCCGGCTGTACGCGATCGAGCTACAGCAGGAGATGCTCGACATACACCGCAGGAACGGGGCGCCGGACAACGTGGAACTGATACTCGCCGACGCCGGCGCGCTCCCCCTGCCCGGGGGATCGATCGACCGGGCCTTCAGCGTCAACACGTTCCACGAATCCCACGGGAGCGAGGGTCTGGAGTTGCTGGCCCGCGCCCTACGCCCCGGCGGACTCTTTGTGATCGTCGATTGGCGATGCGATCCGGAGGCGGCTGTGCAGGGGCCGCCGCTGGAGCACCGCCTTTCGGGGGAGCAGGTGCGGGAGGCTCTCGACCCTTGGTTCGAGGTCCTGGAGGAGGAAGTCGTGAGCGTGCCCTTCTTCGCGGTAGTCGCGCGGCGAAAGTAACCGCACATCCCCGCGGCGCCATGGGACGGGCCGGGAGTCGGCTCCGTCCACGAGAAGGGAAGAGATGACATCACCCACGAGCGATCTTGGCGATCTTGCCAAGGGCCAGATCGAGGAGCGCATCGCGTCTCTCGAAGATGAGCTCGAGGACATCGCCATGGAGCGGAGCATGACTCTGCGCGGCACGGGAGTGCACATCGGAGGCGCCGAGGCCGAGCGACTGCGGAACGAGTTCGAGCGCGACGAGCGTCGCGTCACGGCCAAGCTCGAGGTGCTTCGCTCCCGGCTCTAGCCCGGATCGACGCCGCTGGGGCGCGGATGGCCGGCGCGCTCCCAGTCGCGATCGTCACGCCACGGAGGATAACCCTCGCTGAAGGGCGGTCAGGCGGATGCCGTGCCGGGCAGCACCCAGCGCTCGATCGCCTCAGCCACCCCATCGCGGAAGCTCGACGAGGTCACCAGATCGGCCACCGCCTTCGCACCGGGGGTCGCGTTGCCCATTGCGACGCCCACCCCGGCCCAACTGAGCAGGTCGATGTCGTTGTCGTGGTCGCCGATGGCGAGCACTTGGTCGGCTGAGAGGCCCCTGGATCGCGCGAACCTCTGAGCCATCACCGCCTTGGAGGCGCGCCTGGCGACGATATCAACCAGCCCGTCCACCGACTCCGAGATGTTGGTTCGCTCGTCAAGAGCTGTCAGTATCGTGTCGCGGGCTTCGGCCCGCGCCTGCTGGGGGAGGTCTCGGAGGTCGAGGAACACCTTGTCGACGGGGTCGTCGCCGTCGAGGATGTCGTCGAGTGGTCCGACGCGATGAGGCGGTTCGACACCGTAGGTGCTCAGATTGCGTATGACGCGGTCTGTCACCCGCTCGGCGAACCACTCGTCGTCACTCTCGATGTTGGGGATCGCCCCGAGAGCCCTCCCGAGTTCGACCGCCTCCCTCGCCAGCCGCAGGTCAAGTGACTCGCGCGATAGCGGGATGGACGTGCCGAGGTCCCAGAGCAGGGCTCCGTTCCCGGCGATCACGGGGGTCGTGAGGCCGAGTGCCGAGTGGTACGCCCGCATCGATCGCGGCGGTCGGGCCGACGCCAGCACGAAGACGACCCCCGCCTCGCGCGACGCGGAGACTGCCGCCTTTGTGCGGGCGGTGATCAAGCGCGGACCGCTGAGCAACGTGCCGTCGATATCGCTCACCACCATGCGGATCTCGGGAAGGGCGCCGATCGAACGACGAAGGGCGCGGGCCACGTAGGAAAGGTGTGCCCGCATCGCCCGCCGCGCCCCCTCTTCGTCGCCGCGGCGCACCGCGTCGAGCACCGCTTCGTGCTGGCTCGCGACCATGGCGTTGTGGGGCTGCACGTAGAGCCCGGCGAGCTCCGGCTCCCGGAGGGCGTGGAGGTGGGCGAGCAGATCGCCGGAGGCACGCTCCATCAGAGGGTTACCCGCCACGAGAGCTAATGTCCGATGGAACATGCTGTCTCCGTCCGCGTCCAACTGGTCAACAGACACGGTGGCCTCGGCGAGCTCCTCCAGCCCAGGCCGGTCGGCTCGGCGCGCGGCCAGCGCAGCTGTCTCCGTCTCTATGGCCATGCGCAGTTCCATAAGGTGGATCACCGCCGCCTGCGCGTCGACTCCCCGGTGGAGGGACAGGCCTGGAAGTGGCCGGAAGTGGGCGTCTTCGGTGCGTGTTGCCGCTCGGGTTCCCTGGCGCCCGCGTCCGATGGTGACGTGACCCTGCGCTGCAAGCTCGCGCAGCGCTTCGCGCACGGCCGGCCTGCCGGCCTCGAACCTGCGGCCGAGTTCTCGCTCGGAGGGCAGCCTGTCTCCCGGTGCGATCTCGCCCTTGAGGATGAGGTGCCTCAGTCGGTAGGCGATCTCGTCGGAGATCCGGCGTGGCGTCACGGGCCTGTAGTCATCGGGGCTCAGGTCTTCCTCCTGTCCGTGCCCGGTTGGACGAGCGGGTGACCGTCCACTTCTTGGTCATATGGTAATACCAATAGCTCGCTGAACGCAAGAGACCATGGCTCGAGAAGCGCGTGGTCGGGCGGCCGACAGCGCGAGTGGTCTCAGGATCGACCCTGCGGGTGGTTTCAGGGTCGACCCTTCGGTCTGGTGCTACACTGAGGCGGTCGTGGGAGCATCGATCACATACCTCTTCTCAGGCTACGCCCGTCTGCCGCAGAACGTCTCGCATCAGGCGGTCTACAAGCGGGTGGGAGTGGTGGCGGAGGTGGACGCCGCGGGTGTGATCGTGCGGTGCTCCTCCACGCTTGTGACCGAGCTGGCGCGCGACTACCTTGCGGGCCTGCTCACCGGGCGCTCGGTGCTCGCCGATCGTGAGGAGATGGAATCGCTCATACGCGTGCGCTACCGCGGGCACTCGCAAGGCGCCCTCATCTATGCCCTGCACAAGGTCTTCGAGGCAGTCGATGTATCCCCCCTCGTGCTGGCTGAGGACTCCGAGGCCGTCTCGGCGCCTGCCGACTGGGAATGATCCGGTCAACACCGCCGCACGCCTGACTACCTCCGCGCCAACGCTTTCGGGGCTCGGCGGGGGGTTCTCACCCGGTGGCGGGCCGAGGCTTGCACGCACTGACACGAAGTGCGATAGTGGGTGGGTAACGCTGCTCGCATGGCCCGGGATCATGGCACCGTCTCTGCCGTCCCACCCAACGGCTATGAGCCTCCAGCGAACCAAAGAGTCCTGCCCGGACGGCCGTGGCCGTCGTGTGGCGGACTGCACCTTCCCGCGTCCGGGCTGCCGGACGGCGCTTCATGGGGAGACGGTCGCGGACCAGGACACGGTGGAGGATCGAGTATGGCCGGAGCACTCGAAGGGATACGGGTACTAGACCTGTCGCGGGTCCTTGCGGGTCCGCTCTGCGCGATGATGCTCGCGGACTTGGGCGCCGATGTGATCAAGGTGGAGCGTCCGGGCGGGGGCGACGAGACGCGTGAATGGGGCCCCCCGTGGGCCGGCACCGAGTCCGCCTACTACCTGTGCGTGAACCGCAACAAGCGCAGCGTCACCGTCGACATGAAGAGCGACGAAGGGCGCGCGCTGGTGCGGCGCCTGGCCGCCGACGCCGATATCCTGGTGGAGAACTTCAAGACCGGCACCCTCGACCGCATGGGCCTGGGCTATGAGGCGCTGAAGGCCGAGAACCCCGGTCTCATCTACTGCTCCATCACCGGCTTCGGCCAGACCGGCCCCGACGCCGACCAGCCCGGGTACGACTTCGCCATCCAGGGTCGCGGCGGCGTCATGAGCATCACCGGCGAGATAGACGGTCCTCCCATGAAGGTGGGCCTCGCCATCGTCGACGTGACCGCCGCCATGAACGCGGCCATCGCCATCCTCGCGGCGCTCGAATCGCGGCACCGCACCGGGGTGGGCCAGTCCATCGACATCTCACTGCTCGACTCGCAAGTGGCGTGGCTGATCAATCGGGCGAGCAACTACCTGGTGGGCGGGGCCACGCCCAAGCGCTACGGCAACGCGCATCCGAACATCGTCCCCTACGAGACCTTCCGCGGGAGCGACAAGTGGTTCAACGTGGCGGTGGGCAACGATTCGCAGTTCCGCCGGTTCACGCAGCTCATCGACGCTCCCGAGTTGGCGTCGGAACCCCGTTTCGCCACGAACCCCATGCGGGTGGAGAACCGTGGCGAGCTCATCGCGACGCTGGCGGGATACCTCGAGCGGCGACCGGCCGACGAGTGGCTGGCGCTGTTCCACCGCGAGAAGATACCGGCCGGCCCGATCAACTCCATCCCCGAGGTGTTCGAGGATCCGCAGGTGATCGCGCGCGAGATGATGGTCGAGATGCAGCATCCCACGGCCGGCACGATCAAGCTGGTGGGCAGCCCGCTGAAGATGAGTGAGACCCCGGCCGCCTACTACCGTCACCCTCCCCTACTGGGCGAGCACACCGACGAGGTGCTGGCGGAACTCGGTTACGACGAGAGCGAGGTCGCGGCGTTGCGCGCCTCAGGTACGGTCTAACCGGCTCGAACAAGGAGGGTCAGGAGCGGGAGAAGCGGATGGGGAAGACGGGCGTCAGGAGGAGCCCGACTCGGAGGCCAAGGCCGTCTCGTATCCGGGGAACAGCCGGGAGGCACTTGGAGTGAACGGTCCACAAGGAGGAGTCAGAGGAATGGATTTCAGATACAGCACGGAGCAGGAGCTG
Organism: Actinomycetota bacterium; assembly: GCA_018830645.1. Taxonomy (GTDB): domain Bacteria; phylum Actinomycetota; class Thermoleophilia; order RBG-16-64-13; family RBG-16-64-13; genus JAHJSA01. The sequence goes on from JAHJSA010000052.1 coordinate 118,849, forward strand.
TTCAGGCAGGGTGTCCGCGAGTGGGCCACCAAGAACCTCGAGCCTCGGGCACGGCAGATCGACAAGGATGAGGACGGCATCCCGGAGGATATCGTCCAAGGCCTTGTGGATCTGGGTGTCTTCGGCGTGACCATCCCCGAGGAACTCGGCGGCTGCGCCGTCCCCGGTGAAGAACTGATCTACGCGATGATCGCGGTCCACGAGATCGCCCGTGCCGACCTCTCCATGTCGACCCCGGTGTACACGCTGCTCACCATCGGCTGGTCGTACATCGTCAACAAGTTCGGCACCCAACAGCTGCGTGAGGAAGTGCTTCCCGCCGCGGCCGCCGGCAAGGCCTTCGTGGGTATCAACACCACCGAGCCCGGTGGCGGTTCCGACCTGGCCCGCATCAAGACCACCGGCTTCAAGAGCGACGGCCACTACGTCCTGAACGGCGAGAAGGCGTACGTCTCCGGCCCGAAGGAATGTATGAAGCTGGGCGCTCCGAGCGGTCACTGCTCGCTCGTGGTCACCGACCCGAGCACCGGCCACAAGGGCCTCACGTTCATCTACATCCCGGCGCACCTCGACGGCATCAGCTGGACCGTCTACGAGGACATGGGTCGCATGGGTCTCTCCACCGGCGGTTGGTTGTACAAGGACGCCAAAGTGCCCGAGTACTGCCTGCTCGGTGAAGAGGGCAAGGGCTTCTACCACGTGATGGAGGGCTTCAACGCCGCCCGTGTGCTCGTGGCCGCGGCTTGCCTCGGCGGTGCCGAGAAGGGTCTCGAGATCAGCGCCGAGTACAGCACGCAGCGCAAGATGTTCGGCCGTCCGCTCATCAAGTACGAGGCGACCTCGTTCGAGATGGTGAACGACTGGATGCAGCTCGACATGCTCAAGTTGAACCTACTGCGCGGCGCCTGGATGATCGGCTACGAGAGCCAGAACCCCGGCACCTTCAGCCGCAAGGACATCAACAAGGTCATCGCCACCGTCAAGTGCCTCTCGCCGACGCTCGGCCACGAAGTGGCCCGCCACGGCATGATGTACCACGGTGCCTTCGGCTACACGAAGGAGACCCCACTGGAGATGATGCTCCGCGGCATCATGTCGTACGAAGTGGGCGCCGAGGGCGGCCTCAACGTCATGCGTGGCATCATCGCCCGCGACCTGTGGGGCGAAGCCGCCAACCCGTTCCGCGCGGACGACTGATCTAGTCAGGCGTTCGAGTGTGGGGGCGCCGCCGCCGGGCGGCGGCGCCTCCACCGGTATCCCACGAGGAAAGGTCGCATGGAAAAAGTCGATTGCATCATCGTAGGTGGGGGTCTGGCCGGTCTCTCGGCTGCGTACGGCCTCGCCTCGGAGGGGCTCGAAGTGATGGTGGTGGAGAGGGGCGACTACTCGGGCGCCAAGAACGTCACGGGCGGCCGGCTCTACCTGAGCCCCATCCGCGACATCTACCCCGAGCTCTGGGAGTCGGCTCCGTTCGAGCGGCCGGTCACGCGGGAGCTTGTTACCCTCATGGGCGACGGTGCATCCACCACTCTCGAGTTGGCCTCCGACTGCTTCGCCACCGCTCCGTACCAGTCGTACACCGTGTTGCGGGCTCGCCTCGACCAGTGGCTGGCCGACCAGGTGATGGAGAAGGGCGGCATGGTCATCACCAAGAACCGGGTGGACGAGATCCTGGTGGAGGGTAGTAAGGTCATCGGCATCCGCGCCGGCGCCGACGACATCGGCGCCGACGTGACCATCATCGCCGAAGGAGTGCTCGGTCTTCTCTCGTCGAAGGTCGGGCTGCGGGAGGAGCCTTTGGCGCGCGACCACGCCCTGGGCTACAAGGAGATCCTCGAGCTGCCTTCGAGCGTGATCCAGGATCGCTGGCACCTGAACGAGGGAGAGGGCGCCGCACACCTGTTCATGGGCGAGGTCACCAAGGGGATGATGGGCGGCGGCTTCCTCTACACCAACAAGGATTCGATCTCGCTGGGCATCGTGGTGGGCATGTCGGCGATGAGGGAGCGGAAAGAGAAGATCGAGTCGCACACGCTGCTCGACGCGTTCAAGGAACTGCCCCAGATCAGGCCGCTGGTCGAGGGCGGCACTCTGGTGGAGTACTCAGCGCACGCCATCCCCGAGGGCGGCATCGCCAAGGTGCCAAAGCTGTTCGGCGACGGGTACCTGATGGTGGGCGACGCGGCGGGCCTCGCTCTGAACGCCCTACTGACCGTGCGCGGCATGGACTTCGCCATCGCCTCGGGCTTCTACGCGGCCCGCGCCGTCGCCGACGCCAAGAGCCGAGGCGATTGCTCGGCCGCCGGCCTGGCGCAGTACGAGCAGTCGCTGCGCAGCAGCTTCGTGCTCAAGGACCTCGAGACCGCGAAGGACATCCCTCACATCATGGAGAACCCACGTCTCTTCACCCACTATCCCCAGGCGGTCTCCGGACTCCTGGAGAAGTTGTACACCATCGGCCCGCACCCCTCGCAGAAGCTCTCCAGCACGGTGATCGGTGGAGTCCGCAAGGACTTCATGAACGCCCGCACGCTGAAAGAGCTGTACGCGATGCGGAAGATCTGAAAGGGGCGCGATGAACATCGAAGCGAAACTCGGGCTCGACGTCTTCAAGATCGACAAGGAGCGTCACATCACCATCGATGTCGAGGTGTGCAACAGGGTCTGTACCGACAAGGCCTGCCTCTACGTCTGCCCGGCGCACCTGTACGAGATCGACGACCAAGGTAACAACACGGTGAACTTCGAAGGCTGTCTGGAGTGCGGCACCTGTCTGATCTCCTGCGATCATCGAGCCCTCGAATGGCACTACCCGCGGGGCGAGTATGGGGTGCAGTACCGCATGGGGTAGACATCCCACGGGGAGGCGCCGCACGGCAGGTGCTCTATCTACGAGAGAAGGGTGAGGAACGTTGGACATCGTCGTTAGCGTGAAGACCAACCTGGATCTGCAGATGATCCGGATCAAGAACCGGGAGCCGGTCCTCGAGGCCATCCCGTACAAGACGGGCGATCTGGATAAGAACGCGGTCGAGGCCGCGCTCCAGCTGCGCGATGCCGTGGGCGACAGCAAGGTGATCGCGCTGACCGTCGCCGAGAGCAACCGCAAAGTGCGCGAAACGATCAAAGAGGTGCTCGCCATGGGCGCCGACGAGGCCGTGCTGATCGTGGACCCGGCGTTGGAGTCCACGGATCAAGCGGGGGTAGCCCGCACTCTGGCCGCTGCCCTCCAGAAGATAGGCAGCTACGACCTCGTGCTCTTCGGTGAAGGGTCGAGCGACGACTACTCGGGGCAGGTGGGCCCCAGGGTGGCCGAGCTTCTCGGGGTGCCGCAGATCGGCTACGCCCGGAAGATCACGGCCGGCGGCGCCGGAGTGCTGGTCGAGCGGAGCATGGACGAGTTCATCGAGACCCTCGAGGCTCCGTTGCCCGCCGTGCTCACCGTGGTGAGCGAGATCAACGAGCCGCGCATCCCGTCGCTCATGAACATCATGAAGGCCGGCAAGAAGCCCACCGAGGAGTGGAGCCTCGCCGACCTCGGCCTCGACCCGGCAGCGGTGGCATCGTCGTGCGAGACGCTGTCGAATCTCGCCGAGGAGCAGGATCGCAAGCACGTCATGCTGGAAGGCGGCGCGGTGGACCAGGCTGCTGGGCTCGTGAACGCCTTGCTCAAAGAAGGGATCCTGGGGAGATAACCATGGCCGATATCCTTGTATATTCAGAAAAGCAGGCCGCGGCCCTGGAACTCGTCTTCAAGGGCAAGGAGCTGGGCACAGCGCTGGGAATGGGTCTGAGCGCCGCCGCCTTCGGCCCCGCCGTCGCCGATTCGGCGGGCGCCTTCGGTGCCCACGGTGCCGACCGCCTGTTCGTGAGCGAAGACCCCGCCCTCGAGGGCCTGAGCGTCGATGTGGTGGCCGAAGCTTTGGCCCAGGTTGCCCGCGAAGCCGGAGCCACGATGGTACTGATCGCCTCGACGCGCCGCGGCAAGGAGCTGGCGCCGCGGCTCGCCCAGAAGCTCGGCGCGGGCTGCGTCACCGATGTGAGCTCCCTGGTGCTCACCGATGGTTCGCTGGTGGCGAGCCGGTACGCGTTTGGAGGCAACACGGTCGCCCGCGAGAATCTCACCACCGAGCTCAAGGTGTTCGCGGTCATGCCGAAGACGTTCGAGATCGATGGGCCGGTGGCAGGAGCCGGCGCGGTCGTGCAGGCCGCTCTCACACTGCAGCCCTCCGCCGCCAAGATGGTCTCGCGTCGGCCCAAAGAGGGCGACGCCGTCAACCTCGATGCGGCCGAGCGCATCCTCGGCGTGGGCCGGGGGTTCGCGAAGCGCGACGACGTGGGTCTGGGCGAGGAGTTGGCAGCGGTATTAGGCGCCGAGTTGGCCTGCACCAAAGGCCTCTCCGACTTCGGGTGGCTGCCCGAGGATCGCGTCATCGGTCTCTCCGGAGCCAAGACGAAGCCCGACTTCTACCTCGCGGTGGGAGTATCCGGACAGATCCAGCACACGGTGGGCATCAGCTCGGCCAAGCTGATCGCCGCGATCAACACCGACAAAGACGCTCCGATCTTCCAACTGGCCGACTACGGCATAGTGGGAGATCTGTACGAGGTCCTGCCTGCTCTGGTGGAGAAGCTGAAGGCCCTCTAGCTGTGGTCTTCGGCACGCTCCAGCGTGGCCGGCACCGCTCCGCCGCCCGCGTCCTTCGGACGCGCGTGCGGCGTGGCGTGACGCTCCCTCGGTGGTGAGAGACGGCGCCGCCGAGGGTTCCGGCCGGGGCCGCCGCTGGCGGCCCCGGCCCCCGCTCTTCAGTACTGAGACTCGATCCCCGTTCCTGTGCGCTGAGATCCTGCGGGCGCGGCTCGCCCCCATGTGCGGCGTGTTCGTCGCCGAGGAGGCGCCGGTCGCCGAGGAGGCGCCGGTCGCCGAGGACGCGCCGGTCGCCGCCGCGCGGCGCCCTACTCGCCGATCGCGTCCGGCTGCTCCAGCCGCACCGGCCGCACTTCGTAGCGGGCGAGCTCCTCGAACACCAACTCCTCGATGTCGGGCAGGCGCGCGCTTATGGTCTGGGTGAGACCCACGTGCGGGGTCGCCATGTCTTCCGGTTCCACGCCGATGATCACGATGTCCGGTGCTGGGCCGAGAAGGCGCGTCATGTTCCACGCGTCGATGAACGACACCTGGTGTATCGACGTGCGGTAGCGCACCTCGGTGGGCACGTCGTCGGGGTGGAACCGGTAGAGGGCTCCCGGCTCGGCGCCGCCAAGAACCGTGTCGACCACGATGATGTGGCCGGCGGACTGGAATACGTTGATCAACTCGAGGCCGGCGGTGGCGCCGTCGACGAGTTCCACGCGCTCGGGGAACTCCCAGCGTTCGAGCAGGTAGGCTATCGTGTGGGGGCCGACCCCCTCATCGGTGAGTAGCAGGTTGCCCACACCCAGCACGATGATCCTGTCCTGCGAATCCATGCGCTACGCGTCCTTTGCCGCTTGCTTCGCCCGCTTCTTGGCTCTTCGACGCGAGGCGTACTGCGATAGCAGGATGCCCAGCTCGTAGAGCCCGATGAGGGGCCCCATCATCAACAGCATGCTGAGCGGATCCCCGCCCGGTGTGAGCACCATGGCGGCTACCGCGATACCGATGACCGCGTACTTCCGCACGCGTCGCAGAGAGACGTGGTCCACGAGTTCGGCGGCGGTCAGCATGAGCATGATGGCAGGCACCTCGAACACAACTCCGAACGCGAGCAAGAACAGGGTGACGAAACTGATGTAGTCGGCGGCCCTCAACTGCTGCACGAAGATGTCGCCGCCGTAGCCCACCAGGAAGCTGAGTCCGATCGGTAGCACCAGGAAGTATGCGAAGACGATGCCGGTCAGGAAGAGAACGGTGGTGAAAAGGACGTAGGGCAGCACGCTCCTCTTCTCGCTCTCGTACAGAGCAGGCATGATGAAGGCCCAGAGCTGCCAGAGGACGATGGGCAGCGCAAGGACCAAGCCGGCGTAGATCGAGACCCGGAGGACGGTCATGAAGGGCTCGGTGGGGCTGAATGTGGTCAGGTCGGCGTTGACGCCGTCCATGTTCAGCAGCGGTCGCTTCAGCACCGCGAAGACCCAGTCTTTGGCGATGAAGGCCACCACCATCCCCACCACGATGGACGAGATGGCGATGACGAGCCGCTTGCGCAGCTCGCCCAGGTGGTCTACCACGTTCATGCGTTCCTGATCACCGATGGTCGTCAAACGAGGTCCTCTTCGGTAGAGATGGTGGACTCGGTCGCACGGCGCAGTCGAGGTTGTCCAGCTGCGTGGCCAGCCTGCTGCGGAGCGCGGTCGCTAGTATAGCAACGGGGGTCGAATGCTGGCGCCCCTGAGCGGGCGCGGCGGGCGTGGGGGTGACCGGACGTCTTCCCGGTCAACGTGTTGCAGTCGAGCAGCACTGCGAAGCGGCGTGTGCTCGAACTGCTGGTTATCCGCCCACCACGTCATCCGGGGGCTCGACGAGCTGCGCGCCATGCCACACCGCAACGATCCATACAGCGTCGACCTTCGCTTGGTAGAAGAACCGATACGGCCCCACGATGACCTCGCGGAAAGGGAGGGCGGGATACTCAGGCAAGGTTGCCCAGAAGCTCATCCGCGTCGGCGAACACCGCGTCCATGTCGCGACCGACGCCGGCCTCGATCTCCACGGTGCCGCGGGCGAGGAGCTGCAGAATCTGGAGCGCGTTCTGCGTGCGCTCATAGGTCTTCGTGTCCACCATGACCGCGGTCGGTCGGCCGCGTTGCGTGATGAATACCGGCTCGTGTGAGAGTGCCGCCCGCTTGATGACGCCCGCTGCGTCCTGACGTAAGTCCGAGATGGGGATGATGGTGGGGAGTGCGCTCATGTGTGGTACCTCCTAGAGTACAGTCTACGATACCGCCCAAGGGGGATTCAAGGTGTGGATACGATCCTGCGGTTAGCGTGTTGTTAGACAGCTTCGTCACTCCTCGCGGCTGGTCTGCCTTCGATCTCGAGCAGAACGGTCTCCAAATGGGCGAGCGCATGCGTAAGCGCGTTTATGGCCAGGACGCCTCCGAGAAGCCAGTCGCTCTCGGCGAACACGATAGTCCAGGGTCTCCCCTCTGGAAACTTTTCCGCAAAGGCGACCGCGGACTTCTCTTTGGGTATCGTCGGGTCCCGAAAGGCGGGCCGCTGCTCGTCCCAGTGCTCATAAAGGTGGCGGAGTAGTCGCAAGGCCTCGGTTTGCTCCTCGCTGAGCCTGATCGCGGGAACGAGCGTCTCCACTCGTTTGACGGCGCGCGCCAGGTGCCAGCCCGTGACGGCAACTATGTGCTCGTCAAAGGAGACCCGTGATGCCGCGCGACGCCGTTCAATGCCGACGTCGCCTCCCCACTCGGCCCCAAAACTCTCTCGTAGGCGGCTCACCTGTAACCGCCAACTCCAGATCCAGTGAAGGGCGTCACCGACCGCTTCCTCAGTGGGATTCACCGGGTCAGCACCTACGGTGCTTCGCGTAAGGGGACCGACGCCCTGGAAGCGGGCAGTCTCCGTGCGTGGCGGCTGCGATTCGGGATCTGTCATCCGTTGCCTGTCTACGCCCTTGCGCATGACCCGCAAGCCTCGCGAGTCGGGTTGATGCGCCGGTTAGGCACTGCGCCTATGCTCCGCGATCAGCTGACGGACGGCCGGGACGATCCTCCAGCCGCCAGGCTACGTACGCGTACTCACCGAGGGGTGCAGCCGCGTCCACCAGTTCGGTCAGATCGGCGTCGACCCGCAGACACTGCTCGCCGATCTCCTCAAGACTGTGCGTCCGACGGAAGGGGACGTCATGCCAGACGAGAAACGCCTTGAAGGCCTTTTCGGCCGCCTGCTGGCAGCGGAAGATGGCCGACTCGAGGAGCGACTCCCGGGCGTCTATCAGAACACGGGCGGCGCGCAGGCCCTCATCCGCCTTGCGAAGCCACGCAGTGGTTTCCTCGGCGCGAGCTGGGTCAACCGCCATGAAGTACGACACCCTCGTGAAGCGCAGCGTAAGGAAGCGACGTGCGCACGTGGGCTCGGCGCTCGAACGAACTGCGACGCCAGACCACCACATCGGCGGCAACGCCCGTTCCTCGGAGCGCCTGGTAGCCCAGGCGGCTTGCGGCGCGGTCCGCGTCGCTATCATCGGGAACCACCACCAGCAGATCGTAGTCGCCATCTGGGCCGCCTTCGCCGCGGGCCCGCGAGCCGAACAAGAACACCTGCTCAGGGTGATACGCCGCGACCAAGCGCCTCACGAGTTCCGCAAGCTGCGGATCTTGTGCGATGGTAGCTTCGCTGTCAGTTGACAGGTGTGGCATCTCTCGTTCCCTCCGGTCTCTATCGTAGCATCCGGGTCAATCGGTGGGTCGCCGCGCCCCCGTCGCCGCCGTGACAGCTCGGCAGTTGGTGTCGAGCGCCGGCTCCAGCAAGAGGATGGCGGCGATGCGTCGGGCCATGTTCATGACCTCGCGGGCTTCGTCCTTGGAGAGATCGCGTCCAAGCAGGCTCCGCTCCCGGTAGCTCAGCCACTTCTTCATGACCTGGTAGCCGCCGATAGGGTAGATCCAGACCTCGACGGGACGTTCCGCCAGTAGGCGCGGCCGTCACCATGCAATGGCGGCGGTCAGGTCGCCGCGCTGGCGGGCGAATAGCAGCTTGCGGTAAGCTGTGCCTAGGAGACGCGGGGCACACGCTGCCGCGCGCATGCCGTGACACCACCTGGGGGTTACTCGACATGACGGCTTCAGAGATCATCAAGATGCGCCGGGAAGAGATTCTGGCGATCGCCGAGCGTCATGGTGCCGAGGATGTCCGCATCTTCGGCTCGGTCGCCCGGGGCGAAGCCGGTCCTGATTCCGACATCGACTTCCTTGTCCGGTTTCGCGCGGACACCACGCTACTTGATCAAGCCGCACTCATCCGCGAACTCGAGGCAGCACTAGGCTCACGGGTCGATGTCGTTAGCGAGTCCGGCCTCAAGACACGGATCCGTGAGCGTGTGCTCGGGGAGGCCGTACGTCTGTGAGGACCGACCGTGAGAGGCTGATCGACATCTTGGATGCTATCGACAAGATCGAAGAGCAGACCGGCCTTGGAGAAGAGCGATTTCGCTCTGACGAGATGGTGCAGGTCTGGGTGGTCTACCACTTGCAGATCATCGGTGAGGCAGCGGCTCGGCTTTCTCAGGCACTCAAGACAAACTCCCCCGGCGTGCCATGGGCCGACATTGTGGGGATGAGGAACATCGTCGTTCACGAGTACTTCGGCCTGGATCTGGACCGGATCTGGAGCACGGTGACAAGCAGCCTCAAGCCTCTTCGCGAGGAGATCGAGCTATTGCTGCCTGCCTTGTAGTGACCGCGTAGACCGCGTCGGGCTGTCTAGACGCAGGCGACCTCGCGACAGTCGATACTCCGCTCGTAGGGGGCCGCGGCATGCTCGGTGTCCGATTCCTTCGCCGTGGGCAGCGTCGTGCACCGTCGAGGATGAATCAGTCGATTCCAACCCATGCAACGTCTGCGGTTTCTGCGTCGCATAACTGCGTGCGGGGGACGCGACCTCTAATCCGTCGTCCAGCCGCCAGGTCACGTAGCCGTCGAAGGCCTCCCGCAGGTGACCGACTGCTTCGTCCTTTCACGCCAAGCACGCGCTGCGGCGTGGAACCTGGCAATCGCCGAGCGTCACGGTGCCGATGATGTCCGCATCTTTGGCTCCGTCGCCCATACGCCCTACTCGTGGTGTGTCCACATCCTGAGCACTTTGACGATACGCTCGTCGTCTAGAACCTGGTAGACCAGGCGGTGTTGGATGTTGATGCGCCGCGAGAAGGCGCCGCTGAGGTCGCCGACGAGCTTCTCGAACGGTGGCGGGGACTGAAACGGGTCAACCTCGAGGATGGCGAGGATCTCCTGGGCCTTCGGCTTCAGACCAGCAGCGGCGAGCTTCCTCGCATCCTTACGCGCCTGCTTCGTGTAGAGCAGCCGCCAGCTCACCAGTCGAGCGTGCCCTCGAGCTCTTCGGCTGGCGTCACCATGCCCTCGAGGATGGACTCCCGCATGCCCGGGATCGAGACGAGGAAGAGCGTCTCTTGCACTGCGCGCCAGTCGTCCTCCGAGAGAAGGATTGCATTGCCGCGCTTGCCGGTAATCTGCACCGGCTCGTGTGACACTGAAACATCGTCGAGAAGCTTGTAGAGCTGTCTGCGCGCTTCGGTGGCGCTTATCGTTGTCATCGCTAACCTCCTGTTACGTACGAGAAAGCGTACGCCGCCGGGCAACCGGTGTCAAGTGCACAGAGTTCGTGCGAACAGCATTCGGCGGTTCGCGGGAAGCACAGGCTCAAGCAGCCGGGGCGAGGACCACGCTATCCGAAGAAGGCACAGTACTCGTCGGCTTCAACCAACTTCACGAGCCTGGCCAGGTTCTTGGTGGGCATCGCCGGCTCGTAGAGGTGCCACTTCAGGTCCCTGCGCATCCAGTAAGGCTGCCACTCGCCTCGCGAGCGGAAGTATCTGAACCTTGCGACTCCGTGACTCGTAAATTCGCCAGGACTTCCATCCCAGTCGGATCCGCACCAGCCCCGGGGACACGACCGTGAAGGTCCCCGCCATCTCACGGCCGTGCTCGCGAACCGACTCTGAAACGGCATCCGCCTTGCTTGCCGAACTCAGTCCGGTCAATCGCACGAGCAGAACGCCGAAAGCCACCTGGCGCAGGCGGAACACGAGGTCGCCGAAATCCTTGCCAGCGGTCACGAGGATGCGCTCGTCACTCGCCAGCTCGAGCACAGCTTCGTCGGTGATGGTCGGCGAAAGCTCGGCAACATAGACGACGTCATGGCCGTCCGCACGCAGGCGGGCGACGATCGCAGCATCGACACCCTCGTCGCCCAGCAGCCTTACGCCACCGATGTGACCGGATAGGTGATGTCCGCGCGCAGGACTTCGGCGCCGAAACGCACCGCGGCAAGAACGCCTTCGCGCGTGAGTCGGGGATGCGCTTCGAGGAGCTGCTCGATCGTTTGGCCGGCGCCAAGCTCCTCGAGGGTCGACTCGACGGTGATACGAGTGCCCTCGACGACGGGCTTGCCCATCATCACTCCAGGATCAGAGCGGATTCCTTGTGTGGCCATTTGCGGACACCTCCTTGGCTCACCGGTACGATACCACCCAGCACTCGACGCGTAACGTATGGCGCGAATCTCACAGAACGGCTCGGCGACGTCAGCTGATCTTGATCCACAAAGCCTTGGGGAACTTTGAGGTGCACGCGACCGCGCGGCGTTTCACCGGGCGGTCGAGCCGTCTCGGTGTGGCTGCGGAATCCAGTTCCCGAGTCAGACGAAAGCCGGCCCGCGGAGGCCGGCTTCTCACCGCGACTGCGATGACCGTGCCCGAGCGGCATGGCGGCATGCCGCTATCGCGGATGTCCAAGGGTGGGGGCGTGTTGCGGTTGGGACGGCCAGCCCCGCCTACCTCGCAGCTCGACCTTGCGCCGCCTGTGGGACGCCTGCCGCCGAGCCCAATTTACCTCAGCCGCGGGACGCCCGCAGTCGAGGTAGCGCCGAGCGCGAAGCGGTGACGCAGGTAGTGGCACGCTCACGACTGCGCGGTTTGGGGAGCACCACGATCCGAACGTCACGATCCAGGGCGTTCAGAAACCGGATGAGCCGCTCCATCGAGAAACCGGCGAGCCTGCCCGTGAAGAGGTCCGACACCTTGGGCTGGGTCGTCCCGAGGATGACTGCGGTCTCCGCCTGGGTCAGGTGGCGATGGGTGGCGATGCTGGTGATCTGGCGCACGAGCTCCGCCTTGGCCAGCAGCTCGTCTGAAGTGGTGAGTTCGAGATCGGCGAACACATTGCCGCTGCTGACCTCGTGGTCGATGTCGTGGCGAGTCATTTCGTGTCTCCCTTCCGCGAAGACGTGCGTTGCGCGTGTATCTGTCGAGCGAGCTCGAGCCGAGCATTGACGATCTCGCTCTCGCTCTTTGGTGTTGCGACTCCACGCTTCGATTTCTTCTGGAACGCGTGAAGCACATAGACGGCTTCTGCGAAGCGCACCGTGTACACCGTCCGATAGGTGTCGCCGTCGTAGTCATCCACCACTTCGAGCACTCCGGCGCCACGATACCCCCGGAGAGGCTTCGCCGCGACGTGCTTGCCGCCGGACTGAGCCACATACAGCGCGAAACCCATCACCTGCCGAACGTCCTCAGGGAACTCTCGTAGCTCCTTCAGAGACGAGGCCATCCACACGAGTTCTTTCGGCGACGATGCGCTCACGTGGGGAGTATACCAGAACTGGGATACTACTGGGACGAATCGCCGAAGAGGCTGGGTGGCGTCTAGTGGTCGGGCGCTTCAGCTGTAGGGCGCCGGCGCATACGCTTCTATCCGTGCCTGCCTTCCGAGGCGTCCTATCCGCCGTCGCCTGTTGGATGACGCCCGTTGCAGGGTCAGAAGGGCCACCAACCGCGCGCGTTGGCGATGGTGAGAAGAACGTTGATGACCAACGCAATCGCGGCGATCCACAGGCCGACCAAGGTGAGCCAGCGGTCTCGCTTGGCCTCACGCAGCTGAGCCTCCCTCTTCTGAAGCGCCTTCGCAGCAGGCAGGAACATGCCGGGTCGGACTCGCCAGAAGAAGCAGAAGTCTCTGCGCTCCGCATCGACGATGGCAAGGGATCGTTGACTAGGCTCGAAGTTGTGCCCCTCGTCCCAGACTCCCAGGTGACACGACAGCGCGGTCTCGGGCCCCACCCAGTCGAATTCACCGGTGCGTGACTTGGCACGCTCGGATTTCGACACGAGTTGCACGAAGGGATTGGCCTGCGGGAACCGCGTCGTCTTCACGAAGAAATGACAGTGCACACAAGCCTGTTTCCCCCGCAACACGGTCACCCCCAATCGGCCAGTTAACGTCCAGATTCAGTCGCCGCTCTGCTGCAGCGAAGCGCAGGCAGAGGGGTCGGCTGGAACCTGTTGTTGGACCGCGTTCTGAGACTCATCCTCTGTCGCGACATCCGTCACGCCAGGATTGTTGGTCCAATCGCAAACGCCGCAGCTCATGTAGTAGTCACCATCTGGCTGTATAGAAATGTCGAAGTGCGTTCGCACGTTCCTGGATTTGCACACCGGACACTGATCACTGCTATCTGTTTTCTGTCGTTCAAGGACCCGAATGAAGTGTCCTATGACCGTTTGGCAAGAGTGGATTGCAATTGAAGAGGCTGTACGGTTGGCGCTTCTATCATGGGTGAGCCAGTTCACCAGCTGCCATGCTTCCTTTGCTGTGTTCTTGAGATGCTGACGAAGTTCCTTATTACGGCCTCCGCCGCAGAGTTGATTCATCAGGATGTCTGTCCATGCTACGAAGTTGGCGTCCTGCGGACGATCGACGTCAGTAGGAATCTCCGTGCGCCGCCTAATTGCGGCAATCAATGAGACGAGGCTTTCCCGGAGGAGCATCCCAACCGCCTGGTAATCCTCCGACTCAACGGCACTGTCGTGCCGATGCTCTGCTTGCTCTTCGCGTCTAAACACTTCATCAAATGGGCTCGGATCACTAGCATCTACTCGATCCGACCTGCTCCTTAGCCGCATCATTAGGCCGATGTGGAAGGAAAGCGTGTAGTCAAGGCTGGGAAAGTGCCGCTGCGAATACAGATTCGTGAGATTCGTAATGACCCACCAGCGATCCTTGTCTGTGGTTGCGTCCCATATCTCGTATTACGACCATCCTACTCGCTCAGGTTCCGTCCGAACCGGCTGCTACCTTCTGGTTGATAAGCATCTGAAAAACAGGAGGTGCGGTCGTGAAAGCCCCCGAGACTCTGATGGAGTTCATGGATATGTACCAAACCGAGGAGGA
>JAHJSA010000010.1 GCA_018830645.1 Actinomycetota bacterium
CGCCTGCGTTGGATGATCGAGCTCGACTACCGGCAGCTGAAAGGCGAGCTCGGTCTGGACCACTACGAGGGCCGGAGCTATGCGGGCTTCCATCATCACTGTGCCTTGGTCACCTGCGCTCACGCCTTCCTCACCTTGGAGCGACTCTCCCCAAAGGCCCCGCGGCCGGTCTGACTCTGCCGCAGACGGTGCTGCTCCTGCAGCCCCTCCTGCGCTGTTGGAACGGCCGCTGCCGCACCTGCGATCAACCCGTCGACCTCCACCAGTTGGTTCTGTTCCATCGGAGGGTGTAACAAAGTACTAGTAGGAGGCGGTGATCAGCAGCGCGGGGGGTCCGGACGAGCCTGACGCCACCTGCGGCTGGAGGAAGCCGGCCACCCGGTAGGCGCTCAGGCCGAACAGGCAGGATATCGGGACGATCAAGAAGAACGCGGGCAGGATCGGGTCGGCCGGGAGTCTCCCCGCCTTCACGTGGTTGTACGTGAGATAGGCGACCTTGTAGAGCAGCACAGCCAGTCCGACAGATAGGGCGAACACGGTCCCGACGGCGGCGATGTCGTCGATCAGGTCGTTGGTGGACGTGGCGATGATGCCCGACCCGGTCAAAGCAACGAGGCCGAACGCGAAGGTATCGAGCAGCCAGATGAAGTTGAACTTGGTCCGGTCGACGCCTTCGGTGAACCAGGTTCGGCCGAACGTCACTTCCAGGTAGACGAGGACCGCCAACAGCACGCCGAACACCACGAGCGACGGCACCATCATGGCCTGCATGCTGGAAGACATCTGCGGGACGAAGAAGCCGAACGGAGCCCAGAACACGTTGACCGTCATGGCGAGCGACGCCACGATGGCGAAGATGCCGGCGTTCTGGTTCCCCTGTGCGTTGTCCCGGAAGGCGCTGTAGGCTCCCGGCTCCCCGAGCCAGTTCACCAGGCGGTAGAGGAAATACACGGTCAGAGCGAAGTTGAGGAGCGTGAAGGCCAGCATGACCACCGTGAGGGGCGCGTAGAGAGCGACCTGTCCCGCCGTCATGGCACTCCAGGAGATGTCGGCCGAGGTGATCGGACCCGCGTCGTGCGGGATAGCGAATTGCAGGTAGTTGAAGGCCATCAGGGCAACACCGCCTGCCGCCAAGGATGACTGGAATAGAAGCGGATGGAACTTGATGCGTAACTTCACAGCTGCACCCCGAATGTTGTAGTGGACCCAAATGCTGTAGTGGACCTCGACGTCGAGGGGGTCGCCGAGTGCGCGGTCCCCCCGCGAAGCGTCGGGCTACTGCCGTACTCCGATGACAAGTATCGCACAGCCCTCGGGGGCAGGAGATGCGGCCGCTGAGCCACAGGGTCGCCTGTCAAGGTCACGTGCGGCAACGCGTCCCGGTCCCGCAGCTTGGCAGCAGCACTCGGTCGGTGTTTGTTCGGAGGCCGAGGGCTGTTGAGGAGGGCGGACGCGTTCGCTACACTGTGGGCATGCCCGATCTCCCCTTTCACATAGATCCCACGGCCCTCGCCGACTTCTGCCGCGCGAATCACATCCGTCGGCTTGCGGTGTTCGGGTCCGCGTTGCGTTCGGACTATCGACCGGAGAGCGACGTCGATATCCTCGTGGAGTTCGAACCATGCAGAGTCCCCGGCTTCGGCTTCTTCCGCATTCAGGAGGAGTTGTCCGTTCTGATTGGCCGCGAGGTGGATCTTGAGACCGAGGGGTTCCTCAGCCCACATTTTCGATCGCAGGTTCTGAACGAAGCGCTGACTCTGTATGAAGCAGCGTGACGTCACTCGTCTTCGGCACATGCTGGAGGCGGCGGACAAGTGCTCGGAGTTGTGGCGCGGTCGGTCTATCGACGATCTGCGTGGCGACGAGGTCGGTGCTCTCGCTACGGCGCGCCTGCTGGAGATCGTCGGGGAAGCGGCCAAGAACGTCTAGCCCGAGGTGCGTGCGCTCCACCCGGACCTGGCATGGCGGGAGATGACAGGGACACGCGACCGTCTGATCCACGGCTATTGCAACGTCGATCTCCAAGTGATCTGGGCGATCGTTGCGGTCGATCTGCCGGTCTTGGCCAGACAGTTGCGTGGAATACTGGCGGAGCTAGACAGGGCTTCGTAGAGTCCTGCGGCGGCCCGGGAGACTGGCCCGCCTTGTGGCTTGCCGCGTACCAGTCAACGCCGTCCTCCCGACCCCAAGGGAGGAAGTCCAGGGACAGGCGAGCTAGATGATCTCCCGCCCAGGGGGTGAGAGCGAAGGCGAGGAGCCCAAAGACGACGAGACCAGCTGAGAGAGCGACACCCATGGTTGCCACGATAGCGCCCGGCGATCATCACGCCAAGCACGGAGACCATGGCGACCGCGATGAATACAAGAAGGACCCAGATGTCTTCCCGTCCGGCGACATTGTTCGCGGCGCGGCGATGTATCATGAGGACGGGTCCAAAGACCAAACAAGGGGCCGGAATGACCGAGTACCGCTTCAGCGCAGTCATCGGGCACGACGAAGACGGCTACTGGGGACAGTGTCCTGAGCTTCAGGGTTGCTACACGCAGGGGATCACCTTCGAGGAGACGGTGGAGAACCTCAAGGAGGCGATCGCACTTCATGTGGAGGATCGGCTGGCGTGCGGTGAGGAGATCCCCCGGAACGACACGGTGAGCCTGCTCACCCTCAACGTCGCTGTATGACCCCACGCGCTCCTCGCGTGACGGCGGCCCAGGCGATGCAGGTCCTGCAGTCCCACGGTTTCGAGGTCGTGCGCCAGAAGGGCAGCCACGCCATTATGCGCAACGAGGCCGGTAGGAGAGTCACGGTCCCGGTGCACGCGGGGAGGACGCTACATCCGAAGGTCCTTGCATCCATCATGCGTGACGCCGGATTGAGCGCAGACGACTATTCGTAGCCAATGGAGGCCCCCCGACGCCCATTCGACACGATGGGACCACGAGAAGAGAAAAGGCCGTCTTCGCGGGCGGCCTTCGTCATGTGAGGTGGAGGTAAGGGGATTCGAACCCCTGGCCTTCGCGATGCGAACGCGACGCTCTCCCAACTGAGCTATACCCCCACGCAACTGCGGGGCGGTATATATAGCCTATCCCTGCTGTTGCTGCAAGCCCGGGAGGTTGTGACTGCGGGAGGGCGCGGGTTTCGGACGCATGCTTGCGCGAGGCGCCACCCGTCGTCGCCTCCAGGAGGTCGCAGGTTCGGGTGTCGGCTGGCCGGATACTGTCATCGCCCGGCACCGCCTCGGGAGGCCGCTCGCCCGGGCCCCCGGCCGCCGCCCGGCCGCCGCGACCGACCGCCGCCTACCTCAGGGCGAGCAGGGCCACGGCGAGCGAGGTGGCGTTGATCGTGGCGTGGGCGGCGATCGGGGCCCACAGTGAGCCGGTGCGCCAGAAGAGCCACGCGAAGGCCAAGCCGAGCACGAAGATGGGCACGTACAACTGCCACCAGACGTGGGCCAGCGCGAACACCGCCGAGGTGATGACGGCAGCCGGCCAGAAGGGCATGCGGTGGGCGAGTCCCTGGAGCAGGTAGCCTCGAAAGAGCGTCTCTTCGGCCAGGGGCGCCGCAATCACCACGAGGGCGCCGATCAGGACGATGTCGATCGTGCCCGAGCCGATGTCCAGCAGGCTTTGCGACCGGGGCACGTGCGCCACGAGCCCCAACACGACGTTGGCCCCCACCACCGTGACTGCGAGTGCGGCCAGGAAGCCCACCAGTCCGCGCAGGTCAAGGGGGCGGAAGCCCAACTCCGCGAGCGACGACCGATGCCGGCGCACTCCGAGCAACCAGACGATCGCCAGGGTCAGCGAGTACGATGTGATCGCGCTGAGGAAGAACCTGAGGGCGGCCGGATCCGGCGTGGGTGAGGCCAGACGGGCGTATCCCACGTAGCCGATCGGCGTGAGGATCACCTGCACGAGCAGGCAGAGCAGGGTCACCACGAGCACGTCGAGCACGCCCCAGGGCACCGCTCCGAAGCCGAGTCGCTCCCCCGGGGTCGGCTGCCTGCGCTCGGTGGGCTCGAGCAGCTGGCTCAGAAGTGACTTCGCCTCCACGCGATGCCGGCCGTCGCCGCCGTGCCGCACTCGGGGCGCGCCAAGCCGGCGCCCTCCTCGAGTGCGGCGGGGGCGCGCTTAGGCCGCGCCCTCCTCGAGTATGCGGCGGAACTCCTCGAACGTCTCGAGTCCGAGTCGGGCCTGCTCCTCGTCGATCACGCTGATGGCGAATCCCGCGTGAACCAGGGCGTACTCACCCACCTGTGCCTCGGGGCACAGGATGAGCGAGATCTCCCGGCGCACACCCTCGAGATCGATGACGCCCTTGATGCCGTCGATGCTGATGATGCGGGCCGGGATAGCGAGGCACACGTTGGGCTACTCCTTGGCGGCCGGGGTAAGCGTGCGCTGGAGGAACGGCGTCAGCAGATCGATCGGGATGGGGAAGATGGTGGTGGTGTTCTTCTCGGCTCCGATCTCCACGAGCGTTTGCAGGTAGCGCAGCTGGAGGGCCGTGGGGGTCTGGTCGAGCACCTTGGCGGCTTCGGCCAACTTCGTGGAAGCCTGGAATTCGCCCTCGGCGGCGATGACCTTCGCGCGGCGTTCCCGCTCGGCTTCGGCCTGCCTTGCCATGGCGCGCTGCATGCTGGAGGGGATCTCGACGTCTTTGACCTCGACGATGGATACCTTCACGCCCCACGGGTCGGTCTGCTGGTCGATGATCTCCTGCAGGCGGGCGTTGACGCGCTCGCGCTCGATGAGCAGGTGGTCGAGGTCGGATTGGCCCAGCACGCTGCGAAGAGTCGTCTGGGCGATCTGCGACGTCGCCATCACGTAGTTCTCCACCTCGACGACGGCGCGTGAGGGTTCGAGTACTCGGAAGTAGACCACGGCGTTCACCTTCACCGGCACGTTGTCCTTGGTGATCACCTCTTGGGGCGGTACGTCCATGGTGATGGTGCGCAGGTCGATCTTCACCATCTTGTCGACGATGGGGATGATGAGGAACAGGCCCGGGCCCTTGGCGTCGATCAGACGCCCGAGGCGGAAGATGACGCCTCGCTGGTACTCGGGTACGACCTTGACCGCCGAACTGATGATGGCGATCACGATCACGATGATGGCTATCCCGGATGTGAAGAACTCCATTGTGCGCCTCCTGGGCTACGGGTCGTGGTCGAATGCGAACGGAACGGCTAGCTGCCGGAAAGACCGTGGTCCTCTGTGGCGTCGGACGGTGACGGGGCGGACTGGTCTGGCGGTTCCTCCCAGCGGTGCACCCGAAGACGCAGGCCCGAAGCTCCCACCACCTCGATGCGGGTGCCGGCCTCGATGGGATCACCCACGGCGTCGGCCTGCCAGATCTCGCCGTGGATCGCGATGGACCCCGCGGGGGCGAGCCTCGTGCGGGCCGTGCCCGTCTCGCCCACCATACCCTCGCTGCCCGACGCCGGTCTTCGCTGGTGTGCCGCGGCGACCGCCTTCACGACGAACGCGAAGAACGCCAAGGTAACCAGAGCCACTATCGCGATGACGGTCCAGTTCACTCTGAACACCGACCCCGGGACGTTGAAGAGCAGGAGGCCACCCAGTACCAAAGCCACGGTGCCGCCCAGGGCCATGATCCCGCCGCTCTGCACTTTCACCTCCGCGACGTAGAGTATCACCGCCACGGCGAGGAGGAGCAGTCCCACGTAGCTCACCGGGAGCAGCTGCAGACCGTAGGCGGCCAGGAGCAACGCGATCGCGCCGGCGATGCCGGGCACGCCGAGCCCTGGGTTCTGGAACTCGAAGATGATGCCGTAGACGCCGAGCGCCATGAGGATGAAGATGATGTTGGGGTCGACGAGGGTATGCAGCAGGCGCTCACGCCAACTCATCGACACCTCCACCACGGGTGCGTCGGCGGTGCTCAGCGTCACACCTTTGGACGTGGTGGTGAAGCCGTCCATCTGCTGCAGGAGGTCCTCGAGGTCCGCGGCGACGAACTCGATCACCCCCATCTCGAGGGCCTCCTCGGCGGTGAGCGACACGGCTTCGCGCACGGCTTCCTCGGGCCACTCGGTGTTGCGTCCATGCTCAGAAGCGAGCCCGCGGATGTAGGCGGCTGCGTCGTTGACCACCTTCTTCTGCATCGCCTCGTCCATCTCGCCGGTGAGGGACACGGGGGTGGCCGAGCCGAGGTTGGTCTGTGGCGCCATCGCGGCGACATCGGCCCCCATCATCATGTACACGCCTGCGGATGCCGAGCGGGCGCCCTGCGGGAACACGAAGATCACCACCGGCATGGGCGTTTCGATCTGGGCCTGGATGATCTCGCGCATCGACGCGTCGAGGCCGCCGGGGGTGTCGAGTTGGATTACGAGGGCTTCGGCCCCCGCGTCTTCAGCCTTCTCGATGGTCCGCATCAGGAACGCGGCGAGCGGCGGGACGACCGCCCCTTCGACCGTGGTCACCCAGACGGGGGCCTGAGCCTCATCCTGGGCCGTCGCGGGGGTCGGGACGCCGCCGGGCAGGCCCACCAGGAGGCCGCCGAGGACTCCTGCGACGAGCAACATGACCACGAGGGTGGGCAGCCACAGGCTGCGCAACTTGGCGGGGCGGCCGGTGATTGGTTCTCGAGGTGCGATGCTCATGATTCTCACGCTGCTATTGTATCCGGTTCCGTGAGAGCTGTCGGAGAGCGGGCGATCAGTATCGGCGGGCGCCTGCGTAGTCGGAGCGGCCCATCGAGGAGATCTT
The DNA here is from genome assembly GCA_018830645.1 of Actinomycetota bacterium. Taxonomy (GTDB): domain Bacteria; phylum Actinomycetota; class Thermoleophilia; order RBG-16-64-13; family RBG-16-64-13; genus JAHJSA01. Next base: position 6,739 of record JAHJSA010000010.1, read on the forward strand.
CACCACCGAGCCCGTATAGGGGGCGTGCAGGTAGTTGCCGCCGCCCACGTAGATGCCCACGTGGTGGATAGGATTGCCGAAGAACACCAGGTCGCCGGGGGCGAGGTCGCCGTACCCGACTGCTGTACCCATGCCGAACTGCATGCGCGAAGAATGCGGCAGCTGTATGCCTACCTTGGCGTACACATACTTGGTGAGTCCGGAGCAGTCGAAGCCGCTGGTGGATTCGCCCGCCCACACGTATGGGATCCCGAGGAGGGTCTTGGCGATCTCGACCACACGCGCCCCGACCGAAGAGGGCGGCGGCGCGGAGGGTGGGTCGGTGGTCGTGGTCGTGGGGGGCCGGGTGGTCGTGGTCCCCGAGGGTGAGGTCGTGCCGGTGGTGCCGGTGGACGCAGTGGCGCCGGTGGTGGTGCGTGTGGAGGTCGATGGAGGGGATGCGGCGGTCGTTGTGGGCGGCGTGGTCGTCGCCGTGGCTTTGGTGGTCGAGGTGGTGGCCGCGCGCCTCTCGGCTTCGGCCAGGGCCGCGGCCCGCAGCCGGGATGCCTCTTGCGCCAGTGCCGCCGCTCTCTCGGCCTCTTCCCGAGCCCGCTCTTCCTCGACGAGGCGCACGACGTCCTTCTCGGCGGAGGCCAGTTCCTTCTGACGTCGGTCAAGCAGTACGAGCACTCGCTCCCGCTTCACCTCGAGTTCGGCGGCTATCCTCTCGCGCTCCTCGCGTTCCGCGGTGAGCTCCTGTTCCCGGCGGACGAGTTCCTCACGCCGGGATTCCAGGTCGGTGAGCGTGTCACGATCGGCGGCCAGGATGTCTCGGAGGCCGCGGGCTCGGGCCATCAACTCGGCAATGTCGGAGCTGGTGAGGATCAAGTGGAAGATGCCGAGCCTGTCGCTCATGTAGGCGCCGCGCAGTCGCACTGAGGCGACGTCCTGCGACTCGTGGAAGTCGTCTCTGGCCTGCACGGCGGCGGCCTCAGCCATGACCTCCCGGTCTTTCGCCTCCCCGAGGAGCACCTGGGCCTCGTCGTAGTCTTCCACGACGTGCGAGATCTCCACGTCAAGTGCCTCGATCTGGGCCTTGAGCTTGAGCACCTCGGCACGCCGGGCGGTCAGCTCGTCTGGGGCGCCCCACGCCGCCGGAACAGCCGCCGTCAGGAGGAAGATCGCCGCCATGAGGGCGAGCAGGACAAAGTGGAAGCGACCTCGGTCGGTCGCGTGGAACGAGCCGCCTGCCGTGTGGGATCGGGATCGGACCATGGTCAGTGCCTTCTGGTTTCGTCGGCCGCGCCTGGGAATCCTGCCCAGGGGCCGCGTGTCACGACTGGTTGAACGTCGCCGGGCTCGGTTGACCGCCGGCGCCGAGGAGGCGGCGTACCGTCCAACCGGCTTCGGCTACCGCGGGCGCCAGGCCGGCCAGATCGGTCTGCACGAGGTATGCCGAGCCTATGGCCCGCACCACCGTGAAACCGTTCGCTTCCAGGAACTCAAGGCCGAAGAGGTTACGTATTCCACATAGACTCTTCGAGCCCAGTGGCCGGGCGTACGCATACGCGTGGCGCACATGTCTCCGGCGAAGGTGCATCATAGCACGGTGCAGAAGCTCCTCGGCTTCCACGCTGGGCCGGCCCACCCTTCCGCGCAGGCAGAAGAGCAGCACCGACTCGCCGGGCGGCGCGCCCGGGGAGAGCACCTGGGTGCGGGGGAGCGCGCTCGCCGGGGCGAACTGGATCGATGCAAGGACCTCGCGTCCCTCCACCGCCACCAAGCCGACGCTGCCCCAGCTCCGCTCGATGTCGTGCATCCACGCCAACCTCGCCGCGAGCGCGACTTCGCCTGAAGACGGCTTCGGGTCGTCGCGTGTGCGTTCAGGTCTGGGGTCCGGGCGATCGCGCGTACGCTCGGGTCCGTCGTACGCCGGCTCCGGTCCGTCGGGCGTCTGCCACCACAGGCACTCCGGGCAGGGGCTCGGGAGGAGCGACTGCGATGCGGTGGTCACCTCGACGTAGGCCGGCATGGGTCAGCTGAGTTCGGGCGGAGCGTCGACCTCGTCCACGAAGACCGTGGTCTTGCGCACCGTGAGGTCGAGCATCTTGTTGACGGTCTGAGCGACGGCGGTCTGCACCGCCGCGGCCAACTCGGGGATGACCGTGCGCCACGCCACCGACACGTGCACATCCACCTCGATCTCGCCGGGCGCCACCTCGCGGATCGTCACTCCCTTCCGGGGCGCGGCGATGTGCACCTTCTTGGAGAGTTCTTGCCACGCCGTTCCGTGCAGTTGAGTCACCCCAGGGACGCAGCGCACGGCGTTGGCCACGTACGTGGCGATGACTTCTTCCGCTACGAGGGGGTGGGAGTCCTCAGCCAGAGCGGCCGGGGGTACGGCCATGTCGCCGGGCAGTGTCTCGTCCATTCGCACCTGTAACACCTCCGTGGCTGGGGCGCGCTCCGTGGCGCGCCGTCCTGCTGTGTCCCGTCACTCTTTGCCTACCCCATGTATACCAGAACCACCCGGGGTCAGACGGTACAGTACGACCTGCGGACGCGTGAACAGGCGGAACGGCAAGAACGTCGTGCCTATGCCCGCGGAGATCACGAGTAGCCCTCGGCCCCAGCGGTGTACGCCTTCGATGTAGGGGAGACCCTCCGAGTGAAGGGACCGCAGGCCCCACGGCGTGGGCAGGCGTATCTGGCCGCCGTGCGTGTGCCCCGCGAAGGCGAGATGGAACTTCTCCGCCAGCGGGTCTGTGGGATCGGGAGGCAGGTGGGTGAGCAGCACCGCCAGGTCCGCGTCGGGTGTGATCCCGTCCAGCAGGGGATGACCGCCCGTGATGTAGTCGGCTCCGCACACGGTCACGGTCGCCGTCTCCCGCGGGTCGTCTGCCGGCCACACGATGGGCACGCACGTGTCGCGCAGTAGGGTGATGCCGGCGCGTTCCCAGGGGATCGGGCCGGGGGCGCTGGTGAGCGGGTTCTTGCTGAGCCCGTACTCGTGGTTGCCCAATACCGCGAACACGCCCAGAGGCGCCTTCAGCCGGGACAGGATGTCCAAGCATCCGGTCTGGCCGAGACGACCGCCGAGGATGTCGCCGGTGAGCACGACGAGGTCGGGATGGCGCTGCTCCGCCCAGTTCACGGCTTTGCGAAGCGTTCGGAGGTTCATCCCCAGCTGCCCGGCATGGACGTCGGAGATATGGAGTATGCGGAGCCCCCCGAGCTCCTCGGGCAATCCGTCTACGAGCAGGGGCGCCTCTCGGCCGCGGAGCCACTGGGATTCGAACAGCATGTAGCCCGCGGCGCCGGCTCCGGCGAGAAGAGCCATGGCCGCCCACCGGCGGACGCTCCTGCGGATACCGTGCCGCCCCTCGACCGATCTACCGCAGCGCGGTCTGGGGAGGCGACACGTCATCGATTCGGGTCCGCGGACTCCTCCGCGTCGCTCTGTGCCTGCCGCAACCGCTCGCGCAGCCGGCGGCGTGTCTCTTCGATCTTCGCCTCGATCGAGCTGTCGTGGTCGCCGTTCGGGCTGTTCGTATGACTCGTCCCCATGGTGGGCAGGATCGTTTGGATGTCCAAGCCCGAATCCTTGACGCGCTCGACAGCACGGTCGAGCGTGCGGCGGCCGCGATCCGATGTGAGGTAGTACACGGCGGCTGTGCCCGCGGCGATCCCGAGCGTCAACCTGCATAGTCTTCTAAGCACGGATCTTCCCTCCGTCTAGTGATCGCTTCGTCTCTAGAGGATACCGGACCCCAGGCTTAGTGGCTACGAACGACTTCGGTGCTATGGTTTCGGCACTCGGAGCGGGGCGGCGACCCGCCGCCGGCCGAGGCGGTTGTCTTGAAGGGAGGACCGGGTGACGCAGGGATACACGAGGTCGCTCAGCAGATCTGAGGTCGAGTGGCTAGAGGCTCTGGAGGCCGTGGCTGCCGCGGGCAAGCTGGCGGTGGCGCCGCTGGCCGGAACGCCCGCCGGACGGACGGTGCTTGGCCGAGGCGGCGGCGGTGACATCACTCTCGCCCTTGACGGCGTGACCGAGGACACCATGCTTGCGGTCTTGGCCCGATCGGCCCCGGGGCCATATTCGGTAGTGTCGGAGGAAGTCGGCGTAGTGACCGGTCCCGTGGGGGCGGTGAAGGTGATAGTGGACCCCGTCGACGGGAGCCTGAACGCGAAGCACGGGCTCGCTCCCTATTGCGCCGCGCTCGCGGTGGCCTACGGAGAGACGATGGATGATGTCGCCATCGCCTACACGGCCGACTACACCCGTGAGGTCTCCTTCGCCGCTGTTCGGGGAGCGGGGGTGGTGCGGAGGCCGGCCGCGCCGTCTGCAGCCGTCTCGGCCGGCGGCGCCTCGACTGGACCCGCCCAAGGCGCCGAGGTCGAGGTGGTCCTGCTGGAGGCGGGCCGTCCGCACGGCTACTCATTCGGCTACGCCGATCTCGCCCGCCTCGCCGGAGAGGGCGCCGGGTCCGAGATGAGGGTGCGGCAGATCGGCTCGCTGGCCCTGAGCCTGGGCTACCTGGCCGCCGGCATCGCCGATGTACTGTTCGCCCCGGTGGCCTCACGGTCGGTCGACGTGGCGGGCGGTTTGCTCATGGTGTGGGAATCGGGCGGTGACGCCGCGGCGTTGGATCAGACCGAGACGCGGCGGCAACCTCTTGATCTAGAACGGCGGGCGCCGTTCGTGGCCTGGCGCGCGGGGCTCGATGGGGAGCGCATAGAGGCGGCCGCCCGCGCCATCTTGGGCGGTCGAAGCGGCTAGTCTCCGGGCGCGAGGCCGGAGTGCCTCCGCAGGGTCACTCTTCGCCCAGCAGCCTCTCGGCGGCGTCCAAGGCGTAGAGCTGGATCTCTGGGTCTGGGTCGTCGAGGCATGCCTGGAGCGCCTCTAACGCTTCGACCGTCTCTAGGTGTGAGAGGAGGTCGATCACCGAGAGTTTGAGTTGCTTCTCGGTGGCGGCGGCGAACGCGCGCCCCAACTCAGAGGGGTTGAGGAAGGCCAGGGCGTCGGTCTGTTCCGCCGCGTCCAGGGCGAGCACGTCCTCGGCCGTCTCGAGCCTCACCTCCAGAGGCTCGAGAGTACGGCTCTCCTGCTCGATCCTGCCGCCCGGCCCCTCGACCGGTTCCGGCTCGTACTCGGGTTTGTTGTCCCGGCCGACTCCCGAGACTTCCGCGCGGGATTCCGCGCGCCCCATCGGCACCAGGTTCTCGTGGATGTCCCACGTATCCGGGGTCGGTTCCGGCTCCTCATCTTCCTCGATCGCGTGCTCCCCGGCCGGCTGTTCCTCGGCTGGTTCGTCCAGGACGAGATCGCTTGGCCCGTCAGTCGGTTCGTCAGAGCCGAGATCGAGAGGTTCGTCCGCCGGCTCGGGCGCCGCCGGCGCAACGTCTGAGGGTAGCGCCGCCGTGGGGACGGGCGCGCCATCTGAGGCTGCGTCGACCGTGACCGCCGGAACCGCCGGAACGCCAGGAAGCCAATGGGAGTCGTTTCGGGGGGTGTTGCGCTGGAACACGGGCTCCATGGGGAGATTGCTCTCCGCGTCCGGTATCTTTGAGGGTGGAACGGGTGGGACGGTTTCTGGTGGCGGAGTCAAGCTGTGCTGCCACGAGGGGACCCCTTCGAGGTCCACGTCGGGGAGAGGCTCCTGCCAGCCCGACTCCGCGGGCGGCTCTGCGGCCGGCTCCGGCCAGGGCGGCTCCGCGGCTGGTTCCTGCCAGGCGGGCTCCGGCCAGGACTGCTCGGCGGCAGGCTCTTGCGCCACAGCCTCCATGGGAGGCTCCTGCCAGGATGGTTCCGCCGCGGGCTCCGGGGGCTCGTCGGGCCACGTCTGCTCCGCGTCCGGCAAGGTCTCCCGCGCCATCGACTCCGCCGGCGGTGCTGCGTCGGCTACCTCGGCGGATTGCGTCGGAGCACTGGGGTGCGCGATCGGAGCGCCGGTGGCAAGCAGCTCTGCGTGCTGGCGGATCTTCGCGAGGCGGGCGAGGGCGGTGCCCTTGTTACGCCCAGAGATGGTGGGTTCCAGTGCGTCGACTGCCTCGAGGATCTTCTCCGGGCGCAGGAGTTCGAGCCTTCGCATTTCCGGCCCGCTGAAGCCGCCCTGCCCTTCGAGCAGGCCGGCCATGACTTTGCGAACGTGGTCGTCGCCGGCTGATGGCCCGACCCGCGCTGCAGCGTTCGCAAAAGGAGAGGCGATAGCCGGCACTGCCGGCGCGGCTTGGCGCTGCGAGGAGGCATCGGGCGCGTCGGGCGGGAGGGGTTCCTGGGGGCCCGAGGGAGGGGGCGTCGCCGGCGCCTGACCGGTCACCGGAGCGGAATCCAGGTCGAAACCGCCGAGCGATCCCGCCTGGCCGGCCTCCGGGTCCACGTATGGGTCCACGTATCCTTGCACTGACGCGTCGTGTTCGGGGACCCCGAAAGCGTCCTCGATCGACGGCCCCTTCAGTTTGCGCCTGCGCACCAGTAACAGCAGGACGACGAGCGTGATGAGGAGCACAGCGCCGACTGCTCCGCCCACCATATACAGATTGCCGAGGACCCATTCGAAGACCGCATCGGTGTCAAACATCGTGGCCGCCTATCTCCTCACCCCTGCGCTCTCTCGTTGGCCGAGTTGAGTTTCCACTATACTTGGAACGTCGGCGCCTCGGTGACCGATACTATTCACCGCAAACCACCAGACGGTTCTTGGTTATGATCGACACCCATTCACATCTGCTTCCAGGCCTCGACGACGGTGCCGCCGACATGGCCGAAGCGCTCCATCTCGCCCGTGCCGCCGCCGAGGCGGGCGTGCATGAGATCATCTGCACTCCGCACGTGCGCGACTGGGGCGACCCGGCCCTGGCCATCGGACCACCGGTTCTCGTCGAAACACAGGCTGCGATCGACCTCGCGGGAATACCGGTCCGCCTCCATCTTGGCTACGAACTCACGTTCTCCTTTGCAGCTTCGCTCGAGGTTGAAGATCTTCCGGCCATGACCATGTCTGAGGGCACCCGCGCGCTCCTCATAGAGATGCCTCACGGCGGCTGGCCCATGCGGGCTGAGGATGCGGTGTTCCGCTGGCGTCTGCAGGGGTATCTTCCTGTGCTCGCGCATCCCGAACGTAACGACAGGGTTCAGCGGGAACCAGAGAAGCTGGAAGCGCTCCTCAAGATGGGAGCGGTCGCTCAGGGTACGCTTCCGAGCGTGCTCGGCACGTTCGGGGTAGCGGCGCGGAAGGCCTTCCTGCGCTTGGTGGCCGACGGTAACATGGCTCTCGTGGCCAGTGACGCACACTTCAGTTCGCGCCGGCCACCGAGTCTCACGGAGGGACTAGAGGCGCTCGTCAAGTGGGCGCCGGAAGCGGACGTGGCTCTGTTGGCGCACGAGAACCCGCAGAGACTCCTTCGTGGCGCGCCCCTACGGGAACCTGAGCCGATTAGGGTACGTCGAGCTTGGGAAAAGTATTTGTTACGACCAAACAAAGACGCTCGGCCCCCAGCACGGGTGGACCAGGGGCGGAGGCAGGCATGAAGCAGCGGTCGCGCGGCAAGCGCGGATGGAAGAAGATAGTCTCGAACCTGCTCATCCTGGGCGGTCTCCTCGTGATCGCCTACCCGGCGGGTACGTGGGGCATCACCTGGTGGGAGCAGCGCGCGCTGGAGCGTGAGCTCCTGGAGGCGGCGCCGGGACTCGATGAGTCGCCGGCGGAGTTGCTCCAGACCGGCATGGTCGTCGTCGACAAGTTCGACCAAGACGAGAAGCAGCAGGTGTTGGATGCCGCCAGGGAAGCCGAGCGTCGAGCAGTCATGGAGGATCTCGCGCGCCGCGCGCAGGAGTTCGCCGAGTCATCGAACGGAAAGGGCGGCACGCCTCTCGGGCGATTGGTGATACCCAAGATCGGCGTCGACGTGATCGTGATCGAAGGTACCGGACGCGGCGATCTGCGTGAGGGGCCGGGTCATTGGCCCGAGACTCCCCTGCCTGGAGCCAGCGGCAACTTTGTGATCTCGGGCCACCGCACCACATACGGTGCGCCCTTCTTCAACTTGGACAAGCTCGAGCCGGGCGACACCATCGAGTTCGCCGCTCCCTACGCCGTGTTCAGATACAAGATCACCCGGGTAGTGATCGTGCTGCCGCATGAGGTCGATACCGTCAAGCAGCGCGGGGTCGAGGAGATATCCCTCGCTACCTGCCACCCTATCTACAGCGCCGAGCAGCGCTTGGTGGTTCAGGCGGAGATCGAGGGGTTCAAGATCCTCGACGGCGGGGTCGCGGTCTCGGGTCTGTAGGGAACGCAAGCAAAGGGGAGGTCGGTGTGGCACAATTGGATGAGGAGTTCTCGCGCAGGGCGGAGGAACTCAGGAAGGCGGCAACCGAGTTGACGAAAGAGTTCCGCAAGATAGCCTCCGACTTCCGCGACCAGACCGAGGTGTTCACCGACGACCTGCGCAAGCGGGCCCGCGGGGCCTCGCCGTTCGAGCGGTCTGCCATAGAGAAGATCCGCGATCTCGCCGTGCTCCGTGACGACGGCATCATCACGGATGAGGAGTTCCAGCAGCAGAAGATCCGGTTGCTCGATCAGGTGTGAGCGGCCGGTGCCGGCCGCCATGGTCCGTTCGTCCCGCAGGATGTCTGCACGGGAGGGATGTCGGGTTGTATTCATGGTCGCGTAGGCACATAGGCAGGAGATGGAGATGATGGGCAAGACCCCCGAAAAGGGCGATATGGTCGTGAGCGAAGTACTCAGGCTGGTTCCGGGGCTGGGGCGCACGTTGAGTTCCAGCATCCCGAGTAAGGTGATCCATCAAGGTGTCTCTACGGCGCAGGTGCGGGCCATCGTGCATCTCGCGGAACACGGTCCCCTGACGATGGGTGACCTGGCTCGCGGCCTGCGTATCACCACCCCGTCGACCACCGGCCTCATCAACCCTCTTGCACGCATGGGCCTCGTCGACCGTGATCGCGACGACGAAGACAGGCGTGTCGTGCGGGTGAAGCTGACCAGTAAGGCGAAGACAATGGCCGGGCAAGTTGTAGCGCAGAGGCGCACCGAGGTCCAGCAGGCGTTGGAAGGCATGGATGCGACCGCGCAGGAGGACTTCCTGCAAGGGCTCCGCCGCCTCGCAGTCGCCTATAACCTGGACGTCGAAGAGGACTAGGCCTGGGGCACGAGACCGTCAGCCCAAGGGGCGTTCCGCCCTCTACCGACGGGATTCGAGTCAGCCGGCGGCGCTGGCACGTTCTAGCCATCCTCTGTATCGGGCTGTTCATGCTCCTGCTGGACGGCACGATCGTCAACATCGCCATCCCCAGCATCATGGAGGACTTCCACACCGGGTTCTCCGAGGTCGAGTGGGTGATGAACGCCTATCTTCTGGTGTTCGGGGTCCTGCTGATCACCGCGGGCCCTCCAGGGACTCGGCGGGGCGATGATGATGCCGGCCACGCTCTCGATCATCGCGGTCGTGTTCCCCCGAGAGGAGCGGGGCATGGCCATGGGCGTCTGGGGTGGTGTGACGGGTATCGCGGTCGCGGTGGGGCCCACACTCGGCGGCCTCATCGTCGAGGCGGCCTCGTGGCCGTACATCTTCTTCGTGAACGTGCCCGTCGGCCTGCTCGTGTTCGTGCTTGCCTTGAGAGTGGTTCCGGAATCGAAAGACCCATCGGCGGTGCGGCAGATCGACTACGTGGGGGTGGTCATGGTGAGCGCCGCGCTCTTCGCGCTCACGTTCGCTCTCATTGAAGGGCAGAAGCTCGGGTGGACGTCGGTCACGATCATCGGGCTCTTCGTGGCCGCCGCCGTCGGTCTGGTGCTGTTCGTGCTGTGGGAGCGCAAGCAGGCGGAGCCGCTCATCCAACTCAGTCTCTTCCGTTCACGCACGTTCACCGTGGCGAACATCTCCGGCTTGATCCTTACGTTCGGGATGATGGGGGTGTTCTTCCTCCTGCCCATCTTCTTCCAGGCCATCCTCGGCTACGGAGCCGTGAAGGCGGGGTTGCTCATGACGCCTTTGGCCGGTGTGGTGGTGTTCGCCGCGCCCCTCTCGGGCTGGCTCTCCGACCGCATCGGCAGCCGCTGGTGTTCCCCTTCATGGTGTCGGGGTTCGGCATCGGCATCGTCATCGCGCCGATGACCTCGGCCGTGATGGCCTCGGCACCCGACGACAAGGCCGGTTCGGCCTCCGGAGTGCTCTCGACCATGCGGCAGCTGGGCTCCGTGCTCGGCATCGCGGTGATGGGAGCCGTGCTGCAGAACCGGGCCATCGCGTACCTCGAGCAGACCGTGACGGCGAAGCTCGACGCGGTGCCCCTTATCCCAGCGGCCGCCAAAGAGCAGATCATCTCGGGGGTCACCTCGGCCGTGACCAACATGGGCGAGATGAGGGCGGGCGGCACAACCGGCGAACCGCCTGAGGCGGTGCGGAACATGTTGGCCCAGGCGCCGGCCGAGGCCGTCGCCTTCGTCACCAGCCTGTTCAGCCGTGACCTCGTGATGGGCGAGTTCGTGCGGGCCATGAAGACCACCTTCTTCGTCTCGATGGCCATACTACTGGTGGGGGCGCTGGTGGCGCAGCTCATCCAGAGCCACGTGCGGCGACCGGACGAAGCCTCCGCCGCCGCGGACGCCGCCGGCCCCGAGGGACCCCGCGCGGACGCCGCAGTCGCGGGCGGCTCGGCGGACGCCGCCGTCGTGCTGGGCGATGTGGAGGTCTCCGGCGCGGAGTAGGGGTCCGTGCGGCTTTCGGCGGCACCGGCGCAGCGTGAAGTCGCGCGAGACCCGTGTGTTATCATCCTTGCCTGCAGTCGCGGCCTCCCCGGTGCGTAGGTGCGCGGCTTCCGAAGCCCGCTTTTCGAACCACGGAGGCGATCCAGCTCTTGGAGCTGTTCCTGGACTACGTCACTCGCTCGCGGCCCATCATCGACGGCCGCCTCCGCGAGTATCTCGATGTGGTCGAGAAGGGGAGCCCCCTTCACACCTACCTCTACGGTGTGCTCGACGAGTTCGTGGCCCGCGGCGGCAAGCGCGTGCGGCCGGTCATGGCCATGATGGCCTGTGAGGCCGTGGGCGGCGACCCCCTCCGCGCGGTCCCCAGCGGGTGCGCCATCGAGTTCTTCCACGCCGCCGCCCTCATCCACGACGACATCATGGATGCCAGCGTGCTCCGCCGCGACGACGATTGTGTGCACGTGACCCACGGTATCCCCCTGGCCATCAACACGGGCGACTTCGCCCTCGGCCTCGTGTGCACCATAGTGGTGCGCGATCAAGGGCTCGACGACCGCACGAAGATCGCCGTGCTCGACGCCATCGGCGAGATGAGCGCGCGCACCATCGAAGGCCAGGCGCTCGACGTGGGCTGGGTGCGCGACGACGTGTACGACCTCACGGCCGACGACTACCTCTTCATGGCCCTCGGCAAGACCGGTTACTACTCGGGCATCTCGCCGCTCAAGATCGGCGCGCTCGTGGGCGGCGCCTCCGATGCCGAGCGGGAAGCTCTGGAACGCTTCGGCAAGAACGCGGCCATCGCCTTCCAGATCCAGGACGACCTGCTCAACATCCTCGGCGACGGCGCCACCCTCGGGAAAGACCACCTGAGCGACGTGGTCGAAGGCAAGCGCACGCTGATGATGATCCACTGCCTCGACAACGCGCCGTCTGTCGATCGCACCCGACTGATCGAACTGCTCGGGTTGGGCATAGCCAAGACGCCCGACCAGGTAGCCGAGATCGTGGGTTTCATGAAGGCGAGCGGCTCGCTCGACTACGCGCGCGAATTGGCCCGCGGCCTCATCGTTGAGGCCCGCTCCTACCTCACGGTGCTGCCCGAGACCGAGGCCCGGGAGTCACTGGCCTCGATGGCCGACTTCTTCCTCGCGCGGGAGAGCTAGAGGCGTCTGCGTATGGGCGACCGCGACCGGGGGGACTCGAAAGCGGTTGACACGACCATGCGCGCCGTCGTCACCGACGGCAGGGGCGGATTGCGTCCGACTAAGGTGGCTCGACCCGTTCCCGCTTCCGACGGAGCCCTCGTGCGCGTGCTGGCCTGCGGATTCTGCGGGAGCGATCTGGAGAAGCTGGCGCCTCTCCGAGCGGCACCGGCCGCCGCCGAGCCCGGCCGCGTCCTCGGCCACGAAGTGGTCGGGGTGCTCGAGCAACCGGGGCAGCCACCGCGGCGGGTGGCCCTCGCCCACCACGTGCCCTGCGGGCGATGCGACCTCTGTCTCACCGGCCACTCCTCCCTGTGCGCCCAGTTCGTCGCCACCGACCTCGACCCGGGAGGCTTCGCCGAGTACCTTGCCGTGAGCGCGGCGCACCTGGATGACGCCGTGTTCGACCTGCCCGATCACGTCGACGATCTCACCGGCACCCTGCTCGAGCCGCTGTCGTGCGTGTTGCGGGGCTTGGATGTGGCCGCCGCGGCGCTCCGGGATTCGTTCCCCGCGCCTGGCGTTCGGGGGGCCGCCGGGTCGGGAGTGGCCGCGGCCGCGGGTCCGAGTGCCGCAGCCTTCGGTGGGGCCGCCCCCGGCAGTGGGGCCTACCCTGCTCCGAAAGCCGCGCCGGGCGCCCCCACCGACGGCGTCCCCACCGCCACCGGCACCAGTGCCGTCCGCATCGCTCCGCTCGCCGCCCCCACCGTGTTGGTGGCGGGGTGCGGGTCCGTCGGCCTTCTGTTCCTGAGCGTCGTGGCGGCCGCCGAGGTCGACGCGCCGCTGTGGGCCGGCGCACGAGCGCTCTTCCTCGAGCGCGACCCGGAGCGCGCCGCCATGGCTGCGGGACTCGGAGCGCGCGCCGCGGGGGAGGGAGACCTAGCGGATGTCGCCGTGGTGACCGCTCCCGCCACGCTGGGCGAGGTGGTGGCCCGCATGGCCCCGGGGGGTGTGGTGGTGGTGTTCGCTGCCGGGGACCGCGTCGCGGGCGCCGACTTCGACCTCGACACCTTCTATCGGAGCGAACTGACGCTGGTGGGCGTGCGCTCGGGGTCGCCGGGTCACCTGCGGTGGGCCCTCGCGCTACTCGCGGGCGGGCGGCTCCCGCTGGATTGGTTCCACCCGGAAGTGGCGACCATGGAGGGGTTGGCGGACGCGGCGCTCAGGTACGCGCGGGGGGAGACGTTGAAAGTGGTGATGAGGCCGTGACCGACGCGACGGAACAGCGGCCGGGATCCGCAAACGCGGTGGCCGCTGGCTCCGCAGCCCACACAGACGCCGCATTCTCCGGCGCCGCCGTGCCATCGCGTGCCGCGGCACCGCCGGGCGCCCCGGACCTTGCGGCCTCACGGTCGGGAGGCGTCTACAGATCCGGCGCCGCCGCGCCGGACACCCTGCCCTCAGTGATGCGCCAGGCGCTGTTCCACGCTCCCGGGGATGTGCAGATCGTGCAGGTGCCCGTGCCGACCCCCGGGCCGGGTGAGCTGCTCGTGCGCGTGGAGGTCGCCCTGGTGTGCGGCACCGACGTGAAGACCTATCGGCGCGGCCACCCCGTCCTGCTTGCCGAGGCGCCCGCGCCGTTCGGTCACGAGTACTGCGGGGTGGTGGCCGCGGTGGGCGCGGGCGCCGAGGAGTTCGTGGTGGGCGACCGGGTCTCGAGCGCCAACTCCGCCCCCTGCGGACACTGCTTCTTCTGCCGCCGCGAACAGCTCTCGCTGTGCGAGAACATCCAACCCTTGTTGAACGGCGCCTACGCCGACTATCTGCTCGTGCCGGCGCGCATCGTCGAGGTGAACATGTTCCGCGTGCCGCACGGCATGGAGCCCGAGCGGGCCGCCCTCCTGGAACCGCTGGCCTGCGTGCTGAAGGGCCTGGAAGTGGGCGACGTGGGCCCGGGCACCACGGTGGGCGTGGTGGGGCTCGGTCCCATCGGACTCATGATGACCTACGCGGCCGCCCGCCGCGGCGCCCGTGTGATCGCGGTGGTTCGCAATGACGGGAAGCTGGCCGCGGCGCGGGCGGTGGGCGCCGCCGAGGTGGTCGATCTGCGCACGGCCGGTGGTGACGCGGCCGCGGTAGTGCGGGCCCTCACGGAGCAGGGCAAGGGGGTCGACGTGGCCGTGGAAGCCGTCGGCCGGCCGGAGGTGTGGGACTTCGCCGTCGCCATGGTGCGCCGCGGCGGGGTAGTGAACTTCTTCGGCGGTTGCGAGCAGGGGAGTGTCGCGAACATCGACACCTATCGCCTGCACTACGAAGAGCTCTGCCTGACGGCGGCCTTCCACCACACCCCGCGCCACGTGCGCATGGCGGCGGAGGTGCTGGCCCGTGTCGACTTCCCGCACCGGACCCTCGTGACGCACCGGTATACTCTGGATGAACTCACCAGCGCGTTGCGGGCGGCCGGCAGGGAGACCGAAGTGAAAGGTTTCATAAAGGCGGCAGTGATTCCCTGACCGAAGAACCTGTGGGCCGCGGAATCTGTGGGCCGCGGAACCCCGGGGCCGCGGAACCTGTGGGCTGCGGAACCCGTGGGCTGCGGAACCCGTGGGCCGGGCGGCCATCGAAAGACGGAGCTGCGGACCGAAGCGAGAGGAGGCCGGTATGGACGAACACGTGCGCCAGGCGTTGCGACGACTACCGGGCGTGGACGAGCTTCTCGCCCATGACGAGCTCGCTCCTCACCTCGACCGCTACCCTCGGGAGCACGTGGTCGAGGCGCTGCGCGCCGCTCTCGAGACCGCCCGCGGCCGGCTGCTCAGCGGGGAGTACCCCGAGACCTGGGGTGAGATCACCAGCGTGCCCACGATCGTGAGGGAGGCGGGCAGGCTCCTCGAATCCTGGGCCCGTCCCCACCTGCGCCGTGTACTGAATGCCTCCGGAGTTGTGATCCACACCAACCTCGGCCGGTCGACGTTGGCTCCGGCGGCCCTCGAGCGTGTGGTCGAGGTGGCCCGCCACTACAACAATCTCGAGTACGACCTCGAAGCGGGAGTGCGCGGCTCGCGGCACGACCACGTGGCGGAGCTCCTCACCCGACTCACCGGCGCCGAGGCCGCCCTGGTGGTGAACAACAACGCCGGCGCCACGCTCTTGATGCTGGCCGGCCTGGCCGGTGAGGGTGAAGTGGTGGTGTCGCGCGGCCAGTTGGTGGAGATCGGCGGCTCCTTCCGCATCCCCGACATCATGCGCATGAGCGGCTGCCGCCTCGTGGAGGTGGGCACCACAAACAAGACCCGCATCGACGATTACCGCGCGGCGCTCACCACGGACACCACCCTGCTCCTGCGGGTGCACACCTCGAACTTCAAGGTGGTGGGGTTCACGGAAGAGACCTCCATCGCCGAGTTGGTGGAGCTGGGCCGCGAGTGGGGCGTTCCCGTGGCCGACGACCTCGGAAGTGGCGCCTTGGTCGACCTGCCCGCCTTCCGCGACGAACCCCCGGTCACCGCCTCGCTGCGTGCGGGGGCCGACGTGGTCTCGTTCAGCGGCGACAAGCTGCTCGGCGGTCCGCAGGCCGGCATCCTCCTGGGCACGCACGACGCCATCTCCCGACTGAAGAAGCACCCGCTCACTCGGGCCCTTCGTGTGGACAAGATGACCCTGGCCGCCCTCGAAGGTACCCTGCAGCTCTATCGGGACCCGGCTGCCGCCGTGCGTGAGATCCCCACCCTGCGCTTCCTCGACCGGTCGCCCGCGGAGACCGAGGCGCTCGCCGCCGAGCTGCTTGCTGCCCTCGAGGCCAGGTTCGCGGCCGCCGGATTGGAGGCGCCCAGTCACGTGGAGCCGAGCACGGCACGGGCGGGGGGCGGATCGCTCCCTCTGCTCGAGTTGGCGTCGCACGCGGTGGTGGTGCGGCCTGGCCCGGGCGTGGTGGTGTCGCTGGAGGCGGCGCTGCGGGAGGCCTCAGTGCCCGTGGTGGGCCGCGTGGCGCAGGATGCCTTGCTGCTCGACGTATTGGCCTTGGAGTCCGAAGAGCTGCCGCTGGTGGCGGAGAGCGTGGCGTGGGCGTTGGCGCGGAGCCGATGTATGCCGGATTGTGACCCGGCGCCGGAGGTGGACGCCGGCGCTGCCGGCGGGGGTGCCGATGCCTGAACGCGGTCTGACGCTCGGCACCGCCGGGCACATCGATCACGGCAAGACGACGCTGGTGAAGTCCCTCACCGGCAAGGACACCGACCGCCTCAAGGAAGAGAAGGACCGCGGCATCAGCATCGAACTCGGCTACGCGGAGCTCGCGCTGCCGAGTGGGCTCCATCTCAGCGTGATCGACGTCCCCGGCCATGAACGCTTCGTCAAGAACATGGTGGCCGGCGCCACCGGCATCGACATCTTCTTACTCGTGGTGGCCTCGGACGACGGCGTCATGCCCCAGACCCGCGAGCACCTGCGCATCATCGAGCTGCTCGACATCCCCCTGGGCGCCGTGGCCCTCACCAAGATCGACATGGTCGACGAGGAGATGGTCGAGCTCGCCGCCGCCGACGTGGAGGACTTCCTCGCCACCTCCCGCTACGCCGACGCGCCCATCGTGCCGGTGAGCGGCGTCACCGGGGCGGGCATCCCCGAGCTGCTCGCGGCCCTCGACGAGTTGGCCGGGCGGGCACCCCGGCGCGGCGTCTACCCGGCTACCCGCATGCCCATCGACCGCGTGTTCTCGCTGAAGGGCATCGGCACGGTGGTCACCGGCACGCTGTGGTCGGGGGAACTCACCCCCGAGGAAACGGTGGCCATCCTTCCCCGGCTGGGCGCGACGGTGCTCGACGAGGTGCGGGTGCGGAGTATCCAGGTGCACGACCAGTCGGTGGAGGCGGCGGAGGAGGGGCAGCGGGTCGCCCTGAACCTCACGGGGGTCGACCGCCAGCAGCTGCAGCGCGGGCAATGGGTGATCAAGGACCCCGTCGTGGAGCCCACCTACCTGGCCGACGTCTCGCTCACCCTTCTGGACGACGCGCCCGAGGCGCTCACCCGCGTGTCGCGGGTGCGGGTGGACCACGGCACCCAGGAGGTACTGGCCAAGGTCGTGCTGGCCGACCGCGAGCAGCTCGAACCCGGGGAAGGCTGCTACGCGCAGATACGGTTCGAGGACCGGGCCGTGGTCTATCCGGGTGACCACTTCATCCTGCGCTCCCTCACCCCCATCACCACCATCGGCGGTGGACGGGTGTACGACCCGGACCCCCGCAAACACGGCACCGACCCGAAGTGGCGGGAGCGTCTCTCCGTACTCGAGGACGGTCCCGCGGAGGCAATCGTCGACCTGCTCCTCTCTGAGGCGTTCCCCAAAGGGATCTTGCGCCGACATCTGGAAGTCAGCCCCTACCTGTGGCGGTTCGACGCCCTTCCGGCCATCGAGGCCACCCTGGCGGGCGACCGCGCCGTGGAGGGCTCGCAGCAGCGCGTGTTCCACGCGCCGGCGCTCCTGGCTCTGGAGGAGGCGGTGGTCGAAGCACTCCGCGCCCGGGCCGACGCCGACGCCCTCAACCCCTACCTCTCGGTGGGCGAACTGCGCCGCGCCGTGTCAGAGGGCAAGGACTGGCCCGCCCTCGACGTGGCCCTCGAGCGGCTGCAGGCGGCGGGCACCGTGGTGCGCACCGAGCACGGGTTCCGCTGGGGTGAGGCCGCCGGTGCGATGGAGGGTGACGACGCCGTTCGCGCCGAGGAACTCCTCGCTGTCTACGAGCGCATCGGCTTGGAGGCGCCGGCCGTGGCCGCCGCCGCCGCCGAGTCGGGCCTGGCCGAGAAGGAGGCGCTCCGCCTGATCCGCGCGCTCGAGCGCCAGGGCCGCATGGCCAAGGTGGGCGAAGACCTGTACTACGCGACGTCCACCCTCGACGAGGTGATGGCCCGCATCGCCGCCGAGATGGAGTCCCGGGGCCAGATCACCCTGGCCGAGGTGCGCGATCTCTTCTCGACTTCGCGCAAGTACGCCCAGGCGCTGCTCGAGCACATGGACTCCGAGGGCATGACCTTGCGGGTTGGCGACGCACGCCGCCTGCGCAAGCGGCGGCGGACGTGATGAGCGGCTGGGTCTGAGGGACGTCGGGGCGCCGCGGGCGAGCCGCCGCCGGGTTTGAGGGGCGCCGCCGCCCGGTGTGAAGGGCGCCGCCACTCGACGCAGCGACGCGGCGCGCGTGACGAGGGCCCGCCGACTCTGACTCGGCGCCGCCGGAAGGGAGGAGCAGATGAGCGATGTGGTGGTCCCAGGGGTGGTAGTCCACTGGGACGAGGCCGAGGGCCGCGAAGTCGATCAGGGGCCCTTCGGCGCCCGCTGGACCGACCTGGGGAAAGCCAGCGACACCGTCTCCACCGGCGTGCGGCGCATCGAGATCCGACCGGGGAAGCGTTCGACGCCCGCCCACGCCCACACCGCCGAAGAAGAGATCTTCTACGTGCTCGGCGGCACCGGACTCAGCTGGCAGGACGGCGCCGTCTTCGAGGTCGCGGCGGGCGACTGCCTGGTGCACCTGCCGCGCGGCGAGGCCCACACCCTGATCGGAGGTGACGAAGGCCTCGACGTCCTGGTGTTCAGTACCCGCCGGCCGGTGGAGGCGTGCCGTCTGCCGCGCGCCGGGGTCTCGTGGCTCGGCCCCTCGTGGGTGACGAGCGGAGACGGCGGTCACCCTTGGGGCAGGGAGATGGCGGCCGGCGAACTCGAGTGCCCGGCGCCCAGTGCCCGGCCGGCACGGATCTCGACGGTGGGCGAGGTGGCGCCGCGGGAGGTCGGGCGTGGCGGCTTCCAGCTGACCATACGCGACCTGGCGCGCGCCGCGGGCTCGCGCGATATCGGGCTGCGGCACGCCCACCTGGCAGAGGGGATGCTCTCCTATCCGCTCCACTGTCACTCGGCTGAAGAAGAGGTCTTCGTGGTACTCGAGGGGCAGGGCTCGTTCCTGCTCGGCGACGAGGAGCACGACCTGCGGCCGGGGTGCGTCGTGGCCCGGCCGTCGGGCACGGGCAAGGCCCACGCGTTGCGCGGCGGCGCGGATGGCATCACCTATCTGGCCTTCGGCGAGCGCAGCAACAACGACATGACCTGGTACCCGAACTCCACGAAGATCTCGTTCCGCGGGCTCGGGGTCATCGGTCGTCTCGAGCCGCTCAGCTACTACGACGGTGAGGTGCCCGACGACGAGGGGTGAGGCCGGCTCGGGCCGCCGGGGCCGGCTCGGGCCGCCGGCATCGACGGCGTGCCCGCCCCGAGGGGTGAGGCCGGCGCCGCGGGGCGCCACATCCGCCGCTACGCGCAGAACACCCGGATGTTGTCGCCGTTCTTGGAGTCCACGTTCACTTCCATCTCGGTGAGACCCTCGATGAGCTCCTCGATGTCGTCCGGCTTCAGGTTTGTGAAGTCGATGTTGACCCCCTGTTCGCCCATGTGCTTGTCGAGCTCGGCCATGGCCAAGGGTGGGATCAGCGAGGTGAGCTTCAGGCCGGCCCGGGCAAGGGCCAGGGGCACCTTCACGTCGACGTTGTCGCCTTCGGTGCTCCTCACCTTCACGTACATGTACTTGGGGTTCTTGCGGGGCCCGGTCGGTTGCCCGTCGGCGGGTTCGGCGTCCGTGGATGCGGCGGCGGGATCGGGGCCGCGGTCGGTCGCGGACTGCAGTGCGTCGAGCAGGCGCTCCGCCTCCTCGGCGGTGATCTTGCCTGTGGCCAGCAGGTTCAGTATGCGGGGGCGTTCGTCGGTCATGGTGATCTCCTATCTGATCTCGATGTGGATGTCTGTGTCAGGGCCGTCGACCCGCACGACCGTGCCTCTGGTCTTGCCGAGCAGGGCGAAGAGGCCCGCGACCAGGCGGGTGTAGTGGTGGTAGGTGCGGCCGCTCGCGTAGAGGATGGAGTCCGCCAGCGCGGCGATGGCCAGCGCCACGAGTCCGAGTACGAAGAGCAGCGGCCAGAGGAGGAACACGGGCACCCAGAGTCCGAACCGCTTCCCACCGGGGCGGACGACGCGCACGTGCGTGAGGGCGGGTGGCAGCATCATCGCCGTAGCCTCAGCGCGGCTTCGTCGGCCGTGATCTCGCCGCGCTCCAGCTGATCGAGCACCTCGTCGCGGGCGAAGACCTGCTCTACGGTGACGGAGGTGAGTTGCTCCGCGATGCGGTTGAGCCGGTTCTTGATGGTGGGGTAGCTCACGCCGAACGCCTTCTCCATGTGCTTGATGGAGCCGTGGCAGCGGACGAACTCCCCCACGAAGACCTGGTCCTCGTAGCGGAGGCCGGCCAACGGCGGCAGTTCGAACTCCCCGGAGATGTCGATGCCGTCCTGCTCGAGCCGGACGCTGGTCACTACGAAACGCTTGTCTCGGGTGAGATCGGTGAGGGTGTGCCATTCAGCCGTCACGTGGGGGTCTCACTCTCGGTCTGCTTCACATCATCTTTCGAGAGCAGTATGGACTCAAGACTTAAGAAAGTCAAGACGGATATTAAGATAATCAATATCTCCTGAGAGGTGCACGACCTGTACGGGTGGTTCGAGGAGTCGCGGGATGATGTCCCCGGCTTGCGGAGCCTGCTGGCCGCGCTGACCCTACCTGCCGTCGCTCATGACGTCGGTCAGATCGAAGGCGCGACGGGCATGGACGACCGCGAGCACGGTGACCTGGTCATCGTCGCGCCGGTACGGGATGCGATACGGATCGACAAGAAGCTCGCGAATCTCGGGGCGCTGGAGTTCCGGCATCATGCGGCCACGGTCGGGGAACTGCGCGAGCGATCTCGATTGCTGCATGACATCGTCAACCCACCGAAGCGCGGCAGCGGGTCGCTCCGCCGAGATGTAGTCTAAGGCCTCCGCGAGCATGGCATCGGCTTGCCTCGTCCAGACGACCCTCACTTGGCCAAGCGCGCCCTGATGCGGGCTTCTACGGCCTCATGTGGAATGACCTCTCCGGCGGCGAGCTGTTCCTCGCCCGTGCGAACAGCTCGAACCAGCGCTACCTCGTCCAGCAATCCTTCGTAGACATCGACGTCCATGAGAACCGCTGTGCTGCGCCCGTGCTGGGTTAGGATGACGGACCGCTTGGTGGTATGGATTTGGTCGAGGACGGTGGAGGCGTTGGCTCGAAACTCGGTGACCGGCCAAACATCTGTAGAGGGGCGCAGCGGCTGCATGGAGGACCTCCGCGTTACATACAGTGACACGTACAGTATACCGTACAGTCAGCGATGCGCCATCCTAGACCGGGGGTTGGACAGAACCGGTGCTTGACGGAGCGCGCCGAAACGCCGGGCGCCCGTGGGGCGGAAGCCCGGCGTCTCAGCCTGACTGCTGGTCAGGTGGGTCGAGCGTGACCGTGCACGCCCACCCTCGGATCGAGGCCGATCGCTACGAGATCGTGACGGACCCGCGCACGCCCTTCGGAATGACAACGGGCGCCCCGCGGGGCGCCCGTCGCGCAACTTCTATGTGTGGCTGAGAAGCCTAGATCGAGGAGTCGGCCGCTGGTGCGGTCCCGCCGCCACAGCCACCCGCTCCGCCCGCGGCACCGCCGCAGCCAGCGCCGGCATCGCCTGCAGCCGCTCCACCGCAGCCCGCGGCACCCGTACCGATGGCCGCGCCCGCGGCGCCAGCGGCGCCACAGGCCGCACCGTCAGCTGCGCCGGGTTGCGAGCAACCCGCGCCGTCGCCGCCGAGGCCCAAGCATTGCCCGACCCAGTCGCGAGCCTGATCTGCCGCACCAGTCGCGGCCGCGGCCGGGATGGCCACACCGATCACCAGTACGATCGCGATGATGAGGATGCCAAGAGTCCTGTTGCTTATCCGCACGCCGCCTCCTTAGCCGAGATATCGAAGCCGGGTGGGTCGAATCCCGACCGGCAGGGTTGATGTCGCACCATTCTACCGGAACGAACATGAAGAGATTGTAAAGATGGATGGCTGGGGCGAAAAACCTTCCGTGTGTACTTCGGTTTGTCGTGCGGGCGAGCTCGGTATGGGTATGATCGACCGAGGATCTGCACCGAACCCGGCGCCCCGGCGCCCACGGAACGAGGAGACGCCATGGATGACTTCAACCACTGCTACGACCTGTTGCTCGCGCGGCGGAGCATCCGTCGCTACGAGGACCGGCCGGTGCCCGAGGAACTGGTGACGCGGTTGCTGGAGGCGGCCATGGCCGCCCCGTCGTCGAGCAACGAGCAACCTTGGCACTTCGTGGTGGTCACCGAGCGCGCGGCGCTGAACGAACTCGGCGAGCGTCACCCCTACGCGCACATGCTCCACGAGGCGCCGCTCTGTATCGTGCCCTGCGGCGATCTCGACTTGGTGCCCGACGGTCTCGGGGGCGAGTACTGGGTGCAGGACGTGGCCGCGGCCACCCAGAACCTGCTGCTTGCCGCCACCGCACTCGGCCTGGGCGGCGTGTGGTGCGGTGTGCACCCCGAGCCCGAGCGCATCGACATGGTGCGCGAGGTGCTGGGCATCCCCGAGCGGGTGATCCCGTTCTGCCTCATCCCTCTGGGCTATCCGGCGGAGGAGAAGCACCCGCGCACCCAGTATCGGGAGATGCGGGTGCACCACGAGCGCTGGTAAGGGGGCGGGGGGCTCCCTGCGCCAGTCGTGCGCTGGTCTCGCTGAGGTCCTCGAGTGCCTCGAGGCGCTGGCGCACGGTCAGACGGAGTGCCCGTCGGATCTGGGCGCGGCGGCTGCCCTCCCAGGTTGCGGCGCTCCAATCGGCGTCGCTATTCACCAGGTGCGCCCGTCTCTCGCTCTTCTGCGATCCAGCTCAGGTGCTTGACGTCGTCTTGATCGGTGGGGCGATCAGCCTCTCGCTTCATGGCGATCAACGTCGACAGAGCGACCAAGGGCAATCGCACCCCAGGGGCCAATTCGTGGATCTCCGCCGCCTCGTACTCCGCCTCGAAGTCGAACGGTTCTCGGACGAAGATGTCAACGGTGGTGTCGAGGTAGGTGTCACTCGCGAGGGAGAACACCTGCATGTTCCGGTGCTCGGCCCACTCCGCGCGTTTCGCGGGATCGGCGAACTCCTCGATTGCTACCGGCACGACAGGTCGGTACCCCAGGTCGGAGAGGGCGCCTAGCGCCCTCAGCACGTTCTCGCGCCCCAACCCGATCACCAGGTCGAGATCCTGCGTGAGGCGTTGGTGGCCGTATGCGTTGACAGCGACGTCGCCGGCCACCAAGTATCGGACGCTCACCGAGTCCAGCGCGCGGAGAACAGTCTCGAGGCTGCGTAGCTTCACGCCTGCCGCTCCTACCCGTGTATCGCCATCCGACTCGAACCACCCTACAGGGGGATTCTACAACTGTTGGCGCGTTCTTGGGGCTGGCGGGCGGCGTCGGGGTGCAGCGAGTCCTACGCTATCGTGTGAGATCTTCGATTCTGCGGGCGATGTCCTCCACCGCTCCCAGCGGGAACTCGATTCCTCGTTTGGCCCATCCGCGCATCTCAGGCAGGTGGTATTCGAAGCCCTCGGCTGCCAGGTCGGGCGTCGCCTTGATGAGAGCCTGCACCAGCCCGGTGGCTTCCGCATGACCCACATCGCCGGTCGCCGGCCATGTCTGCAGCCGGTGCCACACATGGGCCAGCCCTCTGAATGCCGCGGCCCAGTCTACGTAGGGGGCTATTGGCGTTCCCACCGCGGTCAGGCTGGGTTCGAGCCGGTACAGAACCTGTCGGCCGGATTCTCGGCGGGCCGCGAGTCTCAACTGCGCCAGATCACTCAGGTACTGAGCCACAGCGGTCTTTGCGTAGAGGCTTCGTTGGGCGATGAGCCGGCCATGACTCCACTCGTGTGTCCATAGATATGTGAGTGCCTCGGCCCGCGCGCCGATGCCGGTCAGCCCTCGCGCTCGGAACCGCGCGCACGCTGGGAGGGACGCGTCTGGGATCTGCGACATCCCCCGTAGAACCACGGGGCCCCGCGCGAAGCCGTGTGCCAGGAACACCGGATCTTGCTCTCCCCACCCGCTCCCGCCGTGTCCGGATTGGAACAAGGGAGTTGCGGGTCGGGTGGTGTGGGAGTGTGGAGCGGCATCGGGTGACTCCACGAGGGTCCGCCACTGCCGGCGGCCGCTGTGAACCGCCACGAAATCGGCCATGGCAGCCGCCACACGTGGTGTCTCATCGGACGCCGAGGCGATCGACCGCCTGAGCCGGACCAGATCGACCCGGGCGGCGTTCACGACGAGCCAGTCCAGCATCTCGTCGAACAAGCGCGCGTCAAAGCGCCCGAACTCGGCGGTCGCCACCACCAGTGCTTCGGGATCGACGAGGGACGCCTCTGACGCCCGCACGCCGGCAACACCCACTGCCGTCCATTGGACCCACAAGAGGTCGAGTACGGCCTCGAGGAGTCGTGTGCTAGCCGGGTGCATCGCACTCTGCGTAGTCCCGTTCATACGGACATTATGTCCTGTTCATAAGGACATAGCGAGTGTGGCATCAATCGGCGTAGCTGCTAGACGCCCCGAACAGAAGAGCGCCTCCTGATGTCACGTTCTCACCACGCCCCGGCCAACTTCGTACTCCGACCGCCCGGCACCGCCGGGCGGTACGTCGTGAGACCTGCGTCAGTCGTCGCCCCCTTCGTCCTCCTCGTCGTCCGTGTAGTCGTAGACGCACTCCTCGTCGCAGTCGCCGCGGAGGTACCCCTCGAAGTCGATGCCGAGGTCGGCCTCGATCTGTCCGACGGGGACGTCCGGGTCGTAGCAGGGGTCGTAGTTGTCGGGGTCCGGCTGGGGGTCGAGGCCCTGCTCTATCCTCTGGAGTGCCGTGAACCGGCAGTGCCGCACCGCGTAGAAGTCGATCTCGCCGCAACTCATCTCGCGCCCTCCTTCGTGCCGCCTTTCCCGCGTGCCGTGCTCCGCCGGGCGATCCGCTCGTCCTTCTCGGCCTGGCGGTGTATGCCCCGCACCATCGCCTCGAGGTCGTCGTCGGTGGCCGTGCGAGGGTCGATGAGCAGCGACTCGTCGCCCGTGGCGGGGTCGTCGCCGGGTCCGGGTCCGCCGAAGTAGAGCTCGCAGGCCCAGCAGTAGTAGTCGTGCGGCACCATGTTCGGCAGCAGACGGATCTTGGTGGTCGCGGCGCACACGTGGATGCTCCGGCCGATGACACCCGCCGACACGGCCGCGGTGTCGTCGGACCCGCACGCCGGGCAGGGCGGCAGGTCGAGGCGTTCGTAGTAGTCGATGGACCCCCTGATGCCCGGGTAGCGTTCCTCCACCCGATCCAGCCACTCTTGGTCGACTTTGAGCATCGCACTGCCTCCCTTCGGGTCGCGAGAGCCCGAGCGGGGGCCGGCAGATGGGCGTGCCACAGCCGTCGCTGTGCCACTGGGGGAGACCTTCTTTCGGGACTCCTACATCCCGCTCATCGAGGCACCGCCCTCATGCGAGGACGTCGCGCTCTTAGCACCGCTGGCGTCTCCTGCCCGGTTGCCGGATCCCCTTTCGGGATCGCTCTTGATGATGTATCGAGTGTAGCAGGGGGTGCGGACGGAACGGCGGGGGGTTACTCCCGGGGCGGGTCTGCTCTGTGCCAGTCGGCGATCGAGTTCGCCAGGTAGGCGTCGTGGCGTCGGGCCACGTCGGCCTCGGACCCGGGGAAGGCGCCGACCAGAGCGCGGGCGTGCGCCCGCAGTGTCGCACGATCTGGACCTGGCTGGGCTGCGAAGTGCGCGTCCACCGCCTGTCGGACCACCTCCGACATGGAAAGGCCCCGCTCTTGGGCTGCCCGTCGCAGCGCGACGGCTTGCTGTTCCGTGAACTCGATCTGTCTACGGATCATCACGGCCTCCTTCTGGTGCGTTACGCGTTCTGGTCCGGCCAGGTCATGAGGTCGATCTCGCCCACCACGCGGCGGAGCTCGAGCACGAGCCGGGCGTAGCCGGTCGGGTCGGGGGTGGCGCCGGGTGCCTGGTCCTCCACCGACTCCTGGAGCACGGCCACCAGGGAGCGGAAGTACCAGAGCACGTCGGCGGGGCCGGCGGTGAAGCGCTGCCAGAGGAGGGAGCCGTGCACCTCGTAGTCGTCGCGGATCGAGCGGGCGTTGTGGAGCTTGTCGGCCGCGGCCACCAGAAGCACCGAGCGGTCGGCGGTGAGGAAGTGCTCGAGGTAGGCGTCCTTGCGGGCGCGCCACTCCGCCTTGGGACGGTCGACCTCACCCGGCTCGGCCACGTGATCGGAGCAGCCGAGCACGATGTCGGCCACCCGGTCGCCGAACTCGGCCCTGATGGCGTCGAGGGCGTCCCGGCCCCCGCCGTCCTCGACCACGTCGTGCAGGAGGGCGGCGATGGCCTCGTCCTCGTCGGCCCCGTGCTCGAGGACCAGCGCGGCGACCGCCAGGGGGTGGGAGAGGTAGGGGATGCGCGTGCCCTTGCGGAGCTGTCCGTCGTGCGCGCGGCGCGCAAGCTCCAGGGCGCTGGCGAAGCGGGCGGTGAGCTGCGTGGGGGGAGCGGGTTCGGCGTGTGTGTCCATCGGGCGATGATACCGCTCCAGGGGCGCGGGGGTCAGTCGAAGCGGAGGCGGGGAGGCGGGAGGCGGCTGCTGTTGACTGCCGGCGCCGGAGGTCAGGTGAAGCGCAGGAGGCGTCCGACTCCCACCATGATGAAGACCACCGCACCGATGAGGTAGCCCTGCGCGAGGGTGGGCTCGCCGAGGCACACGGCGACCTTGGAGGAGGCGATCGCCCCGAAGCCCAGGAAGATCAGGGCCGCGCCCTGGATGTACGTACGTGGAACCATAGTGGCTTCATCGGCGGGAAGTGGGCGGGGCTTGAGGGGTGGCCGGGATCTTGTGGGGTGGCCGGGTTTCGAGGGGTGGCCGGGTCTTACTGGCATGGCCGGGTTTGGGGGTGGCCCGGTTTTGTGGTCGCGGCCCGTTCATCCGCGAGATGCGCTAGAATCGTGGTCTTCCGCGCGGAGTGGCATCCGGTCTGGTGGCCGGCCCGGTCTTCAAAACCGCTGTTCGGCGGTGATCCCGTCGAGGGTGGGTTCGATTCCCACGCCGCTCCGCCATTTGGTTTGCAGTTGCGATATGCAGACTGGCCAATGCTTGTTGTACGCATCCAAAGGGTGCGGGGGACGCACCAGCTGAGCGTTCCGCTAGACGGCTCACTTTGGTCGGTCTGCACGTAGTTGGATCACAATGTTCTGCTGCGGCCAATCTCGGCTTCAGACACATAGGAGGTTCTTGAGTGGGAGAACGCAACCAACAAGACGAACACGAGCGCAGCGTTGTCGAGCAGGAACTGTCCGCCATCCGCGAGGACATCAAGGGCGAGCGCTTTCAGGACTTAACCAACGACATCAAGTCCGGCGACTGGTTCGCAAAGCTCCTTGCCTCCGCACTACGGACCTACGCCGAAAAGGCCACGCCGGAGTTCTTCGCGAACAAGTACCCCGGTCTCCCGCCGGACGCTGTAGTCGACCGGCAGGTGGCGCTGGCGAAGCGCTACGCCGGCATCTCGGGCGGGGTTACCGCTAGTGCCTACACTGCTGCTGTTGCCGCTACCATCGGGAGTCAGGGTGGTGCGAGCCCGCTGACGGTGCCAGCTGCGTTCACGGCGTTTACGGTGGACTTGTTCTATCTGACTACGCTCCAACTTAGACTCGCATATGACATGGGTGTTCTCTACGGCAAACCTGCGGATATCGAAGATCCCGAAGACCTCTACGACCTGCTCAGAGTGGCATTCGGCGTGAAGGCGACCGAAGTGGCCGCGTCCGCGATCAACAAGGCGGCCCCCGAGGTTGTACGACAAGGCGTGAAGGCGGCCGTAAAGGGAGCGACGCTTCAATCGCTCAAGGCTCTTCCGGTCATCGGCAAGCACCTACTGCGACGCAACTTAATCAAGATCGGCATTCCAGCGATCGGAATCCCCCTGTCGGTCGGGATGAACGTTTGGAGCACGGGCGCCGTGGCTGGCACCGCACGCCAGATCTACAGGGACAAGGCGTTGGCGGACGAGAAAGCAAGGGAGTTCGTAGGTAGCTTCACAGACCACGGGCTCCTGGTCTCCGTGGTATGGGCGGCCATTCGGGCCGATGGTCCGACGCAGCCAGAAGAGATGTGTCTTCTGAAGGACTTGGTTGGGTTCGCCGACCAGGTGGACGGCTTGGATGCCAATGGTGGCGATTTTGGAGTCGACCTCGATGTCGAATCGCTCTTCGCCAAAGCCGCCGCGCTCGGGCAAGACGAGCGCGACACCCTCTTCGAAGCTGCGTGCCTTGCGGTGACCATTGATCGAAAGGTGCACAGGAAGGAGAAGGAGTTCCTTCAGAGGCTCGCCGCAGTGACATGCGTTGACTGGGACCCAGGACGTCTGAAAGAGACGATCCGAAGGAACAGGGTCTGAGGCGAAGCGAGAGAGCGTACAACAAACGGATCAACCTGACTCGCTTCGCTCGCGGCTCAACTGCAACACGTTGGACGTTCGGCTGCCCTGTCCCAACATCCGCGGATGGATGACTGCACCATTTATGGTACACTTCTGAGGTGAACGAATCCCCCGAGAGTCGGCCCGTGATCGCCGTTTGCTTCTACGCCACGTCCGGAGGGACGGAACCCGTTCGCGAGTGGCTTCTCAAGCTGACGAAGGGGGATCGGCGAGCCGTAGGACAGGACATCAAGACGGCGCAGTACGGCTGGCCGCTTGGGATGCCGCTCATTCGCAAACTGGAGCCCGGCCTGTGGGAGGTCCGGACCCACATCGCGGGTGGGATAGCCCGGGTGCTGTTCACGGTGGACGGCCAGACAGCGGCTCGCGGACCTTCGGAAGGAGTGAACATGGTGAATGAGAAGCACCTTGGAAGTGACTTTGACGATTTCCTGCGCGAGGAGGGTCTCCTCGACGAGGTGGAGTCCGTCGCCGCCAAACGCGTGATCGCTTTCGAGATCGCTCGGGAGATGGAGCGTGCTCACATCACGCAGTCCGAGCTCGCGCGGCGGATGAAGACCAGCCGGTCGGCGGTTGAACGACTACTTGATCCCGCCAATCCGTCGGTCACATTGTCGACGCTCGAGCGTGCCGCACACGCCGTGGGCAAACGATTGAAGATACAGCTGACGGCGTAGGGCGGCTGTTCTAGCAAGGAGATCGACCCGACTCGCTGCGCTTGCGGGTCATCTGCCGCCCGCTAGCCACAGCACCCCCTATGGTATCATTGGTTGTACCTTAGGAGGTGCTTCCAATGAGTAGGCTGCCAGGCATCATCCCCATCTCCGATTTGCGCCGGGACGCCGCCAGCATCATCAAGCGTATTGTCGCGTCGGACGAACCCGTGGTCATCACGCAGCGAGGACGCGCCTCTGCGGTGCTCGTGAGCGCGGAAGCCTACGGGCGCATGCAGCACGAGAACGAGATCCTGCGAATCCTCGCTCAGGGGGATGCCGACATCGCGGCGGGCGTCGGGCGCGACGCAGACGAGGTGATGGCTGAGGCGCGCGCGTTGCTCGCGGCGGAGTAGCCAGATGCGAGTACGCTTCACGCCGCAGGCGGAACGTCAGTACTTCAGCGCGTTGAGCTACCTGCGCGCGAAGAGCCCCGCCGGGGCCGCGACCGTGCAGCAACGCGCTGAGACGGTGATCGCCCAGTTGCGCGAGCATCCCCCCTCCGGCCACGCGATACCGGAATTCCCCGATCTCCCGCATCGCGAGCTCCCGGTTCCGCCATATCGTTTCTTCCATCGAGTGGTCGACGACACGGTCTGGATAGTCGGTGTGTGGCATGCTCGGCAGCTGGCCGAGCGGCCGGACGACGTGGGGCGTGGCTGACAAGCGGGGAGCAGAAGCTCACCCGTCAGCCTCGGGCCGGTGTCGGGAGTCGGGTCTTCGCGCCAGGCCCCGGGCCAGCCCACTATCCGGTGGCGATTCGCATCCCCGTCCGGACGCGACGGGGCGCCGACGTCACCAATCGCTCCGTTCAATTGCGTTTGTGCGATTGTCAATGACGGTCGAAAACTGACCCCCCTCATGCCGCTGGCACCGTGACGCCGGCCTTCTTGCGGTCTTGAGCTTCCTGGACGACGTGCCTGAACTCCGTGACTGGATCGCTACTGACCAGGACGCTGAAGCACTTGGCCTCACGCGCTCAGTGTCCAGTCCCGGTACATACTTTCCACAGCGGCTCCGGTACCTTGGTTACACTCTCGGGACGCGGCTCCGGTGCCCGTGCGACACCTGTTCCGGTAGGGGTGTTACAGCATTGCCTCAGTACGTATCCCATCCGTTCACCATAGGTTGTAGGATGGACGCCTAGAAGAGCCCAGGCTATGGGTTATGGACAGGTTGCAGCAAGGGGGACGACCTCTACGTGGTACTCGAAGACCTCAAGCCCAACGCGTCGATCCGCGGCATCGTGCCCGACGCCCTCGTGACGGTCGTCAGTGTGCAGTGGTTCGGCTCGGAGGCTTTGGAGCTCACCTACAAGACTGCCACCGGCAAGGTCGCCAACGAGCTCCTCTATCGCCACGATGAACCTCGGCTCGAAGTCGTTGAGCTCGGACGCCCCTGGAGCTTCGACGGTGACGGCGCCCTCTTCCGACTGGTGTCCGAGGCGCAGCGGATCCACCTCGCCCACCTGTTCGACCCCGTGCTCGCCGTGCACACGTCGTTGGTCGATCCTCTGCCCCACCAGATCACCGCGGTCTACGGGGCCATGCTGCCGCGCCAGCCGCTGCGCTTCCTACTCGCCGATGACCCCGGTGCCGGCAAGACCATCATGGCGGGTCTCCTCATGAAGGAACTCATAGCCCGTGGTGACCTCCAGCGTTGCCTCGTGGTCTGCCCCGGGAGCCTCGCCGAGCAGTGGCAGGACGAGCTATATCGCCGCTTCCAGCTGCCCTTCGAGATCCTCACCAACGACAAGCTCGAGGCCGCCCGCACGGGGAACTGGTTCCTCGAAACCAACCTGGTCATAGCCCGACTCGACAAGCTTTCACGGAACGAAGACGTGCAGCAGAAGCTGCAGGCACCCGACTGCCGCTGGGACCTGGTGGTCTGCGACGAGGCCCACAAGATGTCGGCCACCGTCTTCAGCGGAGAGATCAAGTACACGAAACGTTACCGGCTGGGGCAGCTCCTCTCCACCCTCACCCGGCACTTCTTGCTCATGACGGCCACGCCCCACAACGGCAAGGAGGAGGACTTCCAGCTCTTCATGGCTCTGCTCGACGGCGACCGCTTCGAGGGCCGCTTCCGCGATGGGGTGCACGTGGCCGAGGTCTCCGATCTCATGCGACGCATGGTCAAGGAGGGGCTGCTCAAGTTCGACGGAACCCCCCTCTTCCCCGAGCGGATCGCCTACACCGTGCCCTACCGACTCTCGGATGCAGAAGCGCACCTCTACAAGGCCGTCACCGAGTACGTGCGGGAGGAGTTCAACCGCGCCGAAGCCTTGGTGAACGACAAGCGGGCCGGCACGGTCGGGTTCGCGCTCACCATCCTGCAGCACCGCCTGGCCTCATCTCCCGAGGCCATCCACCAGTCGCTTCGCCGGCGACGCGAGCGTCTCGAGAGTCGTCTGCGCGAGATGGAGGTACTCCAGCGTGGCGGGCACGTCGCGCTGGCATTCGCCCCGACAGCTCCTACCCTCGATGATGAGGACGTAGAGGACCTCGAAGAGGCGCCGGATGGCGAGGCCGAGTTGGTGGAGGAGGAGATCCTTGACCAAGCGACCGCCGCCCGCTCGATCGTCGAGCTCAAAGCGGAGATCGAGACGTTGAAGGGCCTTGAGTCCTTGGCGCTTCACGTACGCAAGAGTGGCACGGACACCAAGTGGTGTGAGCTGGCGAGTCTGCTCGGCGAGATCTTCGCCACCGCGACCGACCCCGCCACCGAAGAGCCGACCAGCCCTGACGTTACCCACGTTGCACCCCGTCCCGCACCCTCACCGAGTCAGAAGCTCGTCATCTTCACCGAGCACCGGGACACGCTGAGCTACCTCGAGGGGCGCATCACCACGCTCCTTGGCCGCGCCGAGGCCGTGGTCATGATCCACGGAGGCATGGGGCGGGAGAAGCGCCTGGAGGCACAAGAATCCTTCAAGCATGACCCCGACGTACAGGTGCTCCTTGCCACTGACGCCGCGGGGGAGGGCATCAACCTCCAGCGTGCTCATCTCATGGTGAACTACGACCTGCCCTGGAACCCCAACCGGATCGAACAGCGGTTCGGGCGCATCCACCGCATCGGCCAGACGGAGGTGTGTCACCTGTGGAACCTGGTGGCCGAGGAGACCCGCGAGGGCGACGTCTACCGCAGGCTCCTGGAGAAGCTCGAGCAGGCCCGCAAGGCTCTGGGCGGTCAGGTGTTCGATGTGCTCGGCAAGCTCCAGTTCGCGGGGCGACCACTCCGGGACTTGCTGATAGAGGCCATCCGCTATGGCGAGCGGGAGGATGTGCGGCTGCGTCTCACCCAAGCCGTCGAACACGCTTTCGAGCAGAGCGAGCTGCAGGATCTGCTCGAAGACCACGCCCTGGCCCACGACACCATGGACGTCAGCCGCGTCCACCGCATCCGTGAAGACATGGAGCGGGCCGAGGCCCGGCGCCTTCAGCCGCACTACATCGAGTCCTTCTTCCACGAAGCCTTCGGGCGTCTGGGCGGGACCACCAAACAGCGGGAGCCGCGCCGCTACGAGATCACCCACGTGCCGGCCCCGGTGCGCAACCGTGATCGTCTTATCGGCATCGGCGAGCCGGTGCTCCCGCGCTACGAGCGCATCGCGTTTGAGAAGCCGCTGGTCGCTCCCCCGGGCGAGCCTTTGGCCGCCTTCATCTGCCCCGGCCATCCGCTCCTCGACGCCGTCATCGACCTCACCCTGGAGCGCCACCGCGATCTCTTGAAGCGCGGCGCCGTGCTGGTGGACGAGCGCGATTCCGGCATGCAGCCGCGCGTGCTCTTCTCCCTTGAGCACGCGATCCAGGACGCGAGCCTAACCCGGCAGGGAGATCGGCGAGTCGTCTCCAAGAAGATGTTGTTCGTAGAGCTCGGAGCCGACGGCACCATGCGGCACGTGCAGTACGCACCCTACCTCGATTATCGACCCTTGAACGAAGGCGAGCCCGGGGTGGACGCCATCCTCGCCCGCCCCGAGTGCACCTGGATCGACCGTGAGCTCGAGCAGCTGGCCCAGGGCTACGCCGTGGCGCACGTCGTGCCTGAGCACCTGGCCGAGGTGCGCGGCGCCAAACTCGCCCTGATCGCGAAGACCGAGGCGGCGGTGAAGGAGCGGCTCACCAAGGAGATCAGCTACTGGGATCACCGTGCTGAGCAGCTGAAGCTTCAGGAGCAGGCGGGCAAGGTGAACGCCAAGCTCAACTCCGGCGAGGCCCGCAAGCGCGCCGATCTCCTTCAGGCCCGCCTACAGAAGCGGCTCGACGATCTGAAGCGCGAAGCCCAGATCTCTCCTCTTCCACCGGTGGTGCTCGGGGGGTCACTGGTCGTGCCGATGGGGCTTATCGCGGCGATGACCGGCCGACCCGCAGGCCCGGCGCAGTCGCCCGTAGACACGCAGGCTGCGGCCGCCCGGGCGCGCCTGATCGTGATGGACCTGGAGCGAGACCTCGGCTTCGAGCCGGTGGACCGCGAATTCGAAAAGCTCGGCTACGACATCGAGAGTCGCGTGCCAGGCACGGGTAGGCTGAGGTTCATCGAGGTGAAGGGGCGCGTGGCCGGCGCTCAGACAGTCACCGTGACCAAGAATGAGATCCTCTACTCACTGAACAAGCCGGATGACTTCATCCTGGCCATCGTCGAGTTCAAGGAGGATGGGAGCCACCAAGCGCACCACATCCGACGGCCTTTCCACCGCGAGCCTGACTTCGGGGTGACCAGCGTGAACTACAACCTAGCCGAGTTGCTCGCGAGGGCGGAGGTTCCGCAATGACCGCGATGGAATCATCTGACAATCATCCGACGAAGACATAGAATCATCCGATTGAGGAACTAGACCGCGGCAACGACGGGGCGCACCGATGCTGACACGGCTGACCATTCGGAACTTCAAACTGTTCGACGAGATCGATCTCGAGCTGGGTGACCGCGTCATCTTGATCGGGCCTAACAACGCCGGCAAGACCTCGGCGCTCCAGGCGTTGGCCCTATGGGATATCGGCGTCAAGCGCTGGAGCGAGAAACGCGGCTCGGGTGATGTTCCCGAGAAGCGGCCGGGTGTGACGATCAACAGGCGCGACCTCATCACCGTGCCTGTTCCCGCGGCCAACCTGCTCTGGCGCGACCTGCATACGCAGATATCCAGCCGAGCAAGTGGCACGCAGAAGGTCTTTATCGACGTCGTCGTGGAAGGCGTCACGGCCGGCGCCCAATGGCGCTCCGGGCTGGAGTTCTACTACGCGAACGAAGAGTCATTCTACTGCCGATCGATGCGCCTGCCCGAGGGCGGCCGGATGGACGTGCCCGATGTGGCGACAGGACTACGCATCGCCTATCTGCCGCCCATGTCTGGTCTTGCGGCGACAGAGACGCGGCTCGATCAGGGTGCGGTGAACGTCCGCCTCGGCGAGGGGCGTACGGCCGAGGTTCTTCGGAACCTGTGTTACCAAGTCCTCCAGGGTCACGACGGCAAGAACAAGTGGAATCAGCTCGCGCGCGACATGCAGGCATTATTTGGCGTCGAACTGGATGCCCCCGAATATGTGCCGGAGCGCGGAGAGATCGTGATGGCCTACCGTACCCGAGGCAAAGTGCGGCTGGATGTTTCCTCGAGCGGCCGCGGTCAGCAGCAGACCCTCCTCTTGCTCGCACACATGACGGCGAATCCCGGTTCGGTCCTGTTGCTCGATGAGCCCGATGCACACTTGGAGATCCTACGGCAGCGTCAGATATACCAGGTGTTGTCCGAGACGGCGGCGAAGACCGGGAGCCAGATACTCGCAGCCAGTCACTCGGAGGTCATTCTCAACGAGGCCGCCGATAGAGACGTGGTCATCGCCTTCGTCGGCAAGCCGCACCGCATCGATGATCGTGGTACCCAGGTGCTGAAGGCGTTGAAGGAGATCGGCTTCGAGAATTACTATCAAGCGGAGGAGGTGGGCTGGGTACTCTATCTGGAAGGGTCGACCGATCTGGCCATACTCCGGGCCCTGGCCGGGAACCTGGATCACCCCGCCCAGGCCGCACTCGAACGCCCATTCGTCCACTACGTAGCGAACCAACCGCGAAAGGCACAGGAGCACTTCCACGGGCTGAGGGAAGCGAAGGAAGACTTGGTTGGCCTGGCCATCTACGACAGGCTGGAGCAAACGCTCCCGGCCGACCCCTATCTCATGCAGTCAACGTGGGGACGGCGTGAACTCGAGAACTACCTGTGTCAGAAAGAAACCCTCCTCGCCTACGCCGAGGCGCAGGGCCGAGATCAGCACGGGGAGCTCTTCGCTGAGGGGTGGCGGCACACGATGGCGGATGCGATCGACGAGATCGAGTCCGCGCTGGCCGCCCTTGGCAAACCGTCGCCTTGGGACCCCGAGATCAAGGCGAGCGACGATTTCCTCGACCCGCTGTTCAAGAAGTTCTTCGAGAAGCTTGGCCTGCCTAATCTGATGCGCAAGACCGACTATCACACGCTCGCGCCGTTCGTCAGTCCAGCCGATATCGACGACGAGGTGAGGGAGATGCTCGATCGCATCACGCAGGCTTCCGAACGCGCCGTGCCACGGACGAACTGACGCGCTTGGAATCTTCCGATAATCATCCGATGGGGAGGCGTAATCATCCGATGCCCGGGCGCGGAATGCCCACGATGACAAGGAGTGACGCACATGACTGGTAATGGCACACCGTGCGACGCTGTCCCGCTGAGAATCGATAGCATCGAAGTGAGGAACTACCGACGGTTCGCTCATCTGGCGGTTGACTTTCACCCGGAGCTCACGGTTGTTGTGGCGAAGAACGGCTGTGGAAAGACAGCAGTACTCGATGCCATAGCGGTCGCGCTGGGCCCATTCATCGGCGCATTCGACAATGCTACGGGCGTGCACTTCAGGGCATCGGACGTGCGACGCGTTCGTAATCCGAAAGCCGTCCCTCTGGAAATGGAGCAGCAGTACCCCCTCACGATGACAGCCGAAGGGGTCATCAATGGCACGCCTGATACGTGGCGCCGCGAGCTAGCTGGTGCGAAATCGCGGACGACCTACGGCGAGAGCCGTGCGCTTATCGATTTCGGGAAGTCCCTTCAAGGGATGGTGCGCGATACTGCCGCAGGCGAGGGAACCGGGCCGCGAGTGCTCCCTTTGGTTTCATACTATGGAACCGGAAGGCTCTGGGGGGATAGGCGTTTGACCACGGGCAAGACTACGGAAAACGCAACGTCCAGGATGGCAGGGTACCTAGATTGTCTGGATTCGGCATCTCGCTACAAGGTCTTCGCTGCTTGGTTCGAGCGCCTGTGTCGCATGGAGTACGAAGAGCGAAATGTGCCGGAGCGGTTGACGGAAGTGTTGGGTCTGCTCTCGGCCATACGCACGGCAGTGGATGCCGCCTTGTCCATCAGCGGTTGGCACGGCATCACATTCAAGAGTAGTCAGCTCGGCATCGTCGCAGAACACGACACCGACGGTCAGCTACCGGTCGAATGGCTGAGCGACGGCATACGCAACATGATCGCCTTGGTTGCCGACATTGCCCACCGGGCCGTGAGGCTGAATGCGCACCTTGGCTCGGAATCCGCGCGCCTTACGCCGGGCATTGTCATGATCGACGAAGTCGATATGCATCTGCATCCTGAGTGGCAGCAGACGGTCGTTCAGTCTCTCCGCTCAGCGTTCCCCAGAGTCCAGCTCATCGTCACGACACACAGCCCGCAGGTACTGACTACAGTCCGGAAGGAACATGTGCGTCTTCTGGCCGAGGACGGCGTGGTACGGACCTTGTCTGATGACGTAGGCACGTTCGGCAGCGAGAGCTCTCGACTGCTTCAGGAGGTGTTTGGTGTGCACAGCCGACCACCGGGCGTCGAGTCAGTCGCCAAACTGCACGAGTATATGCAACTGGTCGAGAGCAACGAGCACGAGACGAACAGGGCCAAGCATCTGCGTCGTGACCTTGAGGACGCCATGGGCAGTGGCGATCCCGATCTCTTGATGGCAGACATCAGAATCAGCCAACTCAAGGTACTTCGCCGCAGGTGAGAACGATCGTGCGCACCGCCAGCCCCCCTCGTTGTCTCGCACGGCAGCCTGTCAGCCAAGGTTGGAGCTCGTTCATGGGGTCGGACTGTCATCGCCTGGTGGCTGAAAGCCTTCGAGAGGAACAGATGTATCTCTGCTGCTATTGCGAGTCGGAGGTTGCTCCGGGAACGAGCCACGTTGAGCACATGGCGCCACGTTCTGGAGAGCCGGCCCGCATGTATGAGTACTCCAATCTTGCGGCATCCTGCAACGGGGGCACCGCCGAACATTGTGGCCATTTCAAGGACAGTCGCCACAAGAACCCCGGCTTCTTCTACGACCCGACGAAGTTCTGCCCCCCACATGATCCGACCACGGAAAGACTCATTGGTTATCTGTTCGACGGATCAGTGGAGCCTGCGTCAGGGTTGCACTTGTCGGATCGTGAAAAGGCCACTTACATGATTGGCTACATTGGGCTTGATTGCCCCCGGTTGACAGGTCGGAGGCGGCAGCAGGCCCGAGCCATTGTGAGTGTGTTAGGCGGCGACCCGGATGACGATCTTGTGCAGTGGGCAAGGAACTACTATTTGAATTCGGATTCCGAGGAAAGAATGCGGCCCTTCCCTTCTCTTTCAAAGGCACTCCTGAGCCATGAATGGCTCGGAAGGCGCCGGTGAGCCATAGAAGAGTCATAGAAATGAGCCATAGCGGCCCGTATCCCGCTGAGAAAGCGGCATCCTATGGCTCATTCGCAGCGGAAGGCGAATCTAATCGTCATGGAATCGTCAGATGAAACCGCGCAATCGTCAGATGGCCATGAGCCCGGCAGAACAGGTAGGCGCATGTGCCTTTGAAGGCCATCGTGCCATCATGGAAGGTGGCCATGAGGCATTCGCCCGGCGCAAGGAGATCTATCAGTCATGGAAGCAATAGAACTCATCGAGCTGATCGGCCGCGGCGAGGACAGTCGCACTCAGTTCAAGCAGACCGTCACGAACCCCGAATCGGTGGCGGGCGATCTGGTGGCCTTCTCCAACAGCAGAGGCGGGAGAATGCTCATTGGGGTCAGCGATCACGGGGTGGTCGTGGGACTCTCGGCTGATGACGTCCGCCGGATAAACCAGCTGATCTCCAACACGGCAACCAATCTCGTGCGACCCTCGATCAATCCCATTACTGAGAACATCTCTGTCGGAGATGCGTTGGTCATGGTTGTAGACGTTCACGAGGGTATCTCCAAGCCATACGCCGACAACACCGGGGTGTTCTGGGTGAAGTCAGGAGCGGACAAGCGCAGGGTCACTTCGCGCGAAGAGATCCAGCGGATGCTTCAGAGCGCCGACCTCGTGTACGCGGATGAGGTTCCGGTCGGGGGAACCTCGATCGAAGACATCGACTCAGAGCACTTCAATACCTTCTTCGCGAAGCAGTTTGGCGAACCGCTCGACGATGCGCTCGCGAAGGCCGGTCTTTCGCTCAGCCGATTGTTGAACAATCTCGGGCTGGCGCGAGAGGAGACCTTGAATCTTGCCGGCCTCTTGATCTTCGGTCGCCAGCCACAGCGCCACCGTCCTGCCTTTGTGGTCAAAGCGGTCTCGTTCGTCGGCGATGATCCCGCCGGCGACAAGTACCGAGACAGCCAGGACATCGACGGGTGCCTGCGTGACCTCCACAGGGGGACCATGTCCTTCCTCACGCGCAACCTGAGGCGGCTGCAGGGCGAGAAGGGAATCAACACGCAAGGAGATCTGGAAGTTCCTGTTGCGGCTCTCGAGGAACTGGTCGTCAACATGCTGCTCCACCGTGACTACTTCATCTCAGCGCCGTGGCGTGTCCTGCTGTTCGACAATCGCATCGAGTTGATCAGCCCCGGTTCTCTGCCGAACAATCTGACCGTCGAAAACATCCGCAGTGGTGTGTCGGTTATGCGCAACCCTATGCTCGCTTCGTACGCCACCAAGGGGGACGAACTGCCGTATCGGGGCATCGGCACGGGCATCCGGCGGGCGTTGGCGGCCGTCCCAGAACTGGAACTGGAATCCGACCAGGAGCGGAACCTATTCACGGCCAGAATACCGAGGCGCCCGGCGTGACAACGCCCTCCGGTGCGGCCAAGAAGAAGCTCATCGAAGTCGCCCGCCGCGTGCCGGGCACGCCCCCATGACTGCGAAGCTGCGTATCTTTGTGAGCTCGGTGCAGAAGGAGCTCGAGGACGAGCGCGCCATCGTACAGAACCTCGTCAACACCGACGCGTTCCTCTCGGCGCACTGCGTCCCGGTGCTCTACGAATTCGAGCCGGCGTCGCCTACGGCTGCCCTAGAGGGTTGCCTCAAGGCTCTGGACGCGTGTGATGTCTACGTGCTCATCGTGGGAGTTGAGTACGGCACCCTGGTGGGTGATGTGTCTATCACCCGCGCCGAATACCGCCGAGCGAAGGAGCGAAGCCTGCCCGTCCTTGCCTTCATCAAGGGCGATCGCGGTCTGGAGCGGGAAGAGGGGACCCTCGACCTTCTGGCTGAACTTGAGACCGATGGCCCTACGTACAAGCGCTTCGGCAACGTCGTCGAGTTGCAGAAGGAAGTCCGGGCGGCGTTGGTCCACCTCCTTGGGGATCGCTTCAGCATCGCGCCGACGAGCGACGAGAACGTCATCGCCGAGCAGACGATCGAGGCCACGTCGGCCTTCGAGTCCCAGCGACTCGACCGGCTACGGTGGCAAGACCTGGATCATGACGTAGCGCGTCGTCTTATCGCCGTCGCCGACGGCCGAGACGAGCGCGGTCTATCCGAAGAGGAACTCCTGGCCGGTGTCTCCGCGCGCGGCCTTGTGTGGCGCGAACCGATCTCCGGTGACTACTACGCGACTGCTGCGGGGATTGTCATCCTCGCAAAGGATCCCTCGATGGTGTTCCCGCAGTGCCGCATCCTCGCCGATGCCTATCGCAGCACGGAGCCCGACGGCGACCCGCGGGATCACGAAGACATCCGCGCGCCCATGCCCCTGGCGATCGAAAGGGCGCTCCAGTTCATCGATCGAAATACGCGCCATCCCATGCGCATCGTCAGGCTCGATCGTGTGCGGCTCGACGAGTATCCGGTGGATGGCCTGCGTGAGGCGCTGGTGAACGCGGTGGCACACCGGCAGTATGAGGACGCCGGTCGCAAGATCATGCTGGAGATTTTCGCCGATCGGGTGGCGATTCTGAGTCCCGGTCTTCCTCCAGGGCCGATCACGCTGGCCCGGCTGCGGAGCGGGAGATACCGCCCGTGCTCGCGCAACCCGGTTCTTGCCCAAAGTCTGTCGTATTTTCACCGGATCGAGGAACGCGGTAGCGGCTTTCGCCGAATGCGGGACCAGATGCTGGACCATGGTCTCGATCCTCCGGTCCTCAGCACGGATATGGGCTATTTCGAGGTTATGTTTCCCGGGCCTGCCGACAACATTGAGCGGATACGTGTTCCGGATGGGCGTCTTCTGGTGACGCCTGCGATTGAGGCGCAGCTGACCGATCGGCAGAAGAGCATCGTTCTGCATACT
Organism: Actinomycetota bacterium; assembly: GCA_018830645.1. Lineage (GTDB taxonomy): Bacteria > Actinomycetota > Thermoleophilia > RBG-16-64-13 > RBG-16-64-13 > JAHJSA01. The sequence goes on from JAHJSA010000010.1 coordinate 47,287, forward strand.
CTTGAGACTGGTTTCGTGACGCGTCGGTGGTGCGTCGAGGAGTTCCGGGTGGCAAAGGACACTGCCGGCCGCGATCTGAAGTCCTTGACGAATCTCGGGCTACTGGTACCGGAGGGCAAGGGGCGCGCGGTGCGATATCTTCCCCGGGAGGTGTCTCAAACAACTGAAGCACCCAGGGAGTGATCGGGAAGGCCGCAAGGTTGAAATCGACCGACAATCGACCGACTGAGCCCCGGAATCGACCGATTAAGGTTGCACTGTGAAGAAGAAGCTCATCGAAGTCGCCCTCCCGCTGGTGGCCATCAACAAGCCCTCCGCCCAGGAGGAGTCCATCCGCCACGGCCACCCGAGCACCGGAGGTCACTGGTCGTGCCGATGAGGCTCATCGCGGCGATGACCGGCCGACCCGCGGCCCCAGCACTGAACAAGCCCGACGACTTCATCCTGGCCATCGTCGAGTTCCGCGAGGACGGCACCCACCGTGCCTACCACATTCGTCGCCCGTTCCATCGGGAGCCGGACTTCGGGGTGACCAGCGTGAACTACGACCTGGTCGAGTTGCTGGCGCGGGCGGAGGCGCCGCAGTGACGTTCTCCGAGCAACAGATCGATGAGTGGCTCGACGGCAAGGAAGACGAGTACCTTGAGTTCAAAGAGGCCAGGAGCAACTTTCACTTCGAGAAGCTCGTGAAGTACTGTGCGGCGCTCGCCAACGAGGGCGGTGGGTACATCTTGCTCGGGGTGACCGACAAGCGCCCGCGACAAGTGGTTGGCACCTCGACCTTCCAGAATCTTGAGCGCACGAAGGCGGGTTTGGTCGAAAGACTCCGTCTGCGGATTGCAGCCGACGAGGTGCATCACGGTGACGGTCGAGTTCTCGTCTTCACAGCGCCATCCCGCCCCGTCGGTATGCCGATCCCGGTGGAGGGAGCGTACTGGATGCGCGCAGGTGAGGATCTAGTTCCCATGACTCCCGACCACCTGCGCCGCATCTTCGACGAGGCCGGCCCTGACTTCTCTGCCGAGATCTGCCCAGGGGCAACGCTCGCTGATTTCAATCCTGAGGCAATCAACGCGCTTCGGCACCGCTGGTATGTCAAGGCTAACCGAGAAGCGATACTCAACTCGTCGGCCGAGCAGTTACTTCGTGACACTGAATTGGTGACAGATGCCGGGGTCACTTATGCGGCGCTTGTGCTGCTGGGAACCCACGCGGCGCTCGGCCGGTTCCTCGCTCAAGCCGAGGTCGTCTTCGAGTACAGGAACTCAGAGTCGCCGGGTCCAGCGAACCAGCGTGAGGATTTTCGGGAGGGCTTCCTGCTCTACTACGACCGCCTCTGGGAGTTGGTGAATCTCCGCAACGACCGGCAGCACTATCAGGACGGGTTCTTCATGCTCGATGTCCCGACCTTCAGTGAGGTGGCCGTTCGGGAAACTATCCTGAACGCGGTGGCGCATCGCGACTATCGGCACGGAGGCTCGGTTTTCGTTCGTCAGTTCGCCCGCCGAATCGAGATCGTGAGTCCCGGTGGCTTTCCGGAAGGCATTACTCTCGACAACATCCTCGATCGCCAGCTCCCGCGGAACCGTCGGATTGCCGATGTGCTCGCCCGCTGCGGCCTGGTGGAGCGGGCGGGCCAGGGTGCGAATCGCATCTTCGAAACGTCCATCCGCGAGGGGAAGGGACTTCCCGACTTCGTTCACACCGATGCCTGGCAGGTCTCCCTGACGCTGCATGGAGAGATTCGCGACGAGCGCTTTCTTCGGTTCCTCGAGCGTGTTGGGCAGGAGACGCAGGTTTCCTTCGACATCCATGACCTGCTCCTTCTCGATTTGATTCATCGTGAGCAGGTGATCCCGGCGTACCTTGACCCGCGTCTTCCGATCCTCCGGGAGCAAGGCGTTATCGAGCGCGTGGGCCGCGGTCGTGGCACTCGTCATTTGCTTTCACGGCGCTTCTACCAGTTTCTGGGGCAGAGCGGCACATACACGCGCAAACGGGGTCTGGACCGCGAGACGAACAAGAAGCTCCTGCTTCGCCATATTGAGGAGTCGGTCCCCGCAGGTACCCGGATGGCAGAGTTGCTGCAGGTGCTTCCGGGCCTTGGCCGGAACCAGGTCTTCGGTCTTCTGAGCGAGCTTCGTGACGAGGGGCGTGTCTACGTCGAGGGCCAGCGTCGGTGGGCGCAATGGTTGCCTGTCGCGATAGCGCGTCGCGAGGATGGGGCAGTGACCGCAAATGAAAGCAAAGAGGAAGCATAGCCATGCCTGAATGCGCCGCTATTCCGATGAATCCTATGCTGCGCAATTGGCGCGTTCATCGCCAAGAACAACGCAAAGAGGCGTGACCGTGAAGAAGAAACTCACTGAAGTCGCCCTCCCGCTGGTGGCCATCAACAAAGCCTCCGCCCGGGAGAAGTCCATCCGCCACGGCCACCCGAGCACCCTGCACCTCTGGTGGGCGCGGCGACCCTTGGCGGCGGCGCGGGCGAAGGCGCCGCAGTGACCACCGTGGACCTGCAGCAGATAGACCGGTGGCTCGGGCAAGACGAGGACGAGCATCTGGAGTTCAAAGAAGCCAAACGCAGCTTCGAGTTTGAGAAGCTCGTAAAGTACTGCGCGGCGCTAGCCAATGAAGGTGGCGGCTCGATTGTCTTGGGCGTGACTGATCAGCGCCCTCGACAAGTGGTGGGAACCGCCGCCTTTTCCAACCTCCAACGCACCAAGGCAGGTCTGCTCGATCGACTTCATTTGCGCATTGACGTCGTCGAATTCGTTCACCCCGGTGGCCGAGTTCTTGTGTTCACGTCGCCTCCGCGTCCGCCCGGGGTACCCGTCAGTGTCAATGGGGTCAACTGGATGCGTGCCGGCGAGGACCTGGTGCCGATGACGAATGACATGCTGCGTCGGATTCTCGTTGAGGCGACTTTGGACTTTTCGGCAGAGGTGTGTGTCGGAGCTGGGCTCGACAGTCTTGATCCGCGAGCGATCGAGGTGTTCCGCGAGCGCTGGCATACGAGGACCCAACGCGCGGCCATCTTGGAATGCACGGTGGACCAGCTCCTGCGCGATAGCGAGCTTGTTGTCGAGGACGGCGTCACATATGCGGCGCTGGTCCTACTGGGTGCGCCCGCAGCTGTTGGTCACTTCCTCGCCCAATCCGAGGTCGTCTTCGAGTACCGGTCATCCGAAGTGCCGGGCCCGGCCAACCAACGCGAGGAGTTCCGTGAGGGTTTCCTGCGTTACTACGATCGGCTCTGGGAGTTGGTCAATCTGCGCAATGATCGACAGCACTATCAGGATGGCTTGTTCATTGTGGAAGTAGCCACCTTTCATGAGCGGACCGTGCGTGAGGCTGTGCTCAACGCTATCAGCCACCGTGACTATCGGAACGCGGGCTCTGTCTTCTTGCGGCAGTATCCGCGACGGCTGGAGGTTGTAAGCCCTGGGGGGTTTCCTGAGGGGATTGACCAGACCAACCTGCTGTGGGAACAAAGGCCCCGCAATCGCCGGATCGCTGAGGCTTTGGGCAGGTGTGGGCTGGTTGAGCGGGCCGGCCAGGGATTTGACCTGATGTTCCGCGAGTGCGTCGAGCACAGCAAGCCCCTCCCCGACCTTGCGAGGAGCGGGGACCATTCCGTTTGGGTCACTCTGCATGGTGTGGTCCAGGACCCCGAGTTCCTTAGGTTCCTAGAGGAGATTGGACGCGAGAGAACGGCCTCATTCAGCACCGAGGATCTCCTCACGATTGACCTAATACACCGTGAACAACCGATACCCGCGCATTTTGCGCTCCGTCTGCCGAACCTGCTGGAGCAGGGCGTGATTGAGCGCGAAGGAAGAGGCAGGGGCACCAGGTATCTATTGTCCCGAAGATTCTACCGCTTCCTTGGCAGAGGGGGGCGATACACACGAAGACGCGGGCTAGACCGCGAGACCAACAAGGCTTTGCTACTGCGCCACATTCAGGATTCTGCCGCGGCGGGAACTCGGCTTCAAGAGTTGCAGCAGGTACTTCCTGATCTCAGTCGAGATCAAGTCCGGACACTGCTGCGGGAGTTGCGACAAGCGGGCCACATTGAGGTGAGGGGGCTCACTAGGGCCGCCCGGTGGTATCCGGTGAACCAAAGCCCAATCGGACCCAATGAAGACCCAATCCCGACCTAATACACACCCGAATCAGGAACCAACGCGGCACTGAGCCGCGGAATCGACCGATGAAGGTTGCACTGTGAAGAAGAAACTCATCGAAGTCGCCCTCCCGCTGGTGGCCATCAACAAGGCCTCCGCCCGGGAGAAGTCCATCCGCCACGGCCACCCGAGCACCCTACACCTCTGGTGGGCGCGGCGACCCTTGGCGGCGGCGCGGGCGGTCATCTTCGCGCAGATGGTCGACGATCCCTCGGCGCATCCCGACCTCTTCCCCACCGAGAAGGCCCAGGAGAAGGAGCGGCAGCGCCTCTTCCACATCATCGAGGACCTCGTCCTCTGGGAGAACACCACCAACGAGACCGTGTTGCAGCAGGCGCGCGACGAGATATGGCAGAGCTGGCGCTACACCTGCGCTGAGAACGCCGACCACCCCCGGGCCAAGGAGCTCTTCGACCGCTACAAGCTGCCCGCCTTTCACGATCCCTTTGCCGGTGGCGGAGCGCTGCCCCTGGAGGCACAGCGGCTGGGACTCGAGGCCTACGCCAGCGATCTGAATCCGGTGGCGGTCCTGATCAACAAGGCGATGATCGAGATCCCGCCCAAGTTCGCGGGGCGCCCGCCGGTGAACCCCGAAGCACGGCGGGAGCAATCGCTGATCGCCAAGCCCTGGCGGGGCGCGCAGGGGCTGGCCGAGGACGTGCGCTACTACGGGCGGTGGATGCGCGACGAGGCCGAGAAGCGCATCGGCCACCTCTACCCCAAGATCGAGATCACGACGGAGATGGCCAAGGAGCGGCCGGACCTCAAGCCCCTCGTGGGGCGCAGGCTGACCGTCATCGCCTGGCTCTGGGCGCGCACGGTGAAGAGCCCCAACCCGGCCTTCGCGCAGGTGGATGTGCCGCTGATCTCCACGTTCATGCTCTCCACCAAGGCGGGCAAGGAGGCCTACGTCGAGCCGGTGATCGAGGATGGCGGCTACCGCTTCACGGTGAAGAGGGGGAAGCCGAGGGATGCCGAGACGGCGAAGATGGGCACGAAGTTGGCACGGGGAGCGAACTTCCGATGCGTGATGTCAGGTACGCCGATTGCGGGTGATTACATCAAGGCCGAGGGCAAGGCCGGGCGTATGGGCGCGCGGCTGATGGCCATCGTCGCCGAGGGCGAACGCGGACGGGTCTATCTCGCGCCGACTTCCGAGCATGAGGCGGCTGCGCGCAAGGCGAAGCCCGAGTGGAAGCCGGATGTTGAGTTCTTTCAGCAGGCGCTCGGCTTCCGCGTCGGCAACTATGGCATGACGAGGTGGAGCGATCTCTTCACCCCCCGCCAGCTCGTGGCACTCACAACGTTCTCCGACCTGGCGCAGGAAGCGCGCGAGCGAGTGAGGCACGATGCGCAAGCCGCGGCTACGCGCGATGGTGGCAAGTCTTTGCCCGACGTTGGCGCCGCCGCGTCGGCGTACGCTGATGCAGTGAGCATGTACCTGTCCATCGCCCTCAGCCGGTTGGCGGACATGTGCAACGCACTCTGCGGATGGGAGATCTCCAAGACACAAGTGCGGCATTTGTTCACACGTCAGGCCGTTCCGATGCTGTGGGATTTCGCGGAGAACAATGTGCTCGGCGAGGCAGCGGGCGCCTACCTAGTGAGTCTCTCGAACATGGCCAAGGCGATAGATCAGCTGCCAGCATCTAGGCCGGGAATGGTGAAACAGGCCGACGCCCAGGGTCAGGCCATCAGCCAGGATAAGCTCGTTTCCACCGACCCGCCGTACTACGACAATGTTGGCTACGCCGACCTATCGGACTTCTTCTACGTCTGGTTGCGCCGGTCGCTGAAGCCGGTCTTTCCTGACCTCTTCGCGACACTTGCTGTGCCCAAAGGCGACGAACTCGTGGCTACGCCGGGCCGTCACGGCGGCAAGGAAAGGGCCGAGACCTTCTTTCTGGAAGGAATGACGCAGGCGATGCAGCGGCTCGCCGAGCGGGCGCACCCGGCCTTCCCGGTCACCATCTACTACGCCTTCAAGCAGTCCGAGAGCGATGGCGATGAAGGTACGACGAATACAGGGTGGGACACCTTCTTGGCCGCAGTCATCGAGGCTGGTTTCGCCACCACCGGGACCTGGCCGATGCGAACGGAGTTGGCCAACCGCATCCGCGGCATGGACTCCAACGCCCTTGCCTCCAGCATCGTCCTCGTCTGTCGCCCGCGCCCGGCCAATGCACCGACCGCCACACGTCGCGAGTTTACGGCTGCACTCAAGGCGGAGCTTCCCGTAGCCCTCGCGCACCTGCAGCGGGGCAATATTGCCCCGGTGGACCTACAGCAGGCGGCCATCGGCCCGGGCATGGCGGTCTACACCCGCTACGCAAAGGTGCTCGACGCCGAGGGCAAGGCCCTCACCGTGCGCGAGGCGCTGGCGCTGATCAACCAGACCCTCGATGAGGCGCTGGCCGAGCAGGAGGGCGACTTCGACGCCGACAGCCGGTGGGCGCTCGCCTGGTTCGAACAGTCCGGCTTCGCAGAGGGCGAGTATGGGGTGGCCGAGACGCTCTCCAAGGCCAAGAACACCAGTGTGGCCGGGATGGTTGACGCGGGCATCCTGGCATCGAGCCGCGGCAAAGTGCGGCTGCTCCGCCCCGATGAGCTGCCCGCCGACTGGGACCCGACCACCGACCCTCGCCTGACGGCGTGGGAGATGGTGCACCATCTCATCCGGGCGCTCGAATCTGGGGGAGAGAGCCCCGCGGCCGCGCTGGTTGGCAAGCTCGGCACGAAGGCCGAAATTGCCCGCGAACTCTGCTATCGGCTCTACACCCTCTGCGAGCGCAAGAAGCGGGCTGCGGAGGCCTTGTCATACAATGGGCTCGTGCAGAGCTGGCCGGAGATCGCGCGGTTGGCACGGGACGGGGGTGCGGCTGTGATGGAGCAGGGCGCGTTGTTCGACAGGGCCGAGGAGTAGGTCGTGCAGATTGAACGCCTTGAAATCAAGAACTACCGATTCTTCCGCGACGCGAAGCTTGAGGCTTTGCCCCGCATGGCGGTGGTAGCCGGAGCAAACGCTCGGGCAAGTCCACGCTGTTTGACGACACCCATGTGCTCCACAGGGGTGGACGGGGTGTCAGCAGTCCGCTTGACGGCTGGTAGGCTGCACATGCAGTCTGTCGAATCCCAAGATGACACGCGGTACGGAACGGGTTCTCCTGCCGCCGCGGCGCTCGTTGGCCGATTTCGCCGTGGACGTGCTCGGTGCTATGCAGACGCCCCGGGGCCGTGGCCTTTGAGATATGCAAACTGGGTAATGCTTGTTAGGCGCACTCGGGGCGCACACAAATGCACAGCCCGGCCGTCGTGCGCGAGCAGGGGCCTATCGCGGGTGCGACTTCGGACAGGGGGAACCGGCAGTGGCAGGACTCGTTAGCACGCTCGGCACGTGGCCAAAGGTCGACGGCTGGGTACTCCTAGGCTTCGTGTTCACCACTGCCGGCTTCGTGGTCGGGGTCGTGGCATTGGTGCTGACCAGTCTCATCTACCACTGGACGAATCGAACGGACTCGGATCGACACTCTGAACTCACGGACGCACTCCAGGTCACTCAGGACGCCGTCCGCGACCTATCGGCTCAAGTTGCTCCGGCGGAGGCGCACCTTGGGGACCTGTCCGCAGAGGAAGAGCGGTCGCTGCGCGGTCTTCTGGGGTCAGGCGAAGTCGTTGTTCGGTGTGCCCGGTCCGGCTCCGGCAAAGGCAATCATCCGTGGCAGGCGGTCACCTCAAAGGGCCGCCTGCTGCAGGTGTACACTGGCGGTCGAAGAGGCGGAGTCCATGCCAGCGAGCTGTCCTAGTGGCTGAGGCGCCCAACAAGCGTTTCAACTTGACTCGCCCGCACGTGTTCCGTACTGGAAGCGCTTGGCTCGTAAGTTAAGCGCAATCACGTTAGACGGACCTGTGTGAGGTCTTATGCCCGGGAAGGCGTCGCGAGTGGAAGTCCGATTTGAGTCGACTGCTGATGGTGGACGGCCAAACCCGGTCAACCTCGGTTCCGAATACCGGAAGGTCGCGGCCGCCGGTCTGCGCGCCGGTCACGACGCCTTCTTGGAGTACTTTGGCATCTGCCTGACCCAGGGTGCGTTGGCGCTCGCTCCTAGTGAGACGGCCACGGCTGTGCTGACTCGCCTTGTGTATGAGCCAGGGTCGGAGATGCTGCTTGAAGCAGGCAGTTTTGCTCCATTCGAGGGGTGTAGAGTTGTCGCGCACGGGGTTGTGCTGGGTCTGGCGGACGGAGCCGTCCAACAAGCACATCGAGCAGTTGCCACTGGTGCGGCACAGCTCAGGTGCTCGACGTTAGATATAGCCTTGGAGGGAGGTGGTTGTGGGAACCTTCGAAATGCTGAGCAAAGATACGGAATGCTGTGCTGCTCTGGGCCGCATGACTCTCGCAGCCGCACGGTTGGAGTCCGATCTGCGCGTCTTCTTGACCCTGAACGGCGTGCAGGTTGGCGCAGCCGCAACTTTCGGCGGCCTCGTCAAGAAGCTCGGCGACAATGGCCTTCTCTCGGACAGCGGTCTCGGAATCCTGCGCGGGCTCAAGCGCCAGCGCAACTACCTGACCCACAACCTCTACGGCCTGTTCGCCGCCCGTATCGACGAGGATCTCATGACGCGCTGGAACTCGCGGATGTGAGTCTGCTTGCGGAGCGTGCCTGGGTGCTTGAGGACAATCTAAATGGCTTCGCCCAGATTGCGGAAGAGCGCATTGCCGAGTTGCAGAGTGGCGATCGAGCAGTCGGCGAGCTGCTCTTCAGGCCGTAATCACGTGGTGGGCAGACCTAACAAGCGGATCAACCCGCCTCGCTTCGCTCGCGGGCTATCCGCATAGGCGTTATGTCGACCAGATTCGGAGGCGTGAGCATTCGTGAGCATGTTCGATGGGCTCGAGCACGTCCGTGTCATCGGCGAGGGGGCCTTCTCGATTGTACGAGAGTACCGCACCAGGAGCTCTGGTGGAGCACTGGCGGTCAAACAGCTCAAGGACAGCCACGCGGGGAACGGGGACTACATCGAGCGGTTCAGGCGTGAAGTGGAGTTGCTGAGGGCCCTGGCTGGCACGCCTCACATCGTGGAGTTGATCGATCAGGAAGTGGACGGGCCAGTGTTTCGCTATGCGATGCCATGCGCGAGGATGAACTTGGCTGACTTGCTGCGAGCACGAAACAACCAGCTGGAGTTCTCCGATCGGTTGGCGCTCTTTGAGCAGGTCTTGGCTGGTATGAAAGCAGCCCACGCCAAACAAATCCTCCATCGTGACCTCGCCCCGAGCAACGTTCTGGTTTTTGGTGCCGGAGACAGCCTGCAGCTTGCCATAGCGGATTTCGGGCTGGGCAAGAGCCTTGCCGACATCGAGTCCGGAACACGTTCGAGCGTTTCCTCGCTCGGGCAACTCTATTTTGTGGCGCCCGAGCAGAGGCAGAGACTCAATAGCTCATCAGTAAGAAGCGACGTCTACTCGGTTGGGAAGATGCTGAACTACATCCTGACGGGTAAGGAGCCCGATGTAGTTCACCCCTGCAAATTCGGCGCGGTCTGTCGGAAGGCCTGCGCGCAGGATCCAGAAGACCGCTATGGGGATTTGAGCGAGTTTGAGGAGGAATATCTGCTGTGCAAAGACCTACAGTTGCGCCCGCTAACGCCTTCTGATCAGTGGACTATCCGGGAGAGACTGGCGAGTGATGAGCAGTTTGGGTGGCAGGAGTTCCTGCGGATGGCTATCGAAGGGAAGACGGACGATCACATCTACTATGATGTGATTGAGCCGACTATTACGTATCTACAGAAGGACGACAACCTTCAGCAGTTCGTTGCGGCTCTGGGTCCTTCGGAGAGCGATTTCGTCGAAGCTCTGCAGAAGCACCTGCATGAGTGCTATGGAACCTCTAGGTGGCCATTCTCCTCAATGAACTGGTTCGGGGATTTTCTACTTTCCCTGTTCCACAACCTGCAAAAGCACAGCGCACGGTTGACGTGTCTGGAAGAGCTTTGGTTGCTGGCGTACACGATCGACCAGTGGGGAGTGCAGCGGGATCTGTATGGTCTCATCAACGATGGCAAGATACCGGAGGACCTGGCTATTGACTTCGCGATGGCAATAGCCAAGAGCGAGATCAGCACACAGAAGCCGCAGTTCAGCAGGCGAAGCATTCATCCCGCCATACAGAACGCGATCGACTCACTCGCTTGGAGATCTTGAAGAGATATACTGTCGTAGAACTCAAGCCTGCCTTGGCCGACTACCTGCCCGAGCTCCGCACGTGTAACTCTTGGACTCAGTCTCAAGTAGCCCGTCGGATTGGCTCGAGCCAGTCCCGGGTCGCGAAGCTGGAGGCAGCCGACGCGTCTGTTTCGCTCGATCTCCTGGTCAAGTCCCTGTTGGCTTTGGGGGCGTCGCGCGGCGAGGTCGGTCGCGTGATCAACCGGGCGGCATAACAACGGGATGCACCAGGCTGCCGCTGCGCGGCTGCAGGTGATGCCGTCGACGTTAGCCAGACCCTCGGGGGGTGGCGTGCCCGGGCTTAGCAAGAAGGACAACTACTACGTGGTTAACCGGTACATCGGCGTGACCGGTGGGTATCTCGGCGACTTCTCGTACCGGACCCACGCCGAGTTCTATGGTGAGTACTGCGATCTTGACATCGACCCGTTCGTCTATGACGGGACCACTCGGGAGCGCTTCATCAAGGTGCTTGAGGATGCTGACCCCAGAACGCAGGCGGCGATTCTGTCGGGGGTCCTCGAGAAGTACGCTGAGGGGTCAGAAGCGCTGCGAACTCCCGAATCGCGCCGGCACGTGGAGGAGCTGATAGCGAAGTGTCTTGGCGACGCGGACGTCGGCACTCCGAAGCTCCGTATCAGCAGTGATGTCGTCAGACGCGCGATCGCCGACGCGCACACTCTCATGGAGAGCAGCGGTCCGACGAGCGCCGTAGACAGGGTCCACACCGCCCTCCACGGCTACCTCAAGGCAGCCTGTGACGAGGCAGGAATACCGCATCCGTCGGATGCAAGCATCCTCGGCCTCTTCAAGCTACTCAAGGAGAAGCATCCGCGTCTGCAGACGTTTGGACCCCATCAAGATGCGGTAGTTCAGGTTCTCCGGTCGCTCGGCGCGGTTATGGATGCCCTCAATCCTGCTCGCAATCGTGGCAGTATCGCGCATCCTAACGACGAGCTTCTCGACAGCCACGAGGCGGTGCTCTTTGTCAACGCGGCGCGAACCGTCCTGCAGTATCTTGATGCCAAGCTTGAGTAACGATGCGGCAGCTGGCTATCAAGCCGCTCCAGACCGGCGCCGCCGCGCGGCGCGGCTGAGCGGCAATGGCGCTAGGCAGCACAATCAACACCGGAGGAGCACGTGAAGACTCTCCCAACCGTAGTTGCGAGCGCGCGGCACAACATCGCCGTCGCCCTCGACCAGTTCGACGGGGTTGAGCGAGCGACGAATCGGGACGCCTTCGACTTCCTCTTTGAATCTCGGCCCACTCCAACGAGCGACCAGGGCCTTCTCGTCGTTCGATTCAGCGGCACGGTCATGGGAACTCGACCGGCCGACTTCGGACTTCCGCAGTACGATGATCGCGAGACGATGTTTCGGGTGTTCTCTGAAGCTGCGATTGGCGATGCGCTGGACGAGAAGAGCGAGGTTCCAATCGCGCTACCCGACCAGCCGGTCCACACAATTGACTGCTTTTCGCCCCACTTTCAGATGTGGCACGACCGCCAGCCGGCGACTGACGAGGAGATCGAGCGCTACGTCATCGCGCATGTTTTTTGGGCGTGGCAGTTCAACTTTCCCAATTGGCGCGTGGGCCCATCCGACGTGCTGCGCTTGAAGCGTCCGTGGCCTGACATCCTCCGGATGATTGCGCTTCATGAGGGCCATGAGTGGGCGGTATCCAATCCCGATGCTTCGGGCGTGACCGTCACACCATCAACCACCCTCATCCGTGATCAACGCCAGCAAGGCAGACCTGAAGCGAGGCCAGCTGTGGAGCGACTGGGGCCAGAACCCACACCCGTCCCAGCGCCAAGTCCGGCGGTGTTCGTGTACGTTGACGAATCTCGCATCGCCGACAACCTACGAGGGATCGAGGCACCCAACTTCGATCTGCGCAAGCTGGTCGCACTTTGCGAGGAGTTGAATCAGTGCTATCGCGCTCAGTGCTACCATGCTGTAGCGGCGCTTACGCGAGTGGTGATCGATCACGTTCCCCCGCTGTTTGGCGTGCGCTCCTTCATCGAAGTGGCGAACAACTATCCCGGTTCTCGCTCGTTCAAGGCGAGCATGCAGCAGCTTGAGACGGCCGCTCGGGCAATCGCGGACCAGCACCTCCACACGCAGATTCGAAACAGCGAGGTGCTTCCGACCCGCGTGCAGGTCGACTTCTCTCAGGTAGTCGATGTTCTTCTTGCTGAGATCGTCCGATTACTCCAACCACGAAATGGCGATGCTGCCTAACAAGGCGCTGCACCCCACGGCCGCGGGCGAACGGGATGAGCGGCCGCGGGTGAGCGCCGGTCGTTAGGCCGAAGCCTGAGGGGGCGACGAGTGAGGGATGAGCCGTATTACTCGGTTCGTACGGGCAAGCACCCGACTGGGGGCCGCCTTGATCTCGATGGCCTCAAGCGCTTGTTCACCTCTGTCTTTGAGAGGCTCTCGGACGAGGGCTACTTCCAGGAAGTAGTCGGTTTTAACTGCGTCGACGCGGGTTTTGTCCCCGGGTCAGCAGGAGCAGACACAGAGGCGTTCTTCTTCCAGCACCTCAAGAAGCGGCACTTGTGGCCGTTGCCGTCGAGGGTCGGCCACTTCTCGGAAGATGATCTGTTCGACGTGATGGAGCTTCTCTATGACGTGGTGTCCAAGGGCGTGGACGGCTATCACCACGATTGGAACAACTGCGGCTGGCACTATGAGACGTTCGACCGCTCCGCGGGGCAGGTTGAGTATCGTGCCGCGATCAACGGGATTCTGCGGGAGTACGACTGCGGCTATGAGCTGACCGCCCGCGGTGAGATCATCGCAAAGGCACCGCTGGGTTTGGCTGATCTTGAGCGGGCGCCTGCGCCTCCGGGGGACAGCCAAGATGTCCAACAGCGCGTCGCGGCGGCCGTGGACAGATTCCGGCGCCGCGGAGCAACCCTGGAACAGAGACGTGATGCGGTGCGTGACCTTGCCGATGTTCTTGAGTTCGTACGACCCCAAGCGAAGGCGGTCATCACCAAGAGGGACGAGGGCGACATCTTCGAACTGGCGAACGGGTTCGGCATCCGTCATCACAACGACAAGCAGAAGACGGACTACGACAAGGCCGTTTGGCTGAGCTGGATGTTCTACTACTACTTGGCCACGATTCATGCCGTCACACGTCTCATCGAGCGTTCGGACCGGACGTTCTCGGCCTAACAAGCCACTGCAGGCCGACACCGCTGGGCATCGCGGCGGAGCGGCAAGGGCGTTAGCACGATCCTTGATAGTCGGCAGCCCGTACAGCTCAGCATCGCGCACGTCCATACCTTCGGCTGCTATCGTCAACGGGCCGCACGCGGCGTCGCCAGGTGCCGTAAACCTGGTACTTTGGTTCCGATTTGGCTTTCGGATACTTCATCAACTAATGTGGGGACATGCGAACCATGTTGAACCAAGGCCTCAACGATAGCCAGATGAGGGCCGCCTACCACCGGAAGCGGTTGCAGCGCCACCATTCTGATCCTGCCGCCGTCGTGGTTGATGAACTAGGACTGCAGCACGGACGGTTCAGGGCGGACATCGCCGTTGTGAATGGTCATCTTGCAGGCTACGAGATCAAGAGCGACTTCGATCGACTTGACCGATTGAGCGCCCAGGTTGATGGCTACGGTGCGGTCTTTGACCGAATAACACTGATCGCGACCAGCAAGCACCTGGAAGAGGCTGTCGCGCTGGTTCCAGAGTGGTGGGGCCTTGTGTCGACTCAACAGGGACCTCGCGGGGGGATACGCTTCGCGACCATCAGGCAGGCCCGTCGCAACCCTGATGTCAATGACTTGTGCGTGGCGCAGTTGCTGTGGCGGGAAGAGGCCAGGGAAATCCTGCTCCACCTCGGGACTGAAGAGCGGCAACTGCGCGGCAATAGGGCGGCGCTCTATGGTCTGCTCGTGAGCCGCGTGAGTTCTCGCGAGTTGCGTGAGCGCGTCAGGGAGAAGATGAAGTCCCGCTCAGACTGGAGATGTCCCGCACGACTCTCGCCAAGTGATGATTCGTTCCCACCCAACGCCATGTCGTGAGGTTGCCAGTGGACCCGGAGCCTGAAGCGCAGTCCTCGATGTACTTGTCACCCAGCGAGTAGGCCGCGTTTTCAAAGCGTCCTGAGGCGACTACGAGACGACACAAGTCTCGGAACTGATCGAACTTATAGTCTCGCACGTTCTTGCCCTTCGCGATCAGCCACGCATCATCGATGGTGTACCGAACGGTTGCATTCGGCTTGACAATCCGAGGATCCTGCAAGAGCAGGGCGGGATGCGCGATCCCGTAGTCTCCGAAGCTTGGCGGGCGTAGTCCCCTTTCCCCGAGCCTCTCGACGAGACGCTTGTAGACAATCCACTCCTGCCTACTGACTGCCGAGATGTCTCGGGGTACCTCCGCTGCGGTGGCCGGGAACGAAGTCCCCATCATGGTGAGAGTCCGCCACTCGGCGAGGTCGGGCAGGCGGGCAACTAGCGTCTCGAGGAGGCGTACGAATCCGTCGACAGGAATGAAGTTGGGGGCCTCAAGATCGAGAATGAAGTCGCATTCTGGCGTGGAGTTGCCCAGGCGGGAACGCAACTCCTTCAGACGTTGAACAAACTGCCCATCCGCGACCTCCTCAAGTCTTATCCGCAGGCAGACACCATGCCCGTCCTTGCGCGCAGCGGCCCTGAGCGCATCGAAGAGGGCAGCCTCTTGGCGCAAGCCGAACGTAGGAATCGCCGGCACCGCCGCATCACGAAGCCCATCGAGTACATGAGTCGCCGGATGTCTGCCGTCCTTCATGCGCTCCCTTGGAGCGATGTGCTTCATGTCCAAGAAGCAGCGTCGACGCCCAAGCTTGTCGTGGATTCTCTTGGCGACTGGGGCGAGGTGCTCATCGATTGACCTTGGAGCCGCTCGCTTTTCGAAGTCGTATCCGAGATCAGCTACCTCAATCAGCGGCACGATGAAGTCAAGGACTTCATCCGTCGAGCGCACGACAGCCTGGTATTCGCCTTGCTTCCATCGCAGACAGGGTACGTAGCTCTGTGGCACGCTAGTCATGTCTGCCTCCCTAGGCGCTGAACTCAACTTCGCTGAAGAGTCTGCGAACCATGCCGCTTCCAACCAAGTCGGCCAGAATGATGTAGTTGTTGGCCTCGTGCCGGATTCGTCCGGCGACTATCGCTGGGCTGACCCGCAGCTCATCCGCGAAAGACAGTACGGACTCCTTCGAGCGCACATACCTAGCGAGCGCGAGATCCCAAGAGCTGCCTGGCAGAAGCGCCTCAGTCGCAATCGAGTCTGCTTCCTCTTCAACTCGATCGCCTCCGCCCGCTTCGAGATCATCGAAGGCGCCGGTCAACTTGCCTCTGCGCAGATGCCTATCGATGTGCGCCAACTCATGTAGGAGCACGAACCAGAAGTTGTCGACTCTGTCGTAGCGAAGTGTCAGCGCAACGACAGCGTGGTCTCCCTGCAGCAGGCCGGCTCCATCGAGGTACGTCCCAGGCATGTGGGGCTCGACCACCATGGCAATGCCCAACTTGGCAAGCGCTTCCCGGGCACGCACAGGTCCGTCGTCGTAGCGACTCAACCGTATGAATTCCCTGAGCCAGGTGCTGGTCATCGAACCGTGAACGTACTTGGTGTCGAGGCCCGCACTTGCGGCCAAGTGCAGCACTCGGCTCTCCCAGGCAAGCAGCGCGTACTCATCCAGGCTGTCGCCCGATCGAACATGCTTCCGATGCAGTGCAAGCGCTGGCCTCCTGACCACGCTCTGCACGTAGTCCCTCACGAGGGTCTCCGACGTGCGGATGGCGGCGTCGAGCGATCCCTGGAAGCCTTCGAACCAGTGCCGGCGGTACATTTCCTTGACGGGGAACTTCTCCCAGTCGATCTCTCGTGAATCTTCCAGGTGCAGGCCTCGCGAGTCACTCGCTTCTTCTGCCTTGTCCGCTACGTCGAGTCCAAGGACTGCGGCGACGTCAAGAAGTCTGCGCAGACTCGCGCTTGAGTAGTCGGTCGCTTCGTAGCGCTGAATCTGCTGCTCCTTCCAGCCGAGGGCTTCGGCGAGTTCGCGTTGAGTCATTCCGGCGGCGATCCTGGCCCTAATCATGGCGCACGGCAGATCACTCAGGCTGGTGACTAGCACAGGTGCGGCCAATCCTGCCTTGAGTTCCTCGTACTCGAGCAGCTGGGACCGAAGTACCTCGATTTCGCTGGCAAGAGCTCGAGCGGAGAGGTCGGCAAGAGCATCCGTGGATTCCTTGATGTTGAGTTCCGCAGAAGCCTGCTCCAGCTTGTCAAGCTGGGCCTTGGTGATCTTGTACTGACGTTCGTTTGTGATCATCCCGCTAGCCTCCCTTCGCGCTGCTAGAGCCGGACGACAATGAGGCCCTTGGCCAATCCCGTGTTCTTCTCGACTTGGAAGTACTCGAGGAAGGTGCGCGTACCATCCGCGAGAACAGTCGCCGGGAAGAACTCGCCGCCATACTTCAGCCTCTGGTTCCTCCGTTTGTTACTGAAGTCCATTAACACGGGGTCCAATCTGCCTAGATCGACGCCCGCTGGATCCCAGCATGCGTCAAAGTCGCCGGGGGACGGCTTCTCTGTCACGTAGCTTCCGTCCAAATAGACGACGCGACAGCCTGCGAGGCGGAGGGCCTCGCATCCTCTTCGAAGCCCGTCGCAAAGACTTCTCCTGTGTGCGCCGTCACCAAACGTGGCCTCGACCTCGTTGAGGGTCGCCTGATGCAAGCCGCACGGCAGCACCTTCCAAGGTGCCCCGATGTCTACCCGCGCAGGTATCATGACACAACAATATCGTTGTGTAGATGCGATGTCAATCACAGCTTGGCCGGACTGATCCAAGCGCGCGACCGTTCTGCCGAGGCGAGGAGCCGAACCACCTCTGGCGCCGGTTCCCCGATGTGGGCATATTTGTGGAGGAGAGGTGCTAATCAGGGGATCGAGCAGACTCGCTTCGCTCGGTGCTCATCCCCAAACCCGTTAGTTATGGCTATGGCTAGTGCCTAGAGGTAGATCGCGATTGGGACGACGATTGCA
Source organism: Actinomycetota bacterium (assembly GCA_018830645.1). Lineage (GTDB taxonomy): Bacteria > Actinomycetota > Thermoleophilia > RBG-16-64-13 > RBG-16-64-13 > JAHJSA01. The sequence goes on from JAHJSA010000010.1 coordinate 64,765, forward strand.
GCGGGAGCTCGGACCGGGTTCCGCAATTCCGCCGGAATAGCCTTCTTCTTCAGCGCGCGCTTCTGGTCACGATTGAGTGCGAGACCATCCAGTCCGCCCAACAAGTCGAAGAGGTCCATGGTTTCAGATTGCGCGAGCTTCCGCCGTATCTTCGCGAACAGGGTTGCCTCACCAGATAGCTCGTCGCGCGAAATGCGTAGGGCATCCGGGTTCAGATGCGCGATGAACTTGAACTTCTTGGAGGCGACAAGCTCCATCTTCAACGGGATTCCGCGGCTGGCCTCTAGCTGGCCCAGCAAGCCCAATCCAGCCACCGCCTCCGCTGTGTCAGAGTCGACCTCTTCCGGAGCGATAACTTGCATGAGACCCATGAGGCCGTCGAGTTTGCCCGCGATTGATCCGATCGTCGACTGAGTGAGCTCGACCTCCGCCTCGATGAGCTGGTTCCTGCTCAATCTGCTCCAGTCGTCATCGCTCATGGCCTCCCAGTACGTGAAGCCTTCTTGACCCTCGAGCGTCGAATACAGCCGCTGGAACTTCATCGCGTCGGTCGCCTTGACTTCTCGTCGGACTTCGGTGGCCCGTGAACGTTCTTTCTTGCCACCGGCTTTCACGCCAGCTGCTCCGGCACCCGCTTCGAGTCCGCCGCTGGACTGGGTCGTCTCGGTGACTACCTCGTCCACCACAACATCCTGCATCCCGGCGAGGTAGTCGTCGAGAAGCTTGGAATCCAGATACAGGAACTTCCTCAAGACATGACCTTCCAAGTATCCCTCCCAACAGCCGTACACTGCGCCCCACTCATGCCATTCTATCCGCAAGCGTACCTAACTAGCGCATTGAGTGGATGGTGCGCCCTCGTGAGGTATCCTCGGCAGTAAAGCTGCGCGTGGGTGCACCGCACCTTTCCGCCCGACGTTAGACTCTAAGCCCGGCCCAGCCACAGGGAGGTTCGGCGATGACAGTCGATGTGAGACTACAGGCCCTACGCACTGCCGTAACGGAACTCATCGCCTTCGAGAGCGATCTTGAGGCGAGGCTCGAGGGGGAGCGAGAAGTGGTTCGCGCGTATCCCGAAGGCCTGGCTACCCTCGAGCGCTTCCGGCCGACGGTGCATGCCCAGCGGGAACGACTGGCGAGCTACCTTGAGGGCATCGGTGGCGCCGAGGCGGGGGCCGCGACACAAGGCGGCCTGCCGTTCATTCCCGCCGCCGGGGTCTCGGCGGCGTTGCGCGGCGTCTGCGTCGCCTTCAATCACGGCGCGATCAGCTACGCGATGCTGTACGAGATGGCGCTACGTCTCTACGAGCCCGCTCTCCGGGAGATCGCACCGGAGCACGTGGAGGTCTACGTTGATGCGGCGTCGACGCTCTACCGTCTCCTGCCCGCCGCTGTAGCCTGGGAGTTGGCCCAGGACGGGCTTCAGTGCTCCTGCATCTGCCCCATGTGCGGGCTGGGAGTCTGCGGGTGTGTCTCTTTCGGGACGCAGACTCTGGTGGAGACCTGGCGTGAGGCGCTCGCCGCTGAATCGGAGCTGCCCGGCTTCGCTCTCCAGCCTCCGAAGCCCGAGAGTGAATTGGCGCGGGCCGGTGTGCGCGGCGGAGACAGACTCCTTGCCGTCGACGGCCAAGAAGTCCGCTCCGTGCGCGACATCCAGGTCGCGATCCGGAAGCATGCGCTCGGGGAGGAGGTGCGGCTCCTGGTCCAGCGAGGTTCGCAACCTGCGGGCGAGATCGGCGTCAGGCACGTCAGCGACTATCCCGAGGCATGATGGGCGTTTCTGGCCTTGTTAGCCGGTGCGCGATCAGGACTTCGAGGCCGCCACCGCTTGGCGTGCTCGCGCAACCGGGGTTTGCGCTCACACACCCACGCGCGGGGTTTGCGCTCACACACCCACGTGACTTGACTTGCTGTCACACGGGGGTAGAATACCGGCATTGATTCCCGCGGCGGTCGCCTGAGTACAGTTCAGCTAATCCGTCCGCGATTTTTGCCCCAGGGAGCCCTCAGAGGCTCCCCGAATTCTTTCGGGGGAGACGCGGGAGGGTTCGCATGAGCCATACCGTGCAGCTGGTGTGACGACGCCGAAAGCCATCGATACCTGCCTGCGCCGGTCGCGCGCCTACGATGCGCTGGCAACTGCCGGCGCCATCACTGCGCGTTTGCTCGGCGCTACGACGAGGAGTATCCTACGTTCATGATTACCTTGACTCTCAGAGCACACTACGACGGCGAGCACATCGTGCTCGACGAACCGTTCGAGCTTCCGACGAATGCTCCTTTGACGGTCACTGTGCTCGCGCCCGCTCCGTCCGAACATGATCGCGAACGGGAACGGGCGAGTTGGGCGGCCCTCAGCGCTCAGAGCCTTGCACGAGCCTATGGCGACGAGGAGCCGGAGTACACCGTCGCCGATCTCAGGTCGTGACTGAGGGCGATGTCGTGCTTACGCCTCTTCCATGAGGTCGTCGGCTTCGACGACGTTATCGAGCCGTCGCATTCAGATTTTGCCGGCAGCGGACTCAAGGCGCCTTCTCTCATCCGCCTTGGTTTCCTTGCCGTCCTGCCGTCGGAGGCTCTGCTGGGGGTGATCGGCGCAATCTCTCCCGACCGTCACGGGCGTCTGTTGCAGCGCCTCGGGGCGTTTCTCCAATAGACCGGTCGCCCGGTCCTGCTACACGGCGCGGCTGAGCGGCTGGGCGTTATCCCGTCCTCCGAGTGAGGACTCGCCCGCAGCGGTGGAGCCACCACGTAGATTGACCTCCAGAGGCTCGGGATCTCTGGCATGCACTCCGCTCCGAAAAGGCAGAGGAGATCGCTCAGCTCCGGCCGCTCGAATCCGCGCCTCATTCCGCGCAGGTCATCGTTCATGGGACAAGGAGGCGGACAGCAGTGAGATCGTTCCAGTTCGTCGTTGAGCGGGACCCCGAGACGAATCTGTTCGTCGGCTACGTTCCGGGGTGGCCCGGTGCCCATAATCAGGGCGGTGGCTTCGACGAACTTCAGCAGAACCTGCGCGAGGTCATAGAGATGCTCCTCGAAGATGGGAAGCCGGTCTTTGAGTCCGAGTTCGTAGACGTCCGGACGATCCAAGTCGCCTGACGTGGGGACCGTTGCATATACCGAGCCAAACCGGCCACCCATTCCAATCGAAGGCGGCCACCCATTCCGAGGCAAAGCGGCCACCCATTCCGACCGGAAGGCGGCCACTTTTTCGCCTCTCTTCGGAACAGGTGGCCGGGTTCCCTCGGAATTAAGACGCCGGAGCCCATCGACGCTAGGTAGTCCCTGAGTGGCCGGCACCCTTCCTCCTCGAATGTCGAGGAGGAGGAGAGGATGCCGGCGGAGAGACCGTCTATGCGCAAGATGCGAGAAGTGCTGAGGCCCAAGTGGGCACTGGGCTTAAGTGCCCGCCAAGTGGCGCGGGTCGACACTACCTGCGCCGCTTGTAGCCGACCAATCCCTGACGTATATTGTGGTAACAATTGTACGTCAGGAGGTCTCGCATGAACACCAAGCTCACCCTGCGGCTCGATGACAGGCTCATCGCAAGCGCCAAACGCCACTCAGCGGAGTCCGGCAAGTCGGTCTCGCAGCTGGTCGCCGACTTCTTCGCCTTGATCGACGCTCAGGACAGGGACGTCGATATCACGCCCCGCGTCCGCTCGCTTCGCGGCGTACTCGCCGGCTCCGGTTTGGATGAGAGCGACTACCACCGTCACCTCGAGGAGAAGTACCGGTGAAGGTGCTGTTCGACACCAACGTTGTACTCGACCACTTGTTGGAGCGTGAACCTCATGCAGACAACGCGGAGCGGCTGCTGAATCTGGTTGACACGGGAAGGATCGACGGGATCATCTGCTCGACAACGGCCACGACCATCCACTACCTTGCATCCAAGGTGGTTGGGACATCGGCGGCCACGGACTACCTGCGCAGGCTACTCGCGATCTTCGATGTGGCCTGTGTGGACCGGGGAGTGCTTCAGGGCGCACTCGACCTGGACTTCCTAGACTTCGAGGATGCCGTCCTGCATGAGGCGGCCTGCAACGTCGGCGCGGCGGCGATCGTGACTCGCAATGGCAAGGACTTCGCGCGGTCGGTGCTTCCCGTATTCGATCCCGTTGAGCTTCTCGCGGCCGTATACGCCGACCCAGCCGCCGTGGTCAGCGCTTCGGCATCAGGCGTATGATTGGATCACCAGCAAGATGACGGTGAGGTGAGCTGCCATGACTATCGATGAACTCAAGCGCGAAGCGCTTCAGCTCGATCCCTCGACGAGGGCGAGCCTTGCCCGCGACCTGCTCGTGAGCCTTGATGATCTCTCGGAGGCAGAGGTTGAGCGATTGTGGCTCGAAGAGGCCGTCCGACGCGACGAGGAGATGGCTTCGGGCAAGGTGCAGCCCATCCCCATGGATGAGGTCTTTGCAGAGTTGCGGTCCGCTCGGAAGTGATCTCCCGAGTCGGCTTCCACCCGGATGCCAAGCGTGAGATGCGCGAGGCTGCGGACTTCTACGACTCTGTGCGCGGCGGCGGGATCTTCGTTTCGGCGATCGCACACCATAGCCGCCGGCCGTTCTACTGGCAAAGCAGGCTGTAGGCTGCTCACGTGTTTCGAACGGCGGCGACCTTCGCACCGCGCAGGGATTACCGTTCTGGCAAGAGCGACGTCGATTTCCTCGTGGAGTTCGGGCCCATGGGCGGGCACTCGACGGCCCACGCGTACTTCGACATGCTTGATGAGCTGCGCGAATTGCTTGGTACTGAGGTCGGCCGGGTCGCCCCCGCCGTCGTCGATGGGATCTCACACGCGCACATGATCGTCGGTTTTCGCAACGTTCTCGCGCACGACGACGCGGCCGCCGCGCCCATCAGTTTCCGTTGGTGGTATCATAGGCAGTACTCTAGGAGGTACCATACATGAGCGGATTCCCCACCATCATCCCCATCTCGGACTTACGCCAGGATGCCGCGGGCGTCATCAAGCGGGCGGCGCTCTCGCGTGAGCCGGTGTTCATCACCCAACGGGGCCGACCGGCTGCGGTCATGGTGGACGTTCAGACCTATGAGCGCACGCAACGCCAGCACGAGATTCTTCAACTCCTTGCGCGCGGTGCGGCAGAAATCGAGGCTGGAGTCGGGCGCGACCTGGATGCGGTGATGGCTGACGCGGACGACCTCTTGGGCCGGATGTGACCCTTCCCGTCCGGTTCGCGCCGGCGGCAGACGCTGAGTTCCTCGCCGTCGTCGCCCACATCGGCGCGGACAGCCCCGCGGCGGCCGTCGCCTTCAAGGACAAGGCGTTGCGGGCGCTGTCGAGGCTGGGCACCTTCCCTGAGTCCGGCCGCGCCGTGCCGGAGTACCCCGCGCTACCATTCCGCGAGCTCATCGTCGCGTCCTATCGGTTCTTCTATCAGGTGAGGGTCGACGCGGTGTGGATCGTCGCGGTGTGGCACGGAGCGCAGCTTGTCAATCCACCGGAGAACGGGGTCAGCGGATAACAACGGCATTCAGACAAGCGCGAGGCAATCGCCTCCCTATATGCCCGTATTGAGTGCAGACGCCTCGGCCCGCGTGGTATCCTCATTGTAGATACCACTGCCCGGGAGATCGTCATGAAGACGAAGGTCCAGAGATGGGGAAACAGCCTCGCTGTCAGAATCCCCAAGTCGTTCGCGGAGGAGGTCGGTCTGAAGGACGACTCCGCGGTGGAGATGCGTCTGGTCAAAGGGGGCCTTCTTCTGCAGCCCTCCTCCGCGTGGGCACCTACCCTCGATGAGCTACTCGATGGCGTCACCGATGCCAACCTCCATGGTGAGGTGGACACCGGTCCGGCGCAGGGTGCGGAGGCCTGGTAGGGATGCCGTGGACCCCGGAACGCGGCGACGTTGTCTGGATCACGATGAACCCGAGCGTCGGACACGAGCAGTCAGGCCGTCGGCCCGCCCTGGTAATCTCGCCCGGCTCCTACAATGGCAAGGTCGGCCTCGCCATCCTGTGTCCGATCACCAGTCAGGTGAAGGGCTATCCGTTCGAGGTCGCGATTCCGGATGGGCTTCCCGTGCAGGGAGTCGTGCTGTCGGATCAGGCAAAGAGCCTTGACTGGACGGCGCGCGGCGCGGAGTTTCTCTGCAAGCTGCCGTCCGACAGCACTGCAGCCGTGTTGCAGAGGTTGGAGCGGCTGATAGCCCTGTAGCCGGGGTCGTCTCGGAGTTCGTTCCCTCGGCTGAATGAGGTGTGTGACCTGATTCCTAGGGCCAAATCGCCCAGCACTCGTTGCCGCCATACGCTATACTGTACGTACTGTACGGAATCGCGTATCGAAACGGAGGCCCGCCATGGCGCTGCTGCGCCCCTCGGTCGATGTCCGGCCCGTCACCGAATTCCGGTCTCACACCTCGGCCGTCCTCGAACAGGTGCAGAGGACCAAGCGTCCCGTCATTCTCACACAGCACGGTCGGAGCGCCGCGGTTCTCCTCAATGTTGACGTATATGAGGCCCTCATCGAAGAGGTTGCGGTAATCCGCGATATCCGCACTGCGGAGGCACAGTTGGATGCAGGCATGGGCATCCCTCATGAGGTAGTCGAGAAGCGTCTGCGGGAGCGGTACCTGAAGTGAAGGTAACATGGTCGCCGTTGGCGGATGAGCAAGTCGACGACGCGGTGGCCTACATCTCTGATGACAATCCGGCCGCTGCGCTCCAGTGGCTTGAGCGGTTGCTCGATCGCACCAAGTCGTTGGGGACGTTCCCGGATTCCGGTCGCTTAGGAAGCGTCAAACAACAACTGAGCGGTCGCTGGGACGGATCACGTAGTTCCATTCGGGGTGGAACTCATCCCGGATGAGGTTGACCGCCGCCAGCTGCGCGTCTGAGACCTTGAGGCCGCGCTGGTAGGAGCGCTCGTCGAGGCGGGCGTAGACCTTCAGCCCGGCGCTCGAGGTGGTGGCGCCGATCAGCGACACGATCGCCCGGCGTGAGACGAGCGGCTGCCCGCGCCAGTTGCGCGTGATGAAGCTGAACAGGCGGTGCTCGATCTTGTTCCACTTCGAGGTGCCGGGCGGGAAGTGGCAGACCCTGATGGCGAGGTTGGTCTCGTCGGCGAGCTGTTGCAGCTCGGTCTTCCAGAGGCGCAGGCGATTACCGTTGGAGCCGCCGCAGTCGGCGGTGATGGTCAGGGTCGTGGCGTCGGGGTAGCGCTCTTGGCCCAGGTGCTCCCACCAGCTGCGAATCGCGGCAACCGCGAACTCGGCGGTATCGGCGTCGATGCCGACGCTCACCCAGCCTGAG
>JAHJSA010000053.1 GCA_018830645.1 Actinomycetota bacterium
ACTTGATCCTGGCGCTCCCGGCCGGAGGAAGCGGTCACGCGGCCACCGCGAACTCCAATGATGCCTTTCTGGGCTGGTGGGACGGGGGTTTCGGAGGGGGACCGGTGGATTCGGGCTTACCTCCCGCGGTGTCAGTATCAGCATGGACGGACGGGGCCGTTGGATGGACAACGTCTTCATCGAGCGGCTCTGGAGAAGCGTCAAATACGAGGAGGTGTACCTGAAGGGATACGAGACGATCCCTGAGGCCCGCCGGGAACTCGGCGCCTACTTCGACTTCTACAACCGGCGGCGTCGGCACCAAGGGCTCGAAGAGAGGACCCCTGATGAGGTCTACTGGTCTACACTACAGACGGAACGAACAGCTGCATGACGGACAGGTCATCACCTAAGAACCTCATGAAGCTGTTCAGACGAACCCGGCCACCTCTAACTACGTTTGCGTGGTCAGGGTTGGCGCGAGGTTGAAGAGAAGCCCGGGATGGGCAGTCCGAACGACGCACTCAGAGGAAGACCCTGCGGGCATTGCCTCCCAAAGCCAACTCTCTCGCTGCATCGGAGATCGCGGCTTTCGTGACGCGCAAGAGCTCGAGACGTTCGTCCATGACGGGCAGATGGCTCTCGAACATCACTCGCTCCGCCCCTAACTGATCGACCGTGCTCACCAATCTCTCGTGACTGCACAGCCCTGATGTTCCCATGACGAGGTTGGGGCATAGGCACATGGCCGTGTGAGCATCGCGTCGCGTGAACCCGCTCAGGTCCAACTCCCCCCCGTGGGTCATCACGAAGGTCACGTCCGGAAACCGGGCGGCCAAGTCTGCTATCTGAAGTGGGTGCGAAACATGTGGGTATCCGCCCTCCACAACTACCGGAAGATCCATCTCAAGGGCGAACTGGATTATGGGATCGACCAGCCGGCTGTTGATCTGGAAGTTCTCCTCGGATGGATCAAGAGCTATACCCTTGAGACTCAGTTCATCGCAGGCTCTCTCTAGCTCGACAATGGCGGCGTCTCCCTGCCAAGGATCTACCCTGGCCAGACCGAAGATACGACCTGCGTATTTCAACTGGGCGGCGGCGACGTTGGAGTTCGCCTCCGCGAGGGAGTAGGTCCGGGGTTTGGCAGGAAAAGCAATGCACGCCTCTATGCCAGAGGCGTCCATGCGGCTGATAGCAGTTTCGGCCGTGACGCTCCTCCCGTAGAGTCCCACACCCATGTGAACGTGCCCGTCTATGATCATCGTGCTGCCTCTTTCAGTTTCAGGATGCGGGCGATGTTCCCGCCGAAAACTGCCTGTTCCTCCGAATCGGTAAGGCCGGCCAACCTGACCTTCTCCATCTCGACGAAGACGTTTGTTGTGGGGAGATCCGTTCCAAACAAGACTCGCTCCGCTCCAACCAGATTGACTGCCTTCTTGATATAGGCAGGATAAGGAAACTCGGAGGTGTCAACGAACACATTCTCGTTTTCGCACATGAGCCTGACGACGTCCTCGTTGTGGAAGAAGCCGCCCATGTGCGCGCAGATCACAATCGTCTCCGGCGATTGCTTCACAGCCAGCGCTATTTGTAGGGGTAGGCTCATCTCTTCATCAGAGCAATGGAACAACACGGGGATGTCATACTCATGTGCCAGTTTCAGGATGGAGACCGTCTGCTCGCCGTAGGGATGCAGCGTGTAGTGGACCGGGTGAAGCTTCACTCCCTTGAACCCGTACTGCTCTACGGCCGTCCGCATCACGTCAAGTGCACGATCTCCGTACCAGGGATCAAGGCGAATGTAAGGAATCAGGCGCGGGTACCGCAGGCATGCGTCGTACACGTACTCCATCGCGCCGTCGTTGAACCCGGGCATGTTGGCGTAGGTTGAGACGACGGCCATGTCGATGCCTGCGATGTCCAACAGCGGCATCAGCTTCTCTGGAGGATCGATCCAGTCAAGTGCCGGCACTTCGTCAATGTGGGCGTGAGCGTCGATAATCATGGGTTGCACTCCTGAACGTGTTTTCCGTAGAAGAGCGCAGTGTTCACGTACACCTCTACCGACCTCTCCAGCTCTTCTACCTCGACGTACTCATTCGCCTGGTGGGCACGCTCAAGGTCTCCGGGACCGAGAATGATGGATGGGATGTGGCCCTGGTTGATGTAGAAGCGGGCGTCAGTTGAAGCCATGAAGCCCCCGAGCGCTCGGCGCTCCCCGTAGGTAGCCTCTACCGCATCCTGCGCCGCGAGCACGAGCGGCTCGTGTTCGTCAGTCTCGGCCGGTTCTTCCAGATGAAACAACTCGATGTGGGCAAGATCCCCTGCGACGGCCTGCAGTTCGCTGATCGCGGCCTCGTGATCTTCCCCGGGGATGAGGCGACGGTCGAGCGTCATCTCGCAATGGTCGGGCACAATGTTTACCCGGGTACCCCCTGAGATAGTGCCAACGCTCAGGGTAGACCCGCCGACGAGCGGGTGCACCTTCGAGGCGAGCAGGCCGGGGACACGCTCGTCGAGCCGAACTATCAGGCGAGCGGCCTTGGAGATTGCGCTCTCGCCCCGGTGCGGCACGCTGGCATGGGCGGCCCGCCCCACACAAGTCGCAGTCAACCAAGCCGCCCCCTTCTCGGCAATGTGAACCTGCAAACCGGTGGGCTCACCGAAGACTGCCCCGTGGACGTGCGCCAGTCCACGAGTGACCAGCTGAAGGGCACCGGCGCCCCCATCTTCTTCGTCGGGGACAAGGTGGATCTCTATGTGCGGCCGCCTGGCCTTCTCTATACGAGCTAGCCGTTCAATTGCCGCCACCATGGCGGCAATGCCGCCCTTCATGTCACACGCACCGCGACCGTAGAGGCGGCCCTCCGTGATCGTTGGTTCAAACGGATCTACAGTCCATCCCGCGCCCGGGGGCACCACGTCAGTGTGACCGTTGAAGGCGAGTACCTTGTCGATTCCCCCGTCGAGTCTACCCACAAGCCCGAGACGCCCGGGGGCGATTTGGAAGAACTCGGTCTGTAGCTGGGCCTCGCTGAGGACCAAGCCCAAGTACCTCGTGACAGCTTCTTCGGCTCCCGGCGGGTTCCGTGTATCGTATCGGATCAACTCCGAAGCGAGTTCCAGCACTCGATTCATTCCACCGTGCCTCCAGAGGTTGACAACGCCGGGGGTGAGGGTTGCCCCCACCCCCGGCAGATGGGCCTAGACAGCCAGCCCTACCTCATCCTCCGTCTCAGGCGAGACGGAACTCGTTGGCCGCCTTCGTTCGACCGAAAGGACGGCGAGCACAGCCACGGCAACGAGCGCCGCTTCAAACAAGAGCGCCAATGCGGCCCAGCCATTCATTCGCTCTGACCTCCCTCTAGAACCACGGCCTTCGTTTCCTGCCGGCCCTGCAACGTCTGCTCCGCCCTCTGGGAGCGGGACACTGTCAGGTACATCCACGGGTAGTAGACGATGGCCGAGGCAATCATGCCGTTGATGACGGCGACGCCGAAGTTCTGCTTGCCTGAGTAGTAGCCGACCAAGAAGCCCACAATCCAGGTCACGAGCGCAGCTGGATTGACGAGGGTATCAGGCGACCTACCAGACTCGTACATCTTCTGCCTGGATGGGAAGGCCCAGTAGTCGAGGATAACCGTGGTCGCGATTGGAGCGATGACGGTTGCTAGCAGGGTCAGCCACCAGTTCATCACCGTCTCGATCCCCAGTGATCCGGCGACGACGGCGGCAACCCAGAGAATGATGACTGCAGCGCGACGCGTAGTCTCCTGGTCCTTCCACATTGGTATCGGCGGCGCAGCCGTTTGCAGAGATGCACCGTACATGATCGCCTGTCCCGTGGACCAAGCGCCGAGGAACAGCGCTATGAATGTCACGGAGACGAGACCGAACGAGCTAACAATCAAGAAGATATTCCACTCACCTGTGACAGCGGCCCCGAACGCCCCGCCCGCAAACTGTATAAACACCAAGACCCCGAACGTCAAGAGGACCCCACCCGTGGATGCGCGGGCGTTCTTGAAGAACCGAGCGAAGTCAGCCGAGACTGTGGCGCCCTGCAGCCATCCGCCCGCAGCGATGGTCATACCGGTGAGGATACCCATGCCCGATCCCTTCGTCAGTGCAAAGAGCGGTGAGACTCCGCCCGCATCACCGACGGTCTTCCACAGGACCACCACCAGAACGACGAGGAGCGCGGGAACGGCCACCCAGCTCACGTAGCCGATCCACCGGATCGACTTGTACGCTGGTACAACAAACAGCGCACTGATGACCACCATGGATATCCAGTTGCCGATGCTGTCAACTGGGATGCCCACCAGGTCAACGAACGCGTCGCGGGTGATGTTGACGATGACGGCGAACCAGCCAACGCCCGTCAATGCCATCACCAAGTTAGGAAGGATGCTTCCCTTGCTGCCATAGGCGAACCGATAGATCAAGGCGCTTGAATAGCCGGTACGGGCCGCGATGCCACAAATGAATATGGCGACGAAGCTGTTGCTCAACGCGGCGAAGAGAATCAGCCACACGGCCTGCCTTGGAGGGAAGTTGGCGCCGACGATGCCGCCGACGAGCAGGCTCGAAATGACGATCACAAACCCTGCGAGTACGGCCGAGTTAGTCCAGAATCCCAGCCTTCGATTCATAGGCACTTTGGATCGGGCGGCTTCGCCGATCCCCGTCATATGGACGTTCTTTTCTGCTGCCATCGCATTGTCCCCCTGCTCGTTAGAGAAGGTCTTCTACTGGTCTGTATGCTTTGGGTTTCTCGACGCCGATCACCTCCTCCTCTAGAAACTCGCGCCAAGTGGCTTCGGTCCACAGTGCACTACCGTCACTCAGTAGGTCGATGGCAGTGTCTCTGTCGCCTCGTTGCATGTTCTCGAAGCTAGATTCCAGCAGCTCATCTGCCTTGGTCAGAGCCACCAAAGCCCGCTCCTTCTTGAATGCGCCTTGCGCGAGGGCGGTGTGTGTCATTGAGGAGGCATAGTCACCGTCGCCATTCGTCAAGTTCGCGAAGTAGTCGCTGGCAGCATCCCAGGGCTCTGCATACATTGCGAACTTGTCCCGGTCCGCCAGTTTCGTTCTGCCTCGCTCCATGTCTGCTTTGGCGGCAGCACCAAGTACGGCACCGAGCGCACGCGCTCGTTCTACGGCTGCCTCGAGGTAGCTTACGTGTGCGGGCACGCATCCGATGTAGCTGAAGCCGAAGTTGAAGACCTGTTTCGCAATCTCCTTGCTCGCCTGATGTTGGAAGCCAGAGTTGCTGGCGCAGGATATGGAAGCGAACGGCATTCCGTTGCCCACGCCGCTCCAGATGAAGGGGTACATTCGCTCGATGAAAGTGTGGACAAGGGCACTCGAACCCCACAGAAAGACCGGGTCGGCGATGAGCAACCCATTGGTGGAGAGCAGCTTCGCAAAGAGCTCTCCGCTGCCACCCATATCGTCCTTCTTAGTGCACAGGTGAGCATCGGATCTGATGCAGTTGAAACATGCGTTGCAGACCTTGAAGTTGTAGTCGTGGAGATTGAGGGTTTCGACTTCGACTCCTGGAACGCTCTCGATTCCCTCGCGGGCTGCAGCCATCAGCTGGCTCGTCCATCCCTTTCGTCGCTTGCTAGCCAAAGCAGCCAGTACCCTAGCCATCTGCGCCTCCCTTGGTTTGCGTGCTTTGCGATTTGCCGGTCGTTCGAAGTGTGAGCTAGATCCACCCGCGGAACAGCATGGCTTCCTCTATCCGTTTGAGCGCGTTGGCCCAAGCAGCGTGGCGTAGAGAGCGGGTCTGCATCTCCCCCGCGGCCGACGCTGTCTCTTCTAGGCAGCCCACAATCGCCCTCTCGAGCCTGCGATTCACTTTCCCGAGGGACCATCGGCTTCCGGTCAGACCCTGTGCACGCTCGAATTGGCAGACGATGGCACTCCCGCAGTTGGCCACAACATCAGGAATGATGGTGACCCCCCTATCGAGAAGCTCGCGCTCGGCCTCGGGGGTAACGGGACCATTGGCGCCCTCCGCGATAAGGATTGCGCGCACATCTTTGGCGTTCTTCCTGTGCACGACGGACTGGACTGCTGCCGGGATGAGGATCTCGCATTCACTCACAAGCACATCATCGTTTGACACGCGCTTGGCCCCAGTGAACTCGACCAATCTTCCGCCGTCTCGCGCATGCGATTCGAGGGCACCAATATCCAACCCGGCGTCGCTCCATACTCCACCGTGAATGTCGGAGACCGCAACCACTCTGCACCCAGTCTGGTGCAGCAGTCGAGCGACTGTGCCGCCCACCTGGCCGAAGCCCTGGACGGCAGCGGAACTTGTCGATACATCAAGACCCATTCGGTTGGCCATCGCGAGGATCGTCAAGAAGACTCCCCGGCCGGTCGCTTCTGCCCCGCCCAGCGAACCTCCCAGAATAGGGGGCTTGTCGTTGATGGCGGCAGGGGAGTGCAGCCCCATGATCTGCTCATACTCGTCTAGCATCCAGCCCATCGTCACGGCGCTCGTGCCGATGTCTGCGCCGGGCACGTCAGCCCACGGCCCCTTCGGCTCCAGGTGGCGTATGAACGAACGGCAGAGTCGCTCCAGCTCACCCCGGCTGAGCTGGTCCGGGTCCGCGACGATGCCACCCTTCGCTCCTCCTGCGGGAAGGTGCGCGACTGCATGCTTGATGGTCATGAAAAGCGCAAGGGCCTTGAGCTCGTCGATACCGAGACCAGCCCGGATACGCGTGCCGTCTCGGGCAGGGCCAAGCGCGTCGCAATAGTGAACTCGATAGGCCGTGAACACTCGAAGAGTGCCATCGTCCATCGTGATGGGCAGTCTCATTTCAAGGATTCTGCGAGGCGAAGTCAGGAGCTGAACTACGGACGGCCGTATCTTGCCGACGGCAGCGGCAGTCTCGAGGGTTTCCAGTGCGCCATGGAAGACGTTGCTGGTCTGTCTCGATTCAACCGGTAGAGGTGTGCTCATCCCAGTTCCCCCTGTCATCTTGGGATGGCGAGATCGCTTCTATGCTCGTTGCTATGCACGTCGGTGCCCAGTCGCTCCACCCATTCGTTGGCGATTTGCGCAAGTTGCACTTTCTTACGGGCAAGCCTGTCGAGAACAGCGTCGTCTGCCCAAGTGTTGTAGAGCTCAGCCTCGGAACGACCGGGTTCGATCTTGAAGTAGACGGGGGCACACACCCGAGCGATCTCGCTTGCCTCGTGGAATCGGTGCATCCCGCCCATGGAGTCGACGATGCAGAGGTAGACGTCAAGAGGAATCTGAACAGCCTGGCGGATAGCCCCGAGCATCGGCAGGGAAAGATCAGCCAGCGGATTGAAGCTGTTTGCTCCCAACTCTTCCAGCAGCCGCGCACCGGCAGGACTGCCGTGACCAGCGAAGACGGACACCTTGAGCTTCATGTCTGCGGGAAGTACGTTGTCTCGCCGCATGCGGGCGAGGACCATCAACAACGATTCGTCCGTGACTAGGAAGCCTCGGAAACCGAGGTCGAGGCAACGCTCTATCTCCTTGAGGACGTAGAAGATGGCGTTGGGCCCACGCAACCGCATGCCGGACACGTAGCCTTCGCTCGTGGCATACTGGCGACCGCCGTCCCAGGCGCGGAATGCCGCCGGATTGAGCATGACCTCCATCTCACGGCTACGAGCGATGTCGGCGAAGGCAGACAATTCGGCCTTGTCGACCAGCGCCGAGCCTCCCACCATAGCGATGACGCGATGGATGACAACCGATCTTCTGTCCGCTTCGTCGATCATCGCTTCTAGATTGCTCACGGTTTCAATGCCAGCGATCTCGATGCGATAGTGAGCGCCACCCTCGAAACGCAGGGGAGACGAGGCTACGCCCTCCCCCAATTCCGCGGCCGCTCCACCCTCTCGCCGTAGGTATTGCTGCACGTCCGGTGTGCCGGTGTCGTCGGCAATACGACCGTCTTGACTCATGTCACCGCCCTTCTCGCTCGCGCTTCAGCAGTGCAAGAAACTTCTCTTCCTCGCCGGCGACCATCGTGTACGCGTGATCAGCCGTGGGGAACACGCCTCTTCGTACTTCCTCGCCGTACGCCTTGAACGCTCCCGTGGCGGTTCCGGAGATATCCGCGAAACGCTTGACGAACTTCGGTGTAAATGCCTGGAAGACTCCGAGAACATCGCTGCCTATCATCAGTTGGCCGTCGGCGTCAGCCCCTGCGCCAATGCTGTAAACAGGAATGCTGAGGGTCGAACGGATCTGGCCACAAACTTCGGGGGGGACTGCCTCGACCAGCAACGCCAGAATGCCGGCCTCCTCTAGCGCCACCGCATCTTCAATGAGCGCATATGCCGCTCCGGCGGTACGGCCCTGAGCCTTGAAGCCTCCCAGCTGGCCGCTGCTCTGAGGTGTGAGCCCGATATGGCCGAAGACCACCATCCCCGCGTCAGTAATTGCCCGCACCTGTGGAACCACTCGCCTGCCGCCCTCGAGCTTGATGGCATCCACCGCCGCGGTCTTGAAGAAGCGTCCCGAGTTCAACACTGCATCGGGGATACTCACCTGGTACGAGAGAAACGGCATATCGCCAACCAAGAACGTATTGGGGGCAGCCCGTCTGACCGCTTCGCAGTGCATGAGACACTGCTCCATGCTGACGGGAATAGTGCTTTCGTAGCCGTAGACGCACATCCCAAGGGAGTCGCCGACAAGAATCATGTCGACGCCTGCGGCTTCGGCGCACTGTGCGGTGGGGTAGTCATACGCCGTCACCCACACCGCCGTTTCTCCTTTGAGCTTCATGTCATGCAAACCTTGAATGTTGAGCTTCGGCATACTTTTCACTCCTCGGAAGGTTGTGTGGGACCGGAGCCTTCTGGCGTCTACTGCGCTGACCGCAGTTCGGCGGCTATGCTGGCGGAGGCGGCGCGCAGGTCTTGCTGAATCGTGTCCACACGCTCATCGCTCATGCGCATCTTCGGGGCAGAGATACTTATGGCGAACTCCGCGCGCTCCCCGATTCCGACTATCGGAACGGCGACGCAGCGCAATCCGTAGTGGTACTCCTCGTTGTCCACGGCATACCCTCGTTCGCGAATGGACTCGAGCTCCCGCGCGAGGAGTCCATGATCGATAATCGTGTTGTCGGTCATCTGTTGCAGAAGTAGATTCGACAAGGCGATGTCACTCCGGACAGAGAGGATTGCCTTGCCCAAAGCCACGCAGTGCGCCGGCGCACGGCTTCCGATCGGGACGTCAACGCGGAGCACTTCATCGCTGTCCACCTTGTCGATATGGACAACCTCTCCTCCGTCCAACTGCCCCAAGTTGACCGTTTCTCGATGAATCTG
The DNA here is from genome assembly GCA_018830645.1 of Actinomycetota bacterium. Classification (GTDB taxonomy): domain Bacteria; phylum Actinomycetota; class Thermoleophilia; order RBG-16-64-13; family RBG-16-64-13; genus JAHJSA01. The sequence goes on from JAHJSA010000053.1 coordinate 9,325, forward strand.
GCTGAGGGCGAGTAGGTGGGGATGTGCGACGGTCCTTAGGTCGTTGCGGCTGGCCATCCTCATGCCCAGCTCGAAGAGACGAGTCGAGACTCGATATCGGGCATTCGCGTCCTTGCCGAGGTAGCCCAGACCAAGAAGTGCGGCCAAAAAGCGGTGAGCTGTTGCTCGATTGAGACCTAGCCTGTGTGCGACCTCTGCGGCCGACATCGCCGGTTCCCCGGAGAGCAACTCCAGAATCTGAAGACCCCGTTCCAGCGAGCTGATCTTGTACGCTGTCACTTTCTGGTGTTCCTGGTCGCCCATAACTGCCTCCGCGGTTTGCGGTGCTATTAGATGATGTTCATATAGTGAGACATGCGTCATGCATACTGCGACACCAATGTAGCAGAAGCTGCGAGGTCGGTCAAGCAATAATCCGCCACAAACTGAAGGCCGACTTCACTGAAGGCTGGACCCTCCAACGGACCCACGACGATCCCGCGAACTGCTCGGATCACGCCAGAACTGCTCCAGAAACAGTCGTTGCACCCGCGGATCCCACCCCGGATCGCGCGGCGCGCTTCCCTGAAGTCAGCGAACACGTGCTGCCACTCGCACTCCTCCTTCGGGTTCTAGCAGGCCTCGATCATGCAGTGCTGTTCGAGGGTGTAGCGAGTGATGGACTCCTGGCGGAGTCGGCAGCCTCGCAGCGCAGCCGGGGGCGTGCAACTCTTGAAGATATGTCCACTGTCGCCGTGTGCGGCGGGGGTGTCTCCCTCGGAACGCAAGGTGCCAAACGGGCGATGCAGGCTTCCTCCAGAGCCCGTTCTGCCCCATTGGCCGGCGTTGGAGCCAGAGCTCCAGGCTCGCGATCTCAGGGCGGTGGCAATCGATGGCGGCGGCCGGATGCCCGACAGTCCTCTCCGCAGTCCGCATGGGTGAGGTCCTGGCATCTGGAGATCCCACCAATCGCCCGCGCCGCACAGGAATGAAGAGTTCACGCGGACGGTGGCGGCTGCCTCGCTCTTCGTAACCGTTCAGCCCCCCGCGCAAATCAGGCGAGCAGGGGAACGGGATCCCCCCGGATCTTGGCGCTGAAGACGTCGGTGAGGTAGGCAAAGAGCGAGCGTCGCTGCAGGCGGCAGGTGACCGAGGCCGAGAGTAGCCGCTCGATGGTGCGTTCCCCTTGATCGGACCGGCTCCCGAAGGAGAGCCTGCGGTAGATGACCGCCCCGCGCAGACCGCGTTCGGCGTGGTTGTTGGTGGGTTCGACTCCGGGGACGGTGGTGAAGGTCCACAGGGCCGGCCAACGCTTGAGTAGGTTGTTCGCGAAGATCCGGTAGTGCTTGGTCTTCGCGCTCTTGCGGGCCGCCTGCGCAAGGAGCGCCCGAAGCTCCTCTTTCAGCGGGCCTATCTGCTCCAGCAGGCGGGCGCGGTCACCGTCCCGCCGGAACTCCTCCCAGACCCCAAACATCCGTCCTGCGATCTCAAGCCCCGCCAGGCCGAACTCCTTCTGGGCGGCCAGGCCCTGGCTGTGGGCGGTGAAGTCGCGGAGGAGATGCGCCTTATGCCGATGTCGGCATAAGGCGCATAGGGGGTATCCATCTAACCGGAGTTCGGGGACAATAACGAGGTGGATCACCCTCGTGCTGGCAGACATTACCCGAGGTCCGTGGGCGAGTTTCAGGCTTGGTTCCGGACCGATGCCGACTGCCTGGATTATCTGGACTG
>JAHJSA010000054.1 GCA_018830645.1 Actinomycetota bacterium
CAGTCCAGATAATCCAGGCAGTCGGCATCGGTCCGGAACCAAGCCTGAAACTCGCCCACGGACCTCGGGTAATGTCTGCCAGCACGAGGGTGATCCACCTCGTTATTGTCCCCGAACTCCGGTTAGATGGATACCCCCTATCCACCGTTATCATGGAGGCCGGCCGGGTCACTGGGATGAATGGCGTGATGCGCGATGTCACCGAGCGCGAGCGGGCGCAGGCGGAAGCCCAACAAGCTAGGCGACGGCTCGAGAGTACGTTTGCTTCTCTCGGGGACGCGGTGCTGGTTGTGGAGCCTGCCACGCGCAGGGTCTTGATGTGCAATGACGCAGTCGCGCGCGTGTTCGGCTATTCCCCCAGGGAGGTCGTCGGCAAGACGACTGAGTCCTTGCATGTCGATCACTCGACGTTTGAGGACTTCGGCAAGCGATCGTCTCAGGTTCTGGATCGCGGCAGCGTCTTTCATATTGAATACGAAATGCGTCGCCGAGATGGAAGTGTCTTTCCCACGGAGATTTCCGTTTCCGGAATTCGTGATGCACGGGGCGATCGCACCAGTGTCGTCAGCGTGGTGCGCGACATCACCGAGCGCAAGCAGGCCGAGCAGGCTCTCAGGGAGACCGAAGAGCAGCTCCGCCAGAGCCAGCGTATGGAAGCCGTCGGCCGCCTGGCGGGCGGCGTCGCCCACGACTTCAACAACCTGCTCACGGCCATCATCGGCCACGCCGACCTTCTCTTGACCGAGGTGGAACCGGGATCTGAGAGCCGGAGGGATGTCGAGGGGATCCGCGCTTCGGCCGACCGGGCGGCGGCCCTGACCCGACAACTCCTGGCCTTCTCCCGCCGCCAGACCCTGCAGCCCCACGTCTTCAACCTGGGCGTCGTCGTCCAGTCCATGGCCGACCTGCTCACGCGCCTGATTGGAGAGGACACCGACCTCGTCTTCCGAGAAGACCCGGCGCTCTGGCCGGTGGAGGCCGACCCGGGCCAAGTCGAACAGGTGATCATGAACCTGGCCTTGAACGCCTGGGACGCCATGCCCGATGGCGGGAAGCTCACCTTGGAGACGGCCAACGTGGAACTCGGCCCCGACTACGTGGCGACCCACAGCGAAGCGGAGTCGGGGCCCCACGTGATGTTGGCCGTGAGCGATACCGGTACCGGTATCGACCCCGACGTCCTCCCCTACATCTTCGAACCCTTCTTCACCACCAAGGAGCTGGGCAAGGGCACGGGGCTCGGGCTTTCCACCGTCTACGGCATCGTGAAGCAGAGCGGGGGCAACGTCCGGGTCTACAGCGAGCCCGGCCAGGGGACCACCTTCAAGCTCTACTTTCCCCGGGCGGGGGGGTCCGTCGACTGGGCGCCGGAGGGCACTTCCGCTCAGAAAGGGCGAGTCGACGGCGGGAACGAGACCATCCTGGTGGTGGAGGACGAACCCGCAGTGCGGGCTCTCACCGTCCGGGTCCTGGAAGCCGCGGGCTACACGGTCCTGCAGGAAGGCGATCCCGCCGAAGCGCTCAAGCTCTACGAGGAGCACGGGGGGCTCGTCCATCTGCTCCTCACCGACGTGATCCTGCCCGGCATGAGTGGTCGGACACTGGCCGACACCATCACCGCGAGACAGGGCGTCTCCCCCAAGGTCCTCTTCATGTCCGGCTACACCCAGAACGCCATCGTGCACGAGGGTCGCCTGGATGTCGGCGTCGACTTCTTGGGGAAGCCGTTCGCCCCGGACGCGCTCCTGCGCAAGGTCCGCGAGGTACTCGACCGACCCCAGGACAGGCAACTCGAGACGGACGTGTAGCCGCCTGTGGCAGCCGCGCCGCTGCGCGCGTTCACGCGTCGCCGAGGAGTCGCTCGATCGATTCCCTAAGGGCCCGTCATTCTTTAACGCGCGGAATAATGGTGTAGTTCCAGTCGGGGTGGAACTCGTGGCCAATGAGGTTGACAGCCGCGAGTTCGGCGTCTGAGACCTTCAGACCCTTGGGGTAATGGCGG
>JAHJSA010000055.1 GCA_018830645.1 Actinomycetota bacterium
GCTCCCGGCGGTCGGCGACAGTCTTGATCCTGGCGCTCCCGGCCGGACGAAGCGGTCACGCGGCCACCGCGAACTCCAATGATGCCTTTCTGGGCTGGTGGGACGGGGGTTTCGGAGGGGGACCGGTGGATTCGGGCTAAGTCTGATCGCCCGCTAGCCTCAATCTTTCATCAAGCACTCACCAGAGTGCCCGCCCACACATGACAGTGACCTCCTGAGCAGGGATAATGCGGGTTGTAGAGGCCTGCAGTCCCAAACACAAGGAGGTCACCGTGAGGGTGAAGAATACTACCCCGCACGCCTTCATGAAAGTCCGCGCCGATTGCGGCTCTTTGACCTCACGCGCGGGCACGGCCCTCCTGGTTGGTGTGGCCGATCGGATCGGACTCACCGGCGCTCTCGTGGAGGCTCTCTCCGACCTACGCGGGCGCCGGGGGCGCCACCGACCGGGGGGAGTCGCGCGTGATCTGGCCGTGATGCTGGCCGACGGTGGCGATGCCCTCTGCGACCTCGGCGCGCTGCGCGACCAAGAGGTGCTCTTCGGCCCCGTGGCCTCGGACGCCACCGCTTGGCGTCTTATCGCGGCCCTCGACGAGGAACGCCTGGCGAAGGTGCGCGAAGCTCGGGCAACCGCGCGTCGGCGTGTGTGGGAGCTCGCCGAGCCGCCAAAGCGGATGATACTGGACATCGACGCCACCCTGGTGACCGCCCACTCCGAAAAAGAAGGGGCGGCGGGCACCTACAAGCGCGGCTTCGGGTTCCATCCGCTGCTCTGCTTCGAGGCCACGAGCGGTGAGGCGCTCGCCGGCGTCCTGCGCCCCGGCAACGCCGGTTCGAACACCGCCTCAGACCACATCGAAGTCTTGACCCGCGCTCTTCTGCAGCTGCCTGCAGGCGCAGTCAACCCCGGAACCCTCGTACGCGCGGACTCGGGCGGGGCGACGCACGCCCTCATAGACGCCGTGGTCGGGGCCGGCCTCTGCTTCTCGGTGGGTTTCGACCTGACCGAGCCGGTGCGAAGGGCCATCCTTTCTGTGCCGGAGTCCGCCTGGGTCCCGGCCCTTGGCGCGGAAGGTGGGCCGCGCGACGGGGCTTGGGTCTCGGAGCTCACCTTGGATCTTGAGGCTGCAGGCTGGCCCCGAGGCACCCGCGCCCTCTGCCGCCGTGAGCGGCCCCACCCCGGAGCGCAACTCTCCTTCAGTGATGCGCAGGGCTACCGCTTCCAGGTCTTCATCACCAATCAGAGAGGCCGCCGTATCGCCCGTCTGGAACAGGTCCACCGCTCCCGGGCCGCAGTCGAGGATTCCATCCGTTGCGCCAAGGCCTCGGGGCTACGCAATCTGCCCTTCCGCGCCTTTGCCCATAACGCGGCCTGGCTGGAGCTCGTGCTCCTCGGCTACGATCTGGTGGCCTGGACCAAGGCCCTGCTCCTCGACGGCGAGCTTGCACGTTGCGAGCCGAAACGCCTGCGCTACCGGCTCTTCCACGTCGCCGGGAGGATCGTCTCCCACGCGAGGCGCATCACCTTACGTCTGCCGCGAAGCTGGCCCTGGGCGGACGCGCTCCTCCGGGCCTTCGCGCGCCTGCAGGCGCTGCCTGCCGGATAGTCTTTCGGGCACGGGGCCGCCACATAAACGAAAGGGCAGGAGGGGCGGGCGTCAGCCTACCTGCGGATCCGCCTGCAGCGGTCCGAACCCATCGTCCGATCCTCCCGAACAGTTCTGAGCGCCCCCGAGGCGGCGCCGGTGTGCGGACGGTGTCTGGGACCGGCCGTTTTGAGGGCCGGGACGTGGGTTTGCGGGGCTTGATGAAAGATTGAGGCTAGTTGTTCGATCGGGGCCCGCGGGTGCGTGCCACTAAGCCCTCCGGCGAGCACGGTCCTAGACGCGCACTGGCCCGTCGCGGGTCCAGAGGGTCACTCAGCTGCGGCCGAACTCCTCAAAGAACACGATCAGCGCCTCCACTTCTGCCGGCTTGAGCCGCACCGTGTAGTGCACGGGGGGGATGATCATGTAGAGATAGGAACCGGGGTACGGGCCCACTGTCACACGAATCTCTCCACTCGCCGGTGCCCACTCGATGCGGAACTCCTCAAGGTCCAGCGCCGCTCGAAGCCGCTCGAGAGCCCCACTTCGTCGCAATCCGGCAGCCAATCGTTCGCCAAACGCAGCGCCGGGACCTTTCACCTCGAGTTGGGAGGAGGTGGCCACTACCCCAGTTACCTTGTGTTCCACGACGAAGGGCGCTACTTCACCAGACCGAGCAGCCGACAGGCCGCTCGTGGCGTCATCCGCCCAGATCACGGCGGGCAAACCAACCCGGACGAGTCTAACGCGAAGGTGATAGACGCGGGCCAGGAGCCGTCGCCTGACGCGATAGCTGAGTTCGAGCCGGATGGGAGGGTCGGTCGCGGGGGCGGCCAGCAACACGAGCGTACCGGCGGGCCCGTCGATACGTCGAAACCCCTGGACCTCGAACATGGCGGCGTGCTGCTCCAGTGCCCTGTGAGCTCGACGGCTCACACGGTCCCCAGGAGCCCTGGGAGGCGCGACTGCGTCCGGCGGGTCGATGGGCTCTGCGAGACCAGACAAGTTCGAGCCCGGCGTGAGGCCGGGCTCTGGGGTCTGCCGCCCGCGGAACGGCCACGGTTTGGAACGTAGGGTCACGCCCGGAAGCCTACCCTCTTTTGTGAGCGACGCGGTAGAGCTCACGGAAATCGCACTCCGCCGCTGCCCGAGGATTGCTCCCCACCGACACGTTGACCGCGGCAGCCGCGGCCAGACGGTCGAAGTCCTTTGGGTCCACCCCCACTTCGGCCGCACTCGGGATCCGAAGGTCGTCGGCCAACTCGCGCACCGCCGCCGCCGCCCGTTTCGCGGCCTGCGCGGTGCCCAAACCACTCACATCTTCGCCCAGCGCAGCTGCCAGCCGGGCGAACTTCTGCGGAACGGCCACAGAATTGTACTCCATCACCACCGGCAGGTAGATGGCGTTGGCGACACCGTGGGGAGTGTCGTAGAGGCCGCCGATGGCTTCGGCCATGCAGTGCACGCCCCCGATGTCGGAGTTGCCGAAGGCCACGCCGGCCAGGAGGCTGGCCAGCATCATGTCGTAGCGTGCGTCCACGTCCGCGCCGTTCGCGTACGCCCGTCGCAGACTACCGGCTATCAATTCGACTGCGGTAAGCGCCAAGCTGTCCGTGAGCGGCTCGGAGAGTGTGGCCGTGTACCCCTCGATAGCATGCGTGAGGGCGTCCATGCCGGTGGAAGCGGTGAGAGCGGCGGGCAGGCCGAGAGTCAGCTCTGGGTCCACGAGCGCGACGCGAGGGGCGATGAGGGGGCTGCCTACGCTCATCTTGAACGAACGGGCCGTGTCGGTGATGACAGACCAGAAAGTAACCTCGCTGCCGGTTCCGGCCGTTGTCGGCACTGCGATGAGCGGGGTGATGGGCTTCGAGACCGCGTCGAGACCCTCATAGTCGGCGATGGAGCCGCCGTTGGCCTGGATCACGCCGATGCCCTTGGCCGTGTCCATGGGGCTCCCACCACCCACCGCAACCAAAAGGTCGGCGCCTTCCGCCGCAGCCAGCTCCGCCCCCGCGGCCACCGAAGTGTCGCGGGGGTTAGGGGCCACGTCGTCGAAGATCACCGCGGAAAGGCCGGCGGCCTCCAGGTCGGCCACCACCGGATCCACCAGACCCGCCGCACGAAGGCCGGCGTCTGTCACCACAAGGACCCGAGTGCCTCCTAAGGCGACCGCTTCCGTGCCCACGTTGCGCGAAACACCGTTGCCGAACTCGATCCTGGTTGGCAGCTGGAAGCTGAAGGTCTTCAAACTACACCTCAGAATCCCGCGACGCACCGCCATCGCTGATGACGTCTTCGGAACGTTGCCTGATCATCTCGAGTTCCGCCTCGAGAGGCACCGGGGTGAAGAGCGGCATTCCCTTCGCCTTGAGCCAGATGATCCCGTACGCGAGCACTACCGCCGATACGCCAAGTGCACCCAGCCAGATCTTGTACTTCATGGCCGGATCTGGGTGGATGGTGGCGATCATGTACACCGCGGCGGCGATACCGATGATCTGCGGCACCGGGTAGCCCGGGGTCTTGAAGCTACGAGGCACGTTCGGGTATCTGCGGCGCAACACGATGACGTCCACCTGAGCCATGATGTAGGTGAGCAGCCAGGTGATACACGCCACCAGGATGAGCGTCATGATCAAGTCGATGCTGATCGACAGAGTCACCGGCACAGCCAAGCACACCAGTACCGCGAAGATACCCACCCACGGGGTACGGAAGCGCGGATGAAGGTAGGAGAAGGCCTTGGGCAACATGCCCTCGCGAGAAAGCCCATAGAGCATGCGCGGGACCGCGGCCAGGTGTGAGTCGATGGAACTGGCCGAGGCGAAGACGGTGGCGATGGTGATCCATATCAGGCCGGTTCGGCCGGCGATGCCCTCAGCGCCCAGAAGGTGTGGGATGGCCGAGACCGCAAGCTCCTCGTGATCTACATAGAGGAGTGTGGCAGCGCCGTACAGCATGTCGGCGATGAAGATGGCGATAAGGCCCGTCACCATTGCCTTGGGAATGGTGCGCTGCGGGTTCTTGATCTCCTCGCTCATCGGGCACACGTACTCGATCCCGATGTAGAGCCAGATGCCGATGGCCAGGAGAGAGCTCAGGTTGCCCCAGCCGTTGGGGTTGAAGGCTACGTCGGTAAGGCGCGTTCCGCCGCCGATGTCGAGCAGGCCCACCACACCGAAGATGGTCAACGTCGCCATCATCACCACCGTGATGATCAGCTGCACGCGTCCGAAGAATTTCACGCCGAGCAGGTTCACGATGCAGAAGAGGGCAAGAAGGGCGAACGCGAACGGTTTGACCGGTACGCCCCACAAGTCGTTGAGACTGAGGCCGGCCACCACAGACTCCATGGCTCCCGCGGCGGCTACCAGGACGATGTATCCGCCGAGCACGCCGAAGATCGCGGCAAGACGACCCAATGCGGGCGCCGTGTAGTCGCCGATCATGCCGGCGCCGGGCATCATGTTGGCCAGTTCAGCGTACGAGAATGCGATAAGAATGCTCACGATAAGGGCGATGAAGGCCGGGATCATGAAAGCCATGCCGCCGAGACCGAACCCATTGCCCAAGGAGACCATTGTCGTGCCGGCGACTACCAGCCCGACCGCAGTCGCGAACGATTCCCAGAAGCCCAGGGCCCTGTGCAGCTTGATTTCCGACACGAGCGAACCTCCCCCTTACGCGGATAGTGGCACAAACAGACCGGCCGGACGACAGACCCCAACAGCGGGACCCGAGCTTGAGGGCGGTCCGCCATTCAGACGGCGAACGCCCACCGACCGGTTGGTCAGCGGTCATTCTAGGAGTCACTTTGACGGAAGTCAAGTTGGAATCGGCTTTATTCCGGTTATCCGCCCCTAAGAACCTCTGATTCCAGGAGCATTGACCCACCGGTCGGACGAATCACACGAAGCAACGCAACGGCTCGGGACGACTACTCGAGATCTGAGAAGCGATCTACTCGAGCTCGACCGGCCATCACGTCGTAGAGAAGGGACTCGAGGAGCGCATATGGGTGCTCGGCCGCGAACCCATCCGGGTTCAAGAGCCTCTGAAGAGCCAACCCATCAGAGATCGCCACCACGAGTTGTGCGAAGGCCTGGATGACCCCAGGGTCACGGGTCACGTCTTCGAAACCGACGCACGAAATGGTCCATTGGAAGTACCACCGATACAGATCGGCCACACGGGCGCGAAGAATAGGATCGCGCACGATGTACGGGAGAAGTTCAAAGTAGTTCTGAAATGAGTGCGCATCGTTGACCATTCCGAGGATTCCCCGGATGTACGCACGGAGCTTCTGCTCGCCGCTCAGGGAACGGGTCTCCCGTACCAGGTCGAGGCACTCGTCGTGGATCAACGCATCCACGATGGCGACGATGAGGCCATCCTTGCTGCCGAAGTGATAGTGCACGGCAGCCTTGTTCATGCCGGCACGGTGAGCAATGGCCTGGAGAGAGAGGGCAGCGAAACCCTCCTGGGCCAGGATCTGGCGGGCAGCCTCCAGGATGACTCTGGCGCTGGGGTGGAGCGAGGAGAGGGGGTCGTCTACGGGGAAAGGTAGACCGTCAGAGAATGCCTTGACCATCGCCGTACTCCCTGGCGGCACCCCTTCGGGGGCTTCGTCAGGAGGACCTTCCAGGCCTTCTCCAGGGTCGTCTTCGCGTATGTCGCTCGTGCCGCTCACGAGCCGCAGGATATCATCGTTCAATCCTCAGGCGCCTGATGCGCATCCGACTCCCACCGGCGCTCTCGTCGCAAGCATGGAGCGTAGTAGCAACGACCTGTTCGAGCGCACAGGTAAGACTTCGCTTCTCCGGGTTCGCAGTTGACAGATATGAGTCTCATCGTATAAGATTTTATGCGCGCCGAGAATGCATCCGGACGCGCGCCCTCACTAGCCTGACGCGCGCGTCCTCGCATACACACCCGCTCCCGCGCGGAGGAGATCATGCAGCTCGACAAGTTCACCCTGAAGGCCCAGGAGGCCCTGGCGGCCGCTCAAGAGCTGGCCCGCTCCCGCGGCCACGCCGCCGTGGAGACCGAGCACCTGCTCGCCGCCCTGCTGGCGCAGGACGGCGGCCTCACCGTTCCCATCATGGAACGGGTGGGGGTGAACCCCCACGCCCTCCGCGCCGACCTCGACGCCAAACTCTCGCGCCTCAGCACCATCACCGGTGACGCCACCGTGAGCTTCTCCAGCCGGCTGCGCGACGTGCTCGCCGCGGCTCAGTCCGAGGCCGAGCGCATGAAAGACACCTACACCTCCACGGAGCACGTGCTCATGGCGCTCGCCGCCAAGGGTGGCTCGGTGGCCGACATGCTCAAGAGCCACGGTCTCACCCGCGACACCGTGCTCGCTGTGCTCAAAGATCTGCGCGGCTCCCAGCGCGCCGAAGACCCCCAGGCCGAGGAGAAGTACCAAGCTCTCAAGCGCTTCGGCCGCGACCTCACCGAACTAGCCGGTCGGGGCAAGCTCGACCCGGTCATCGGCCGTGACGACGAGATCCGCCGCATCATCCAGGTGCTCTCACGGCGCACCAAGAACAACCCGGTGCTGATCGGTGAGCCGGGTGTAGGCAAGACCGCCATCGTGGAAGGGCTGGCGCAGCGCATCGTCTCCGGCGACGTGCCCGAGGGCCTCAAGGACAAGAAGGTGGTGGCCCTCGACATCAGCGCCCTGGTGGCCGGCGCCAAATTCCGGGGGGAGTTCGAGGAGCGCCTCAAGGCAGTGCTCAAGGAGATCGCCGACTCCGAGGGCCAGATCATCACCTTCATCGACGAGATGCACACTCTGGTGGGCGCCGGCGCGGCCGAGGGCTCCATGGACGCCTCCAACATGCTGAAACCCATGCTGGCCCGCGGCGAGCTGCGCGTGGTGGGCGCCACCACCCTCGACGAGTACCGCAAGTACGTCGAGAAAGACGCCGCCCTGGAGCGCCGCTTCCAACCCGTCTTCGTGGGTGAGCCCACGGTGGAAGACACCATCGCGATCCTGCGCGGCCTCAAGGAGCGGTACGAGGTGCACCACGGGGTGCGTATCCAGGACTCGGCTCTCGTGGCCGCGGCCCTCCTCTCCCACCGCTACATCGCCGACCGCTTCCTGCCCGACAAGGCCATCGACCTGGTGGACGAAGCCGGCAGCCGTCTTCGCATCGAGATCGACTCGATGCCGGTGGAGATCGACGTGGTCGAGCGCCGCACCCAGCAGCTCGAGATCGAGCGTCAAGCGTTGAAGAAGGAGACCGATCCGGCCTCCATCGAGCGGCGGAATGCCATCGAGTCTGAGTTGGCGGAACTGCGCGAAACTTCGGCGGGCATGAAGGCCCACTGGCAGGCGGAGAAGGAGTCCATCGCCGAGATCCGCGCGCTGAAGGAGCAGATCGAGGAGGCCAAGGCCCAGGCCGAGCGCGCCGAGCGCGACACCGACCTCGGCAAGGCCGCCGAACTCCGCTACGGCACCATCCCCGGGCTTGAGAAGCAGCTCGTCAAGCAGAACACCCGCCTCGAAGACCTCCAGCGCGAGCAGAAGATGCTGAAAGAAGAGGTCGACGACGAGGACATCGCCGAGGTCATCAGCAAGTGGACCGGCATCCCGGTGAGCCGCCTCCTCGAAGGCGAGGTGGAGAAGCTCATCCACATGGAGGAACGCCTCCACCGCCGCGTCGTGGGCCAGGACGACGCCCTGGAAGTGGTCGCGAACGCCCTACGCCGCGCCCGCGCGGGGCTCGGAGACCCCGACCGCCCCATCGGCAGCTTCATCTTCCTCGGGCCCACGGGCGTGGGGAAGACGGAACTCGCCCGTGCCCTGGCCGAGTTCATGTTCGACGACGAGAAGGCCATGGTCAGGATCGACATGAGCGAGTTCATGGAGAAGCACTCGGTGGCGCGCCTCATCGGCGCCCCTCCCGGCTACGTGGGCTACGAAGAGGGTGGCTACCTGACCGAAGCCGTCCGCCGCCGCCCCTACTCAGTGCTCCTCCTCGACGAGATCGAGAAGGCCCACCCCGACGTCTTCAACATCCTGCTGCAGATCCTGGACGAAGGCCGCCTCACCGACGGCCACGGGCGCACGGTGAGCTTCAAGAACGCCGTGGTGATCATGACCTCGAACATCGGCAGCCAGTGGATCCTCGACCCCGACCTCACCGAGGTGGAGATGAACCACCGGGTGATGGAGGCCATGCGGGCCACCTTCAAGCCCGAGTTCCTGAACCGGGTGGATGACACCGTGATCTTCCACCGGCTCTCGCGCGACCACATCCGCACGATCGTGGAGATCCAGCTCGGGGAACTGCGGGCCCGCCTCGCCGAGCGCGACATCGCTCTGGAACTCTCAGAGGAAGCCCTCGACTACCTGGCCGCCCAGGGCTACGACCCGGCGTACGGGGCACGGCCCTTGAAGCGCCTCATCCAGAAGCAGCTGCAGGACAAGATCGCTCTCGCGCTTCTCCGGGGCGACATCTGCGACGGCGACACCGTGCGGGTGGAAGCGGAGGGGCTGGGGCTGGTAGTGGGGAAGGCCGAAAAGGGATCACGAGCGGTATAATCGATTCGTCCACTTGGCCACAGCCGGAGGATCCAGCGTGAACGAGATCATCTTCATCGTGGAGGAGGCCCCTGAGGGCGGATACACGGCGAGAGCACTCGGTGCTTCGATATTCACTGAAGCGGAAGAGCTTGCCGATCTCGAGACTTCCGTACGAGACGCCGTGGTGTGCCACTTCGAAGAGTCCGGGCAGCCCAGGATCATCCGTCTCCACTTCGTCAGAGAAGAAGTCATCGCCGTATGAGGCTGCCTCGCGACGTCTCCGGTGAGGAGTTCGCTCGCGCACTGAACGGGCTTGGCTACGTTGTCACGCGCCAGACGGGGAGTCACATGCGACTGAGCACTAGCCTGGGCGGGGAGCACCACATCACCATCCCGAAGCATGATTCGCTGCGCGTCGGGACCTTGGCCGCAGTTCTGGCGGACGTGGCTCGGCACCACGGACTTGAGCGAGAAGAACTCGTCAGACTCCTGTTCGATCGCTAGCAGCGAGGCTGACGTTGACGGTCCTCGCCCTCCTGCGCCCCGCGGACGCGTGCCCACGCCGCGTAGTTGCGGTATGCTCGACGCATGATCGACACATCACTCCCGCTCATCGATCTGCACCGCCATCTCGACGGGAACGTGCGTCTCGAGACCGTCATCGACCTAGCCGCCATGCACGGAATCGAGTTGCCCGCGACGGACGCGGCCGGATTGGCGCCGTACGTGCGCGTGACGCAGCCGCAACCCGGGCTCATGGACTTCCTCGCCAAGTTCGCGGTGCCCATGTCGGTGCTCGTCGACCTCGACGCCTGCCGGCGCATCGCCTACGAGAACGTCGAAGACGCCCGGGCCGCCGGCATCGACTACGCGGAACTCCGCTTCAGCCCCTGGTTCATGGCTGAGACTCACAGGCTCGACCCGGCCGCGGTGGTGGAGGCGGTCGCCGACGGGGTGGCGGCCGGCAGCCGCGACACCGGGGTCGAGACACGTCTGATCGGCATCATCAGCCGCACCTACGGCCCGGAGATTGGGCTTGTAGAACTCGAGGCGCTGCTCGCCCACCGCGGTGCCCTCACGGGCATCGACCTGGCTGGAGACGAGAACCGCTTCCCTGCGACGCTCTTCGCGGAGCACTTCCGGCGCGTCCGCGACGCAGGCCTGCGCGTCACCGTGCACGCCGGAGAGGCGGCGGGCCCGGAGAGCGTCTGGCAGGCGATCGAGGAACTGGGCGCCGAGCGGATCGGACACGGAGTCCGCGCGATCGAGGATCCCGCGCTGGTGGAGTTCCTGGCGGAGAACGGCATCGGCGTCGAATCGTGCCTCACCAGCAACGTGCAGACCAGCACCGTCCCCAGCTACGCCACCCATCCGCTGCGGCGTTTCCTCGAAGCCGGGGTGTTGGCCACAATCAATACCGACGATCCAGGCATCAGCGGGATCGACCTGCCTCACGAGTATGAGGTCGCGGCGCCGGCCGCCGGGCTCACGCCCGAACAGATCAGGCAGGCGCAGTTGAACTCGCTGGCCGTCTGCTTCCTCACGCAGGACGAGCGACTGGCGCTGCTCGACAGGACGGGACGACGGGCCAGTGGGCGCTGACGCAGGCCGCACCGAGGCCGAGATGGTCGTCCAGACCGTGCTCGGGCCCGTGCCCGTGTCGGAGATCGGCTTCACCCTCCCGCACGAGCATGTCTACGCGAAGCTCTGGCTCATCCCCGGGCGCTACGACTACGCCGGACAGATCGACAACGAGGACATCCTGGTGGAGGAGTTGGGCGAGTTCACCGTGCGGGGCGGGAGCTGCCTCGTCGACCTGACGCTCCCGGGCATCGGGCGCGACCCCCTGCGAGTAGCCGATGTCGCTCGGCGCACCGGTCTGCACATCGTCGCCGGCACCGGCTTCTACCGGGAACCGTACTACCCGCCCGAGGCGCGCATCGACCGCCGCACGGTGGAGTCCATCGCCGACGAGATGGTGTGGGAGATCGAGGTGGGCATCGGCAAAACGGGTATCCGCGCAGGCATCATCGGTGAGATCGGAACGGAGAAGTCGTGGGTCTCGGCTCAGGAGGAGCGGGTGTGCCGCGCCGCCGGGCGCGCCCAGGCCCGCACCGGGGCCGCGATCACCACGCACTCGGTGCTCGGACGAGTCGGCCTCGATCAGCTCGACCTCTTCGTGGCGGAAGGCGCCGACCCACGACGGGTGATCATCGGACATTGTGACTGGATCGCCGACCTCGACTACTGCCAGACCGTCATCGATCGCGGTGCCAGCGTCGCATTCGACGCGTTCGGGCACCCCGACCCGTACACCCGCGGCCTCGAGAATATGGTGTGCGAGTTCATCCTTGAGCTGCTCCGCCGCGGGCACGCCTCTCAACTCCTGCTCTCGCAGGATGTGTGCGGGGTCGTCAACCTCAAACGGTTCGGAGGCGCAGGCTACTCCTACGTGCAGGAGAGGGTGATCCCCCAGCTGCTCGAGGGCGGCGCCACCGAGGACCACATCCGAACCATGACCGTGGAGAACCCGAGGCGACTCCTGGCGGGGCCTCCACGTCCTCCGATCGGCGCGCGGCCCGCGGGCAGGGCGACGCTATAGTCATGCGACTCTGAAGAAGAACGCGTCTCGGGGAGGCACCATGCATGTGAGTAGAGCTCGTTTGCTCGTCGCGG
Organism: Actinomycetota bacterium; assembly: GCA_018830645.1. Classification (GTDB taxonomy): domain Bacteria; phylum Actinomycetota; class Thermoleophilia; order RBG-16-64-13; family RBG-16-64-13; genus JAHJSA01. The sequence goes on from JAHJSA010000055.1 coordinate 11,797, forward strand.
CCCTGGCAGCGACGCTCGTTGTGTTCGCCTCGGTCGGGCTCGGAGGGTGCGGCCTCACCGGCGGCAAAGCAGACGATCGTTCCCAGAACCTCATGCAGCTGTGGTCGGAGTTCCCGGGGTCCGCCGACTGGGACCTCGAGATCCGCGGCGTCGACGCCCAGAAGAAGAGCACCGGAAGCCACGACGCCTGGTACACGGTGTACAAGGTGACCTACACCAGCAAGCGGGTGCCGGCCTTTGCGATCTACGCTTCCATCGACATACCCAAGGACGACAGCATGGAGTTCGCGAACCGGGTGGAGGCGTTCTTCGTCTCGACCACCGGCATCCTCGACAACCTGCCCCCAGACAGCGACAAGCTGGCCTTCATGAGCTGGTGGGCCCAAGCGAACCCCGACAAGTACTTCCTTCGCATGCGCGCGGATGACGTGGGTTCGGGTTCGCCGACCTACACGGTGCTGTTCGCCGACACCATCCCCGACGAGTCGGCCGCGACCGTCGAGTTCTCGGAGATCGCAGTTGCGTACGACTCCGCCACCGGCGAGTGGAGCAGCGACTGAGCGGTTCGGACCGCACCGTCCTCTCAGCCCCGCTTCTCCCGCGTCCCTGTCTCTACGGGTAGCGCAGGTCGCCGATCGTCTTGTAGAACACCTGCCGAGCCAGGTCGCGGGCGCCGTGGAGGCGGTCGGCCGTCGTCACCACACCCGGCACCCCCGGGTACTGGGGCACTGCGCGCCCAGCCAACTGTCTCAGCCAGCGCCGCCCACGGTAGATGAGGCGCTTCTGCACGTATGCTTCTTTCTGAGACGCCACCATGTCCCCGGGGCGCGCCTCCTCGAGGACGAGCGCGTCGGGGCTCAGTTCCTCCAGCATCGCGACGCCGGCCTCAGTGCGGGCGATGAGGTCGGACACTCCGGGAGTGCCGTCGAAGCGGTCGAGCCAGGCGTCGCCCACCGAGATGTCGGCCAGATCCGCCAGAGCGTCGGGGCAGAGACGACAGCGCGTGGGCACATAACCGAACATCAAGTCGTCGTAATAGTCGGGGTAGGGCAGCACCCGGGAATCGCCGGAATGGGTCTCCAACCGCATCACGCCCGGCCAGTCGGGGCCGCGGTAGGAGACCGAGGCGAGCTCGCGGGGGGAGAGGCCGGCACGTCGTGCCGCCACCGCGGCCAACTGCGGCAACCCCGTCCACCCGCAGAAGAGGCCTATGGCAAGCACGATCCTCTTGCGCAGCAGCGGATGGTGCCGCTGGGCGAGACGAAGGCCTTGGATGTGACAGGGGAGGCCGATCAGCGCGTAGCGACCGGGCTCCTCGATCACCCGACGCAACAGCACGTTGGTGGCCGCCACGTTGTACTTCGAGCCACGGCAGGCGGAGATCTCCTCAGCGGTCCGCGCGATCACGGGCTCCGTCGCCAGAGCGTTCTCGGGATCCATGCGGCAGACCAGCGCCGCGTCGATGCGGCCGGCCGCCAGCGCCCCCTGCATGATGGCCGTCGCCACACCGCCGGACGCTCCCTGATACCTCACGTCTGCGTCGGCGGCCCAGCCGAACGCGAGCCGGCGCCAGGGCCCGAGGAAGTCGGCGCTGGGGGCGCCTTCGTTGCGCTCGCGCCACCAGGCGTCATCGGTGAAGTCGAGACCGGGCCCGGGGCACACCTCGAGGCAAGTGCCGCACTCGTTGCAGGCGGCCGGCGAGACGACCGGCTCGAGCCCCTCGCGCACGTCCCACCGCATGGTGATCGCGCCCTGATTGCAGAGCGCGGCACACGTGCCGCACTGCATGCACAGGCCCGACGAGTAGACGCCCGCGATGGTGGCACCGGAGGGGGCGGCGTCGAGGGCGCCCACGCTCGCGGCAGAGCCGGCGCTGGAGCCACCCGCGCTGGCGGCGGCGTCGGGCGTGGCGGCGGCGTCGGCCGTCGTTCCCTCGTCTTCGGTGTCGTCGCGCTCGGCCGTGGCGCCTCCCTCGTGGTCTGCTTCCACGCGCAGTCCGAAACATCATGCCACACGAGGCCCGACGCGACCCGGCACTCACCGCGTCCTGATAGAATCGAGTCGGACCGATAAGACCAAGGAGGTACTTCCATGGCCGAAGGGCTGGAACTGTCCGGGTCCGCGGCTCTGACGGGACTCACTCCCGCAGACGTGGGCGAACTCGAGCGTGTGGCCATCGTCCAGGAGTACGCGGCCGGAGACACCATCTTCACCGAGGGAGAGCCCTCCTCCGGCATGTACATCATCGTTGAGGGCGACGTGTCCCTACACACCTCCCTCGGCGTCGAGCAGGTAGATGTGGGCAAGGCTGGGAAGGGCGACCTGATCGGCTGGTCCGGCCTGGTACCCCCGCATGTGTTCTCAGCAACGGCTGTCTCCGCGGGGGCAAGTACGATCGCCTTCATCAAGACCGACGACCTGGTGCGCCTCAGCGAAGAGGACCAGTACCTGGGCCGGATGGTCATGCGCAACGTGGCCTCGGTCATCTCGGTGCGCCTGCGCGAATCTCACAAGAGGACGGCCCACCTGGTGCAGCAGCTGCGCGACCAGGTGCCCTCCGGCAAGGGCCTGCGCTCCCGGCACCAGGGCTAGTCTGTATCACGGTTCGTCGCCGCCGCGAACGCCGGTGGGAACGGGCCGCCTGTGGGTGAGCCGAATGGAGAGGGGGCCGGATCGCCGGGGAGACCGGTGGCCGGCCCCAACATCGAGGCGCCGGTGACGCACCGGTCGCGATGGAGTATCATCGGTAGGCACGTACGGTAGGCACGTAGCGACCTGCCCAAGAGCTAAGGTCAGGAACCGTGTCCGCCGATATGTGAATAGGTTCACGAAGACGGCTCGTGGGGAACGGGTCCGCCTGTGGGTGAGCTGAACAGAGAGAGAGGGGGCCGGATCACCGGGGAGACCGGTGGCTGGCCTCAACATCGAGGCGCCGGTGACGCACCGGCCGCGGAGGAGTGAGCGCCAATGATCGACCGCGTCGTGGCCAAGGCGGACCTCATCAGGTCCATCGACAGCCTGGCCGACAAGCGAACCGTGGCCGCGCCCGTGGCGAACGGTCCGCAGTTCAGCTTCAGGACCATCACTGCGGCCGAGGAGATCGCGGAGGGCTACCTCCCCACGGCCCTACCTCCGAACAAGTATCTCCTGCCACCGCGCGAGACGCTGCTTCGGTTCGCCTGGCATGAGGAACTCACAGTGGACCCCGTGATCGAGGCGACCGACACGATTGCCTTCGGCGTCCGACCCTGCGACCTCCACGCTCTGGAGCTACTCGACCGCATCTTCGTCGACGACAAGCATGACGGGCACTACCGCGCCCGCCGCGAGCGGATGCTTCTCGTGGGAGTCGAGTGCCTGGAACCCTGTGACGACCACTGCTTCTGCGAGAGCATGGGCACTCTCCGCGCGGAGAGTGGCTTCGACGTGCTCCTCACCGACCTCGAAGACACCTACTACGTACGGGTGGGCTCGCCCGAAGGCAAGGAGTTCATCCTCGGCATCGATGGAGTGCGTGAGGCCGCCTACGAAGACCGCACTCTGCTTCGCAAGGCCCACGAGCGGCGCGACGCCGCCTTCACCCCCCGACTCGACGTGACGTTTGAGCAGCTTCCCGGCTTGCTGGCGGAGAGCTCGGATTCGCTCCTGTGGGACGTGCTCGGCGAGAAATGCCTCTCCTGCGGAGCCTGCACCAACGTGTGCCCCACCTGCTACTGCTTCGACGTGCGCGACGACGTGAACCTCGACATGAAGAGTGGCGAGCGCTTCCGAACGTGGGACAGCTGCCAGCTCGAGGAGTTCGCCATGGTGGGCACCGGCGAGAGCTTCCGCCAACCCCGAGAGATGCGGGTGAAGCACCGCTTCAACCGGAAGGGCCGCTACATATTCGAGCGCTACGGGCTGCACGGCTGTGTCGGCTGCGGCCGCTGTGCGAGGAGCTGTATCGTGGATATCGACCCGATCGAGGTGTTCAATCAGCTCAAGGGCCAACCGGTGGAAAGGTAGGGGATGGTGAGCACTCACACGACTCCACTTGGCGCGCTGAAGCCGTCGCCGTTCCTGCCCGACATGGCCGAGATCGTCCGCAAGGAGCGGCTGAACCCCACCGAGACCCTCTATGTGCTGCGGCTCACGGGAGGGGCCGAACTCGGACACGCTCCGGGACAGTTCGTGGAGGTGAGCGTCTTCGGAGTGGGAGAGGCGCCCCTCTCTATCTCGTCGTCACCCACCAGAGGTGACACCTTCGAACTCTGCATCCGCAGGGTGGGGGATGTCACAACCGCGATGGAACGACTCGGAATCGGGGCCAAGGTCGGTATCCGCGGGCCGTTGGGGCGGGGGTTCCCGCTCGAGGTCATGCGCGACCGCGACGTGCTGATCATCGCAGGCGGCCTGGGCATCGTCCCGCTCCGCAGCCTGATAGGCACCTTGATCGACGAACGCTCCGATTTTGCCGACGTGACCATCCTGTACGGGTGCAAGAGCCCCGCCGATATGTTGTTCAAGGATGAGGTCGAGGCCTGGGGAGCCCGCAGTGACATCGACTTCCGAGTGACCATGGACATCGCCGACCCGTCGTGGCAAGGCAACGTGGGCCCCGTCACCACCCTGTTCCGACGGCTCGCCGTGAACCCCAAGACCACGGTGCCCGTCATGGTGGGGCCGCCGGTGATGTTCAAGCACGTGGTGAAGCAGGTGCTCGCGGTGGGCATCCCCGAGGATCGGATCATCCTCTCGCTCGAACGACGCATGAAGTGTGGCATCGGCGAGTGCGGGCACTGCCAGATCAACGGCGTGTACGTGTGCGAGGACGGCCCCGTGTTCACGTACGCCGAGCTGAAGCGGCTCGAGGAGGCGATGCTCTGATGACCGAACCCATCCGCAGTCCCGAACGCCCCCGGGTGGCGCTCTTCGAGCTCGCCTCCTGCGCGGGGTGCCAGCTCCAGATCCTCAACTGTGAGGACGAGCTGGTCGACCTGCTTCAGCTCGTGGAGTTCGTCTACTTCAAGGAAGCGATGACAGAGACATCCGACCACTACGACCTCGCGCTAATCGAAGGCTCGGTGACCCGCGAGTCTGATGAGGAGAAGCTCCGCCACATTCGCGAGAAGGCCGCCCTGGTGGTGACGCTGGGCTCCTGCGCCTACCCGGTGGGAGTCCCCGGGCTCAAGAACGCGCACGACCCGGATGAGGTGGGGTCGTTGGTCTACGGTGAAGACGCGGGCTTCTTCCCCACGATCGAAGCCAAACCGGTGGACGCCGTGATCCCCGTGGACCTGCACATCCTCGGCTGCCCGATCCACAAGGACGACTTCATGCGGGTGCTGACAGCGCTCCTGATCGGGAAGCACCCGCCCGTGCCGACTCACGCCGTGTGCGTTGAGTGCCGCCTGAAGGAGAACGTCTGCGCGTTCGACCGCGGCCTCGTCTGCCTGGGGCCGATCACCCGCGCCGGCTGCGGAGCACTCTGCCCGAGCTACGGGAGCCGCTGCTTCGGCTGCCGCGGTCTCTGCGACGACCCCAACGTTGCGTCCATGGAAGTGCTGCTGGAAGAGAAGGGAAAGACCGCGGAGGAGATCATGGCCGAGTACGGCCTCTACAACGGCTATTATGCCCGCCGCGACGGCGGCTTGAAAGCGAAGGTGGCTCGATGACCGGCAACGGCGGCAGCAACGGCGGTGCGGGCGGGGCACGGACCGTCGAGGTGAACGTGGACTACGTGTCCCGCGTAGAGGGTCACGGCAACATCGTGGTGGTGGCTGAGAACGACCTGCCCACAGAGGTGCGTTTCGAGGTGACCGAGCCGCCCCGCTTCTTCGAGGCGATGCTGCGTGGTCGCCCCTACGACCAGGCGCCGCTCATCACCAGCCGTATCTGCGGAATCTGCTCCAACGGACACGTGCTGGCCTCAATCACCGCCATGGAGGCCACGCTGGGAATCACGCCCACCCGGCAGACCAAGCTTCTGCGTCGCCTGCTCATGCACGGCGAGACCATCCAGAGCCACGTGCTGCACGCGTACTTCCTGGTGGCCCCCGACTTCTTCGACGTAGGAAGTGTGGTGCCCCTGGCGGGCACTCACCCCGAGGTCGTGAAACGTGCCCTGCGCCTGAAGAAGCTCGGCAACGACTTGTGCGAGGTCGTCGGCGGTCGCGCCGTGCACCAGGTGGCTGCGGTGGTGGGTGGGTTCACCCACCTGCCGACGCCTGAGGCCCTCACCGCGGTCCGCACACGACTGGTGGAGGCGGGGGGCGACCTCCAAGAGACCGTGACCCTGTTCGCGAGCCTGGACATGCCGGCCTTCAGCCGGCCCACCGAATACCTCTCCCTCACGTACGGGGAGGCCGGCGGAGACGAAGCCGGAGGAGGAGAAGCCTACGCCTTCTTCGGCGACCACATCCTCTCGTCGGAGGGCGGCACGATCCCGGTGAGCGACTACCGCGACAAGGTGCGGGAACGCGTCGTGGCCCACTCCTCGGCCAAGCACTGCGCTCCGGGCGATGGAACTGCGACCGACACCTTCATGGTAGGCGCCTTGGCCCGCCTCAACAATGGCTTCGACCGGCTGAGCGACGGCGCCAAGGCGGCTGCGGCCGACCTCGGGTTCCAACCGACCTGCACCAACACGTTCATGAACACGGTGGCCCAGCTCATCGAGACCGTGCACTGCGTGGAAGACTCCGTCATGATCATCGACCGATTGCTCGACGAGGGCCTGAAGGCGGAACCTCCGGAGGTGGAGATCCGCGCAGGACGCGGCGCCGGAGCTGTGGAGGTGCCTCGCGGCACGTTGTACCACGAGTATGCGGTGGACGACGCCGGGCTGATCGTCGAGGCCAACCTGATCATCCCCACCGGCCAGAACCTGGCGAATCTGGAGCAGGACATGTGGGCCTTGGCACCGCAGGTGCTCCCCCAAGGCAAGGAGAAGGCTCAGAAGGCCATGGAGATGCTCGTGCGGGCCTACGATCCCTGTATCTCCTGCTCCACCCACGTGATCTACTTGGATGGGGAGGGGAACGAGAGCGCCGGTGACGATGCCGGGCATTCACACCGAGCAGACCACCAAGGCACGGGGGCCTCCGGGCCGGAGGAGGTGACGGCATGACCGTCGATCGCGCGTTGCTCAAGCGCAACGAACTCTTCACCACCCTTGATGACGGCGAAGCGGCCATGCTGGCCAAGAAGGCGGTGAGCAGGACGTACCTGGCGGGAGAAGAGATCTTCCAGGAGAACGAGGAGGCCTATGCCATCTGTGTGCTCCTGGAAGGGCGCGTGGGCCTGATGATGGATGTGGGCAACGGTAGGCGCCTTACCGTGACCACGGTCGAACCGGGCGAGATCTTCGCCTGGTCGGGACTCGTGGCGCCGTATCAATTCACCTCGACGGCCCGCGCCGTGGAGGACTGCACCATGGCGGCTTTCAAGTCGGAAGACCTCCGGCGCATGTTCGACGAGAACCCCCGCCTGGGCTACCAGGTGATGCGCCAGATCTCGTTCCTGATCGCCCAGCGTCTGCGCGACACCCACCTGCAGCTGCTGGGGCTGTTCGGCTCGTAGACACCTGCGTGGCGGCGGGGCGTCCGCCCCGCCGCCACCATTCAAACCAGGCGCAGCGCCCCCTCACATCGACGCGCCCTCGCGGCGCCTTCGACCCGGCGTGCGGAACTCCGACGCGAGCATGCCGCACAGTATCGCGGCTGCTCCAAGCCACGCGACCGGCGACAGCCGGTCGCCGGCGAGCGTGTAGCCGAAGACCCCGGCGAACACCGGCTCCATGGTGAGGATGACGGCGGTCCGTGTGGGCGAGGCGTACCTCTGCGCGAAGGTCTGGATGTAAAAGGCCGCGGCAGAGGCGAACAATGCGGTCACCCCCAGCGCGAGCAGCACGGTGGGATCCCATACGCCCCCCAGGTCGAGCGGGTAGCCCATGGCCCAGCCCACCACGCTCAACGCGCCGCTCAGCAGCGCCACCACCCCCAGCTGTACCACGGTGAGCACGGCTGCATCGTGGTGCCTCGCGTAGCGCGAGGTAGCCAGGATGTGGGCGGCGAAACTGAGTGCGCAGAGGAACACCAGCCCGTCGCCCAGAAAGTTGAGTCCCGACGAGCCCCCGGAGAGCAAGAACAGCCCGAAGGCCGCCAGGGCAACGCCCACCACCGCCCGCCGATCCGGCCATGTGCGCCACACGACCCCCTGCATCACCGGCACGAGCACCACGAACATGCCGGTGATGAAACCGGCGTTCGAGGGGGTGGTGCGCTGCAGGCCGAACGTCTGGAAGATGTATCCGGCGCCGAGAAAGACCCCCATGATCGCTCCGGCGCGCACGGCTCCCCGCACACCCGCAGACCCGGCCGCCCGCGTCGCCGGGTCGCCGTGTGCCGCCGTGATCCCGATCGCGGCCGCGTGTGCCGCCTGGTGGCCATGACCCGAAGCGCTCCTCCTCGCGGCCGTCGACCATCGCCTCGAGATGCTCAACCCCAGCGCCACGACGATGGTGGCGAGCCCGAACCGTATGGCGATGAAGGGCAGGGGCGGCAGGAGGGCGACGGCGTCCTTGACCATGACGAACGTCCAGCCCCACACGGCAGTAACCGCTACCAGCAGCAGTTCGGCCACGATCTGTCTGCGCCGGTCGTGGATGGGGCCTCCATTTTCGCTCACGAGGGCTCCGGGATGCGGCGCGGATGGGCAGACGCGTGGGCCGCAGGTGCGGCACGCGGCGACCGCGAGGTATACTACCAGACCGCGTGCCGGACGCGCCGAAGACACGTCTGGAGGCGGGCGTCACCCCGCTCGGCCGCGTTTCTCGCCGCTGCGGCCCTCGCCCGCCCTGTGCCCCGCAACGATGTCGATCTCGGAGAACCACGTGACGAAACCCCGCCATGGAGACACTCTCGATCTCACCGTCACCGGCCTCGCCTTCGGAGGCCAGGGCATCGCCCGGGCCGACGATTTCGTGGTGTTCTTGGCTGGAGCAGTACCCGGCGACGAGGTGCGCGCCACCGTCAACAAGGTGAAGAAGCGCTACGCCGAAGCCCGGGTCGAGCAGATCATCCGGCCGTCGGTGGACCGTGTGAGTGCGCACTGCTCCCACTACGGCACCTGCGGAGGCTGTCGCTGGCAGAGCCTCGACTATGAAGTACAGCTGCGCTACAAGGAGCAGCAGGTGGTGGACTCACTCGAGCGCCTCGGTGGCCTCGAGGGCTTCGAGGTGTCGGAAATCAAAACGATGGACCACCCCTGGCGCTACCGCAACAAGGTGGAGTTCTCCATCGGGAACGCGGAGGGACGCCTCGTGGTGGGGTTCCACCCGCCGGGTCGTTGGGACGCGGTGCTCCCTCAGACCGAGTGCCACCTTCTTCCCCTCACGACCGAGGGCGTGCGCGCCACGGTCGAGGAGTGGCTTCGGCGGGTGGGGGCCGAACCGTGGGACCCTCGTAACCACGAGGGCTACGCGCGACACCTGACCATACGCGAAGCCCAGGGCACCGGAGAGGTACTGGTGAACCTCGTCACCGCGCCCGGCGCTCTGCCGGAACCGACCGGCTTGGTGGACACTCTGCGCGCCCGCCATCCGGAAGTGGTTGGCATCATGCACGCCACGAACGCGGGCGAGGCTGAGGTCGCCACCGGCGTGCCCTTCCAGACGCTCTGGGGCCGACCTCACCTGTACGAGACGCTCGGAGACCTCCGTCTGAAGGTCTCGATCGACGCCTTCTTCCAGACCAACACGCGCATGGCGTACGTCCTCTACGAGACGGCGGCGCAGGAGGCGGCCCTCTCCGGTGACGACATAGTATGGGACCTGTATTCGGGTATCGGCTCGATCGCGCTGTATCTGGCCCGGCGCGCTCGGGCGGTGCTCGGCATCGAGGTGGTCCCGGCGGCCGTGCGGGACGCCGTAGAGAACGCCGTGGAGAACGGGGTCACCTCGGCTACCTTCTTAGAAGGCAACGTACGGGTCGTGCTCAAGGAGGTGCTCGAGGGCCGCCGCTCGCTGCCCCTCGAACTCGCCCACCCAGACGTGGTGGTGGTGGACCCCCCGCGCGGAGGCCTCGCCCACAAAGTGATCCACCGCATCGTCGCCGCCGGGCCCCGCCGGGTGGTCTACGTGTCGTGCAACCCCACGACGCTCGCTCCCGATGCGGCCCTGTTCCACGAACTCGGCTACCGGCTCACACGGGTCACGCCGGTGGACATGTTCCCTCACACGCCCCACATCGAGGCGGTGGCGTTACTGGAGCCCGCGACGCAGCAGCCTGCCGGCGAGTAGATCGGCCTGGGTGAGAAGGAAGGCCAGAGCCACGAACGGCAGCGCGGGCACGGCCGATCGCCAAACCAGCGCCACCACGACCGCCACCACCAGCGAACCGCCCATCCCCGCGAAGCCGGCGCGCGGCCGCAGGCCGGTCGCAGCCGCCCCCGTGGTCAGAAGGGCGAGAAACACCACGTCACTGAGCCCAAGCCCGAGGCCCGCGCCCGGGAACCCGAGGACGGGGAAGTGGATCAGCAGGTAGTCGAGGACGCCGGGCGTCTGCTCGACCAGCACTTTCGTGGGCCCGGCAAAGACGCTCCACGAGTCGACCACGATGGCCGTGATCGCCACCACGGCGAGCCACCACCCCTCGGCGACCTGGCGCCCCAGCAGTCGCCCCCCGCCCGCGGCTAGAGCCACCTTGAAGGGCACGGCCGCGCCCACCCACCCCAGCCACGAGAGGGCCAAGCCGCCCGCCACGCCCACGACCATGAGCCCCACGGTGGCGCGAAGGGAAAGCTCACCGCGTGCGATCACCCACGTGAGCAGCAGCACGGGCGCAAGCCCGGCCAGAAACCCCACGAGAGCATCGAACTCCAGCGGCCCGAGTACGGGAAGGTGGGGCGCAACAAGGGTCACGAGAAGGGAGCCGGCGGCGGCGAAAGCGAGAAGGGAGCGTGTCACACGGCGGGAATCCCGGGTGCCAGGACCTCGGGTGGCGGGTTGTCGGGTGTCAACGGCGCGAACACCGGTGCCACGGGCGCCGGAGCCGCGGCCGGGCTCGTTCATCAGTAGGGCGGCTCGTCCCGGTGCCAGTCGCCCAACGTGCGGAACGCGTTCCAGAACGCCCGCTTCTCATCTGCGTCGTCGAGCGCGTCGTCGACGTCGGGCGTAACGAGGGCACGGCAGGTGGGAGTGAGGTCTTGAAGCTCACCGGGAGCCCACTCGACCTCACGCATGGTGGCCGTGCGGTTCACGTTCAGCACTTCGAGCGCCCGTCTGCCCATGATCACCACGATCTTGGGCTGGGTGACCTGGAGCTCCTCGAGCAGGTAGCCGGGGCAGTTGGTCTCGCCCTCTCCGGTCTCCACTCCAACGCACTTCACCATGTTGGTGCCGTAGAGAAGGAGCGGATCGATGCCCAGCCGCTCGACGCTCTTCAACACGGCGGCACCCGACCGACCGAAGAATGACACACCCTCGCTCACCTCGAGGTAGCGCGGACCATACTTGACCATGAAGATGTCGGCCAAAGGGTGTCCCGAGCCCACGGTGGGCAAGAAATCGCCCCGTTCGCACAGGTGGCACTGGGTGACGGTGCGGTTCAGCTCGTTACTCTCGGCGATGGCGCGTTCCTCGAGCTTTCGATATATGTCGTTCGTCTCCGGGGGGAGGGGGGGGTGCTTCGACTTCTCTCGGGGCTCTGGTGTCATGCCGTCCTCCACGACCCAGGCCGATCCGAGTGCCCGGGGTTCCTGGAACATATTCGTCCCCCGCGGGGTGACTCCTTCGCACTACCCCGAGGTCACGAGCCGGGAGTGACGTAATCGAGCGTGGAGCGCAAGAACTTGAGAGATTGAAGATAGAAGAGGCTCTTCCGACGAGTCACGATGTCGGCCTCGCGGAGGGCGGTCATGAACGACTCGGGGCCGTCGAAGCGCGGCATGCGCAGCATCGCGGTGCCGAGACCGGGCAGCACGTGGGCGTCGCTGCCTGCACCGGCCGCCACGTTGTACTTCACCGCGAACCGCTCGGCGGTGAGGTTGAACTGAGGCAGCATGTTCCGGGCATTGTACGTCTCGATCACGTCGATGCGGTGCAGGTTGGCCACCATCGTCTGGTACGAGGGAGTGGTGCGTAGCCGGTCGAACGGATGGGGGACGTACACGAGACCACCCTGCTCCTTGATGAGTGAGAGCGTCTCGTCGAAGGTGAGTCCCTTCGGGATGAGCTCCTCGAGGAAGAGACCGATCACCTCTCCCTGCTGTGTCATGACCTCCTCGGCCACGATCACGAAGAGGTCGTCTCCGGCCAACTCACGGGCCAGACGGGCGCCCTCGATCGCGTTGTGGTCGGTGACGGCGATCGCGCCGAGGCCCACTTCGTGGGCGGTGGCGATCACGTCTTCCACCGAACTCGTGCAGTCGCGCGAGTGGGAGGTGTGCATGTGCAGGTCGGCGTGGATCCATCCTCCCGGAGCCACGATCGGCCCCGATGCCCTGCGATCGAGACGGCGCCTCGGCCTGGCTACGGCAGGAACCCCCACCTCCCGCGCGCCGCTCTCGGCCCGACGTTCGAGCGACCGCCGGTAGATCTTGACTACACTCCCGGCGACCTCTCTCATGTGCAGCCCCATATCGCACGCGAGGAGGTCCGCGACGTCCTCCTCGCCCCCGGCGTCCTCCACGCCCGGACCTGGACCCTCCAGCGCGGACTGCATAGCCGTCCCCAGACTCCCCTCCCGACCCGGGTCGAAGTAGGCGACGTTCGACATGTTCTGCGCGATGCCACGCACGAGGGGCAGATCGGGAGCCACTATCGGGCTGCCCGACGCCAGGGCTTCCGCGGCTGTCTGCAGAAGCCACTCGCCGCCGAGGAAGGGCAGGATCGTCACCGAGGCTTCAGCGAAGCTCGCGGCCAGCTCCACGGGATCGTTGAAGTCCACCCACTCCACCCTGGAACGGAGCGCCCGAGGGGCCCGACGGGGAGGCCACAGTTCGGCGGAGGGGGCGTGCACAGCCACCCGCAACAGGTCGATGGTCGACGGGAAGGCTGTGGACAGCGTGCGCATGAGAGTTCGAAGGCCGCGCGAGTCGTCGCCGCGATACACGTAGAGCGCGACGCGCGGCTCAGCCTCGGGCCCGCCTCCCGGCGATGCCCCGGAGGGCCGTGCGGACGCTGGGCCGATCCGAGTGCCCAGCGGCACCAGGTGGTAGGCGCCTCCCAGACGCTCGGCCAACACGCTGGGAGCGGGCCGGCAGGTGACGATGCGCTCGTCGAGCAGTCGATAGAAGCGGGAGAGCACCGGAGCACCGATCTCGTAGGCCACAAGACCCGCGGGAGTGAGGTGGAACGTGGCGACCACAGGGCTGCGGGCTTCTCGGATCGCGGTGAAGCTGAGCGAAGGTGCGAGCGGTTCGTGCACGTGCACCACGTCGAACCCCCCACCCACCAGCACCCGCTCGAGCCGGGACAGCACGTCCACCGGCAGGCCGATGCTCGAGACCGACCCATTCACCCTGAAGGCGAAACTCCGGCCAAGCGCGATCACCGGGATCCCGTCCGCGGCGTTGAGAGGGCCCCCTGCACGGGCCCCCGGCAAGAGGCGCTCGGGAGCGGGCGAACCGCGCTCCCACGAGGAGAGCAGGCCCAGCACCGCCTCAGCCGGCCGGCGGGTGAGCGCGCGCATGCGCCGCAGCTCCCCGGCTTCATCCGACGATGTGAGGATCACCGGCTGATGCCCGCGCGACAGGAGTTCCCGCGACAGATCGGCCACGTGCCGGTTCACCGCGCACGGCCGGGCCCAGGAGAAGGGGGTGACCAGAGCCACACGTAGACTCTGGTCACTCATGACTCGACCCCGGAAACGCGCACCATGCTCATCGGTACGCGTGTACCCCGGGGACCCCGCGGTCAGTCTCAGCCGGCTTCGATGGGGTCCGCGACGGCGGGGTCCGCGGCGACCGGGTCCGCGGCGGCGGGCGGCGCGCTCGTTGCACCGGTGCCCGCGATGAACGCCTCCGTCGCGTCGTGCGCCTCGGTGTCGGAGACCTGCTGCGGCGGCGACTTCATGAAGTAGGAGGACGGGCCGTACAGGGCGCCCGAGATGCCGCGATCGAGCGCGAGCTTCGCGCAACGCACCGCGTCGATCACGATGCCGGCAGAATTCGGTGAGTCGACCACCTCGAGCTTCAACTCGATGTTCAGGGGTACGTCGCCGAACGTGCGCCCCTCGAGACGGATGTAGGCCCACTTGCGGTCGTCGAGCCACTCGACGTAGTCCGACGGGCCGATGTGCACGTTCTTGGTGCCGATGTCGTAGTCGAGCTGAGAGGTGACCGCGTTGGTCTTCGAGATCTTCTTGCTCTCGAGCCGCTCGCGCTCGAGCATGTTGAGGAAGTCGGTGTTGCCACCCACGTTCAGCTGGCTCGTGCGCTCGAGACGCACACCGCGCTCACGCATCAGATGAGCCAGGACCCGATGCACGATGGTGGCTCCCACCTGCGACTTGATGTCGTCGCCGATGATGGGCAGGCCACGCTCTTCGAAGCGATGCCGCCAGTACTCCTCGCGGGCTATGAAGACCGGCACGCAGTTCACGAACGCACACCCTGCTTCCAGCACCTGCTCCACGTACCACTTGGTGGCCATCTCGCTGCCCACGGGCAGGTAGCTCACCACGACGTCGGTCTTGGTGTCCTTGAGGATACCGATCACGTCGGCTGTGGGGCCGGGGGCCTTCTCGATCACCTGCGAGAGGTACTTGCCGAGACCGTCGTGCGTCATGCCGCGGGCGACCGTGATGCCGGTCTTGGGCACCTCGGCGAACTTCACAGTGTTGTTGAGGCCGCCGTCGATGGCCACCGAGAGATCCTTGCCGACCTTCGTCACATCCACATCGAAAGCCGCGCTGAATTCTATGTCTGAAATATGGTAGCCGCCCAGGTTCACGTGCATGAGCCCCGGCACGAACTCATCGTCTTTCGCGTCGCGGTAGTAGTGCACTCCCTGGATGAACGACGAGGCGCAGTTGCCCACGCCGACGATGGCTACCCTCACCTTATCGCCCAATGTGACTCCTCCTTCTCCTGCTTCGCCGCGGAACCCACGCGTTGTCTAGCCGGCCCGCAACTGTCGATAGGTATGTATGACCCGCTGGACCACGGTGAACGTGGTCAACGCGGCCAGGATGTAGACGATATACGGAAGCACGTTGAAGAAGAGGCCGACTGCGATCAGCACTACCCGCTCAGGGCGACTCATCAAGCCGACCTTGCACTCCAATCCAAGCGCCTCGGCCCTGGCCCTCGTATAGCTCACGAGCACGGAGCCGAGCAGGGCAACGGTCACGAGCGCCACGTCCATCGACCGTCCCTGTCGCGAGAATAGATACGCGACCGCCACCAGGATAGCACCCTCCGAGGCGCGGTCGAGCGTCGAGTCCAGAAACGATCCGAACGGAGTGACCCGGTTGGCGAAACGCGCAAGGGCGCCGTCGAGCATGTCCAGGCTGCTGGCCACGAGGAACACGACGCCGCCAACGATCAGCAGTTCCCGCGCCACCAGCACCGCCGCCACCACATTGAGAAGGGCGCCGGTCACCGTGATCTGGTTGGGCGAGATGTGCAGCCGGTCGAGCGCGTACGTGAGCGGCCCGAGGAACCTCCGAATCCGCTCGCCCAGGAAGTCTCTCAGCTCGCTCATGGTATGGCCGCGTCTACTCTGCAAAACGCACTGATTCTAACAGCACCCCGAACGGCCCGACAAACCACACGGCCACGGGCCCTCGAGGCGGCGTGGGGTGCTTCACTCCCGCACGCCCACGGTGTCTTCGTGCGCGGAGGGGGCGGGGGTTGTATCGGAAGTGGTCTCGACGGTGTGTTCGGGGGTGGGCTGGGGGGTGTCGCTGAAGCCCGGTCCCGCGCCCCCGATGTTCGGCACTTCCACCGGTACCACGTCGTCATCGCCCACCCATGCGGCGCGCGAGAGGCGAAACTCGAAGAAGTCGAAGGTGTGGCGCGCCATGGCAAGGATCGGGAGCACGGCCAGCATGCCCACGATACCGCCCACCTCGACGCCGGCGAGCAGGGAGAAGATGACTACCAGTGGGTGCACCCCCACCGAAGTGCCCATGATGTTCGGCACGAGGATGTGGTTCTCGAGCAACTGCACAAGCCAGAACAGCACGGCCACCCAGACGGCCGTCATCGGACTGTGAAAAAGGGCTAGAAGCACGGGAGGGATGGCCCCGAGCCAAGGCCCGACGTACGGGATAACCTCGGTGACGCCCGCCCACACCCCGAAGAGCAACGCGTACTGACTCCCCTCGGGCCAGACTCCCACCACGTCCCAACCCAACACCCAGACCCCGAGACCGGCGGCGAGCCCCACCGAAGAAGCCAAGACGGCCTGCCCCTTCACGTAGCGGGTGAACGAGACCTGCATGCCGCGCAGATATGCTTCGGCCACCACATCATCGGTGGGAAAGGCGCGAACAAGGGAGCCGAAGATGCGCCGCCCGTCGATGAGCATGTAGAAGCTCGCGATCAAGACGAGCAGCACCGTCGCCGCCCCTCCCGCCACTCCCACCCCGAGATTGAAGATCGTGCCCAGCGACTGCAGCCCCTTGCTACCCAGCCATTCGGTGGAGAGCGCCGCGACCCCGCTCAGATCTACGACGATGTCGTAGCGGGCCAGGTATGCCTCGTAGGTGGGGAGCTGCTGGTTGAACATGGCCCCCCACTCGGGTGCGCGCTCCACGAGCGCCCGTGCCTGCCGGGCGAGCGGCGGAACGGCTACGAACAGGAAGAGCCCGAGTATCGACAGGAGTGCGAGGTAGACCACGGGCACGCTCACCCCTCGAGGCAGCCGGATGCGTCTTCGCAGGATCTCTGCGACCGGGTTCAGGAGCAGGGCGACGAGGGTAGCCATGAGGAGCACGAAGAGGGCGTGACTCACCGAGCGGGCCAGGTAGACGCCCAATCCCACGGCGAGCGGCAGCATGACCAGTTGGACCCAACGGGGTATCGTTACCTGCAAGTCGCCTTCCTTCTCTTGACGGTTCCCCCGCCCAATGCGGGCATTTCTGGTCTTCGTGCCCCACCCATGTTACTGTACGGTTGATGTCAGCGCAGCTTTCTCGACAAAACATCGAGCGCACGAAGCGCCGCAGACTGATAGTGGTTCGGCGCAGACGGCTCCGTTTCGGGGTCGCGCTCGTTCTGGGCTTCCTTGCCATGACCGCATACACCGTGTTCTCGCTGGTGGAGCGCTCGACGGCGCAGGTGACCGGAACCGAACTCCTCGTGGTCGACAAGCCCGCCACGGGGGGGCCCGTTGACGCTGCGGGGCCCATGTACCCCGTGTTCGCCCGACTCGACACCCGCAACCTCGTTCTCCCTGTCGCGGCGCAGGCCGCCACCATCATCGCCTACCATCCCCTCATGGACGAGCGCGCGGTCGCCCTGACCCCGGTGGGCAACCAGGTGAACGGTAGCGTGGTGTCCCGCAGCCTCAAGCGTGTCTTCTCCGAAGCCTCCGCGGTGCGCTATTACCTGATCAAGGACAAGGAGCGCAACCTCTCAGGCACCGGATGCGTCGATGTGGGCGCACCTGCGGGCACGCCCATCGTGAGCCCGGTGTCCGGCGTGATCACGGGCGTCACCGAGTACAATCTGTACGGGAAATACCCCGACGTGCAGATCGACATCGCGCCCGACGGCGTGGGCGACGTGACGCTCTCGTTGCTCTTCGTGGACGAACCTACCGTCAAGATCGGTCTGGTGGTGGTGGAGGGCAAGACTCAGCTGGGGAAAGTACGGGCGCCGCAGGGTGATCTTGGAGAGACCCTCGCTGAGTTCACGCGCGACACCGGCAGCCACGTGCATATTCAAGTGACCCGAGGGATCCCAGGCGAGTAGCACGATCCCAGACGAGTAGCCCGCCCGCGTCGCGTCAGCGACCAGCCGCGTCGTTCTTACCCCGGCGCAGCAACCCCCGCAGGCCGCCGCCCTTCTCGCCCTTCGACGATGCGCCCGCGCCTAGTTTGAGTATCTCCTTCACCAGCTCCACGCGTAGCTCCTGACTCGGAAGCCGCTTGAACATGTGATCGACGCGGGCCGCCATCTCGGGCTGGGGAGCGTAGGTGTAGAGCACGTCCCCGCGCGGACCGAAGGCGCGACGTATGAGGCCCCTGGAGATAAGCCTGTCGAACGTGGGCGTCAGATCACGCTCGGCGCGCCCGACCACATGCGCGATCAGTTCGGCCGGCATGTCTTCCGCGCGGCGCGAGTGCAGGCATTCGAGCACATCCCAACAGGCGAAGGTGGGAACGAGATCGCGCGCCCACTCGTCCACCGGCTCCGCGGGGTCCGTGGCGCCGGTATCCGGAACGCCAGGGTCCACCGCTCGATCTTCGGGGAGTGGGTCGCCGAAGTCAGATCCCACAGGTCTTTGCCTCGATGTATCGGAGGGCGTCGAAAGCCGCCGACGCTCCCCCGGAGGCGGCGGTCACCACCTGCTTGAGCGTGTTGGCGGTGAGATCACCCGCTGCCCACAGCCCGGGCACCGAGGTGAGCCCCGAGTTGTCGACGGTCACGAACCCGAACTCGTCGAGACCCGCGAAGTCCAGAAGCAGCTCGTTCACCGGGTCGACCCCCACGAAGATGAAGACGCCGTCGAGCGGGAGGAACTCGTCGGGCTCCCCTTTGGTCGAAGCGAGCCGCACCCCCTTCACCTTGCCGCCCTCGCCCACGATCTCAGAGACGACGCGGCTCCAGCGCACGTCGATCTTCTCGTTCTGGAAGCAGTACTCCTGGATGCACTCGGTAGCACGCAGCTGATCACGTCGATGTACCACCGATACCGTGGTGGCGAACTTCGTGAGGAAGAGCGCCTCCTGGAGGGCCGCGTCCCCGCCCCCCACCACGCATACGGCCTTGTCACGGAAGAAGGCGCCGTCGCACGTGGCGCACCACGAGACCCCGCGGCCGGTGAACTCGGCCTCGCCCGGCACGCCGAGCTTCTTGGGCACCGCTCCCGTGGCCACGATCACCGCGCGGGCCCCGATCTCCTCCCCGTCTACGGTGAGCACGAAATCGGTGCCCTCGGTACGGATGGACTCGACGGGGCTGAACGTGCGGAACTCGGCGCCGAACCTCTCGGCCTGCTTGAGCATGAGCTCGCCGAGATCGGATCCGGAGATGCCCTCCGGGAAGGCGGGGTAATTCTCCACCCACTCAGTGGTGACGATCTGCCCACCGGGGAGCCCCTTCTCGAAGACCACGGTGCGCGCCCGGGCACGGGCTCCGTACAGCGCGGCCGCCATCCCGGCCGGACCCCCGCCCACGATGGCGATATCCAACATCTCTGTCACAAGTACCCTCCTACTACCGTACGCCTAAATATATAGTATGCCCCAGGAAGAGGATATCAAGACCCCTTCCACCTACCAGACACGGGTCGTGCCGCCCCCAGGTGCCGGAGTGCGCGAGGCGGGATCCCCCGCTTCACCACGCTTTTCCAGCGCGGACCGAACAGACGCATCACGAGTTCCCGGCGTCGCAGGATCTCGGCCTCGTCGAGCCCCCGAGACGTCACGCCAATGACCGTGCGCGTGCTCATGACACCGGGGCGGTGGAGCGGATCGTCGTACGAGGCATCGATATCGCACCCCTCGGCCCGGCACCGCTCCAGCAAACGCGTGCCGGGGTAGGGTTGGGCCAGGTTCATAGAAACGGTGACCGGACCTCCGAGCGCCCGGATGCGCTCCAGGTACCGCAATCCCGACTCGAACATCTCCTTGGTCTCTCCGGGATATCCGATCATGTAGAAGAGCGTGATGCGAGGAATCCCGAGCTGCACGCACAGCTTCACCATCTCGAAGGCAGCTCCCAGGTCCAGGTGCTTCCCCATGAGGTCGTGCATGAGCGGATCGCCATGTTCGAGACCGAACACCACCTCCGTGCAGCCGCTGCGCATCATGAGGTGCAGGAGGTCACGATCGATGCCGTCGATGCGGATGCCGTTGGGAGGCCGCCACGTGAAAGGTACGTCGCCCGCCGTCTCGCGCAGGCGCACGAACCCCTCGAGGATCGAGGCCGCCCGTCCCCTATCGAGCGTGAAGTTGTCGTCTTCGATCTCGATGGCCCGCACGCCGAACCCCCGCACGAGCCGTTCCACCTCGTCGAGGACCACCTCCGCGGACCGAGCTCGAAAACTGCGACCGTAGACCGGGTGGATCGAGCAGAACTCACAGTCGAAAGGACAACCGCGGGACGTGACCACCGATGCGGTCCGCCCGGTGGCCCCCCGCGGCGAACAGCCCAGGTACTTGGTGAAGTGCGGCACCTCGGTGTCGGGCGGCGCCAGCGTATCCAGATCGGCCACGAGGCGGCTGCGTTCGAAAACACCCTCCCGCGAGCCGTTCGGACAGTAGGTACCCGCGAGCCCCGCGGCCCCCACACCGTCGGCCAGAGCCGCGAGCACCGTCTCTCCCTCGCCGACCACGATGGCGTCCACTTCGGCCCGAAGCGCCGACTCCGGCTGCGCCGAGGGATAGACCCCTCCCATGACGAGAAGCGCATCGGGGAACCTGCCCTTCAGCGCGGCGCACAGCTCGTGCACGAGGGGAGCCGACTGACTGAACGGTGCCGTGACGCCGATCAGCTGCACGTCTTCCGGGACCCGCTCGACGATGGCTTCGGGCGCGAGACCAACCAGCCAGCCCCCGGCCTCAGCACGCCTCTCTTGGAACCCGAGCAATAGCGCGTCCACCAGGGTGACCTCGTGGCCGAGTGAGCGCAGGTGCGACGAGAGCCCCCGCAGGCCGAGGCAATGCGAGAGCACCGCATCTTCTCGACGCGGGAATAGGAACGGCGGGTTCACCAGACAGACCTTCACGATCCTCCACTACGGACGTTGCCGCCGCCTCCGGGCGGGCACGGTCGTCGGGGAGTCCCATGACCGGGGAGTCCCGCGACCACAGTGCCACACTACCACCGCAGCGGGAAGACTTCCCGGCGAACGGCGTCTCTCGCACCGCTGCGCGGGTATTCTCGCCGGCCGGAAGGCCATCGGTCCCTAGGAGCCGGCGCCTTCCGAGAGCGAACGCCACACGCCGCGCCCGCGCCACGCCAGCAGGCCAGTGCGCAGCGAGTCTCCCACGGTGAGAGCGGCCACCCCCACGTAGAGACCCAAGACGCCGCCGCCAAGGACTCCGGCCACGAGCACGCAGCTCATGCTGAAGAGCGAGAGCGCGACCGCCTCGGTGATCAACCGAGTACGACGAGTGTGCACCACCATGCCCTGCAACCAGCTTTGCAGCATGCTGAGCGCCGGCAGCGGCAAGGCGAACCACAGACTCGACCGCGCGACGTCGGCAAGACCATCCGGGAGCCCGATCACGTCGCGGAACCAGAAGTCGCCCACAGGAGGAACAAGTAGCGCCGCGAGACCGACCGACGTGGCCGCCGCCCCCAAGAACGCAAAGCGACGCAATGCCCCGAACGAACCCTGCTCGCCGAGCAGGGCGACTACTACCTCATTGTACGCGAAGCCAAAGCTCCTGAACACGAAACTCACGCCGGTCACCACCGGCCACAGAGCGAGCGAATCGAGAGCGTTGGGCATCCTGCTCAGGGCCGCGCTCCCCAGCGGGCTCGCGAACAGGGCGATCACCGAGGTGAGAGACAGCGGGATATAGAAGGCAAGGAAGGCGCGCAGTCCCAGCCAGGACGCGCCGGGCGCCGAATCCGGCAGCTGATCGCGCAAGACCGGGGCGACGCGACGCTTCACGTAGAACGCTTCGGAGAACACGCCCGCGTTCATGGCCACTGCGGCAACGACGATACCGGGGATCGACCCCACAGCGTAGCCGATGGCGAGCACGGCGGCGTCTGCCGCCAGACGTACCAGGGTGCCGGTGCCTACGGCTCTTGAATGGCCAAAGCGAATGAGCACGCCCTGGTTGAAACGACGGTACGCGATGCCCCACGTCCAGGGGATCATGATGGCGAGCCCCACCCGCGCCGGACCGACCACCTCGGGCGGAGCATCGATGAGCGAGCCCACCACGACCCCGTAGAGGGGTGTGAACACGATCGCCGAGTGGATCAACGTGAGGGCCGCACTCACCCAAAGCATGAAGCGTCTGATCTTCAGGTACGCCGCCCGGTCCTTGGAGAGAGCCGTAGAGGCGGCGAGGAGCATCACGATGGGCGACTCGATGAGCAGGGCGAGGGGGAACACGACGCCCCCGAAGGCGGCGAGGTTCACCTTCGGTTCGATGAGGCGGGCCACCACGGCGCTGACTGCGGGCACCTCGAGCCCCATGAGCAGCCAGCTCAAAGCCAGAGGCCACCACGTCTTGAAGACGCGGCCCAGGGTCAGCGTCGGGGAGGTGAGCATGAGGTCATGATAGCCCAGAGCCACGAGCCCGGCTCGCCACCTATCATGAGTGCTGCGACGCCCACCCGGATCCAACCCGCCCCCCGCTCCATGCGGCTATAGCTCTCCGTGCGGAAGGCGTCGTGGGACTCGTCGGGGACGCTTCCAGAGGCGCCCCCGGAGTCTGCTCACACCTACCAGGCTGTTGAAGAATGACGCTTCGCCGCGGGAGTACGCTGGGTACGCGCAAGGCAAGGACGCAGGGAGCGCTCGTAGCAGCGCTACGTGCGCGACTGAGGACGACGCATGGCGCCGCCCAGTGCGGTCTCCCGTGGCCGAGGTTTCGTTCTTCAACAGCCTGCTACGGGTGAGTCAGTCGGCGCGACCCGCCAGATCGGCCTTTCTCGCCAGGTATTCGTCGCGGTCGATCTCGCCGCGAGCGTAACGCTCGCCGAGGATACCGAGGGCACCGGACCGAGGCACAGCGGTCTGCGCAGAGACCGAAGGGGTGGTGAAGGGTGGCTGCCCCGGCTGGATACCATACTGCTGGGGGCTCGCCTGCCCGTAGGCCGGCGGCGCAGCCGCCGAACCGCGATTCCGAGTCACCTCGACCACCAACCACACGATCGCGCCCACGATCAGCAAGGGCACCAGCCCCATCAACCCGAAACCCATCAGAAGACCTCCGATACCGTCGAAGCCGCCGCCCAGTCCACCCAGGCCGCCGCCTAATCCACCCATCATCCCGCCGCCGCCCATCATGATCGATCAGGCTCCTTTCGCGTCGGCTGCCGGGCGCGCTGTTCGGCTGGTATCGACTCGATAACGGATACTCGTGCCAGCACGCCCCTTACATTGACCACTATCGCAGCCGGGTGTGAAGGAGGCGTAAAGACACCGCCATCGATCCCCGCCTCGGCTCTACTTTCAAATTGACCAGAGGCTTCATAATCACTAGGTTGGATATGCGGGAGACTCGGCGGCAAGACATGGACCGAAGCCTCGTCGATCAGCCAGTAGTCCGCGCCGAGCCGACGGCGCGAGCCGACTGTCGAACACCTGCGGAGTCTCCGACCGGCACCCCACCTGACGTGGGACCGGGCCGCGCGTAGGCGCCGGGCGCGTAGGCGCCGGGCGGGAGTCGCCGGCCTGTTGCGGGTCGCACTCCACCCCGCCCACGGTCACCGCGCGAGCCTCCGGAACGCCCAGAGCGTGACCGCCTGCAGTATCGCGCCGAGGACCACCAACGAGAGTACCGCCTTGCCGATCGCGCCCCACTCGTAGCCGGTGATCATGAGGGCTCGCATGGCTTCGATCAGGTAGGTCACCGGGTTCCAGTCGTTGACCACCTGCATCCACCCCGGCATGAGAGCCTTCGGGACGAAGGCCGTCGACATGAACATCAGCGGGAACAACAGCAGGGAGATAGTGCTTGTGGCCTGCTCGCTCTTTGTGAGAAGGGCGGGGATGAAGCTCGAACCGGCAAAGGCGATCCCGAATGCCCCCGTCAGGAAGAGGATGAGCAGGAAGCCGCCCACTCCGGTCACCAGAGTCGCTCCAAGAAGCATGCTCACAACCAAGATGACAGCCGCCATCGCCGCCGCCTGGAAGAACAGAGGCACCATCTCCCCGGCGAGGATCGACCATCGGCTGATCGGGTAGGCCCGCAGCTTGTCGAGGTAGCCGCTTCGGAACTCCACCAGGAGCCCGTATCCCGACCAAGCCACCGCCATCAACCCGGCAAAAGCCACTTGCCCGGGGGCCAGGTAGGCCAGGTAGCTCGACTCGCTCCCGAAACCGGGCAGTTGCACGATGTCCTTGTAGAGCTGGCTGAAGACCAGCAGCTGGATGAGAGGGAAGAAGATGATGCTGATCCAGTTGGCCGGCACGCGGACGAACCTGCGGGTGGTACGCAGGCCCAGGTGGTAGGTCTCGTAGACGAAAGCGGTGAGAGCGTTCAAGGCTGATTCACCACCCCAGGAGGAGCGGCTGGTCGGCGGCTCCCTCTCGTATGCGCCGCCCGGTGTATTTCATGAACACGTCGTCCAGGCTCGGCTGGCTCACCTTGAGACCGGTCACACGCAGTCCATCGCTTTCCAGGCGTCTGAGCAACCCAGGTACGGCGGCATAGGCGTTCGGCACCGCTAAGCTGACTCCGGCCGGGTGAGCGAGCACCGCACCGGGGGCCACCATCCCCTCAAGGAGCCGTCTCACGCGGGCGAGCGGGTCTACGGGAGGATCTCCTGCGACGCCGCCGCCGTTGCCTTCGGCCGGGTCGTCGCCGACCCCGCGATCGGGCGCGCCGTGAGACTCGATCTGAAGCACCACGGTGTCCGCGCCGATGCCCTGCTTGAGCTCACTGGGCGCTCCATCGACCACGATCCGGCCGTGGTCGATGATCGCCACGCGCGAGCAGAGGCGGTCGGCCTCTTCCATGTAGTGCGTGGTGAGGAGCATGGTCGTTCCGGAGGCGTTGATGCGCTCGAGCTCCTCCCAGAGCGCCGTGCGGCTCTGGGGGTCGAGGCCCTCGGTAGGCTCGTCGAGGATCAGGAGTTCGGGGCAATGGACCAAGGCGGCGGCCACGTCAAGGCGCCGTTTCATCCCTCCCGAGTACGTGCCCGCGAGCTTCTTGGCCACCGACGAGAGCCCCATCAGTTCAAGGAGCTCGTCGGAGCGGCGCCGAACGGCCGCCGAGGGCATCCCCTGCAGCCGGCCGGCCAACTCGAGCGTCTCACGGCCGGTGCTGAAGGCGTCAAGGGTGGGATTCTGCATGGCCAAGCCGAGACGCCGACGCACTTCCACGGCCTGGGTGACTACGTCCAAGCCCACCACCCGGGCCGTGCCCGCGGTGGCGCGCAGAAGCGTGACGAGGATGCGGATAGCGGTGGTCTTTCCGGCACCGTTCGGTCCGAGCAGTCCGAAGAGCTCCCCCGGAGCCACTTCGAAGCTCACATCGTCGAGGGCACGGGTACCGCCGCGGTAGACCTTCACAAGCCCTTTGGTCTGGATGGCGGGGCCGTCGTAAGCTCTCAATCTCCACCCTCCACGATCTCGTGTTGAAGCCGCCGGACGTTCGAAACCGCAGGAGTCTCGTGTGTTGACGATGATACCCCGAGCGAAGCGCCGGCAGACATCGGCACATCCAGGCCGGGAGTTCACGGTCCGTGGGGTCCGCGACGACCGACCCAGCTGCTACGGCCCCCGGCTCCTTTCTGGTAGCCTTGCGGCGGCTACAGTTCCCGGCCCACCCACGAGGAGCTTCCACAGACGTGACCGCCGGAGAGTCGGGCGATAGCACCGGACTGACACTCGAAAGGGTGAGCAAGTCCTTCGAGGGTGTCCACGCCGTCTCCGAACTGAGTCTGAGAGTGCCCGAGGGCCTCATCTTCGGCTTCCTTGGCCCGAACGGTGCCGGGAAAACCACCACCATGCGCGTGATCCTAGACATCCTGCGCCCCGACACCGGCGCAGTGAGGTGGCGTGGGCGACCGGTGGACGATCAGACCCGTCGCCGTTTCGGCTACCTGCCGGAGGAGCGGGGGCTGTACCCCAAGATGAAGGTACTCGACCAACTCGTATTCTTCGCCCGTCTGTACGGCATGCCTCGCGCTGAAGCCGCGGCCGCCGCCGAGCGCTGGCTCGAACGATTCGGCATCGCCGATCGCAGGGGCAGCCGCCTCGAGGAGCTCAGTCGGGGCAACCAGCAGAAGGTGCAGGTGCTCGTCGCGCTCGTACATGATCCCGACCTGGCGCTGCTCGACGAGCCCTTCAGCGGCCTCGACCCACTCAACTCAGAACTGCTCGAAGCCGCCCTGCGCGATCTGCGCGACCGGGGCAAGACCGTCCTCTATTCGAGCCACCGCCTGGAGCAGGTGGAGGACCTCTGCGAGGAGGTGGCCATCATCGCCCGCGGGCAGTTGCGGCTTTCCGGCAACCTCGAGGCGATCCGCGACTCGGCAGCCCGCAGGATCCTGCACGTGCGCACCGCGTCCCGTATTCCGCCCGATATCACGGGTCTACCCCTGGACCCCGAAGAGCCCGGCCGCGACTACGCACGTTTCTCTCTACGCGAGGGCGCCGACCCGCAATTGGTGCTGCAGGTGCTGGCCGCCCGCGAAACTGTGGAGTACTTTGCCGTCGAGCGTCCCTCGCTCCAGGAGATCTTCATCGAGGCCACCGCGGACGGAGCGGGAAGCTCCAACGGCGACGGAGTGGAGGTCGCGGACGGGGTGGAGGCCGTATGAACCTCGTGCGCCTGATCGTCGAACGCGAATACCGGGCGCGCGTGCGGAGCAAGGGCTGGATCATCGCCACGGTGTTCGGTCTCATCGCGATCGTGGGGCTGAACTTCGCGCCCACCATCGCCGACACGGTATTCGGCGGGCGACAGGTGCGCATCGCGGTGCTCGACGAGACCGCCGCCTCGATGAACGCCTCGTCCGGCTATCTCGAGCGACTGCGAGCCGATCTGGTGGAGACGCTCGCCAGCGGCGACCCGCGATACGTGGTGGAACGGGCCTCGGCGGACCGCGAGGGCATGCTGGCCCAAGTCATGTCGGGGGCCGTCGACGGGTTCCTGCTCATCACGGAAGCTGGAAGCCAACAAGCTTTCAAGCTCACCACGCTCGATACGCTCGGCCTCGCCGAGCGCTCCCGGCTCACCTCGGCCCTCTCCGCCGCCCGCACCTTCCTCGACCTGGAGAAGAGAGGCATCGGCGGCGCCGAGGCGTTGGCGTTGTTCCGTCCGGTCGTGTTGGACACCGAGGTGGCCGGGAAGGGCCCCGACGACGGCGAGATCCCCGGCGAGTCATGGGCGCTCACCTACGTCCTCGTCCTCCTCTTCTACATCACCCTCGCCATCTACGGCACCTACGTAGCCATGGGAGTGATCGAGGAGAAGAGCACCAGGGTGGTGGAGATCATTATCTCCACGGTGAGGCCGTTCCAGCTGATGATCGGCAAAGTCTTCGGACTGGGCTTGGCGGCCCTCACCCAGTACGCCGTGTGGGTGGGAGCGGGGTTCGGACTCCTAGCCGCGCGCGGCGCGCTCTCGGGATTGGAGGTGGGGGCGGTGAGCCTGCGCTTCGCCGACATCGACCCCTGGCTGCTCGTGGCCTTCGCGGGGATGTTCGCCCTCGGCTTCTTCTCGTTTGCGGGCCTCTTCGCGGCCGGTGGTTCCCTGGTGAGCCGCACGGAGGACGCCGGGCAGATCACGGGACCGATCACCATGGTCCTGGTTGTGGTGCTGTTCCTGGCCGTCTACTCCATGGACAACCCCGAGTCCACGGGTGCCGTCGTGCTCAGCATGGTCCCCATGACGAGCCCTCTCATCATGTTCGTGCGCATCGCCATGGGCGACCCCCCAGCGTGGCAGATCGTTGTGTCATGCGTCGTGAGCCTCACCACCATCCTCGTCCTTGTGTGGATGGCGGCCAAGGTCTTCCGGGCCGGGATCCTGCTCTACGGTCGCAGGATGAGCGTGCGGGCGGTGGTCAAGGCGTTCAGGTAGCGGGCGGACCACCGGGCGCTCCCACCACCGCGAGAAAGGCGGCGGCCGTGACCACGCGCACTCCGGGGATTCGCGAGGAGGCGGGGATTCAGCCGCCCCTCTTCCGACTCATCAGATGCTTGAGACGCAGGCGCTCCTCGCGCTCACGCTCGTCGAGAGTACGTCTGATGGCGTCGAGTTGCGCCGAAAGGCCGGGAGCGACGCGCAACTCGAGCGTATTCACCTGCCGTGATGTCTGTGACACCGCCTCTCCCAGTCGGCGGAGCAGCATCTCGCGCGGGGCGGCATCGAGGAGAAGATCGGCCAGCAACTCGAACTCGCGCGCCGCTGCCGCCGCCGCCAAACCCGTCGAGCCGGGCGGCGCGCCACGGGCTCCGGGGGTGCGACCCAAAGGAGGGCGCGCCTCGATGTCGGAGACCGGGACGCCCCACACCTGCCCGGGACGGATGTCGACGCGGAGATCGCGCCCCGGCCACCCGAGAGCCCGCAACCCCGTCTGCCCTTGGAGCGCCAGGGCCTCGACGAGCACGGTGTACGCACGGGCGCTCCGTTCCTCGATTCGCGTCCGCGCATCGACGGCCGGTCGCGCCGTCCGGAACAACTCACTGACCAACGCCTCGCGCTTGCGCCGAAGCAGGTCGACCCCGCGCTCCACCTGGGCCAGACGTCTGCGGGCCCGGATCAAGTTCATGCGGGAGGCCGCCATCCGCTCGACGGCGCTCATGGCGAAGCCTCGGTTCCCTCGGCGGAGCGCGCGGCCTCATCGCGCCCGGCGCCATCTCTCCCCGTGGCGTCCCGCACCGTTGCGTCACCCACCGTGGCGTCCCGCACCGTCGCGTCACCTCCGGCAGTGTCGCGCACCGCCCACGTGGCGTCGCTGATGCGCAGGAGATCCTCCCGGGGTAGGCGCTCCAGCAGTCGCCAGCCCAGTTCGAGGGTCGCCGCTATGTCCCGCCGAGCACGGCCTTGACCGATGAACTCCCTCTCGAAGCGATCGGCGAAATCCATCGCCCTGCGGTCGGGGTCGCCCAGTCCCGACTCTCCCACTACGGCGGCCATCATGCGCGCTTCACGGCCGCGCGCGTACACGGCATAGAGCTGGTTGGCCCATTCGCGGTGCTCCGGAGCGGTCTTGCCCGGCCCGATGCCGGCGTTCATCAAGCGGGAGAGTGACGGCAACACGTCCACGGGCGGGAAGACCCCCTTGCGATGGAGATCGCCGCTCAGCACCAGCTGGCCCTCTGTGATGTATCCCGTTAGATCTGGGATGGGATGGGTTATGTCGTTGTCGGGCATGGTGACGATGGGGATCTGGGTGAGGGAGCCCTCGCGCCCCTGCACCACGCCCGCGCGTTCGAAGATGCCGGCGAGATCGGTATACATGTAGCCCGGGTATCCCCGGCGCCCGGGGATCTCCTCGCGGGCGGTGGCGATCTCCCTGAGGGCTTCGCAATAGTAGGTCATGTCGGCGATGACAACGAGCACGTGCATTCCCGCGTCGAAGGCCAAGAACTCCGCCTCGGCGAGCGCGACTCGGGGCGCCAGCAACCGTTCGATGGTCGGGTCGCGGGCTTCGCTCAGGTACACCACCCCCCACTCCGAGGCGCCGCTACCTTTGAAGCGGTCGAGGAAGAGCTGGGTCTCGCGGGCGGTGATGCCCACGCCCACGAAGATCACGGCGAAAGGCTCACCCCGGGGGGCGCGCGCCTTCTCGACGATCTCGGCCGCAAGTTGCAGGCCGGGGAGCCCGGGACCCGAGAACACCGGCAGCTTCTGCCCGCGCACGAGCGTGTTCATGCCGTCTATGGCCGACACGCCCGTCTCCACGAAGTCCCCCGGGCGCGTGCGGCGGGCCGGGTTCAACGGCTCTCCCCAGATGGGTCGCAGATCCTCTCCCACGGGCGCGGGAAGCCCGTCGAGCGGCGCGCCGGTCCCGCTGAGGATACGCCCAAGCAGCTCGCGGCCCACCACGACGCGCGCCGTGGTGCCGCTCATGACCACCTCGGTCTCCCCCGGTCGCAGGCCAAGAGTCTCTTCCAACACCTGGATGACCGTGACTTCCTCGCCGGCGTCGATGACCTGGCCGCGGCGGGTCTGTCCGACCGACCGCACCGAGACCCACTCGCCCAGCTTGGCCCGGCGGACGCCTGTGAGATAAAGGAGCGGCCCGGCGGCGGCGAAGACACCCCGATAGATACGAGGGAGTGGGTGCACATCGTGGTGGCTCATACCTCTGCCTCCCCGTCCTCGGGGGTTGGGGATTCGGGCGCCAATGACTCGGGCGCCAATGACTCGGGCGTCGGTGATTCGGGCGTCGCTGCCTCCTCGAGCGCCGCTACCTCAGCTCCTTCGCCCTCTGGTTCCTTCGTCCCCAGGGCGGCGATCAGTCGCTCGACGTTCAGGGCGCGGGCCTCCACGTCGGCAGAGCCGCTGTTCCGCAGGGAGAACAAGGCGTGCCGAGCCGCGGCGATGTCCAGCTCCTCGTAGGCGGCCCCTTCCTCGAGCAGCCGCAAGATGGTGCGGTGGAGCGAAAGAGACAGAGCGGCCAACGCTTTCGTCTTCTCCAGGGGCGAGACCGCATCGTTGGGGTCGTAGGCGCTCTGGCCGAGCAGGGTCTCGCGCACCAGAGCCGCTACGTCGAGGACCACGCGGTCGGTATCCTGTAGGGCTTCTACGCCTACCAGCCCCGCGATGTCGCGCAGTTCGCGGTCGCGCTGCAGCAGTTCCAGCACGGCCGCGCGCAGCTCAGGCCAGTCGGCTCCGCAGCGCTCGACGAACCAAGGGGCCAGCGCATCCATGTAGAGCGAGTAGCTGACCTCCCAATCCACAGCCGGGAACTGGCGCTGGTGGGCAAGCCCGGCGTCCAACGCCCATAGCCCCCCGATGACGCGGAGGGCGGCCTGGGTCACCGGTTCGGAGAAGTCTCCCCCCGGCGGCGAGATGGCGCCGATGAAGGTGACCGCACCGGTTCTTTCGGGCCGTCCGGCAGCGATCACGCGGCCGGCCCTCTCGTAGAAGGCGCCCATGCGATTGCCCAGGTAGGTGGGATACCCCTCCTCCCCGGGCATCTCCTGCAGGCGGGAACTCAGCTCGCGCAGAGCTTCCGCCCACCGGGAGAGGCTATCGGCCATGAGCGCCACACCGTAGCCCATATCGCGGTAGTACTCGGCGTAGGTCATGCCCAGGTACACGGATGCTTCCCGGGCCGCCACCGGCATGTTCGAGGTGTTGACCACCAAGATGGTCCGGTCCATGATCGAGAGTCCCGTGCGGGGGTCGATCAGGCTGGGGAACTCGTTCAGCACCTCGGCCATCTCGTTTCCACGCTCCCCGCAGCCAACGTAGACCACGACGTCGGCGGCGGCATACTTCGCCAGGGTCTGCTCGATCACGGTCTTCCCTGTTCCGAAGCCACCCGGCACGGCCACGGTGCCTCCCTCGGCCACCGGGAACAGGAAGTCGAAGACGCGCTGTCCGGTGACGAAGGGCCGATCGGAAGGCAGCCGTCTACTCACGGGACGCGGTTGGCGTACGGGCCACGCGTGCCCGAGATAAAGAGGCGTACCGTCCTCGAGCACAGCCACGACCGCGTCG
The DNA here is from genome assembly GCA_018830645.1 of Actinomycetota bacterium. GTDB lineage: Bacteria > Actinomycetota > Thermoleophilia > RBG-16-64-13 > RBG-16-64-13 > JAHJSA01. The sequence continues at coordinate 43,266 of JAHJSA010000055.1, forward strand.
GCCGACACCTCCCCCTCGCTGATCTCCGCGATCCGACCACCTACATCGGGCGGAATCAGGATCCGGTGGGTGAAGCCCGAGCGCTCCTCCACCTCGCCCAGCACGTCTCCGCCCTCTACCAAGTCGCCCGGAGCGACTCCCGGTGAGAAGACCCACGAAGCGGAGGGATCGAGGGTGGGCGCGGTCAGCCCGGCTCGAAGGAAATCGCCTGATTCCTGCGCGAGCCTGCTAAGTGGACGGCCCACCCCGTCTACGATGGAGCCGAGCAGCCCCGGCCCCAAGGCCGCCGTCAACGCCGAGCCGGTGAGGGCCACGGGCTCGCCCGCGGCCAGACCCGAGGTGTCCTCGTATACCTGGATAGTGCCGACGTCGCCGTCGAGACGGATCACCTCTCCGAGGAGCCCCTGCTCCCCGACGCGGGCGAGCTCGTAGAGGGCGGCCTCACGCAGCGGGCGGGCCACGGCCAGGGAGCCCGTGATGCGGATAAGTCGGGCGGCGCAAGCGGCGGAGGTCGCGGGCGGCGGCGCAATCGAGGTCGCGGGCGGCGGCTCGGAGGGTGCCGATGCCTTAGTCGCCGCGGCGCCGCGCGCCGGGACCGCGTCTGCGGGAGAGGCGGCGTCCGCTGCAGTATCACGGTCGCGGCTCACCGCAACCTCACCCGGTAGCCGATGGCCTGACGCAACATCTCCACGATGTACTCCTCCGGCCCGGTGAGACCCCCCTTCCGGCCGGGCCCAGGAAATGGCACCACCATCGGCAGAACCCGACGGCCGAGATCGCGGATGAGATCCTCACCGAGCCCCTCGTACAGGTAGTCTTCCATGAGGACGACCCCCACCTTCGACTGCTCCATAAGAACGCCCAGACGAAGGGCGCCTTCTTCCTCTCCGGCCACTTCGATGACGTCGAGGCCGGCGAGCAAGAAGCCGGTCGAAGCTTCCGCCCCACAGACGACCCGCACCTCATAGCTGCCCACCTCACGGATGTGGCCCCGAGCCGTCAACGAGTGCCCCCCATCGAGGCCGAGGGGCTTCTTCGCGTGGCGGCCCGCCAGATGGAACGTCCGATCCTGACGACTTCCAGGCGTTGCTGTAGGGCGAACGCCGCGACGGGCGCCGGTCCAAGGGGGTCGCGCCGGGCCGCGGCATGCCGTTCCGCCGCGTGTGCCGCCAACAGAGCCTCTTCCAGCCCTGTCCAGTCCTCATCGAGATTGGCGAGTACGGCCTGATAGGGAGTGCCGTGGAACTCGGCGGCGGCCGCGGGGGCGGCCGCGGCCGCCTCGCCCGCCGCGATCCGCCCGAAAGCACGCCTGTCGAGCAGCTCACCGCCTTCCAGGAAGTGCTCGTCCGCCCGGCTTTCGCCTCCGTGCAGAGCGAGAGTCAACGCCGTCAACGCGTTGTCCAGATCCAGTGTGCGGCACACGTGGGCCTTCAGCGCGTCGCCGGCGCCCTTGACGCCCGCGACTGCACGCGCCGCCCAGGCCCGATTCAGAGCCAGCTCAAGCTGCAGGATGTCGGGGCGCACCCCGCGCGCCGCCCCTAGGATCGCGTGGCCGAACGGGTGGCTCCAGCTCGACAGCATCGCGCCGATGGCCCCCGGACTCGCCTGCCGTGCAAGCTCCTCGAGAGCCCGTTCCGGCAGCCGGGGAGTGGGTAGGAGCCCGGACAATCGGGAGGCCGCCGGCACGCCCTGCACCGCTCCCCGTATGAGCACCCGCAGGCCGCGCCGCTCTTCGTCCTCGAAGATCACAGCCAGCATCGGCGCCCGCGGACCACTCCACCGGGCCAGCAAGGCAAGGCGCCGGGCCGCCTCGCGGCGCACCGCCAACTCGAGAGCCGCCGGCCCCTCGGAGGCCCCTCCGGAGGGCAGGACGAACCCCGCCTCCTCCAAGCCGGAGGCCACGGCGGCGAGGTCGGCGGCGGCGGCGAGCCTCTCCAGCTGTGACCTGTCGAGCAGGCGGCCTGCCAACCCAGCAGCCCTGCTGTCGAGGTCTTCCCAGCCGGGCTTCACCGGGCCCCCTTTTCCACCAGGTCCGCGATGCGCATGGCCAGCTCAGGCCACGCGGCCGTCAGGCGCGCTTCCAGAGTACCGTCGACACGGATGGAATCGTCGGCCGATACGAGAATGAAGCCGGTGCCCGTGTCCAGCCCCGGCCGCACCTCGAGGTCGGCGCGCCCGTGCGACCCATCTCGCATCACCCGGGCGATCTCCGGGGAACAGAGAACCACTCCACCCTCCGGAACAAAGCCGAGCGCCCACTCGAGCGCATCCGGCAGCGCCACAGAGTACCTGGGATCGACGAGAGCCGGCGGCAGACGTGTGCGGACCGCTTCCAGCACACGCTCGAGCATCCCATCCCGCGCCGCGAGAACCCGGTGCCGCCCCTCCAGCCGAGCCGCACTCAAACACAGCTCGGTCTCGCCGCGCAGCCGCTCCTGCAGGCGGGCTCGCTCGCTTGCGCGCCTGCCATCCAAACGAGCCCGAATCTCCTCGCCCAGCCGGGCGACCTCCGCTTCCGCCTCCTCCCGGATGCGTCGAATCTCGTCCTCCCCTCCCCGCTCCAGGGCGGCCATCAACTGGGCGAGGGCCACGGCCCCTTCTCCTCTCGCTACCCGACGCGCGTCAGGATCAGGACGGCCACCACGAAACCCAGGATGAGCATGGTCTCGGGAATAGCCAGCATGATGATCACCGTGGAGGTAAGCTCCGGCCTCTCGGCGATGGTGGCGGCTCCGGCCGCTCCGATCTTCGACTGCGCCCAACCCGTTGCCAGCGCCGTCAACCCAACGGCAAGCGCCGCTCCCAGTGTCACGGCCAACAACTCCATGATCCCTCCTCCTCGTCTCGATGCTACGTCCATCCGGCCCCCGGGTCCCAGTGGCCGAACGGCCGGTACGGCATTCCTCCGGGGCGATAGAACTTCCCGAAGAACTCCACGTAATGGAGGCGCAGTGAATGGATGGTGGGGCTGAACACCCCGAGGACGAAGTTGACCAGGTGGAAGAGAACCGCCACAAACACTCCGAGCACCGGCACACTGACGGCGCTCCCGAGATCGTTCGCGACGACCGCGAGCATCATCGATGCGGTGCCGATGGCCATGAGGCGCGAATAGGAGAGGATGTTCCCGAAGGCGGAGAGCAGCTCGACGAACGCCAAGACCCCCTCGACGGCCACGAGCGCCACCAGCGCGACCACCAATGCGCCCGCAGCGGGGAGCAGGGCGATCTCCGGAAGATATCCGACCACCACACCCAGGGCGACCACCCCCGCCACGACGATGCCCGCGGTCAAGGCCCGCCCGGCCGCCTCCCGAGGATGGCGGCGCGTGGTGAAGACTCCCAGGGCGAGTCCCAGCAGTATGTGAACGAAGCCAAACGCCACCGCCAGCAACAACAGGCTCTCGAGCGCCTCCTCCCGATCGAAGACCACGGCGTGGATCCCGAGATGCTCGCGCCCCAGATTGCCGAATGCTTCGCCGAAGGCCACCCCGAAGGCCAGGCTCCAGAAGGCGCATGTACCGGCCACCGCCGCGACCGAGCGCAGTAGCGAGCCCGGGGTCGAGCGCCGCGCCAGCAGCAGCGCCAACGCCGCCAGAACAAGCGCGTAACCCACGTCCCCCAACATGAACCCGAAGAACAGCGGGAAGAACCCGGCCACCAACGGTGTTGGATCCACGGTCCCGTAGCTCGGCAGCGGCAGCAGTCGGACGATGATCTCGAAGGGTCTCAGGAACCCAGGGTTGCGCAAGGCCACGGGCACGTCCTCGCCCCGGGGATGGTCGTCGATGACTTCCAGAGCCGTTTCCCCACCTAGGGAGGTAGCCAACGATTCGGCGAGCCGATCGCTCTCGGCGACGGGCACCCACCCCTCGATCACGAACACCCGTTGCGTCGCTCCCAGAAGCGGCATCGCCCCCAGTGTTCGCAAACGGTCGTGCAGCCCTCGGCGCGCGTTGCAGAGTTCGTGCCTGTGCAGCGCTGTCAGCCGCTCCAACTCCTCTTCCCGCTCCCGCAGCTCCTGGGGAATGGACTCCAGCCGGTCCATCATGCGCGGCAGAGCCTGTGCCAGCGAACGGGCCTCGTAGCCCGAGGGCACAGGTATCTCGTGGACTCCGGCGGCGGCCAACAGACTCTCCACACGTAAGGCGTCAGCCTCCGGCACCAGCATGAGAAGAGCGATGTCCCCACCAGGCAGGCGACGGGTCTCCAGGGCGAACCCCTCCCCCAACACAAGTACCAGCGCGGTCTTGAGTCCGGCCACCGCCGATTCCTCCTGGGCCGGCAGGATCACGTGGTAGGCGGCGATGTGGGGCCAAGCCCGTTCGCTGCGGAGTATCACCCCGAACGTCGAGAGGAAGGGCCCGTACTTGGAAAGCAGGGCGTGCTCCTCGGCCAAGGCCGCCATCTCTCCCCGCAGGCCCAGGACCTCGGGCCGCAAGCCACTCACGAGACGGGCCCACCGGGTGAGGTCGCGACGGGCGGGGAGCCCGCCGGGGTGCCCTGCCCGCGACGCCTCTCCTACGCCCGCTCCCGTGGTCGGCAACGCCTCGAGCAAGGCCTCAACATCGACCAGGAGCCGGCGCAGATGACCACTCTCCCGCTCCTGCCAGGTGCTGAGACGCAGTGGCAGCAGGCGACCGTCCAAGCCGGGGACGGTCAGATGAACAACCCCCGTGTCCTGCAGCACGCACAGCGCCTCAGGGTACTGCTCACGGGGACCGAGGACCCTCACCTTGTTCATCCGGAGGATCATGCCGGACCGGCCCGGTCGGGCTCCCGACCTTCCAGAAGCCGATCGATCACCATGTCGGCAAGCTCATCCACGAAGGAGCCGTCGATGGAATCGAAGCGGGCTGCCGCCGCGGCACTCTGGGCGCGGATCTTGGCCAGAGCCGACTCACACTCCGAGGCAGCCCGTTCTTCGGACTCGCGGAGTAGAAGGGCGAAGTCGGCGTCGAACTCGGCGTCGGCCCGCCGCCCCTTGTCCTCGGCGGAGGCGATGGCGCGGGCGGCGTCCGCCCTCGCTTCCGCCAACCTGACTTCGAGCCGCGCTTCGACTTCCATGAGGCACGAGAGGCCGTCTTTGGACGAGGTAATCCCGCCGGGCTCAACGTGTCCAGCCAGGATTCCGTCACCTGTGGCCGTCGGCGCGTCTTCCCGCGCGCGATCCATCGCGCTCACCATCCCTGCCGCCCACCACCGGCCCGTCGGTATGGGCCCCCGATCACCGAGTTCAGACGCCGGAGGGCACCAGGTCGACATACCTGCGCTTTAGGACTACCCCCCGGTTCGGAGGACGAAACGAGTATGGAGACGCCGCGCCGCCCGCGTCATCTCCTCCCGCGTCATCGTTGGCGGCATCTCACATGGGCATGTAGTTCGCGTACGGCGGCTTCTGTCCCCTCATCTGCACGTCGGCGTAGGTGAGCCGTCCTTCCTCGGCAGCGGCGCGCAGCGTCGGCCCGAGAGGCAGCCCGGTCTCTATGAAGCCGCGGTAGACGCCTGCCCGGTCTACGCGCCCCGCGAGGATCGCTCCGACCAACCTGTCACCGTCGAAAACGAGCTTTCGGAAGGCGCGAACACCGCGACCGACTGAGGCCCCAGAACCCTCGGAGGCATCGTCGCCGGCTGAGGCGCCAAGCTCTCCGGGGGGGCCGCCGTTGCCGGTGAAGCCCGCCGATCGGTCGACCGCGGTCACCGCCTCGTAGCGCTCGCCCACCGGGTCGGTGAGGCCCATCGCCACGATGGGCAGGCCCGCTACCACCCCCGAGTTCATCGTGCCGATGACGCCCGGGAAGCGCCGCATGCGGCCGGGCTCCGGCCCGTGCACCATGTTGTACGCGGCGATGTGGGCCATGCTCACCGCGTTGGTCCAGAGGGCGGCCACCTGCTGACCTCCGGTGACGACATCGTTGGTCTCCACACAATCACCCGCGGCATAGACGTCCGGGGAGGTGGTCTCCAGGTACAAGCCGGCCCGGACTCCCCAGTGGCAGGCGAACTCGCTCCGCCGGGCGGGCTCCAGGTTGGGGGCGACCCCCTTGCCCACGATCACCAGGTCGCACGCGAGCGACTCACCCGTGTCGAGGGTGACGCCGGTGACCGAGTCGTCGGCGTCGTGGAGGAGGGCGGTCACCTCACGCCCGAAGTACAGGCGGGCGCCGCGCTCAAGCAGACGCTCCGCCACCATGCCTCCCACTCGGGCGTCGACCACCCGCGAGAGCGGGTGGGCCGAGGCCACCACGAACGTGCAGCGCATGCCCAGGTTCATCAGGGGCTCGGCGGCCTTGAGGCTCACCAGGCCTGCCCCGAGGAGCACGGCGTGGGCGCCATCGACGCCGTCGCCACCCCTGCGGCCGGCGACGGCCGTTCCGGCGAGAGCCGCCCGCGCGCGGGCGGCGATACGTTCGGCGTCGTCGATCGTGCGCAGAGGGTAGGCTCCCGACGCGTCGATGCCGGGGATCGTCGGGATGCGGCTATCGGCGCCTACCGCCAACAGGAGGGCGTCGTAGTCGAAGCGGCGCCCGTCTTCCAGCTCCACCACTTTGCGGTCGGGCTCGATCCGGTGCCCGCGAACCCCCAGGATGAGCCGCACGCGCTGCTCCGCATACCACTGCTCGGGCCAGAAGGCGATGTCGGCGAGTGACTGGCGTCCATCGATGAGGAACGGCAGCAGCGGCCGGTAGTAGGCGTAGTGGGGTTCCTCGCCGACCACGGTGATGACGGCTTCGGGGTCGAGCTCGCGCAGACGCGCGGCCGCGCCGATGCCGGCGGCCGAGGCGCCCAGGATCACATACTGGCGTGACATGTCTCGCCTCCCCTTAGGTCAGTCGGCGGCGGCGGGGTCTGGGTCGGCGTCACCGCCCGGGCCGGCTACCACACCGCCCGCGGCCGCCGCGCCTACCACGGCCGCTGTCCTTCGGCGAGAGCGCGCGAAGTCGCCGGCCTCCTGGAAACGCAGAGCGTCCGTCGGACAGGCCGCAACGCAGGCCGGGCCGGGCAGATCGGGGCAGAGGTCGCACTTCACGGCGACGTGCCGAGTTTCGTCCTTCTGGATCACACCGAAGGGGCAGAGCATGATGCAGGAGTTGCAGCCGATGCAGCGCGAGTCGTCGAGCAGCACGAAGCCGCGGGAGTCGCGTCTGATCGCTCCCGTGATGCAGGCGTTGGCGCAGAAGGCCTCGTCGCAGTGACGGCAGGCCACGGGCACCGCGACGGTGTCCACGGCTTCCACGTAGATGCGGCGGCGTGGGAGCGGCGTCTCGGTGATGGCGCCGAACAGGCTCTTCGACTGGGAGTGCTCCACCGCGCAGGCCATCTCGCAGCTGCGGCAGCCCGTGCAGCGGGAGGGCACGACGTAGATCTCTTGGGGCGCCGCGCTGCGCGCGGCGCCGGCTACTGTGTCGGTACCTGGCATGCCGGCCACCCCCCTCAGTCCAGCGCCGCGACGCTTGCGGGGACGGGCAGGTTCAGTCCCTTGCGCCGCTCCACGATGGCCGCGATGAGCTGCTTGGCCGCCTCGGCCGGGTCGGGCTCCACGATGAACCAACCGCCGGTGACGTCCTTGATGCCTTCCGTGAGCAGCCCGGCCACCGCGGCCGACCCCAGCACCGGCGGCACCACGCCTACGTGCGTGGGCAGGCCCATGGTCACCGCCCAGGTGCCGATCGACACCGCCTTCTCCATGGCCTCTTCGGGGGCCGTCGCTACCACGGGCAGCTTGTCCAGATCGACGCCCAGGTAGTTGGCCACGGCGACGGCCACGTCGGCCGCACGGGTGTTGTCCACGCAGGAACCCATGTGCAGCGCCAGCGGCAGCGGGCCGCCGAGCCCGTTGGCCTCACCCACGGCGGTGAGCACGGCCTTCAGGCCGTCGCCCGCGTACTCGGCCACTGCTTCCTGGGTGAAGATGCCATGACGCCCGAAGGCGCCAGACGCGCACCCCGTGGCGAGCAACAACACATTCTCCTTAGCCAACGCCTTTGCCAGCACGATGAAGTTCTCGTCCTGCGTGGCCTTCACGTCGTTGCAGCCGGCGAACAGGCAGACGCCCAGGATGTTGCCGTTGGCGATGTTGTCCACCAGAGGCTTGAGCGGGTCTTCGGGGTCCACCTTGGCCAGGGCGCCGACGATCGCCTCCGTGCTGAACCCGGCGAAAGCCGTGGAGGTGATGTCGGGTATATCGACCCGCTTCGAGTCGCGCTTCGGGTAGGCCTCGATGGCCAATAGGAGGATCTCACGCGCCCGTTCTTTCGCGTGCTCCTCGGTGAACTCGATGTGGGTGGCTCCGGGCATCTTGGCCATGCTCATCGTGGTGATGACCCGGGTGTGGTAGCAGGCGGCCACGTCGGCGATGGAGGGTTGGATGCACTGGTAGTCCACCACCATGGCCTCCAGGGCGCCCGTGGTGATCACCAGCTCCTGGCTGAGCGAGCTCGTGGCCCAGGGGATGCCGTGGCGCATCTGCACCTCCATGCCCGTGCAGCAGACGCCCACCAGGTTGAAGCCGCCCGGCGCGCCGGCGGCTACGGCCTCCCCGTCCATCTCCACCGCCACCTCGCAGATGATGTCGGAGAGCACCGGATTGTGACCGTGCACGGCCACGTTGATGGAGTCGGCCCGCAGGGTACCGAGGTTGGCGCCGCTGGCCCGCGGGGTGGGGGTGCCAAACAAGGCGTCGGAGAGGTCGGTGCCCAGGTGCATGCCTGCATAGTCGCTGAGCGAGCACTTGAGCGCAGTGAGAAGTATGTTGACGGGATCGGCGTCGACACCGTAGGTGGTGGCGTGCATCACCTCGGCGATGGTGGAGTCGATGCCCATGGGGAGGATGCCGAGCTTGGTGAACAACTCCATACGCCCGGGCGTGACGGTGGTCTCGAGCCAGGCCAGCGGCTCCTCCCGCTCGGAGAACTCCAGGAGGCCGGCGCGGGCCACGTCGCGGGCGATGTCGTTGATCGGCCGGCCGTCGACCGGCACTCCCACTCGCGCGGCCACGGCCTTCAGTTTGGCCTCGTCGCGGATGGAGTAGTCGGGGGCCTTGCCGTCGGCCATCTTGAGCATGGTGTGGGCCAGGTGCTTGGCGTGCCCGGAGTGGGCGGCGGTGCCGCCGGCGATGAAGCGAGCGAGGTTCCGGGCGACGATGGTGTCGGCGGTGGCGCCGCAGATGCCTTTGGTGGCGCCCTCACCGAAGGGATCGATGCGACACGGGCCCTGCAGGCACATGCGGCAACAGACGCCCAACAATCCGAAGTTGCATTGCGGAAGCTGGGCCTCGTAGCGGTCCCAGATGGTGATGATACCCTCCCGGGCCGCCGTCTCCAGGCCGTAGAGAGTGGCTCGATCAGTCGATCGCTCCATCCGCGTTCCACCTCCCAGGGGGCAGGGGCGAAGCCGCAGCGACGCCCGTCGTTGAGCATCCGATCAGCACTTACATTCTTGCACTATCGAGAGGCGGGGTAAATCGGAATTCGCGGAAGGCCGAGGAGGTGATGCAGCGAGGAGACGGGCGAGTGAATCCGTCAGCTTCAGGCGGACCGAGGGTCGCGGGCTTCAGGCGGCGCCCTGGTCACCGATCACACCGTACGGGTGATCCTCGGGTTCGTGAAGAAGTACTCGCTGGTGTTGCAGGTCTTGCACTCGCGGAAGAAGTCGTTTCCCCGCTTCACGATGCGGGCCGGGGTGCCGCAGACGCTGCACTCCCAACGGGCGGGGGTGATGCCGCCGCACCGGTCGCACCGGAAGTAGTACGGGTGGCTGGTGCGCGCGTAACGCATGTGCACCTCAAGGCTGCCGCAGTCGCCACAGAAAGGCGGCGGCTCTTCCCGAGCCGGGCGAGCCGCGCCGCGGGCGGCAGCGACCGGCTCTTCGGCAGCGGGCGGCGCGGGTGGTTCGACCGCTGCGGGCGGCGCGATTTCCGGCAGCGCGGCTTCGGGGATCACCGGAGGCGCGAGCACTTCGGGCGCCTTGAGGGCAGCGAGCGGTTGGAGCGATTCGGACGCCTCGGGGGCCTCAGGTAGTGCAGAAGGCGTGCCGTCCCGCGAATCGGGCATCCCCTCGTCTCCGGACTCCTCACCCTCCTGCCCCGGTGTGTGACTCGAGCTGAGACACTGCACCAGCCGCCCCATCTCTGCCGGGGAGAGCCGTTGCACTCCGTCGTCGTGCAGCACATTCAGCGACCGATGTCCTCGTTGCCGCCGCTCGACGATCGCGTCGATCACACCGGTGGCCTGGTCCACCCTGCACAACTCCGGCACGTCCACCTCCCTGGTGATCCGACACTCGTCGGAAGCCACGATGAGGAAGTCGATGGGCCAATCCAGGCCGGAACGCTCCCGTTCGGTCTCCAAAGGGGTGCGGTCGCGGAGCCGCTCCGACTTGGCGCCCAGCATCGCACGAAGCACCGCCTCGTGCCGGCGGGCCTGCTCCACGGGGGACAACATGCCTTCGTGATGTGAGTCCGTCCACCGAACCCATTCGGCGCGCTCGTTCACCAGGACTTCCCCGCTCACACTCCTGCTCTCGATGAGCACCATGCCCCCGCGATGGAGCACGAGGTGGTCGATCTGAGCGACCTCACCCTCGAACACAAGTCTGAGGTCGTTGAAGACGAACACGTCGGGGTCGGTCTTGAACGCACGACGAAGGTGGGAGGCCATGGTCTGCGCTCCGGAAAGCCCGGCGGCATCAGGGGGGTCAGCTGGACGGTCGTCGGGCGCCTTCACGATCATGAGATGACTATCGGCAGGATCAGAGCGAATCTGGAGAGGTAGCGACCCTCTCGCGCTGGAGCTCCTTCTTGTGTACACTCTTTGTGTACACTCTGGAAGGGGGACCGATGCGCGAGGTGGGCATACGCGAGGCGAGGGCGGAGATCACCAGCCTCCTCGAGGCGGCCGAGGCGGGGGAGGACGTGATCATCACCAGGCGAGGCATACCGATGGCGCGGCTCGTCGCCATATCTGGGGAGCCGGCTCGGAGGATCGCCTTCCCAAGCAGAGTCGAGTTGCGCAGGAGCCTGCCCTCGAGCGACCGGCCGAGTAGTCGGCTCATCCGCGATACGAGGGGCCACGACATGAGGGATGGCGACATGAAAGGCGACCATGACTGAGCCCGAGCACTACCTCGACACGAGCGCCCTCCTCCCCTACTACCGCGAAGAGCCGGCGAGCAAGGCGGTCGAGGAGTTCTTGCAGTCCCTATCGAGCCCGGTGAAAGTGAGCCGGCTGGCCGAGGCGGAGCTGGCGGCGACGCTCGCTCGGTGGGTGGGCGCAGGCGAATTGGACGAGCCACAGGCGAAGCTCATCGAACACGCCTACCTCGAAGACCTGCGAGCGGGATTGCTGGATCTGACACCGATGCCCCCACTCGCGTACGGCCGCGCCCGCGACTGGCTTCTGAGACGAGCGGTGCCGCTCGACACCCTCGACGCTCTCCACCTGGCCGCGTGTCACGAGACGGGAGCCGAGCTGATCACCTGCGACGAACACCTGCATAGGGCCGCGGAACAGCTGGCCGTGCGCTCCCGGCTGCTGGCATAGCATCGACAATCAATTGTAGAACTACGGCAGGAGGTCGTCGGCCCCCCGGGCCACGAGCAGGCCCTCGATCTGATTGAAGTGCTCGTCGCGCGTCAGGAGGGGGACGCCGTGCTCGAAGGCGCCGGCCGCGATCCATAGATCGTTGGTGGGGATCGGGCGACCCTTCCGACGGAGCCCTCCATACACGGCTGCATAGAACTCGGCGGTGGCGGTGGTGAGCGGCGCCACTCCGACTCGCGGTGAAGCCAAGAAGGCGGCAAGCTCGCGGCGGTTCCGCGGGGCCTGTGTGCCCGCCTCGAAGCCGGCTAGGAGTTCCCCGACCACGACGACGCTCACCAGGATCCTCTCCACCCTTTGCAGGGCCGCAACGATGTCGTCGTCTCCCGCCAGATACGCAGCGTACGCGTTGGTGTCGAGGAGGAGAGACTTCACTCCCATAGCCCCTGGTCGATCTGCGCGAACGAAGCGCCGGCCGCCGTGAATGCCTCGAGTTCGGCCGATGACCACGCCCCGGCGAGGGCGTCCAGGTCGTGGTGGAGCTGAGGGCTATCGGTGAAACCGAGGCTCCGGCGGAGCAACTCGCGCACCAGCGCATTGACGCTCACGCCCCGAATCCCGGCTTCGCGCCGTAGGGCGGCGGCAAGCTCGTCGTCGATGCCGCGGACGGTAATGACGACCATCTTCACTCCCTCCCCAGATGACTGCACGATCTGCATCGTCATGATATCAGAGCGTGCATGCGCCGCGCAACGGGGAGCAGGGGTCGGCACGGACGGCTCCGATGCGGGCGGCGCGAGGGCGGACTCTGATCGGAGCGGCGCTCGCACGTAATCGCCCGACCGCCGGCTGCGGTCGTCACGATCAAGGGAGGCTGAGCCAGATGCGCGTCATGCTCCGGACGATACTCCGATGACGGCGCACCGGCCATCGGTCTTCGGGTGGACCTTGGCGTCGGGCTTGATCGGGGTCGGTGGCCTCCCGGCACCTACTCCCGTCTCCACCCATGTCCGCGCTGTTTCCCGACGAGACGCCGCGGGCAGACCGTGGTCATATCCGCCGGGCAGCAACGAGGAGGCTCGAGCATGGCCATCGCCACGACCAACCCCGCTACCGGGCAGGTAGAGAAGACCTTCGACCCCATCTCCCCCGACGAACTCGAGCAGCGCATCGCGCGGGCCGCGGCGACCTTCGCTTCGTACCGCACCACCACCTTCGCGCAGCGGGCCGCCTGGTTGAACGCCGCGGCCGACATCCTCGATGCTGAGCGCGAGAAGATCGCCGCCATGATGACCACCGAGATGGGCAAGACCATCGCGGCCGCCCGCGGCGAGGTGCAGAAGTGCGCCACGGGGTGCCGCTTCTACGCCGAACGCGCTGAGGGGTTCCTGGCCGACGAAGTTGCCGACGCGGCGGCCGTCCACGCCGCGCGGGCCTTCGTGCGGTACGATCCGCTCGGGCCGGTGCTCGCCGTGATGCCCTGGAACTTCCCGCTCTGGCAGGTGATCCGCTTCGCGGCGCCGGCGCTGATGGCCGGCAACGTCGGGCTGCTCAAGCACTCCTCGAACGTGCCCCAGACAGCGCTCTTCCTCGAAGAGCTGTTCCGGCGAGCCGGTTTCCCCGAGGGCGCGTTCCAGACGTTGCTCATCGGTTCGGGAGCGGTCGAGGGCGTCCTGCGCGACCCCAGGGTGCGCGCCGCCACCCTCACCGGCAGCGAGCCCGCCGGGCGTTCGGTGGGCGCCATCGCGGGGAGCGAGGTCAAGCCGAGCGTCCTCGAATTGGGCGGGAGCGATCCGTTCATCGTGATGCCTTCGGCCGACCTGGACCGGGCCGCCCAGGTGGGCGTCACCTCTCGCACCATGAACAACGGTCAGAGCTGCATCGCCGCCAAGCGCTTCATCGTGCACGAGGCCGTCGCGGACGACTTCACGCAGCGCTTCGTGGAACGAATGCGCGCGCTCACCGTGGGCGATCCCATGGACGAGTCAACTGATGTCGGGCCGCTCGCCACCGAACGGGCCCGCGAAGACATCGAAGCCATCGTAGCCGACGCGCTCGAGAAGGGAGCTACGGCCCTCTGCGGCGGCGAGCGCCTCCCGGGGCCCGGGTGGTTCTACCCGCCCACCGTCATCTCCGGGATCACGCCCGACATGCGCATCTTCCGCGAAGAGATCTTCGGCCCCGTGGCCTCGCTGTACCGCGTGAACGGTGTCGACGAGGCGATCGAGCTGGCCAACGCCACCGATTTCGGCCTGGGCTCGAACGCCTGGACCAGCGACCCGGAGGAGCAGGAGCGCTTCATCCGGGGACTCGACGCCGGCCAGGTGTTTGTCAACGGCATGACCACCTCGTTCCCCGAGTTGCCCTTCGGCGGCGCCAAGAACTCCGGCTACGGCCGCGAACTCTCCGCGCCCGGCATCCGGGCCTTCTGCAACGCGAAGACGGTGTGGGTGTGCGACGCGGTCGGGGACGAAGGATTCGCCACCGGCGGGTGCGAGTGAACGACGCGGGCCCTACTCCTCGAACAGCCGCACGGCGTCCTTCATCAGCTCCTGGATCGGCAGACCTTGCGGGCACAGTTCCTCGCACTCACCGCACTCGGTGCAGTCGGAAGCCTTGCCGAACGCCCGCATGTGGTAGAGCTCGCGGATGCCGTTGACGTCGTCGTAGAAGGAGGCGTCGTTGACGTGCGCGAGCACCCGCGGGATATCGACACCCGAGGGACACGGTTGGCAATAGCCGCACTCGGTGCAGTCTGCCACGATGCGCGCCCGGTAGGCTTGGGCGGCTTCTCCGATCGAGGCCAGCTCCGATGGGGTGAGAGAGCCGGGGTGCGCGTCATCGGCGGTGGCAAGATTCTCCCGCACCTGATCGAGCGCGCTCATGCCGCTCAGCAGCATGGTCACGTCGGGATCGTCCCACACGAAGCGGAGCCCCCAGGCGGCGGGTAGGCGCCGCACCGCGGCGCGTGACCACACTTCCTGGACCGTCGCGGGGATGCGCTGGGCCAGTCGGCCGCCGCGCAAAGGCTCCATCACGATCACCCCGAGACCCCGCGCGGCCGCATACCGCAGACCGGCCTCGCCCGCCTGGTAGACACGGTCCATGTAGTTGTACTGGATCTGGCAGAACGTCCAGTCGTACGCGTCCACGATCGGGGGGAACACGTCGGCCTCGTCGTGGAAGGAGAAGCCGGCCCACCTGATACGCCCGTCGGCCAGGGCCGAGTCGAGGAACTCGAGCACACCGAGGTACTGCAGACTCTGCCAGGTGCCGGCGTTCAGACCGTGGAGTAGGTAACAGTCGATGTGATCGGTTTGGAGACGCGCGAGCTGACTGTTCAAGAAGCGGTCCATGTCCTCGCGAGTGTCCACCAGCCAGCTGGGCAGCTTGGTGGCGAGGAGCACCCGGTCGCGGTAGCCGCCCTTCAGTGCCTCACCCACGAACACCTCGCTCATGCCCGGCTCTGTGTGAGAGACGCCGTGGTAGGGATAGGCGGTGTCCACGTAGTTAACACCGGCCTCGATGGCCTCGTGGAGCATTACGGTGGCGGCCGGCACGTCGATGCGGTCGTGGCGCTCGCCAAGCACGGGCAGCCGCATGCAGCCGAAGCCGAGGATCGAGACTTCAGGACCAGTGCGACCGAGTGTGCGGTAGAGCATGGGATTCCTCCTATGATGCCTCGGCGAGGGCCTCCGCGAACTGGCTGTTGTAGAGGTCGTAGTAGAAGCCGCGCGCGGCCAAGAGCTCCTCGTGGGTGCCCTTCTCGATGATACTGCCCTCGTTCATCACCAGGATGACGTCGGCGTCGCGGATCGTCGAGAGCCGGTGAGCGATGACGAAGCTCGTGCGGCCGCGCAGCAGCCGGGACATGGCCTTTTGGATCAACACCTCGGTGCGGGTGTCCACGGAGCTGGTGGCCTCGTCGAGGATGAGGATCTGCGGGTCCACGAGGAACGCACGGGCTATGGTGAGCAGCTGCCGTTCGCCCTGCGACACGTGCGCGGAATCGTCGTCGAGCCTCGTGTCGTAGCCCTCGGCCAGGGTGCGCACGAAGTGATCCACGTGGGCCGCTTCGGCGGCGGCCTGGATCTCCTCTTCGGTCGCACCGTCCTTCCCATACGCGATGTTCTCGCGGATGGTGCCTCCGAACAGCCAGGCGTCCTGCAACACCATGCCGAACAGTCGGCGGAGGTCGGCGCGGGTCATATTCCGGGTGTCGACCTCGTCGATGAAGATGCTGCCTCCGTCGATCTCGTAGAACCGCATCAGCAGGTTGACCAGGGTCGTCTTACCGGCTCCGGTAGGCCCGACGATGGCGACCGTCTGCCCGGGCGAGACTTCGAGGTCGAGGTCCTCGATGAGCGGGGTGTCGGGCGCGTACCTGAAGGAGACGTCCTTGAGGCTGAGGCGACCGCTGATCTTCGTGAGCACGACTGGCTCGGCCGCGTCGGGCGTCTCTTCTGCCTCGTCGAGGAGTTCGAAGACCCGCTCGGACGAAGCCAGGGCTGACTGCAGCACGTTGGCCACGCTGGCGGTCTGGGTGATGGGCTGAGTGAACTGGCGGGAGTATTGGATGAACGCCTGCACATGGCCGAGAGACATGGTTCCGCTCGCCACCCGCAGGCCGCCGAGCACGGCGATGGCCGCGTAGTTCAGATTGCCGATGAACATCATCGACGGCATGATGATGCCCGAGATGAACTGGGCCTTGAAGCTCGCCCGGAAGAGCTGGTCGTTCTCTTCGTCGAACCGGGCGATCGCCTCCTTCTGCCTGCCGAAGACCTTCACGATGTTGTGCCCGGTGAACATCTCCTCCACGTGCCCGCTCAGACTGCCTGTGGCCTTCCACTGCACGGCGAACTGCTTCTGCGAACGCTTGGCGATGAGCATGGTCACGACCACCGACAGCGGCACCGTGATCAGCGAGATCACCGCGAGCAAGGGGCTGATCCAGAACATCATCGCCAACACACCCACCAGCGTGAGGACGGCAGTGATGATCTGAGTGAGCGTCTGCTGCAGTGTCTGCTGGATGTTGTCGATGTCGTTCGTCAACCGGCTCAAGGTGTCGCCGCGCGCGTGACCGTCGAAGTACTGGAGCGGGAGGCGGGCGAGCTTCAGATCGACCTCGCGGCGCAAACCGTAGACCACCCTCTGCACGACTCCAGCCATGAGGTAGGCCTGGAGCCAGGTGAACAGCGCGCCCGCCAGGTACAGCCCCAGGACAAACAGGAGCACGTCGCCCACGGCGCCCATGTCGACCCCTTGGCCGGGATGGAGCTCCATGCTGGAGAGCATGCTGGCAAGCTGGTCTTGTCCCTCCGCCTTCAGCGCGGCGATCGCCTGCTCCTTGGTCGCGCCAGCCGGGAGCTGGCTGCTGATGGCTCCCTCGAAGATCAGGTCGGTGGCCTGGGCGAGGATCTTCGGTGCAGCCACGGTCAGGACCACGCTGGTGATGGCCAGGGTCACGATCAGGCATATCTTCCACAGCTCGGGCCGCAGTCGCCCGGCGAGGCGCTTGAAGGAGCCTTTGAAGTCCTTCGCCTTCACTCCGGTCCCGTGGAGTCCAGGCGGGCCGAATCCAGGCCCACTCGGCGGCGTCGGCTTCTTGGCGCCGTCGTCGGACGCGATCTCCTCCCGCTCGCTCATGCCACCTCCTCCGCCGACAGCTGGGAGTACACGATCTCGCGGTAGGTCTCGCAGGCCTCCAGAAGCTCCCTGTGGGTGCCGATCCCGGAAACCGTACCCTGGTCAAGCACCACGATCTGGTCCGCCTGCATGATGCTGCTCACCCGCTGCGCGACGATGATGACCGCGGCACCGCTGACCTCGCTCTTGAGCGCCGCCCGCAGCATCGAGTCGGTCTTGAAGTCGAGGGCCGAGAAGCTGTCGTCGAACACGTAGATGTCCGGTCTCTTCACGAGGGCGCGGGCGATGGCGAGCCGCTGTCGCTGGCCGCCTGAGAGGTTGCTCCCACCTTGCTTGACAGGCGCTTCCAGCCCGTCCGACATGTCGGCCACGAACTCCTTCGCCTGAGCGATGGAGAGGGCGTGCCACAGGTCGGCATCTGAGGCGGCTTGAGACCCGAAACGGAGGTTGCTCGCGATCGTGCCCGTGAACAGGAACGCCTTCTGCGGCACGAACCCGATCTGGCTCCAGAGATCATCCCGATTCACCGCGCGGATGTCGTGGCCGTCGATCTCGATGCTGCCCCCGGTCACGTCGTAGAAACGGGGTATCAGGCTGATGAGCGTCGACTTGCCGCTCCCCGTGCTGCCGACGATGGCCGTTGTGCGCCCGGGTGCGACCGTGAACGATATGTCGCAAAGCACGGGGTTCTCCGCCCCCGGATACCCGAACTCCACACCCTTGAACTCGATGCGGCCGCGTCGCGCGCCGTCCGTGGCCACCAGCCGGAGCGGGGTCGCCGGGTCGCCGATGGACGGGGTCACCTCGAGCACCTGCTGGATTCGGTCGCCCGACGCCGACGCCCGCGGCACCATGGCCAGCATCATGGTGGCCATCATCACCGACATGAGGATCTGCATGACATACGCCAGGAACGCGGTGAGATTCCCGATGGGCATCTCACCGCTGTCCACGCGGAACGCACCGAAGTACATGATCGCCACGGTGGAGAGGTTGAAGATGCCGAACAGCGCAGGGAACATGAGCGCGAACAGCCGGGCGACCCGCAGGCCGGTGTCGGTGAGATCGAGGTTGGCCTCATCGAAGCGCTGCTCCTCGTACTCACCGCGGGCGAACGCGCGGATAACCCGCATGCCGGTAAGCACCTCGCGCGTCACCTGATTGATGCGATCGAGCTTCACCTGCATGGAGCGGAACAGGGGCACGGCCCGCACGATGATCAGACCCAGCACCACGCCCATCACCGGGATGATGACCACGAGCAGGGCGGACAAGGGCACGTCCTGACGCACGGCCATGACGATGCCCCCGAAACCCATCAACGGGGCCACGATCATCATCGTGAGTCCGATGGCCACCATCATCTGCACCTGTTGCACATCGTTGGTGCTTCGGGTGATGAGCGAGGGCGCGCCGAACTGGTTCACCTCGTTCTGCGAGAAGCTCTCCACCTTGCGGAAGAGGTCGCTGCGCAGGTCGCGCCCGAAGGACATGGCGACTTTGGAGCCCCAGTAGGCCAGCATCACGGACACGGCCACGAGCAGCACCGTCACCAGGAGCATGAACCCGCCCATCCGCAGGATGTAGCCGGTGTCGCCCTTGGCCACGCCGTCGTTGATGATCTTGGCGTTCAAGTCGGGCAGATACAGGTTGGCGAAGGTTTGTGCGAGAGCCAGCAAGACGACCAGCACGAGTGCCTTGCGATAGTCTCGAACGAGGACCGCCAAGAGTCGCATCATCGGGCCGGCTCCTCTCCGGACGCGGGCGCCGGGCGCGTGGCGAGCGCAGCTGGGGGCGCCTCCACCGGCGCAACTCCGGGCGCCGCGGACGCCTCCACCGGCGCAGCTCCGGGCGCCGCGGAAGCCGCAGACGCTTCGACCGGTGCCGTGTGCGGCGCCTCGGCGTCGCCCAGGAGGCGGGCGGAGTGATCTGACACCTCATCGAGCAGACGCCGGAGTTCGCGTCGGTCGGCTTCTGAGAGGACACCGATGGTCAGGTTGATATGGTCCGCCCACTTGGCGTGCAGTTCGCCTTCCCGCCGGCGACCGTCCGGCGTGAGGAACACACGGGTGAGACGCCGGTCACGTTCATCGGCGCGCCTCGCCACGGCTCCCGCCGTCTCCAAGGCCTGCAGCAGCTTGGTCACCCGGGGGCGCGACAGGTGGAGGACTTCCGCCAGGTCACGTTGGCTGATGCCGTCGTTCTCGACGAGGATTCGGAGGCAGAAAGCCTCCCCGTGGTGGCCGCCCTGCTGCGACAAGGTCTTCATCACCAGCTGGCGCTGAAGCTGGATCGCCCTTCTGAGTGCGTGGAACACCTGGGAGGTGAGCTCATCGACGCCTTCGAATTCCAGCGTCAGAGGAGGGGGGCTGCCGGTTGCGTCATGCACGATCTGCCACATCCTTCTCGGGGGCCGTCTCGGGGGACTGCCCGGGGCCGAATCGAAGCCGAATAGGGGGCCGACTTCTCAGGCGTTCGTTTCTCCCGAAACAGTTTCGCACGGAATCGTTTTTGCGACAAGGGGGCGCTCGGTGGAGCAGAGGATTGCTGGGGGCGGGAGGCGCCGCACTCGGGAGGCTCGCCAAACGCAACCCGGGCGAAGACGGGCCTCGGGTCAGTCCCCGTGTCGTGACGCCGACGGGTGGTGCGGTCGACTCACTTCGCGCCGCCTTCCAGCCGCTTCCTCAGATTCAGTACCTTCCAGGCCATCACGGGATCGATTGCCGCGCGCGCCGGCACATCTGGCCACGCGCCCAGCAGTAGCTCCGGTCGATACTCGGCGTTGTCGGCCAGCAGGGGGTCATGAATATGCGCTCGGGGTCGGAAACGGAGCTGAGTGGAGAAAGCCACCGAGTAGCCTCCTCGAGCATGACTTCGAACCGCGGTGTCTCATCCGCTCAAAGCATCGCGAAGAGTGGCTCTATGAAGCCAGGCGTCGGATGGTGGAAGCGCTCCAACGCGACCGCTGGGTCCTTCGCAAACGGGAAGGGATCCGCCGTGCACATCGCTCGAACCGCAAGCGCCCGCGCCAGCGGCTCCCACAGGAGGTGCGGCACCGAGACGGCCAAGCGATAGAGATCGTACAGATCCCGCGCCACAAGACGCTCCATCATGGCCTTGATCTTGCCGGCCGCAAGCTCCGGTAGCGGCAGAACCGGAAACGACACCGGCGGGTCTGCGAAGTCACAGGCTCGCTCCTCCGGCTCCAGCATCGGTACGTGAGCAAGGTAGGCAACGTCCACCTTCACGTGATCGCCGGGGTACTTCACCCGATATGTCTGACCGCTGTGCTCGTCGTTCGTGCTTTGCGTAACGTATCCGAGGGCTTCCAGCACCTCACGAAAGCGCGCGTCGACGTTCGGTCGCATGGCGCGCATCTCGTTCGCGTCCGTCGTTCCAACGAACATCAACGCTCGGCTTTGTCAACAACGGATGGAGTGAACCCAATCGGCAGAGTGAGAATCGGTCGCGTCATCCCCGGGCCCACTCGCGATACGAGTCATCTGCCGGAACATAGAGACGCCAGCGGGATACGAATCGGTGACGCTTCTCGCCAACCTCGGGCAGAAGCCGGTACGTTCCCCTACGGAGGGTTGCGCGCATCTGTTCGAGCACGCCGGCATCTGTGTACCACCTCTCCTCGAACATCTCGAGTACCCAACCGACACGGGCAGTCAGCGTCGGAGACCCCAGGAGCAGCGTGTAGTCAGCAACTCGTTCCGCCGAGATCGATGTGAACCCGCCAACGCTGCGCAGCAACTCCTCAAGCCCCCCGGCAAGACGCGGGTGGCGAAGACAATCAACTAGCGTACGTTCTTTGGTGGTCACCGGCACGATCGCCTGGCCCGCCCGTACACGTGTCACGAACCCGTCCAACACGGCGGGCGATCTTGACACCGGCGGCGCGACTCGATGGAATCGATGCCCGCGAACCTCGAAGTCACTCACCTTGCCGGCGGACGTGAAATACACGGTGCGCAGCGGCGTGTGGGCGACCCCATGCGCCTCGAGAGCCGTATGGTGACTGAGAACAGCGTCCTCCGCAACCTTGGTGGCCACTACGTACACGTTGGGAACCCGGTCTCGATACACACCCAGGTTCGACGCATAGAGGCCACGCCTAACGCGGTAGGCCGAACCCCGTCTCACAGCGTTCTGCAGGTTTGTGTAGCGCGTCCGCCGCGACACGGCCGGATCGACGATAGCCGCATACTCCTCTAGAGTGAAGACCTCGTGGTCCTCGAGAAAGCGACGCGTCGCGGATGGCTTGGTGTTCATGTATCACGCCCAATACATAGATTATTACGTACTACGTGATCATGATAACACCGGAGGCCGAGATGTGGGGCGCCGATATCATGCGGGACTCTCAGCTCACCGACGCCCTCGGACGCCCGCGTCAGGGGGTACGCGGGTGGCTACGCCGTCTCCGCCCCGGTATGCTCCCCGTCATGCACCCACGCAGAATGGGACGAACGTGACGACCACCTCGCGAACGTGACGACCGCCTCCGCCCCCCGCGCCTCCTCCCGCGTGGGCAAGCTGGCGGTCGCCGGCAGCGCACTCGCGCTGTTCTGGCCTGGGGCCTTCGCCTTCGGAATGCCGGGGGTCCTCGGGCCGCACTGGCAGGAAGCGTTTGGCGTGGGTCGCGGCGCGGTGGGAGCGATCATCTTCTTCATGCTCGCGGCTCTCGGCGTCTTCATGTTCCTGGTGGGCACCTGGCAAGAACGATTGGGGCCGAGGGCTATGCTCGCCATCGGCGCGGCGTTGGCCGGACTGGGCGTCGTGGCCTTGCCCTTCGCCTCGAGCATCTACCTGGTCTACGCATGGGCCTTCGTCAGCGGGGCGTCTTCGTGCTTCGTGATGATCCCGGCCCTGACCGTGGTGCAACGCTGGTATCCGAAGCGACGGGGGCTGGTGTCGGGCATAGTGAACCTGGTGTTCGGTTTGGCAGGCGCCATCATGTCGCCACTCTTCGCGGAGGCGCTGGGGGCGATGGGCTACCGGGCGATGTGCGTGGTCGCGGGGATCCTCGCCCTGGGATTCGGAGTGGCCCTATCCCGGCTGGTCTCCCTGCCCGCTGACGCCGACCTCGAGGAAGCCGTCGTCCCAGCCGGAGAAGAACCCATTTCCGAGCGCCGAATCGGGGTGGTCGATGGACGTGGCGCCCCCCTGGCCGTGCCCTCGCTCACGGTGGGCCAAAGCCTGCGCACCCGCAACTTCTGGCTCATCTGGACGGTGTGGGCGCTCCATGGCGCCGCCAGCGTGTCAATGGTGTCTCTGTCGGTGGACTTCGGCGTGTCCCGCGGATTCGAGTTCGAATCGGCCGTGGTGATCCTCACGGCGTTCAATGTGACCAACGGGCTCAGCCGCATCGTCACGGGCTACTTCTCAGATCGTATCCACCGGGTTCGTACGATGGGAGCCACGTTCCTCGCCGCCGGCCTCGCCTACTTCATGCTGCCTCATGTCGATTCGTTGGGAACGATCGCCGTGCTGGCTGCGATCGTGGGCTTCGGGTTCGGCACGCTCTTCGCGGTGTCGGCGCCTCTGGCGGTCGACTGCTTCGGGATCGGGCACTTCGGGGCGGTGTACGGCCTTGTCTTCACGGCGTACGGGTTCGTGGCGGGAGCCCTTGGACCCCTCCTTGCCGGAACGTTGGCGGACACCGGCGGCGGATACCCGTTGGTGTTCGGGTATCTCGGCGCGCTGTGCCTGACCTCGGCCATCCTCATCCAGTTCGTCCGACCCCCGAGCAGGCGCCCCCTGGTACTGGAAGGCCGGCCGGCTCTGCCAGCAGCATGACGAGAATCACTCCGGCGACCCGGTGTGCGCTTGGGCGCGACGCCGCCGTCCTCCAACACGTGGGCACCCTTCCCCGAGCCACGACGACACCACCATTCGAAAGATACGGATTTGTCATTGAGATGGCACTCGCAAGATGAAAGAGTAATCAGACAACAGACGACATAAGACCTCTGTAGGGGGCACTGAGCGATGGGGAATGCGATCGGCCGGGCCGTGGACGCGAGAGACGCGCTGGCCGAGATCGTCAGGGGCGAGCACGTGAGCGACGATCCCGCGACGCTGGCGGGGTTCACCCGCGACCACAGCGACGAGCTGCCCATCCCCCCGTGGTTCGTCGTACGACCCGGAGACGAATCCCAGGTGCGGGAGTTGGTGGGTTGGGCTAACGCCACGGGGACGCCCCTTGTACCCGTCAGTTCGGGGCCGCCACACTTCCGCGGGGACACCGTGCCCGGCAGACCCGGGGCGGTCGTGGTGGACCTCCGCCGCATGAAGGCCATACGGAGGATCGACCGCCGAAACAAGCTGGCCGTGATCGAACCCGGCGTCACGTACGCCCAGCTGCAGCCGGCACTGGCCGCCGAGGGACTGCGGGTGGTCACGCCGCTACGCCCGCGGGCGGGCAAGTCCGTGATCGCCGCCCTCCTGGAGCGCGAGCCGACCCTCGTGCCCCGCTACCACTACGCCTTCCCCGAGCCCCTGCGGAACTGCGGGGTCGTATGGGGGAACGGCGAAGCCACCTACACGGGCGAAGCCGGGTACGGACCACCTTCACTCGACGCGCAGTGGGCGGCGGGCATGCGCCAGGTGGACCCCAAGGGACCCGCGCAGACCGACTTCGTGCGCCTGCTCTCCGGAGCCCAGGGTACGCTCGGCATCGTGACCTGGGCCTCCGTGAAATGCACACTTCTTCCGGAGACGCGCAAGGTCGTCTTCGTGCCGGCCCACCGGCTGGAGCACCTGATCGGCGTCTGCGGGCGCCTGCAGCGGCTGCGGCTGGGCGAGGAGGTGCTCCTCGCCAGCGGGTCGCTGCTGGCCTCCCTGATGGCCCCGATGCGAGAGGCCGACCGCTCGGAGCTCCCGCCGTGGACCCTCGTCGTAGGGCTGGCGGGACGGGCCATGTTCCCAGAGGAGTGCCTGGCGGTGCAGGAGACCGACGTGCGAGAGGTGGTGGCCGACCTCGGCCGGGAGCACGGCCTCGAGGTGGCGGACGGTCTCCCCGGGATCGACTCAGATGGGATGCTCGAGATCCTCACCGGCGTCTCCGCCGAGCCCTACTGGCGACTCGCCGACAAGGGCGACTGCCGCGAGGTGTTCTTCAACGCCACCCTCGACAAGCTGCCGGATCTCGTCGCCGCGGCGCTGTGGCTGGCCGAAGAGAGCGGCTACCCCGCCGCCGACGTGGGCGTCTACATCCAGCCGCAGCAACAGGGCGTGGTGCATCACTGCGAGTTCACGCTGCCCTTCGACCCGGCCGACGCGGACGAGGCCGCCGCCGTGCGCGCCTTCCACACCACCGCCGTGGAGCGCCTCGCCCCCGCCGGCGCCTACTTCTCCAGACCGTACGGCCCGTGGGCCAACCCGGTGTATGCCCGTGACGGAGGTTCCACCGCGATGCTGCGGACGATCAAGGGTGTCTTCGACCCCAATAACGTGCTCAACCCAGGAAAGCTGTGTTTCCGATGAGAGCCGCGCTTCAAGTTTCGACGCCGGCCCCTTCCGCCGCCGCTCGGGGGAACGGGTTATGAAGGAGAAGACCGGATGGCGCTGATCGACTATCGGCCGGACGCGATGCGGTGCACCCGCTGCTCCTACTGCAAGTGGGTCCCGCTCGACCTGGTCAAAAGCTGGCGGTACGCCAAGGGCTGCCCCAGCGTGGAACACGGCCGCTTCCACTCGTATTCGGGCGGCGGTCGACTGATCACCTACCTCTCACTGCTCGACGGGCGGAGCGAGGTCACCGACCGCGTGGTCGATATCGCGTTCAAGTGCCAGCTATGCGGCAACTGCGACGTCACCTGCAAGGTGTGCCGATACGACATGGAGCCGCTGGCGGCCCAGCACGAGTTCCGCTTCTGGCTGGTGGAGCAGGGGCGCGTCCCGACCCGCTACGAGAGCATCATCGACGGCTACCGGCGCCGCGGCACCATGGTCGGCGACCCGAACACCCTGGTCGGCGACCCGCAGAGCGACGGCCTGCGCTGGGCCCGTGACCTCCGAGTGAAGGACCTCAACACCGATCGGGGCGAAGTACTGCTCCACCCCGGCTGCCGTTTCTCGTACGACGGGGGTCTCGGGCCGGTGGCGCGCACCTCGTTGGAGATCCTCCAGGAGGCGGGGCTCGATGTAGGCGTGCTCGGCGCGGGCCGCTGCTGTGGGGGCCGCGTCTATCACATGGGCTACCGCGACGACTTCACCACGGCCGCCGAGGCCACCCTCGCCGCCTGGGAGGCGGCCGGGGTGAAGACAGTGGTGACCTTGTGCGCCGACTGCTACCACACCTTCAAGCGTCTCTACGCGGAACGGGGTTCGTCGGTGGAGGTGGTGCACATGGTCGAGATGGTCGCCCGGCTCCTCGCAGAAGGGCGGCTCGAGTTCACCGAGGAGGTGCCGCTCACGGTCACCTACCACGACCCGTGCCATCTCGGGCGCCAGGGCGAGCCCTATGTGCCCTGGGACGGTGTGGAGAAGAAGATCTTCGGCCAGGCGGTGGTCTACGACCCGCCGCGGCCCCGCTACAACGGTGCCCAAGGCATCTACGACGCACCGCGCGACGTGCTGCGAGCGATCCCCGGCCTGGAGCTGGTGGAGATGGAACGAAGCCGCGAAGCCGCGTGGTGCTGCGGAGCAGGTGGCGGCGTGCGCGAGGCCTTCCCCGAGTTCAACGCCTGGACCGCCGCCGAACGCGTGGAGGAGGCGCGAAGCACCGGCGCCGACGCCGTGGTGAGCGCGTGCCCCTGGTGCGAGCGCAACTTCCTCGACGCCCTGCGCGGACCCCGGGGAGGCGACGGCACCGGCGTGGCCGCGCCGTTCCAAGACTCCGGCGTGGCCGCAGCGCCTGCCGGGCGCGGAGTGGCCGCCCCCGGAGTGACCGCGGCGGCGGACGCCCCGTTCCAGGTGTTCGACGTGCTCGATCTCGTGCGCCAAGCACTCCCCAGAAAGGGGGCCTGACGACATGGGATTCACCCCCGAGGTATACAAGCTGTTCGAGGATATCGTCGGCCCGGAGAACGTCTCTGACGACCCGGCCGTGCTCGATTCGTACGCCTTCGAGGTGCTCGCCGACCTCGTGCGTCCCGAGCAGAGCCACTACATGCCCCGACCGGTCGCCGTAGCGCTCCCCGGCACTACCGAAGAGGTGCAGGCCCTGGTGCGCGTGTGCAACGTGCACCGCATCAAGGTGAAACCGCTCTCGACAGGCTGGTATCACTTCGCGGCGCCCCAGAGCGACGAGCACGACACCCTCCAGCTCGACATGCGCCGCATGGACCGTATCCTCGAGATCGACGAGACCAACATGGTCGCCGTCATCGAGCCCTACGTGATCGCCGCCCAACTGCAGGCCGAGGTGATGAAGCTCGGGCTCAATATCAACGTCACGGGGGCGGGCGCCTCGTGCTCCATCCTGGCGAGCGCGTGTGCATACGCCGGGCAGGGGCCGATGGCCTACTGGATGGGCGGCAACGCCGAGAACCTGCTTGCCTTGGAGTGGGTCACGCCCACCGGAGACGTGGTGCGCACGGGGTCTCTGGGCTCCGGCGCCGGGTGGTTCGCCGCCGAAGGCCCCGGGCCGAGCGTGCGCGGCGTCTGTCGAGGCACCTTCGGGTCGCGGGGCGGCATGGGTGTCTACACGAAGTGCGCCATCAAGCTCTGCCATCGCCCGGGCACCACCGAGTGGAACGTGCACGGTACCACCCCGGCATACCGCCTGCCGGTGGACGACCTCTTCCGTGTCTACACCCTGGCCGTGCCGTCGTGGGACGCCTGGGCCGACCTCTACTACAAGATCTACGACAACGAGATCGGCTACATCTTCCACCGCCAGTTCAACCTGGCCGGAGCCAACCTGGCCCCGGCGTTCTGGCTCATGTACAACGACCACACCAAGACCCTCGGCGACGTCGAGTGGATGGCGCAGGACCCGGCCGTCAAGGAACTGACGGAGGAGATGCGCATCTCCTTCCAGTTCATCATGGCCGGCCGGAGCACGGGCGACATCGAGCTGCAGGACCGGGTCCTCGACGCGCTGCTGCAACAGGTGGGCGGCTGGAAGGTGGAGCGGTTCTGCGAGGACGACATGGCCGAGTTCACCAACATGTACCTGCAGCGGCTGGGTCACAAGCACATCAACTACGTGTGGGCCGGGGGGTACGTCGGCACCTGGATGCAGATCGGCACGCCCGACTGGGTGAAGAACTACATCCCCATCGCCTCGGCGGGACTTGAACGTGACGCCGCCGACGGCCTTCTGGTGCAGTGCGGCGGCGACGCCATGATGGGTTCGGGCAGCGGCTTCCCCGGCGGCGGCGTCACCGGTCTCGAGCAGTTCGTCTCCTACGACGCCAACGACCTCGAGTCCACCCGCGCCGCCGTCCGCCACATGGAAGACGCCGTGAAGGACGCCGCCTCGCACGGCCTGCCACCCGGAAAGGAGGGTCTCTACCTCGAACTCAGCAAGACTGACGAGCAGGTGCACGCGGAGTTGGCCGCCGCGAACCAACCGGCCATCTTCCGGTTCCAGCGCAAGATCAAGGACGCCATCGATCCGAACGACATAGGCGACCGGCTGTACGCCACGCTGCCGCCGGAGGGGTAGATTCCGCGGCGCGAGCAGGTCCCATCGCGGGGCCGCAGGCCGGTTCTGTCGGATACAATGAAGACGCTCACAAGCGGACCAACCGAATGGGGGTACGTCGATCATGAAGGTGAAAGCGGCGGTGCTAAGGGGGGTCAACGAGCCCTACCGGATCGAGGAACTCGAACTCGCGGATCCGAAGGAGCGCGAGGTCCTCGTCAAGTACGCCTACACCGGCTACTGCCACAGCGACCTCTCGATCAAACAAGGCGGCATCATCGAGACCATGCCGAAGGTGGTAGGCCACGAGTGCGCCGGCGTCGTGGAGGCCGTGGGCCCGGGCGTCACCAAGGCGAAGGTGGGCGACCACATCGTGTCCACGTGGATGGTGCCCTGCGGTCAGTGCTACACATGTCGGGAAGGCTTCGGCAACGTGTGCATGGGGAACTTCGAGAACTTCGCCGCCGGGGTACTACTCGACGGCACCAGCCGGTACACCGACAAGGACGGTAAGACCGTCCAGCACAACAGCTTCGTCTCCGGCTTCTCCAGCTACTCCGTGGTGCCCGAGGACGGTGTGATCCCCATCCGCAAGGACTTCCCTCTCGAGTACGCGGCTCTCATGGCCTGTTGTGTCCCCACGGGTTGGGGCACGGTCACCAACATCGCCAAGGTGAAGCCGGGAGATTCGGTGGCGGTGTGGGGCATGGGCGGCGTCGGGCTGAACATCCTGCGCGCGGCGAAGATGCGGCAGGCCAACCCGCTCATCGCGGTCGATATCCAGCCGGAACGTGAGGCGATCGCCCGTGAGTTCGGCGCCACCCACTTCATCTGCAACGACGGAACAGACCCGGTGCCGATCATCCAAAGCCTCACGCGCGGCGGAGCCGATGTGATCTTCGAGGCCATCGGCAGTCCTGGGGCCATCGTTCAGGCGTGGTGGGCTCTTGCTGCGGTCGGCAAGTTGGTGGTGGCCGGAGTGATGCGGCACGACGAGGCCGCCGAGTTGCCCCTACAACTCCTGCCGTTCCACCAGAAGTCCATCCTCGGCGGTCTCTACGGGTCGATCTCCACCCACAACGACATCCCCAAGTTGGTCGACCTCGCCATGACCGGCGAGATGAAGCTCGACAAGCTGGTGGCCGGCAAGTTCAAGCTGGAAGACATCAACGACATCGCCGAGAAGATGGCCAAGCGTCAGCTGACCGGGCGTTGGGTCTGCGAGTGGGACTGAGACCGAGCGGCCTCGTAGTCTGATCCGGGGGACACGGACGAGCGGCCCGGCAGTGCAGCCGGGCCGATGGCTCAGCCTCACTGACCCAGCATCGAGCGGAGCCGATCGCACGCCCAGGCCACGTAGTCGTCGCAGCGCTGGGAGATGGGGTCGGCCTTGAACTGATCGTACCCTTCCTTCGTGCTGATGTCGTGGCCCGTGAGGCCCCGGCAGGTAGCTGATCCGAACTGATCGCCGAAGTCCCGGATAAGCGTCTGCAACAATGCCTTCTCTCCCGCATCCACCGAGGGATGCTCCGAGGGAGCGAAGTAGTCGCGAATCCCGAGCGAAAGGACGACGCCCTCGACCGCTCCGCAGATCTCCCCCATACCGACCGAACCGCCACCCATGTAGCGGGCCAGGGTCACCGTCGCAGGATCAAGATCGAATCCGTGCGCGGCAAAGAGCACCACGGCCTGCGCACAGTTGAGGTGGGTCGCCGCCGAGTCGCGGAACCCGGCCATCGCGACCTCTTTGGCTTCGGTCCATCGGTCCGTCACATCGTCCTCCTTCGTGTTGTCGCCCGGCCGGTTCGTCCGCCGACATCGCCGGCCCCCGATCATACCTGAGCCGCACGCGATAGTATGCGTTGATGCCTGAGCCGCCCACCGACCCCGCCGCCGGCGCCCCGCGGTTCGTCGCCGCCGACGTGGCCGACCCTGCGGCCGGCACGGCGCCCCAGCCCCCGACGGCCGCCTCGGGTCCGGTCACGCGACCGCCCCTCTGGACCCGCGACTTCCTCCTGCTCCTGGGGATCACCGTCACCTTCTACACGGGGTTTCAGATTCTGCTCGCGTCCATGCCGCTGTACGTGGTCCACCTGGGAGGAACGGAGGCCTCGGCGGGCCTGGTAACCGGGCTGTTCACGCTGGCGGCCATGTTGGCTCGCCCACTCACGGGCTGGGCGCTCGACGCGTACGGCCGCCGGGCCGTCCTCCTGTTCGGCACCATCTTCTGCCTCGCTCTGATCGTCGCTCAGGACTGGGCGGCGACGCTCGGGGCCCTGATCGTCCTGCGCATGGTCAACGGCTTCGGCTTCGGCTTCGCAACGACCGCGGGAGGCGCACTCGCCGCCGACCTGGTGCCGCGTTCTCGGCTGGGAGAGGGCATGGGCTTGTACGCCCTGACCATGGGCATCCCGCTCGGCATAGCTCCACCGGTAGGTATCTGGTTGGCCGGCCGCGGGCAGTTCTCGGCTCTGTTCTGGCTTGCCACGTTGGTCACGGGGGTGTCACTGGTGCTGGCACTGATCATCCGAGTGCCCCGGCAGGCGGTCGTCCGCGCTGTGGGCGCGCGGGCGCACATCTTCTCGATGTTCGTGCGCAGCGCGGTGTTCCCCTCGGCCCTCATGTTCCTGCTCATCTCCAGCCTTGGCGTCATCCTTGCGCTGCTCGCCATCTTCGGTCGTGAGCGCGGCATCGCCAGTGTGGGAGCATGGTTCACGCTCTACGCCGTGATGCTGAGTCTCTCGCGCGTGGTCTCCGGCCGCGTGTCCGACCGCCTCGGCTACGCGCAGACGGCAGCGGTAGGCTTCGGGTTCGCCGTCGTCGGGCTGATGCTGATGGCCTCGGCCCACAGTTCCTGGGTGCTGCTCGCCTCGGCCGTGCTGTTCGGCATCGGCTACGGCGCAGCTCAGCCCAGCCTCCAGGCCATGTTGGTGGCTCGCACACCGCCGCACCGCATCGGCTCGGCCACTGCCTTCTTCTTCTTCGCCTACGATCTGGGCACGACCGTGGGGGCGGTGGGCGGTGGCTTCCTTGCCGGGGTGATCGGCCTGGGCAACGTCTTCGCGTTGGCGGCGGTGCCCCCATTCATCGCGCTGATACTCCTGGTGGCCCGCCTGGGTCGAGGGCGAGCCCCCGCCGGAGCGGGGGTGTAGCAGCCCCGCGTGGCGCGGGGCGCGGGTGGCGTGCGGGACGCGGGTGGCGCCGGTGGCGCCGCCGGGTGAGCCAATCCGATGGCACCGCTTCTCGGGGCGCCTAGCAGCCCTCTTCCATCTCGTCCTCCCGCAGCAGTCTTACGAAGAACGCCAACCCCGACCCGACCACCATGACCGTCCCGGCGACCACGATCCCCTGGGCGAACGTGTGGTTCTCGCCCATGTAGCCCAGGCCGAGGGGCAGGAGCCCACCTCCCAGGATGAAGGCGACCGGCGGAGCCAGAGCGGCGACCACGCTGCGCAGGTTGGGTTGGACGATCCGCGAGAGCGCCGAGAACGCCGGTGGGAAAAAACAGACGGCGAAAGCCGGCAACAAGAAGATACCGACGCGCAGCCAGACTCCGTCGCTCGCACCCACCAACACCGTGGCGGCACCGGTGAGCACAAGGGCCCCGAACATCGCCCACCGCTCCCCCACCCGGTCGGTGACCCACCCCGCCGCGAACACCACGGCCAGGGGTGGCAGGTTGGCCACGCCCAGGAGCGCGTTGGCGCCGGCGGTGGTCATGAGTTTCTCCTGGGTCAGGAACAGCGGGAGCATGGTGTACACACCCACCTGGGCACCCATGCCCAGCGCCATCAGGCCGATCATCAGCCAGAAGGATCGTGCGCGCAGGATGGGTCCGACCAGGCGCAGCCGGGGCGGATCACCGGGGAACTGCGCAAGACCGCGGAAGCGCAACAGGGCCACCCCCACCAGCGCGACGAAGACGCCGACTGCGATGAGGCTCACGCGCCAGGATACGAATGCCAGCAGCACGACGGCCACCAACGGCGCCGCCACCAAGCCCAGCGGCGGAGCCGCCTGTTGCACGGAAAGGGCCTTGCCCCAATCTCGCCGCTGCACCATGGCGGTGATGGTGGCCACCACGGAGGGCTGGTTGATGCCGGCCAACACCCCAAGCGCGAAGAATGCCGCCCCGAGCGACCACACCGACCCGGCCATCGCCGAAACCACCAAGACAATCGCCATCCCGAACATCGAGGTAAGGAAGGCTCCCCTGTGGTCGAACCGGGTGGATATCCTCCCCGCGGCGAGAGATCCGAGCAGACCCCCCAACGACCCGAGAAGAAACACCGACCCGGCCTGGCTCGCAGTGACACCGATGTCCTCCCCGATCACCGGCATGAGCGGAGAGAAGATGAAGCGGCCGAGGAAGGTGAGGAAGAACAGCAGTGTGACGAAGACGACGCTGCCCGCCACATGGCGAAAAGGTTCGGCGGTGGGGCAGGTGCGATCCATAGTTTGAATCTATCAGAGTGAAACACCGACCGTGGGGAGTTCGTAGAAAGACATGACGCAGCCGCCATGGCGGCTGCCCACGCTCGGGCGGCTACTCCCTCATCAGGAACGTGCCGCCCCTCGCGCGTGTCGCGCAAGTCATGTTAGAACGAAGGAGACATTCTCATGGAAGCTCAGTCAGAACCGTACCCAGCCCGCCTCAACGTCGACTACCCCGAGAAGCTCGACCGGTTGACCTCGTTCTTCCGCCTGATCTGGGTCATCCCGATCGCCATCATCTGGTCACTGCTCTCGGCGACTTCTAGTTCCACCGCGACCGTGATGAGAGAGACCGGCGAGACGGTGTCTCGGGCTACGGACACAGGTGGAGGGATCGCCGCCGGCCTCTTCGCAGCGACACTACTCATGATCCTGTTCCGGCAGAGATACCCGCGCTGGTGGTTCGACTTCGCGCGGGAGCTAACCCGTTTTGGGGCGCGGGTAGGAGCCTATGCGGCCCTCCTCACCGATCAGTATCCGTCGACCGTCGAAGAGCAGTCGGTGCATCTCGAGATCGACTACCCCGACGTGGAGCGAGACCTCAACCGCTGGATGCCGCTGGTGAAATGGCTGCTGGCCATCCCGCACTACATCGTGCTCATCGTGCTCGGGGTGATCGCCGTCTTCGCGATCATCATCGCCTGGTTCGCCATCCTCTTCACCGGCCGCTACCCACGGGCGCTCTTCGACTACGTGGTCGGGGTGGGCAGATGGGGACTACGGGTGCAGGCGTACGTGAGCTTGCTCGTCACGGACCGGTATCCGCCGTTCAGTCTTAGCTGAACCGGCGACCGATCGTCGGCCGGCGAAAGGGACCCTCACAGCCGGCGGCAGCGTCTCCGGGTTCTCGATGGGGGCCTCCGTCGCGGGGCCTTGACGTTCGACCCGCTTGGCGGGCCCGTTCCAGTCGTATTGCTCAACACCGTCGAATGTCTTCAGGCAAGCGCCGAGCAATCTCGTCGTGGGCGTTGCGCGCCAGCGACACGCACGCGGCGGCGGTTTCCGCCGGGACAGGCGCGTGTTCCCCGGGATAGCGATACTCCACGCCATATGGCGTGAGCTCAGTGACATCAGCGAGGGCCTCCGCGAGCGGTGCATCGCCGACGGCGACGAGATCGAGGAGACGCTCGAGGTCGTGCGTCTTCGGGAACTCCACCTGACGCGCGACCAGCAGCGCCTTGAGCGACTTCTCCGCAGCCTGCTGCGCATGAAACGCAATAGCCTCAGAGAAGACGGCGCCCCGACCCAGGAGTTGCTCGCACACGAGCAAGTCGGTCGCGGCCTTTGCCAACCAGTCGCGGGCTAGTTCGTGGGCCACCTCTTCAGGCGGCTTCATAGATCACTCTGCCGTACTTGTTGGCCGGATACGCGATTCCGCCGACCACGTCCTTGGTCTCCTCGAAACGATCAGTGCGCATGACGATGACATCGAAGGACATGGCCACACCACGCAACGCACGCCGCAGCCGAACGCTCTCCAGGCGTGCGTCGTCCACCTCGTCCAGCAAGATGAGAAGGTCTATGTCGCTGTCCGCGGTGGCGGCTTCGGTAGCGGCGGAACCGAAGATGATCACGCGTGCCGGCTGCGCCACCGTGGTGAGGCGGGCGACGATCGTTTCGAGAAGCTCTGACTTGTCATCCATATCTCGAATCATACCTTGGCCTGCGGAGAAGGTGGGTACAAGACGGGATGATGTCACCGACCTTGTGCGGCGGGAAGATTAAGGTGGCTGCGGGTGCAGGCGTACGTGAGCTTGCTCGTCACGGACCGGTATCCGCCGTTCAGTCTCGACTGAACCCCCGGTCCGCGATCTCCGCGCGGGCGCCTACCCCTGACCCTGCTTCTTCTCGATCCTGGCCCAGGCGTCCTTCAACGTGACGGTGCGGTTGAAGACGGGGGCGCCAGGGCGGGAGCCTTCCGAGTCGGCGCAGAAGTAGCCGAGCCGCTCGAACTGCACCGGAGCACCGGGCACGACCTCGGCCAGCGACGGCTCGAGCTTGCAGCCGGTCAGGGTCTCCAATGAGGTCTGATCGAGGCTCTGGACGAAGTCCTGCCCCTCTGGCACATCCTCGGGTTCCTCAACGGTGAAGAGCGGGCCGTAGAGGCGCACCTCGGCCTCGACTGCGTGGTCCGCCGACACCCAGTGGACGGTGGCCTTGACCTTGCGGCCCTCAGGGTTCATGCCGCTGCGGGTAGCCGGATCGTAGGTAGCCCGCACTTCGATCACGTCACCGGTCGCCGGGTCCTTGACGACGTCGGTGCACTTGATCACGTACGCGTAGCGAAGACGCACTTCCTTCCCGGGGCTCAGCCGGAAGTACTTGGGGGGCGGCACCTCGCGGAAGTCGTCCTGCTCGATGTAGATGACGCGGGAGAACGGCACCCGGCGGGTGCCCATCGTGGCATCCTCGGGGTTGTTGACGGCCTCCATCTCCTCTACGTGGCCCTCGGGGTAGTTCTCGATCACCACCCTGAGCGGGCGCAGTACCGCCATGGCGCGCGGAGCGCGGGGGTTGAGGTCCTCGCGCACGCAGTGCTCAAGCAGCTGCACCTGCACCATGTTGTCGCTCTTGGCCACCCTGATGCGGTCGCAGAAGTCACGGATGGCCTCAGCGGGGTAGCCGCGCCGTCGCATCCCTGAGATGGTGGGCATGCGTGGGTCGTCCCAGCCGCCCACGTGCCCTTCCTGCACGAGCCTGAGCAGCTTGCGCTTGCTCATCACGGTGTAGGTCATGTTCAGACGCGCGAACTCGCGCTGGCGGGGGTGCGCCCGGGGTAGATCGAGAGCCTCGAGGATCCACTCGTACAGCGGCCGGTGCACCTCGAATTCGAGCGTGCAGAGGCTGTGAGTGATGCCCTCGATGTAGTCGCTCAAGCCATGCGCGAAGTCGTACATGGGGTAGATGCACCACTGGTCACCCGTGTGGTGGTGCGAGGCGTGGCGGATGCGGTAGAGCACCGGGTCACGCAGCCAGACGTTCGGAGCGCTCATGTCGATCCTCGCGCGCAGCGTGCGGGCGGCGTCCGGGAACTCGCCGGCGCGCATGCGTTCGAACAGATCGAGGCTCTCGGCGACGGTGCGGTCCCGGTAGACGCTCTCTTGCCCCGGCCGGTGAGGCGCGCCGCGCATCTCATCCACTTCCGCGGGCGTGTGGTCGCAGACGTAGGCCTTGCCCTTGCGGACCAGCTCGAGCGCGTACTCGTAGAGCGGCTCGAAGTAGTCCGAGGCGTAGAACGGCTCCAGTGCTTCTCCCTGACCCTGCGCGTCGCTGCCGCCCGGCGACTCCCGCGATCCCGGCGCCCCGTCGTCATCCGGCGCCGACATGACCGGAGCCAGGTAGTAGTCCTCCCGACCCCCCAGGTCGCGCTTCTCCGGTAGGCGACCGACCGGCTTCATACCAAGACAGTGGTCCGCCCAGCCGGCGATGAGCCACTTCACGTCGGCCGTGATGGAGTCGACGTACTCCACGTCCTCTTTGGTGGGATTCGTGTCGTCCATGCGTAGGTTGCACTGCCCGCCGAACTGACGAGCGATGCCGAAGTTCAGGCAGACAGCCTTGGCGTGCCCGATGTGAAGGTAGCCGTTGGGCTCGGGCGGGAAGCGCGTCACGACGCCGCTGATGCGACCGGCGGCCAGGTCCTCTTGGACCATCTCCCGCAGGAAGTCCTGGTGCCCTTGCGGCACCTGGTCGGCGCCAGTCGGCGCGAGCTGGTCGGCGCCGGCCGGCATCGGATGGTCGACGCTCGCCGTCGTGGGCCGGTCCTCGTTCACGTTCGGGTCGGTCATGATGCTCCTGCTGTGCGGGTCGTCGCTGCTTGTCGCGGTCGTCGGCTTGCGTCGCCCCAGAGTGTCAAGGGTCGGAGTTCTTCTTCTCACAATGCCCGGGTCGGGTCAAGGTCAGCGCAGTACGCACCAGTCCGAATACACCCGTCTCGCGGACCGGCTCTCGTGTCATACTAGTCTTATGGGCCAGGATCTGCGACACGAGTTGGAAGCGCTTGCAGATGAGTATGGACTACTCGCGCTGTACGTGTTCGGGAGCCGAGCGGCCGAGATCGCCGAGCGCGCGGCCGGCGGCATGGTCGCCCGGACACACTCCGGGTCCGACGTCGATATCGGCGTCCAGCCGCAGCGGGACCGCCTTCTCACTGCCGAAGACCGGGTCCACATAGTACATCGGCTGGAAGCCCTCCTTGGTGCCGACCGGGTCGACCTCGTCATACTTCCCGAAGCCAACGCATTCCTCGCCGCCGACGTGGTGCGTGGCGAACTGCTGCTGGCCACCGATCTGGACGCAGAGGCCGAGCTCCAGCTCTACCACCTCCGCCGGGCGGCGGACCTGGCGCCGCTTCTCCGCGAGCAGTGGCGCGAGACCGTGGGAAGCGGATCATGACGCCGTCGAAAGTCCGAATGGCCACCGTGGTGCAGAAGTCGAACCTCATAGACGCCATGCTGCGCGGACTGAACGCCTTGCCCATGACCGATCTCGAGGCATTCCGCAGTGACCCCCGCGACGCGGCGGCAGCGGAATCGTACCTTCGCCGGGCGCTTGAGGCGCTGCTCGACCTTGGACGCCACATCCTGGCAAAGGCGCTCGCCGAGCGGACGCTGGAGTACAAGCAGATCGCCGTGGCTCTGCGACGCACCGGTGTCTTGGACGAGGCCTGCAGCGATATCCTGGTCGATATGGCCGGCTACCGGAATCGCCTCACGCACTTCTACGACGAGGTGACCACAGCCGAGCTGTTCGACATCTGTGTTCATCGCACCGACGACATCCGCGGGGTGCGCGATGCGATGCTGGACTGGTTGCGTCAGCACCCGGAACTCGTGGAGGGTGAACTCTGACACGCGGCCGCGCCGGGGACGCCCGCCCGATCACCCGGAAGGGGCGTCCTCCGGGTTCGTGAAGACATGCACGGTGGTCCCGCATGCAGTGCAGACCCGGGAGTAATCGCGCCCGCGCTTGCTGATGCGGGCCTCGGCTCCGCAGGCCGTGCAGTGCCACCCGGCCGGCGTGTTGCCGTCGCACCGCAGGCAGCGGTAGAAGTACGGGCGACTGGTACGCGCGTAGCGCATGTACACCTCGGTGCTGCCGCAATGTCGACAGTGGCGCTCCTGTCCGGCGGCAACGGTATCCCCACGGGCGGGCTGCGCGGCGGGGGTATTCGGCGGTGCGGACGCGGGCACGGGTGACCGATCCGCCGCCGTCGCCGGGGGCGGGGTCTGCCGCGTGGGTGACGGAGCCTCCCGAACAGGCGACGAGCCGCGCGGCGCAAGTGCCGCCGGGGCGCCCCCGACAACACCGCCTACCGGTCGCCCATTCGTCTTGGGCGTGTGACCGGACAACAGGAACTGCACCACCCGGCCCATCTCGACGGCCGAAAGCCAAATATCGCCGTCGTTGTTCAAGAGGTTCAGCGACCGGTGTCCACGTTTGTGGCGCACTACGACCCGCTTGATCTCGTCGGGCACCTGATCCGCCTTGCGTAACTCGGGCACTTCGGAATCGCGGGTGATCCGTCCCCGGTCGGAGATGGCCACGAAGACATCGATGGGCCAATATCGGTTGAAGTACATCTGCAGTGTCCCCATCAGCGCGCGGTCCCGAAGCCGTTCCGAATTGGCGCGGAGCATCGCCCGGAGCAGAGCCTCCTGGCGACGTGCCTGCAGCACCGGCGACGGCATGCCCTCGTGACGCGAACCAGTCTTCCGTGTCCATTCGCCGTGCTCGTTCACCACCACTTCCCCGCTGACGCTCTTGCTCTCGACGATCACCATGCCTCCGTGATGGAGCACCAAGTGATCGATCTGCGCAACCTCGCGCTCGTGCTCGAGCCTCAGATCGTTGAAGACGAACACGTCGGGGTCGTCCTTGAACGCTCGGCGAAGGTAGAAGGCCATCGTCTGCTCGGTGGCGAGACCGGCTGCGTTGAGGGGGTCGGTGGGTCGGTCGGTATCAGGCACCTTTGCGATCATGCGGGAATCATCGGTAGGAACCGGACCGGTCTTGAGTGCGGGAAGCAGATCGCCGCCTCCATCCAGCACGCGGTTTGGAGCCGAATCGAACCCGGGCGCGGTGCAGGCCCGAATGCCGATAGCCGACGTCGATCGCCGCCGGTAGCATCCGCGCGGAGTGCAAGATCTGGGAAACCGCGATGCGCTACGACGGCCTGATAGAATCAACGAAGGACGGTGCGGATGCCAACGGTGTTGCGAACGGGGCCGTATAGGTTCTTCTTCTTCAGCAACGAGGGCACGGAGCCGCCACACGTCCACGTGGAGTCGAGTGGCGGCTACGCGAAGCTGTGGCTCGACGTGGCTGAGCTGGTTGAGGTCATCGGCTACGGCGCGTCTGACATCCGCCGTATCCGGCTGACGGTGATCGAGCACCGGCGTCTCTTGATGGGGAGGTGGCATGAGCACTTCGGTTCATCCTAGACCGAAGATCGCCGCGCAGGCGATGCGAGTGTGGTTCGACGAGCACATGCTTCATGTGGAGCTCCGTGACGGGCGCGAGATCGCCGTTCCCCTCGATTGGTTTCCCAACCTCCGTGATGCGTCGCCGTCGCAAAGGGACGCGTGGCGACTGATCGGCGGAGGGGTGGGCATCAGCTGGGAAGAACTGGACGAAGACCTCTCGGTGGCACGACTGTTGACCACCTGAAAGGTAGGTGCCCGCCTGGCTTGAGTGGGGACGAAACGGTTACGAGATGCGCGAAACTGCTACGCGACACGCAGTACCGCGCAGAACGCTTACGTCACCCTATGGGTCGGGGGAAGTCAGCGACCATACATACGCGGGCTCGGCCACGACGCCGGCAGGCGTCTCCGCCGGCAGCCAGTCGCGTGTCAGGGTGAGCAGGGTAGCAGGTCACATCGCTCCCGCTTCGCCCGCCTTGCCCGCTCGGGGACACACTCCTTCCCTCGCGAAACAAGCCGGCGGTGTCAATGGGCGCCACATCCCTCCGTTTGTCATCGCTCCGGCTGGGGCTGTAGGATTGACCACGGTTGTGTGAGGGAGACGTTCCGGATTCGGTTGAGTGAACAAGGAGGCGGTCGTCTTGGAGAATAGCCAGACGCTCGAGGGGGCGCTGTCGGAGATAGAGAGACGGACCGGGGTGGCTGCGGCCTCGGCGAAGAAGTACCTCAACGCCGTGCTCAGCGCCAAGAAGGCGAGTGCTCACGGCGACCTTGCGGGCATGAAGAAGGCCTTGAGCGATGCACGCGAGACCCTCCAGCTTGCCCGCGCCGAGTTCGAGAGCGCGGCAACGGCGTGGCCCTTCGACGACGCGGGCGAACTCGAGCACTTCGAATCCGGTGCCTTCGGCCGCGAACTCATCGCCGCGGCGGAATCCCTCGGCCTGACCGTCACCGAGGAGGAGGGCCAGTTCATGTGCTATCCGTCCGTGGTCAGGCTGGACCCGGCGAGGCGCGTGGTGACCATCGATAAGAAACCGCATCGGTTCGTCCGGCCCTCTGTCCTGGCCGCCCATCTGCGGGCTCAGCAAACCAGGAGCGTGCGCTTCAGGCCGGGTCCGTTCCTCGAGGCGCTCTTCGCAGCGTGGAACTACGCCCGCCACGCCGACACGAAGGGCCGAGGGCCCGCGGTGGACGTGTCCGTGGACCGCATCTACGCGGTGCTCACGGTGGCCCCAGGCAGCAAGAAGGAGTACTCACGTCAGGAGTTCGGAAGGGACCTCTTCCTTCTCGAGGGTAGTGAGGACGTCAAGACGAAGAGCGGGGCCGAGGTCCACTTCTCCCGCTCCACCGGCGCCAAGGCGGGAAGGGGCATAACGATCGTCAAGGAGAACGGCGAGCGAGTGGTCTACTCCTCGGTCTCCTTCAGGGAGCCCCGCCATGACGCCTAGGATCCCGGTGGGCGAATACGCCCGATTCCTCCGCTCCGAATATCTGGAGTCCTTCGTCGCTTCCGGGGGATCGGCGGTCAAGGTGGCGGTGGTGCCCGATGCCGCCACGGCCGATGCCCTCGCCCAAGCCGTACGGGCCGACGCCGACTCCTTGGGATACGCGACAGTCGCCGTGGATTCGGCGTTCACCCGTGTCAACCTCATCCAACAGATCTTCTTCGCCGCGGCGGGCGGACTCGACTGGGCGGCCCACGCCCGCACGGTGGTCGAGTCACTGGTCGAAGAGGTGTACGGGCCGGAGGCTCGTAACACACGCACCCTCGATGACGTCGCCGAGACAACGGGCATCGACCGCACACTCGTGCGCACCCGCATGGACGAGGCCCTCACCAAACGGGTCATACGCAACTACACGCTCGCCAAGGACTTCCGGCTGGCGATGGTGCAGCTTTGCCTCTCCGAGTTCCAGCCCGAGCTCTACACCGAAGCCGGGTGCTCCGCGATCCTCGAGTGGTTGCGCGGGGAGCTGCGGCTCATATCCGCGCTGAAGGACCGGCTCATCTTCCAGAAGATCACACGCCACAACGCCCGGCCGATGCTGGCGTCCACCGCGCGCTGGCTCCACCAGGCAGGCCTGCCGGGCCTGCTGATCGTGCTCGATGCCCGACAGCTCGCGGTGGCGCGCCCGGCGGCCGGCGACGAAGGATCGCTCCACTACACGCCCGCCGCCCTCATGGACGCGTACGAGGTGCTCAGGCAGTTCATCGACGCCACCGACGAGATGGAGCACCTCATGCTGCTCGTCGTCGCTCCCAGCGACCTCCTGGACGAGGACAACAAGCGAGGTATCGCGAGCTATCACGCGCTTCGCAATCGCATATGGGACGACGTCCGTGACCGGGAACGGGCCAACCCGTGCGCTCCCATGGTGCACGTCGTGTCTGATGAGGGGAGCGACTGATGGGAAGCTCACTGTTGGGAGGCTCACTGATGGAGAACTCCCTCCACGCACGCCGGGCGGTCGAAGCTCTCAGAGCCGGCGTGCCGAACCGGGACGCCGTCCGGGTGCTCGGCTTTGCGGACGACTCTCTGGCGGGCACATTCGACGACCGGCTCGACCGGCTCGCGGGGGACCACGCCCTGT
The DNA here is from genome assembly GCA_018830645.1 of Actinomycetota bacterium. Taxonomy (GTDB): domain Bacteria; phylum Actinomycetota; class Thermoleophilia; order RBG-16-64-13; family RBG-16-64-13; genus JAHJSA01. Next base: position 84,568 of record JAHJSA010000055.1, read on the forward strand.
CGCAGCAGCCGATGGGTCTCCTGCTGGCGGCCGAGTTCGGAGGCGGGAAGTCACACGCCCTGGAATACTTCCGGCACCGTGCGCTGGAACGAAACGTGGCCGTGAGCAAGGTGGTGATCTCCAAAGAGACCCAGTTGTTCGACCCGGCCCGCCTGTTCCGCGCCGCCATCGACAGTCTCGAGGTGGAGGACCGCACCGGCGACGCCCTCGCCGACATCGCGGTCACGCGCCTGAACAGCGGCCCTCTGCGCCCCCGGTTCGACGAGTTCGCGCTGTGGCTCCGAACGAGTGGACTGAATTCCCGCTTCGCGGCCACCGTCGCGCTGTTCGAGCACGCCCAGGCGAACAACGAGGTGCAGGATCGGCTGATACGGTTCTGGGCCGGCGGCGCTCTTTTGGTAACGACCCTCAAGAAGGACCTGCGCTCGTGCGGCATGGCCGGCATCTATCCCTTGGAGAAGATCGCCGCTCGGAATCTGGCCCGCGAGCGCTTCCGCTTCATCGCGCGCCTGCTGTGGGCCGCCGGGTACGACGGGTGGGTCATACTACTCGACGAGCTCGAACTGATGGGACGCTACAGCGTCCTCCAGCGGGGCCGTTCCTACGGGGAGCTCGCCCGCCTGCTGGGTCTGGCCGCGGAGGAGTCGATCCCGGGCCTGCTGGCGGTGGGGGCTGTGACCCCCGACTACGAGTCCGCGGTACTGGTGGGCAAGGATGACTTGAACCAGATAGGCTTCCGCTTCCGGGCCCGGGCCGACTACGAGAGCGAGCTCACCGCCGCGCTTTCCGAGCTGACGATGGACGCCGTCCGCAAAGACCTCATCATGCTTCGCAGGCCCGATCTCTCCACCCTGCAGAGCACGGCCGCCCGCCTGGCCGATGTGTACGAGCGCGCATACGACCGAGCGCCCGACGCCGGCGAGGTGACGTACAACAGCGACTGGCAAATGCGGGAGTACGTGCGGTCCTGGATCACGAAGTGGGACCTGAATCGTCTGGACCCCGACTACGAGGTGGAGACGGTGGTCACGCCGATCGCCACCGACTACACTGAGAACACGGTCCTCGAGCGACCCTCGGAGAACGACGAGGAGTAGAGGGGGGCGTATGGCCATACCTTTCCGAGCGTCCGAATCCCCCGCCGACGGCCTGGCGGCGTTCCTGCGCGTCATCCCCTTCCCCGAGGGTAACGGCTACAACGGCGCCTTGTTCGTCATGAACGGCAACGGAGAGCCGGTGGAGTTCTGTTTCTCGAGTGTCGAGACGCCGCGCACCGCGCTGTGGAGGAAGAAGGACCTGGCGCGCCGGGCGACTGTGGAACTGGCCCGGTCGCTGATGCAGGCCTGCGCCGGCTCACCCGTGCTCATGCTGGCGCGCGCGGACGAGGTCGGCCCGGATGTGTTGTCGGGGTCGCTCGAGCTGAGCATCCCGGTCTGCCGTGTGGCGGGGTCGCTGGAGCTTTCCGCGGTAGCGACGGATGAGTACGAGGAGACACCGCCGGGTGGCGAACTCCATCTGTTCTGGTCCGTCGCGCCTCCCTCAGAGGGCGATGCGGCGCGCCGGCTGATCGACCGGCTCCTGGCCACCGGACTGGTCTCCGAGCCTTTCGACAGGGCCGAAGCCGGCCTCCGAGAGGTCCGGGCGGTGGAGGCCGAGCGGGAGTGAGTCGCTTCTCGCGCGGGCTCGGTCCGGCCCGGGCTCTGCGCACGCGGGTGCCGATGCCCAAGGCGCAGCCCGCGGTCCACGGCGCCGTCCGCGCACCTTCCCCCGGTGGAGTCTCCGTCGCCCCCCGGCCTCAGGTCGGCGTCGCCGTAGGGGTTTCGGTGTTCGCGGGCCCGACCGCGGGCCCGGCGGTCTCAGTGGCGCTGAGGGATCCGCCGAGTCGGAGGGTCACGGCCGCGGTGCGCAGACAGGGCGCATCGGGGGCCGGGTACCCGCGCGCCCTCGTCGCGGCCGGTGCAACCGGCGGCGCGGCGGAAGAGGCGCCTGGTGGCACGCCCGGGGGTGCCGAGACCGGCCCTTCCTTGCGAGACCGTCTCCGCGCGGTGCTGGCGCCGCCCCTCGTCGCGCTGCTGCCTCGCCCCGGATCGATACTCGAGTGGCCCGGCTCGCTCCGCCCCTTCCAGCTCGACGGAGTCGGGGTGCTGCTCACGCAGCCGGAGGTGCTTCTCGCCGACGACATGGGCCTGGGCAAGACGGTGCAGGCCATCGCGGCGCTCCGCATCCTGATCCATCGCAGCGAAGTGGAATCGGCGTTGGTGGTGGCGCCCGCCAGTCTGATCCACCAGTGGCGTCAGGAGCTCGGCCGCTGGGCGCCCGAACTACGGGTCAGCACCGTCACGGGCACACCGGAGCAGCGCCCCTTTGCCTGGTCTGTGCCCGCGCACGTCTTCCTGGTCACGTACGAGACACTCCGCTCCGATCTCGGCCCTCACCCAAGCTCGGGGCCGCGCCGCAGGACATGGGGCGTCGTTGTCCTCGACGAAGCCCAGAAGATCAAGAACCGCACGACCGGTGTGAGCACTTCCTGCAAGATGCTGCCCCGCCGACGCTCCTGGGCGCTCACCGGGACGCCCCTCGAGAACAAGGTGGACGATCTCGTCTCGATCCTCGAGTTCCTGCAGCCGAATCCCCACGGCGAGACGGTGGCGCCGCTCCATTACGACTCGGCGCTCGCCGACCGTCACCGCCGGCTGCAGCTTCGGCGGCGCAAGGCGGACGTCCTGGCGGAGCTCCCCCCCAAGACGGTGAACCGCGTGCTCCTGGACCTCCCCGACGAGCAGATGCGGAGCTACCGCCGCGCCGAGGAGGACGGGGTCGTGGAGCTGCGACGGCGGGGCGAAACGATCCGGCTCACCCACGTTCTGCAGCTGATCACCCGTCTCAAGCAGATCTGCAACTTCTGCCCGGAGACCGGCGTCTCGGCGAAACTCAACGACCTCCTTTCACGGCTCGAAGTGCTGTCCGAGGAGGATCACAAGGTCCTGGTCTTCTGCCAGTACACGGACGACGTGTTCGGGGTGCGGGCGATCGAACGTGGCGCCGGCCGCTACAACCCGCTCACCTTCACCGGCGACCTGTCCCAGGAGGAGCGGAGGGAGCGCATCGCCCGGTTCAAGAAAGACAACCGGCATCGTGCGCTCATTCTCTCCCTCCGAGCGGGCGGCCAGGGCCTGAACCTGCAGGAGGCGTCGTATGTGGTGCACTTCGACCGCTGGTGGAACCCGGCCACAGAGCGGCAGGCGGAAGACCGGAGCCATCGCATGGGCCAGACGATGCCGGTGACCGTGTACACCTACACCTGCGCCGGCACCATCGAGGAGCGCATCGCCGACCTCCTGCAGGAGAAGCAGAAGCTCTTCGACATCCTCATCGACGACGTGAGCCTCGAGCTCGACCGCCTGCTGACCGCGGAGGACCTCTTCGGCCTCTTCGGCCTCGTACCGCCGCCATCCACGGTGGACGCGGCCACCCGCGGCTCCCGGAACTTCGCGGAACTCACCGGCCGAGAGTTCGAAGAGCACGTGGCCCAGGTGTTCCGGCGCCTCGGCTTCTCTGTCCAGTTGACCCAAGCTTCGCGCGACCGCGGCGTGGACGTGATCGCCCGCCGCACGGATGTGGTGGGGATCGAGACCACGTTGTTCGTGCAGTGCAAGAACCACGCCGCTCCGGTGGGAGTGGAAACGGTGCGAGCCCTCATCGGCTCCGTGCCCGCGTCCGATCCCGGAGCGCGGGCGGTGTTGATCTGTCCCGCGGGCTTCTCCGCGGACGCGGCGGCTCTGGCCGCGGAGCGGGGCGTTCAGCTGGTCGGCGAGAAGGCGCTCCGCGCGTTGGCGTACCGGGGCGCCGGGGAGTCCCGCGACGTCGGCCCCTGAGGCCGGACCGCCGAGACTCGCGCTGCGGAAGTTCGACGCCCGGGCTTGCGAATGAGTGGGCTCCGGAAGGCCAAGCAGGTCGGCCCACGAACACCCGGCACGTGGTGCTAGACTCGCGCCCAGACCACACACGCACACCCAGCACGGGGGGCAGCTTCATGGAGATCAGGCTGACGGCCAACGGACAGGACGCACTCGCCACGAAGGTCTTCTTCTGCGACGAACCGGGGTTCGAGGTCGCCTCGGTGATCGTCATGGGTGCGACCGACGCCGTGCTCATCGACGCCCAGTGGACGCTGTCGAACGCCCACCCCGATCACTACTTCGGGGTCGGCACGATCGCCGAGGCCTTCCCCGAGGCCCGGGTGCTGGCGATGCCCGAGGACGCCGACATGATCAACCGGCAGTTCTTCGGCAAGGCGGAGATCTGGGAGGCGGTGATCGGCCCCCACAACGTCTGCCGGAAGACCGTCAAGGTGGAGGCCCTCCACGAGGACCACCTGGAACTCGAAGGCCATCGCCTCGAGATCCTGCCGAAGGTCATGGGCGACATGCGCTACAACAGTCTGGTGTGGATCCCGTCGATCAAGACCCTGTATGCGAGCGACGTGCTCTTCAACCAAGCGCACCCCTTCACGTGCGAGGTCACGGCCGAGGAGCGCCGGCAGTGGATCGCCGCGATCGACGCCATCGAGACCATGGGCGCCGAGGTGATCATCCCCGGCCACCAGAAGCCCGGCATGCAGTTCGACCGTAGTTCGCTCGACTTCACCAGGGCGTACCTCATCGCCACCGAGGAGGAGCTGGCGCGCACGGACGACGTCGCCGGCTTCTACTACGCGATGGCCGAACGGTTCCCAAGGGCCGATCTGCTCCACCTGAGCAACGAGATGAACGCGAACGTGTTCAAGGGGGGCAGGGACTGGCACTGGCGGGAGGAGGAGTAGGGTAGGCCTTCTACCCGGCCTCGCGCGGATAGGCGCCGAACTCGAGACCGGCCCTCACCATGGCCAGGTAATTCTCACTCCGAATGCCCGGGTGCAATGAGTTGGATGAGGCCAGGACAAACCCGCCACCGGGCGCCGCTATCTCGAGAGTCCGCCGCACCACCCGCTCCACCTCTTCCTCGTCGGCGAAGCACAGGAGATCTCGACAGTCGATGTTGCCGATGAGGCTGATGCGGTCACCGAGAGTGCGCTTGGCCTCGCCGATGTCCATACACTGCGGCTGGATCGGGTTGTATCCGTCGAACCCCATCTCCACGACGTCCTCCATGAACGGCCACATGACGCCGTCGCTGTGCTTGACGATCGGAAGCCCGCACTCGTGGGCGACCGCCACGACCTCCTCGTAGGACGGCCGCACATAGCGCCGGAAATGGTCGAGAGAGAAGAAGGTGGTGAGCTCGCCGGCCAGGTCGCCGGCCATCATGAGCACGTCGGCCCCCGCTTCGGCCGCTCCCCTGATGGTGGCGGCCGTCACCTCAGTGGCCTCCCGAGCCAACGCATGGACGAGCTCGGGCCGCTTCACGTAGTCCACCAGGAGCTTCTGCATGCCGCCCCGAGCCAGCCACGAGAGCTTGAAGGTGTCGAGGAAGTAGAAGACCAGGGGGCGGTCAGGCCCCAGGAGGCCCCGAACGAACCGAACGGATTCGAAATCATCCGCCGTAATGCGCGAGGCCATGGCGAGGCCGGGAACGTCACCCAGTCCGGTGACCGGTCCCTCGGCAAGAACCGGCTCCCCGTGTTCGTTCAAGCGGTACAGGTTGCCGTAGCGGTCGCGCACCATGCCCGGACCGACCTCCACGAACCCCGGAGGCATGACCACACCGAACCCGTCGATGCCGAGAGCCAAGGCCAAACGGACGGCCAGCTCCTCGCGTGGGAAGGGCGACTCCCGTCCAGGAACATCTACGCCCGCCATATCGGCCAGTCTGACCATCGGCTCCCAATCGATGACGTCCATGATGGGCACCCGGTCGGGAATGCCACCCCTCAGCGCGGTTACCAGACGCTCTCTGGCAGTCATGCGGCCGGCAACGGGCTGAGGCAGACGTGGCTCGGGCGCCACCTTCGACGATCCGCGCACCACCTCCGCCTCCTCGGGCCGCTGCGCCACCGCGGTCGGACCCGAGGCCTCAATGAGACGAGCCGCCTCAGCCACGGCCGCCACGCAGTCCTCGGCGTAGCCGTCGGCACCGACGGACACCGCCAGAGATTCGGTCACCGGCGCGCCGCCCACCAGCACGCGCACCTGCTCCCGCGCTCCGGCATCACTCAATCCGGTGATGACCTTCCGGAACTCCCCGATCGTGTTCGACAGCAGTGTGGAGAGCGCCACGATCCCAGTCTGCCCCTCTCGAGCGGCTTGGAGAAACCGAGCGGCGTCGACGTCCACGCCCAAGTCGACGACCTCGAAGCCGTGGCCGCGCAGGAGGAGCGTGACGAGGTTCTTTCCGATATCGTGGAGATCGCCGGCGACGGTGCCGATCACCACCCGACCCCGCGTCGGCGCCGATTCTGCCAGCAGCCTCGGCTCGAGCAGAGCGGCCGCCTCAGTGAAGACCTCGCCGGCAATGAGGACTTCAGGCAAGAACACCTGCCCGGCGGCGAAGCGCTCGCCCAGCGACCGGAACCCGGCGACGAGGCCGTCGTTCAGCAACTCCTGGGCCGAGATCCCCTTCTCAAGAGCCTCGCGGACCAGATCGAGCGTCTGGTCGCCATCCCCCGCCTCCATGAAGTCCGCGACGGCGCGCAGCGTGGTTTCGTGTCCCATCGGATTCCCCTCTGCGTCGGTTCGACTCATACTCCAAGCACCGTCACGGCGCACGCCACACCGTCCAGCGCCGCCACCCCGCCGCCAAGTGTGTGGGCGACCCCGATCCGCGCGCCCTCCACCTGACGACGTCCCGCTTCGCCGCGCAGTTGGTGCGCAAGCTCCACGATCTGCGCCACACCCGTCGCTCCGACCGGGTGCCCCTTGGACAGGAGCCCCCCACTCGGGTTGACGGGGATGCGCCCGCCCAGCTCGGTCTCCCCTGTCTCGACCAGAGCGCCGCTCCGACCACGCTCGCAGAATCCCAAAGCCTCGCAGGCGACCATCTCTCCGATGGTGAAGGCATCATGTACTTCGGCCACGCACACATCCTCGGGCGAGATGTCGGCCTGCTCGTACGCCGCGCGCGCGGCGCGCGCGGCTATCTCCGAATACGACATGTCCCGCACGCGGCGCAACGATGTCCCCGATGCCAGGCCCGTCCCGCGGATCCAAACCGGCCGGGTCGCACTATCGTGGATCAAGTCCTCCGCCACCAGCAAGACCGCGGCGGCCCCGTCGCTGTTCGCGCAGCATTGGTAGAGCGTCAGCGGGTCCGCGATCATGCGCGACGTCAATACTTCTTCGACGCTGAACTCGGTCCGGTACTGGGCCTTCGGGTTCAGGACGCCGTGCTTGTGGTTCTTGACCGATACGAGGGCGAGTTGCTCCCGGGTCGTACCGTGCTCCGCCATGTGGCGCTGCGCTATGAACGCGTAGCTGGCGGGCATCGTCAGGCCAAGTCTGGTCTCCGACTCGTGACCCCGATCAAGCGTGATGACGCCGTCGAACCGATCGGACAGCTTCTCCACACCGAAGACGAGCACGACGTCGTGCATGCCGGCCGCAACCCGGAGCCAACCCTCGTGAAGCGCAACCGACCCACTGGCGCAGGCGGCTTCCACGTTGACCACCGGGAGTCCTCCGATATCGAGATCCGCCAGTACCCGCTGACCGACCGCCCCGCCACCCAGCGCGTTCCCGCAGTAGGCCGCGCCGATGCGGTCCTGTTCGAGGCCGGCGTCGTGGAGGGCGGCCAGGATCGCCTCTCTCCCCAGCTCTTCGAGCGAACGCTCCGGCTGCTTGCCGAAGAGCGTCATGCCCACACCGGTGACCGCTACGCGCCTCACGCGTCGCCATCCTTTCGGGGACGCTCGAAGAACAAGCCTTCGGGCTTGAAGACGGGCACGACACACCTGCCGATCTCGGCATCGGCCACAGCTAGCCGCCCGAACGCCCGCGCGCCCGGCTCGAAATCCACGTAGCCGAGGGCATAGGGAGTCGGCACACCTGGGGTGCCCACGTGCACGACAGTGCAGGTATACACGGTCCCTTCCGTGTCGATCCAGACGAGCTCGTCGGAATCACAGCGGTCGCATACCCCTCCACCACCGTCCGACGGATACTCCAGATGCCCACAGGAAGGGCAGTACGCCGCCGGGGCTCCAGTCGATCGCCCGTCGGAGCCCGTCACGCGGTTTGCCTCTCTTGATCCCGCACCCGGCGCACCAGGTCGCGGTCACGCTTCCTGAGCATCTCCTCGATCTTCGCCGGAGGCCATTCGTACATGCCCTTGCCGCTCTTGAGCCCGGTCTCTCCGCCGGCCACCTTCTCTTTGAGCAACTCGGGCGGCTCGAGGGAGGCGCTCAGGTCCGGGAGGAGGTACTCGGCGACGGCCAGCACGACGTCGAGCCCCACCATGTCGAACGACTCGAAGGGCCCGATCACCGGCAGCCGGAACCCGAAGCTGTTCTTCACCAAGGTGTCCACGTCTTCGGGAGTCGCGATGCCCTGTTCGACGATGTTGAAGCATTCCCGCATCATCGCCGTCTGGATCCGATTGCCGACGAACCCCGGCACGTCTTTCCACACCACCACCGGCTTCTTGCCCAACGCCATCATGAGAGCGCGTGTGGAAGCCACGGTCTCGTCTGACGTTCGCTCCCCCTTGATGACCTCGACGAGAGGCAACACGTGCGCAGGATTGACGAAATGGGTCCCTATCACGCGCTCCGGGCACGTGGTCGCCGCCGCGATGGCGGTGATGGGCAGTCCCGACGTGTTCGTCGCCAGAATTGCATGCGGCTCGCACTGCGCCTCGAAGACGCGGAAGATCTCATGCTTGACGGCCAGGTCTTCCACGACCGCTTCGACCGCGAAGTCCGCCCCGGCGGCCCCCGCGATCAGGTCGGTGCCCCCCTGGATGCGCGCCTGGATCACCTCGGCATCGCCCGGGTCGACCATGTCCATCTCGACGAGCAGGGCGAGATTCGTCCGGATCCGCTCAGCCACGCGTGCGAGGACCGCCTCGTCCACGTCGACGAGCGAGACCTCCCGGCCGCTCTGCGCGAACACCTGCGCGATTCCCAGCCCCATGGTGCCGGCGCCGACGACCACAACGCGCTTCACCATCTCGGGCGCCATCACTCCATTCGCGACCGAACTCATGGTCACCGATCCCCGTTGGTCAGGCCGAGGATGACCCTGGCCTCATCCGGCGTGGCTACCTCACGTCCCGCGTCTTTGGCCATCCTCATGACCTTGTCCACGAATTCCACATTGCTCTTCGCCAGCACTTTCCGCTCGATGAAGATGTTGTCTTCCATGCCGACTCTCGCGTGTCCCCCGAGCATGATCGCCAACGGAACAGTGGTGTTGTAGTTCAATCCCGCGCCGATTATCGACCACTGGTAGTTCTCCCTGCCGAGCAACCTGTCCGCCGTGTTCCTCATATGCAGGATGTCTTCAGGAACAGAACCCACGGTGCCAAGACCCCCCGTGACGAACTGCAGAAGCACGCGTCCGTGGATCAGGCCTTTGCGTACGAAGTGCGCGACGTTGTAGATGTGGCTGAGGTCGTAGCACTCGCATTCATACTTCGTTCCGGCCTCGTTCATGGCATCGAGGAAGATCGCGACCGAATCGAACGTATTCTGCTGAATAGAGCCTGACAGGATCTTCAGATACTCCCTCTCCCACGGGTACTTGAACTCCGCATCCTCATACCTGCGCAGCGCCCCCTCGAGGCTCAAGCACACCGGACCCATGTTCAAGGAGGCGACTTCGGGCTTCAGTGCCGGTACCACCTGCACTCGCTCCTCGGGGGTCATCCCGGCCCCGCCCCCGGTCGTGATCCCGATGATCACATCGCTGCGCGACTCGATCCTGGCGATGATGTCCCGATACACGTCCGGATCGGACGTCGGTCGGCCGTCATCCGGGTTGCGCGCGTGGATGTGCACCATCGCGCACCCGGCCTCCCCGGCCCGCACGGCCTCGTCCGCGATGTCCTGCGGCGTCAGTGGGAGGTACGGCGTCTGGGTAGGGACCGTCAGACTGCCGGTGGGTGCGCACGTTATGATCAGCTTCTCCATGTTCCTACAGCCCCTTCGCTACCAATGAGGTCTCATGCCCCGGGATGACAAACCCCGGCTCGTTCCTCGAGGCGATACCCTGCACTCGCTTGACACTCTCGTACCACTCGTAGAAGTCGTACGTCACGCTGCTCGGGATGGCGTTTCCGAACACCTCCGGTGCGGGCGGTACTTCATGCAGCCGGCCTTCCATGTCTTCGATCTGCGTGCTCTGGGGGAACGCGGAGATGTATGAAGTCAAGAGGTCGCCCACCAGCACCACCGTTCCCTTCTTCATCCGCACCGCGACCGACTGGCTTCCGCGGGTGTGTCCCGGGGTGGCGTACAGATCGATCCCCGGCTCCAGCCCGACGTCTCCATCGACCACATGGGTCTGTAGCAAGGCGAACTCATCGATGATCGCGGCATCGTAGTCCTTGCGCACGTTCTGAATGGGCAGGGGGTTCAGCAGGTTCTCCCACTCGGCCTTCTGGAACACATGCTGCGCCTGGGGGAACAGACCACAGTTGCCGGCATGATCGTTGTGCAGGTGGGTGTAGACGAGGGTTTGGATATCTTCCGGGCCCAAACCCTTCTCGGCCAAGGCTCGCTTCACGTAGGTTTCTCCACCCTCAGCCTCCAGTCCCGCCCATGCCTTCCCGTCCACGATGAACTTCGCGGATATCCCTGTGTCCACGACCACCCGTCTCTCGCCCCGGGTGAGCAGGAAGCCGAGGTACGGAGCGCTCATGTACGGGTCGTGCTGGATGGCGGGTGCCCCGAACGCGTAGCATACCGAGAGCATCGTCGAAAGCGGCATCGAGATCTTGCCGAAGTACAGCACTTCGACACCCCACGTATCGGTGTTGGCGGCGGTGTTCACGGTCCCTCCAATGTCCTTGCTGCGCTACTGCGCACCTCGTGTGGGCGGTCGACCCTCATCTATCACCTTCCGAACATCGTGTTGGGCAGCCATAGGCTGATCGCCGGAAAGGCCATGAGGATCGCCACCGTCACCAATTCCAGCGCCACGTACCACCAGATGCCCCGATACAGCTCGGCGAGGGATATGTCGTTGCCCATTACGCCCTTGACGATGAACAGCGACATCCCGAACGGAGGCGTGATCGCGCCGATTTCCGCCATCTTGATGAACAGGATCCCGAACCACACCAGGTTCACGTCGAGCTGCACCAGTACCGGCAGCAGGATGGGAAGGGTCAGCAGCAGACTCGCAATCGAGGGCAGGAAGCAGCCGAGGATCAAGTAGAGCACCATGATGATGGCGACGAACGCGTACATCGAGAGATCCGCCCCGACGATGGCGCTGCTGATGAGTTGGGGCAGACCGGTGACGCCGATGAAGACGACGAAGAATACGGAGGAGATAAGGAGGACAAAGAGGACTGCCGTCGTCTCCATACTCTCGAGGAATCCCTTGCGCAACGTGGGCCAGTCGAACTTCTTCCTTGCGAACATCAGTACGAAAGCCGTCAAGGCGGCAACGGCGGCCGCTTCCGTCGCGGTAAACAGGCCCGTATACATGCCCCCAAAGAGCTCCACGAACAGCAGTGCGATACCCCACATCCCCTTCGTCACCCGGAGACGCTCCTTGAAAGGAATCACTTCGTGCGAGGTCTCCGGTGCAAGCGAGGGGTTGAGCTTCACCCGCACGAGGATGTATGCCACGTAGACAGCTATGGACAGGAACGCGGGCAGGTAGCCTGCGAGGAGCATCTGGGAGAGCGATACCTGGGTGTAGATGGCATAGACCACCATCATGATGCTCGGCGGAACCAGCACGGCGATGGTGGACGTGGCCGCGATGGTTCCCGCGGCCAGGCCCTTGTCATACTTGTGCTTGATCATTTCCGGGATCGCCATCTTGCTAAGCGCCGCTGTAGCTGGGACACCCGATCCCATGGTGGCCCCTATCGGCACCGAGGCCACGCACGAGGCGATGGCAAGTCCACCAGGAATGCGTCGCGTCCACACCGCCGCCGCGTCGAAGGCGGAGGTCGTGACACCGGAGACCATGGCCACGTATCCCATGAGTAGGAAGAGGGGCACTGCCGAGAACGAGTAGTCCGTGGCCACTCCGAACGACTGGGTCGACACGACCTCGAATGTCTGGGGGATGCCGAGCAGTATGAAGAGACCCACGATGGACGGCAGACCGATGGCGACCGACACCTGCACGCCTAGCGCCATGAGCACAAGAACCGCCGTGAATCCGAGGATGCCTACCGTGTAGTCCATGCTAGGGCCTTCCGCCTGCGGTCTTGAGACCTCTGGCGGTCCTGAACTCTTCTATGGCGGTGACCGCGAGCTGCAGGGTCAGCACGCCCAGCCCGACCGGGATCGTCCAGCGGAACGGCCAAGCCGGGTAGAAAGTGGCCCCCATCCACTCCTCTCCGGCGAGGGTCGCCTCCCATGCTTTCAGCGCGCCAGCATAGGTGAGTACGCCGAACACGGCGATTCCCGCTATCGCGCCGATGGCCCTGAGTATCGCCTGAGTCTTGTCCGACAACCGCCCGAAGATCAGGTCGACCGCGATATGCTGGCGTTTCATCTGCGCGTAGCCCTGTGGCAGGAACAACACGAGCGTCAGCAGACCTACCGTGGTGTTGTAGCCGCCCGGAATGCTGCCCACGAACTTGCGACTGACCGCGTCGGCGACCATGAGTATCATCATCACGGCGATAGCGACGCAGGCTCCCGCGCAGAGCCAACCGCTCACTTTGTCTAGCACCCGTGCCGCTTTCACTTCACTCCACTCATGTCACACCCGCCTTCGCCGATTCCACTCTCGTGCACCGCGGTGTGGGGCGCAGCCTCGGCGGCGCCCCACCCCACATCTCTCGCGGTTCGTGCTATTGCGTCGCCCAGGGATACCCTTTGGCGGCGACGTCTGCCTCGTACTGGGCCACGTAGCCCTGATACTCGTCCCACACCGCTTTGGTCTTGGCTCCGCCGGCATCGTTCTTGTCGAACCACCCTTGGTGCGCAGCCTCGATCGCAGCCTTATACGCCGCATCCACCGGTCCGGACACCTCGAGGTATTTCACGTCGAGCTTCGAGGTCGCGTTGTCGAGGACTGCCTTCTCCTGATCCATGACGGTCTGCGCGTACTTGTCGTTGTACTCGCGCGATATCTCCTGAACGATCGCCTGCGTCTCCGGAGTGAACTTGGCCCACACGTCCTTGTTGATGACCGTCGTGACCGCGCCCCCGATGATGTTGTTCGAGAAGCGGTACCAGTACTTGGCCACCTCACCCAACTTCAAGGTATCCGCCCAGGCGATGGTCAGCAGGGTCCCGTCGATCACGCCCTTGTCGAGGGAGTCGTAGGTCTCGAAGATCCCCACCTGCACCGGCTCCATGCCGAGGGCGGAGAGCGCCGTCGCCTCGTCGGGCGTCCCAACGCGGATCCGCAGACCCTTGAGATCGTCAACCGACGTGATCTCCTTCTTGAGGATCATGATGGGCGTTCCGGGGAAGTAGCCGTGGGTAGGCACCACGTTCGCCTTCTCCATCTCGGCCGCGATCTCCGGGTCCCCGTTCACCATCTCGTACGTCGCCATCATCACTGCCCACTGGTCGTTGCCGGCGCCCGACAAGCTCAGGGTGGCCCAATGGGGGTTCGTAGGATCGCCCATGGCTGCACCCATGTCCGCCACGCCCTTGCCCACGCCCGACAACGTGTCCGGCTGCTTCACTAGTGTGCCGCCCCAGTGGATGGTGATCTTCACCTTGCCGTCGGTGCGCGCGGCGATCTCATCGGCGAACCATTGGTTCGTTTCCGCGAATGCACCCTGGTTGGGGCCTCCGTAGGCGTAGTTCAGGTCCATCGCCTCTTGAACCGCGGCCTCCGTCGTCGGCGGGGCCGTCTCGGGCGGTGATGTCTCGGGTGGTGTCGTCACCGCGGTCGTGGTGGTGGTCTCAGACCCACAACCCACTGCGCCAACCATCGCCATCAATGCCACTACGATCAGAAGGACTACCGGAATCCGGAAACTCTTCTTGTTCATATCGCGCTTCTCCCCCTCCACAGTTTTGCGTTCAATACTCTTCATTCCGCCTGCTCCACGCCCTGGGGATCGCCACCAAGTATCTCGGCCACCCAATCGGATATGTACTCTGAAGCGATCTGACCATCGTCCACCTGGCAGTGCTCGACCCCCCCTTCCTCGGCGGTGAATACCTTCAGTTTTCGAACCGGGCTGTTGATTGCGGCATTCAGTGTCCTTTCGGCTATCGCTACAGGAAGCAGTCGGTCGTTCTCCCCGTGGACCACGAGGAAGGGACAGGTGATCTTGTCGGCCACGCCTTCCAAGGTCATCTGCCGGGCCACCGCGAGGGTTCCTTCCAGCGTGTCCTGGCCGGTGATCCACGCGAACTGGAAGTTCATGAGGTGGTCGTCCTTGAGTTCTTCGGCCAACTTCTCGACGACTATGCTGAAGTCCCACGCCGCGCCCCACGCCACGCAACATTTCAGCCGCTTCTCGAACGCGGCGGCCCTCGGCGCGTAGTAGCCGCCGAGACTCATGGCCACGATCCCGATCCTCTCGGCGTCCACGTCCGGTCTGGTCTCGAGGTAGTCGACACAGGCGCCCGCCGGCACTTCGGTGTCCGGGCCCGTGTATAGATTCCTGAGCCGCAGGGCCTCGCCTACACCGGGGTGGTCGACGATCAGGAGAGAGACGCCGCGGCGCCTGTACTCGTTGTTGGTCACGAAGTACAGGATCTCTTTCAGTCCATCCGCGCCGTCGAAATGGATCATGCAGGGAGCCGGCCCCTCACCGAGCGCCGGCACGAAGAGCGCCGGTAGGGAGGTGTCCTTGTAGCGGATCTCGACGAACTCGACCGGGTTCTTCCCCAGCACCACACCGTTCTTGAAACACTCGAGGAGCTTGACGTAGGTCTGCAGCTTCAGCGGATCCTGGCGGTTGACCTGCCGTTCGGCGATCAGGTAGTAGATGGAGGCGATGAGATACTTGCGCCCGGCACTGAGCAAGTGCCCGGCGGCCTTGTCTGTCGCCGCAAGACCCTCGAGTCTCGCGCCGAGCGAGGCCCAGCACTCGCACCAAGCCGCCTGAGCCGCGTCCGTTCCCCGGTCCGGCAAGGCCTTGAGGGGGCCGATCGCCCCGTCGATCTCGTGGATGTTTCCCCCGCCAAGCAGGGCGAGAGCTATGGAGAAGTTCCAGTTGGGCTCCCCCGGGAAGTACTCGAACATGTGTGGATCATCCTCCCTTTCGAGGATCGCCGATTCCGAGACTCGCGCCAGGCCCGCGACGCGTCACCTGAGGATCCCGTGCAGGAAGATGTCTGCCATCTGATCGGTCAGCTCGCGGACCCCCATGGGTCCCTCGGGCCGATACCAGTGGTAGACCCAGTTCGCCATGCCGTTGATCGAAAAGGTGATCACGTTGAGATCCAGGTGCTCGCTGAGCCTGCCGGCCGCACGCAGCCGCTCCAACTCCGCCCGCACGATGGACGCGCTCTGTGCGCGTTTCTCACGGATCTGGTCTCGTCTGTCCTGCGGCAACTTGTCCGCGTTGTCGATCAGGATCCGGATCTCTTCGCGGTGCTCGATCACGATGCGGACCGTCTCGGCCAGCATCGCCCGGAGCCTGTCTTCCGGAGTGTCCGCGGACCTACGGGCATCTTCCAAGCCGACCAGCAGGCGATCGACCGAGTTGTAGATGATGGCGAAAAGGATGTCTTCCTTGGTGGAGAAGTAGTGGTACATCCCGGCGACACTCATGCCGACCGCATTCCCCAGATCGCGCACGGACGTCTGTCCGTATCCCTTCGCGTGGAACGCGTCCAGGGCCGCGTTCAGGATCTGTTCGCGACGTTCCTGCGGGTCCAGGCGCACTCGAGGAGTCACTGCCTTGGTGTCGCGATCACTCTTCACCTGCGTACCTCTTGACTATCAACTTGGTCTTGTGGGCGGAGCGCTCGAGACTGCCCGGCGGGAGCAACTCGATGGTCGGCCTGAAGCGCAGTAGATCGCGGATCCGCTGCTCCAGTTGCTCCGACAGCGCGGCGCACTCGGCCTCCTCAAGGCCTTCGCGGTGCTCGATCCGCAGAAGTAGGGGCGACGGGACCTTCGGGCCTTCCTGGTCGAGCACGATGCGCATGGCCCCGGTCACCCGGGGAGCCAGTTCCGCGACGACGTCCCGAACGGCGGCCGGATAGACGTTGATCCCTTTGACGATCAGCATGTCGTCGGCACGCCCGAGGATCCGGTACCGTGATCCAGGTAGGCCGCAGGAACACGGAGCCGTCAAGAACTCGGCGACGTCGCCCATGTTGTAGCGGAGGATCGGACCGGCCTCCCAGTCGAGCGAGGTGAACGCCATCTCCGCAATCGTCCCGTCCTTCGCCTCGACGGCCGCGCCGGTCTCCGGATCGATGGCCTCCACCAACGCGAGGTCGGGCGAGACGATGTGCATGCCCTGGTGTTCCCGGCAGGAGACCATGAAGAAGCCCCAGGCGCCGCCCATGCCGTCGTAGACCTCCGCCCCGTACGCCACCTCGAGTCGTGCGCGGACCGCGGGGTCGCCCGCACCGGGCTCCCCGCCGCACATGAGGATCTCGATTCCCAGGCTGGACACATCGGCGCCGATCAGCTCCGGAGCTCGCTCGGCGAGGTACTCAGCGAAGGAAGGCGTGCAGAGGAGTGCGCGCGGCTTCGTCAGTTGGGCGAACTGCAGGAGCCGGCCGGTGCCGCCCTCCGCTCCGATGGGGATCACCCGCAACCCCATCTTCTGCATGCCGCCGATCCACGGGGCGCCGCCGACGAACATGCTCAGGGCGAACCCGAGCATCACTCCATCACCGGGCCGCAGCCCTAAACGCCACAGAGTGCGGGCGATCACCTCGTCGTTCACGTCGTAGTCGTGCTTGCTGAACGTGTAGAAGGTGGGAAGGCCTGACGTGCCCGATGTCGCCTGCACGCCGATCACCTGGTCCAACGGAGCGCACAGGTGGGTCCCGTACGGGTGACCCAGTTCACTCAGCGACGCTTCCTGCACCTCGCGGTGCTGATACTTGGTGAAGCAGGGGATCGGGTGGATATCTTCGAGACTCGTGATGTCCTGTGGCCGAACGCCGGCGCCGTCGATCCGTTCCCGGTAGAAGCCGCTCCGTCCCCTGAGGTAGCTGAGCTGTTGCCGGAGGCGTCCCGCCTGCAGCTCGCGCAAGGCGTCGCCTTGGACTGATTCCCGGTCGGGGTTCCACAGGTGCCGATCGACCATCAGCCAACCCCCAGTCGGCGCTTATCTATCGAGCGTTCGGTAGATATCAGACCACGGGAGGAGCACGGTGTCAAGAGGGTCCGTCGCGAACGTCCTTCGGGAGTGCCCTCGTCGCGCAGCTGGCTTGCCCACGCGGACGCCCCACCAGGTCCACCCAGGGGCCGCACCGACGCGGAACTATGGCTCTTGATAGCTATCGTGAGCTATCATGAAGCAATGAGGACCGTCACCGTCGCCGACCTGAAGAACAACCTGAGCCGCTATCTGCGCGAGATCAGGAGCGGAGAGCGTTTCACCGTGCTGATACGGGACGTACCGGTGGCCCAGTTGACGCCGCTGGAGGCCGCGGGCCGCGTGCTAGAGGTTCGACCTGCGAGAGCCGGAGCCCTCCCCCCCGGGCGCGCGCAACTGCCGGAGCCGATGTCCGGTCTGGAGGGGGTGGGTGACATCGTCGAGTTGCTCCTTGCGGAACGCGGGGAGCGGTGATCGCCTACGTCGATTCCTCGGTGCTGCTGCGGGTGATGCTCGGGCAGGACGACGCGCTGGCCGAGTGGCCGGACATCGAGCGCGGAGTGGTGAGCACCCTCGTCGAGGTGGAGTGCCTACGCACCTTGGACCGACTCCGCGTCTTCCACGCGCTCCCCGAGGAGAAGGTAGCCGCGAGGAGGGAAGTGGTCGTGAGACTGCTCGATTCGATGGAGGTGGTGGCGGTCACGGCGCCCGTGCTGCGAAGAGCGGCCCAACCCTTCCCGGTCACCCTGGGGACCCTCGACGCCCTACACCTCGCAACCGCGCTGCTCTGGATGGACGCCACCGGGGAAGCCCCGGTCATGGCCACCCACGACACGGCGCTGGGGTGTGCCGCGCGCTCGATGGGGTTAGTCACAGTCGGGTGCTAGGGCACCTCCCGGGGTCAGGGCTTCCGATCCGAGTGCGCCCAACCGTGGCCCAACGCAAACCCCGGCCCGCGCCCCGCTCACCTCCGTCGCCGGTCCCACGGCGTACCCTCCCAGCCCCGCACTTGGCCATTGTCTCCGCAGACCGGGCAGTGCCAGAAGATGGTTTCACCGTCTCCCGACAGACCCGCCTCTATGATTCCCGGGCAGGTTCTCCCCGCGGGACTCCAGCGGCAGGCGACGTTGGTGCGCAGGTCGCCCACTCCCCGGGGACTCGTGACCCACGCCGCGATCGACCCGACGAACATCGCCACGCCCAAAGCCGGTCCGGGTAGGTCGTCGGGAATCCGCCCCATTTCGTCGAGGAAGTGTCGAATGTCGGTGATCCATGTGCGCACGGTCGTGTGCGCGGCCTGTGTCACTGCGGCCTCTGCCGGCCGGGGAGCCCGTTCGCGAGGAGGGGTGATCCCCGTCGCGGCTCCGCCTCCGTCGACGGTGGTCCGGGCGACGGGCGGGGTGGCCACGAAGACAGCCCGGGCCTCGGTCTTCGTGGCAGGCGGGGCGGCAGGCGACATGTCGTGGGGCCACGCCGCCGTGAGGAGGCGGACGGTGACCCTGTCGGGCGTGTCGTAGCCGAGCGGCCCCACCGGCGCGTCACACAGCGAGAGGGCTACGTCGAAGGGGTCTCTGCCCGCACAGCGCTCCATCATCGACCGAAGCAGGAACGAGAAGTCGTTCAGGGTTCCGAGCACGGAGCGGTTGTTGGTCGCGGCGATCGCGCACTCCTGCATCTCATCGATTTCGCGCCCGATGACCTCAGAAGGGATTTCGAGGCATTCGAGCACGGCGACGAGTTCTTGCGGGAAGGTCCGCGCAATGTGCCGGGCGTTCCGCGCGGGCATGAGCACCGGCAGGCGGGAGCGCTCCGCAGCCAGCAGGATGAAGCGTTGCCGGCCCAATGAGAGCGGCTGCGCGAACCAGTCTCCCAGGGCCGTCGTGGCCGGTTCGTCGACCGCGCTCGGGGACCCGACCCGCGCCAGTAGCTTCTTTGTGCAACGGAGGGCGTACACGCCCTCATTGTAGCGGAGATAGACGTGGGTCTGAGGGGGCGCTGCTTCCGCGCAGAACGATTCCGACCCCCTACGTGTCGGGGGAAGTCAACAGCCAGACGTACGCGGGCTCGGCCACGACGCCGGCAGGCGTCTCCGCCGGCAGCCCGTCGCGTGTCAGCGTGAGTAGGCGCATGCGGGCCTGCGGGAACCGGCGGCCCGCCTCGACGAGCGCGCGTATCTCGCGTTCCGCGGTGGCGGGGTCGAATGCGTCGGCGCACACCTGGATCAACTCCATCTCGCCACCGGGGGTGCGGGCCAGGAAATCCACCTCGAACCCCTGCGGGGTCTTCACATACGTGACCTCCGCCCGCCTGCGCTCCAGCTCCACGAGCACCACCGTCTCCAACGCATGGCCGACATTCGAGCGGCCGGTACGATCAAACACCGGGATGAGCCCTGGATCCACCGGGTAGGCCTTGCGCGGGTTGACCATGCGCTGCCGTTCGGAGGCCGCCTCCATCCACACCACCCTCACGAGGAAACAGTCCTGCAGATACCCGAGGAGCTGGTGCACAGTGTCTTTCGCGATGCTCAGGCCTTGCGACTTGAGGGCCGCGTGGAACTTCTCGACACTGAACAGACCGGCCGCGTTGCCGAGCAGGTGTCGCACCAGCCAACGCAGGCCCGCCACGTTGCTCACGGCATGCCGCTCAACCACATCACGGAGCATGGCGACATCGACATAGTCTCGGAGCAGTTGGTACCGGGTGCCTGCCGGGATCCCCTGCACCTCCGGGAAGCCCCCGGTCTGGAGGTAGTCCAAGAACGCTCGTTCGAGCGCCGAGCGGGCTGCTGAATCGAGGAAGTCCGGTCGCTTCGGCACCTCGAGCCCACCGTGTCGGAGCGCCTCTTCGAAGCTGAAAGGGTGCATGAGCACCTCCCAGGCGCGACCGCGCAGGGCGGTAGCGATCTCGCGAGAGAGCAGCGCCGCCGACGACCCCCTCACGAACACCTCGACCTGTTCGGAATCCAACAGCCGCCGCACGAATCGTTCCCACCCAGGTACCACCTGGATCTCGTCCAGGCACCAGGTGACGGTCTCGCGCCCGCGGAACTCGGGGTAGCGCCGGTAGTACTCCTCGACCAGCAGATGCAATTGGTCGGCCGCCAGGCCCGCAAGCCTCTCGTCTTCGAAGTTGACGTAGGGCAGTCTTTCGCGCGCCGCACCCCCAGCTAGTCGCTCTGCTCGAAGCTGGTGCAGGAACATGGTCTTGCCGGCCCGGCGCATCCCCACCACCGCCGTCGCTTTGCCGGGCAGGCTGACAGCGCCGAACACCCGCCGCGGAGTGACCGACGGAAGCCGACCGATCAGTGAGTCGGCCAGCTTGTCGGCGAGCAGCGATTGAAGCCGTTGAGTCGAGTCCGCGTTCATGGCCAACCGAGTTTATCCTTCACAGGAGGAGACTTTCAACCATTTTTCTCCTCCGAATCCGGAGGACTTGGGACAACTCCTGCGAACCGCTACTGCGAGAAACGACCGCGGAAGCCTAGCCCACGGCCCCCGCCCCCTACCGCGCCAACCTCCGAGCCAGATCCAGCACCCGCTCCAGATCCTCGGGGCTCAGCCTCCTGACAAGCTCTCGAAGCTCCCTCGCGCCGACGTCCTGATCCCGGCTCAGACTCCGCGCCGACCGGTCCTGCCGACCGTGCGAATAGGTGGGCTGGAGCTCGGCGGCATGTGACTCGTCGTCGCGACCCTGCCACTGCCGCATCGACCGGTGCCTGCGCACCGACGGCGGAGCGAGGTCCACGTTGGCCTCCATCACCCACGGCGCGGGCGACGCCGGCGCCGCGGGCGAGAAGAGGTTGGCCTCGAACTCCGGGGGCGCCAGGCGCCGCTCCGCATCGGCGATGAGCTCGTGCAGCTGCATGCCGAGCGTCGCGGCGATCGCCCCGAGCACCACGTTCGAGGGGGGCTTGTTCCCGTTCTCGATCTCGCTGAGGTAGGAGTAGGAGATGTCAACCCGCTCGGCGAGCTCCTTCCGGGAGAGTCCGTGATCTGTGCGGAGCACCTTGATCGTCCGACCCACGGCCTCCCCAAAACGCGGATCCTGCGCCGGGCCCTGGTTCCTGGGGCGGTCGTCCATGGTCCTACCTCCGCATGTGGGGAACATCTATCCTGCTGGCGGAGTAATCATAGCATAAGGCGTCTGCTTTACGCATTTGGTCTTGTCAATGTTTACTGTAGGTGTCATTCTAACACCTTCAGCGATGAACCACCGACCACCGGAGGGCCGGGCGAACACCGCGGAGAGAGAGGTCCACATGGAACACGCGTCATCCGTACTGAGCGAAGCGCTCGGCGACCTCAAGCCCGAGGCGCCCCTGGCGAGCGGCAGGCTCACCCTGCTCCCCCTCACCCTGCTCCCCCTCACCCGCACCCGGCCGAGCAAGACCCGCTACGTGCTCCTGGCCACGGCCATCGAGCGCGGCCGACTCACGGTGACCGAGGTGAGCGACGGGGGATCGGTCCCCTACCTGAAGGCGACGAACAAGGGTCCCTGGCCCGTGCTCATCTTCGACGGGGAAGAGCTCATCGGCGCCAAACAGAACCGCATCATGAACACCACCATCCTGGTGGGGGTCGGGGAGTCCATCCTGCCGGTCTCCTGCGTGGAGCAGGGCCGCTGGAGCGCGCGCAGCAGCGCTTTCGCCGCCGGCGACTGGACCAGCCACCCGCGCCTGCGCCGCGAGAAGGAGTCACAGGTGCGGTGCGCGCTGGCCTCCCTCCCCGATGCCCTCGGCGCACCCGAGCTGCCGCAAGAGGTACGCGCGAGCCATTTCCGCTCCGACCAGGGAGCCGTCTGGCAGGAGGTGGAGCGCCATTCCCGCGAGTTGAAGGTGGGCTCCGAGACCGGCGCCATGGCTGATGCCTACGCCGGGCGGGCACAGGATCTCGAATCCATGGTGGCGGCCTTCGGCCCAGCGCGAAGCGATGCCGTGGCCGGCGAAGCGGCCGGCGCGCCGACCGGCGCGCCGGGGGAGGTACCCGTGAAGGGCATGGCCGGTGTCGCCGTGTTCCTCGACGGCGTCTTCCTCTGCTTGGACACTCTGTGGTCGGCCCGCCGGTTCCGCGAGATCTATCCGAAGCTCCTGCGCGGCTACGCCCTCGAGGCTCTACAGGCTCCGCCGACGAAGAAGGTCACGTCCATCGATCCGGAGACCGAGGTGCTGCGTCTGTTCGCGGAACTCAGCGCCGCCACGCCGCTCGAGCGGGCCGGGGTCGACCTGGGCACCGACCTGCGCGTCGAGACCAAGACGACCCTCGGGGCCGGCCTCGCGTTGGAGGGCGACATGCTGCAGCTGTCGGTGTTCCCTCGCTGAGCGACCCCAGGGACATGAGGGGGAGGAGGGGGCGGCATGGGCGGCTTCGCCTACGTGGACCGGGGTTACGTTCGAGTTGCGCGCCATCAAGCCATCCCTATATACTCTGCGTTGCTCCCTGATGCCATTTTCCGCAATCGTCGGTAGTTATTGAGAACTCCCGACAATAACGGAACACATAGGCAAGAGTAAAGACTGGGAAAGAATAGCAGCATAAACAATATGATTAGAGAAGAAGAGACAAAGGCTGAACGAATACTCCAACTCGCGGGTGAGCGAGGAGTTCTCCGCCCCCGCGATCTGAAGGAGATCGGCATCTCGCCCCGCTACCTATCGGTGCTGCGCGACCAAGGCCTGCTCGAACAGCCCGCTCGAGGGCTCTACATGCTGACCAACGCGGACGTTTCGGAGCACGTCAGCTTCGCTCAAGCGGCCAAACTGGTGCCGCACGGAGTGATCTGCCTCGTGTCCGCGCTTGTGTTCCACGAACTCACGACCCAGCTTCCCTTTCAGGTCTGGATGGCTATTGACCAGAGCGCTCGTTTGCCCAAGAAGAGCTCGGTGCCCATTCGTATTGTCCGCTTCTCGGGGCCCGCGCTGGCAAGCGGGATCGAACAACACGACGTAGACGGCGTGGCCGTACGCATCTACGGCCCTGCGAAGACAGTGGCCGACTGCTTCAAGTACCGCAACAAGATCGGCCTTGATGTGGCGATAGAGGCGCTCCGAGACTGCTGGAACCGGCGCCTCTGTTCGATGGACGACCTCTGGAACTATGCGCGGGTGTGCCGGGTGGGCGCGGTGATGCGGCCCTACCTAGAGTCACTCGTATGATCCCCACTCCCGACGAACTCACTGCATCTGTCCGAACCAAGCTCGCGCGCGTGGCACGCGCCGAGGGGACGACCACCGAAGAGATCATCGTACGCTATGCTCGCGAGCGCCTACTGTACCGGCTGGCGGCTCTCCCTATCGGGACCGCTTCGTTCTCAAAGGCGCCGCTCTCTTCTACCTGTGGAGCAAAGAGCCTCACCGTCCAACCCGCGATATCGACCTCCTCGGCTTCGGATCTCTCGAAGCGGTGCAGGTCCGGGATATCTTCAGAAGGGTTGCAGGCTTCACCGTCGAACCCGACGGGCTCGTGTTCGATATCGAATCGGTCGAGGCGGACGAGATCCGCGAGGACTCGGAATATGGCGGCGTCCGGGTCAAGCTGTACGCCTACCTCGGCAAAGCACGCGTCCGCATCCAGGTTGACGTGGGCGTCGGCGATGCGATCACCCCAGGACCCCTTTCAGCACGCTATCCGACACTATTGCCCGACTTCCCCGCTCCAGAGTTGCGTGTGTATCCGCGGGAGACCGTGGTTGCGGAGAAACTGCAGACGATCGTCAAACTCGGGCTCATCAACAGCCGCATGAAGGACTACTTCGATCTGTTCGTGTTGTCGCTAGAATACGAGTTCGGGGGGCACGACCTAAGCCGGGCGATACGGGCTACGTTCGTTCGGCGAGAGACGCCTGTCCCGGGAGAGCTTCCCCTCGGCCTCAGCCGAGCATTCGCGGACGACACGACGAAGCAGGCCCAGTGGCGGCAGTTCGTCACACGGGGCCAGTTGACTTCCGGTGACCACCCCTTGGCAGTGGTCATCGAGTCGCTGGAGGGTTTCCTCTGGCCGCCACTCGAAGCCGTTGCCCGGCAGCTGGAGTTGGACAGGAACTGGCCTCCTGGCGGCCCATGGACATAGGCTGCCCGCCGGACCGCGCGCGAGCCCCGGAGCGGATGACGACACGAGGGCGACAAAGGAGCCAGCCGTGAACCCCACCCCCGACCACGCCGTACTCTCACGCGCCCAAGGTGCCCTGCTGGGGCAGCTGGCCGGTGACTCCCTGGGCAGCCTCGTCGAGTTCCAGGGCCCCGAAGCCATCCGCGCCCGCTATCCGGACGGAGTGCGCGACCTGGCGGACGGCGGCACCTGGCAGACGCTCGCCGGCCAGCCCACCGACGATTCCGAGCTCGCGCTCGCCCTGGCGCGTACTCTCGTCGGCGCCGGTTCCTACCGTGCCGACGCGGCCGCCCGCGCCTATGCGGGCTGGTATCGCTCCCGGCCCTTCGACATCGGCAACGCCACCCGACGTGCCCTGGGCGCCGCCGCGGCGGCCCTCGCGCGGGGAGAGGACCCGGAGACCGCCGCTCGTGCGGCCGCAGACCCGCAAACGCAGGCGAACGGCGCCCTCATGCGCGTGTCCCCGCTCGGCATCTTCGGCTGGAGACACCCGAGCGCGCTGGTGGCCGGATGGGCACGGTCCGATGCCGCCCTCACCCACCCCCACGTCGTCTGCCAGGACGCGAGCGCCCTCTTCGCCGCGGCCGTCGCCCACGCGGTAGCCGAGGGACCCACCGCGGCCTCCCTCTACGACTTCATCGCCGACTGGGCAGACCTGCTCACCCCGGAGGTTCGGCAGGTGGTCGCCGCTGCGAGCGACCAGCGACCCCCGAGCTACCTGGAGCACGCGGGCTGGGTCTTGGTGGCCCTGCAGAACGCCCTCTACCAGCTGCTCCACGCGGACTCGCTCGAGGAAGGCGTCGTGGACACCGTCATGGCCGGCGGCGACACCGATACGAACGCCTGCATCGCCGGCGCTCTCCTCGGCGCCTGTCACGGACTCGAGGCGGTGCCCGAGCGGTGGCGCGAGGCCGTCCTCGCCTGCCGCCCGCAGGAAGGACTCCCGGGAGTGCGGAACCCCCGCCCGCCGGAGTTCTGGCCTATCGACGCCTTGGAACTCGCCGCCCGGCTGGTGGGCCTCGGGACGCAGGGTGGGTAGCCCATGGGCGGCGTCCGCTGCCGCATTGCGGACGGACGCGAGACGCACCTTCGTGGTCTCCGACGGCCACGGGTACCTGGAGGATATACAGAATGCGCTGGAGCACGGGATCAGGACTCGACCTGGATTGCCTTTCGTAGGGCGCGGCCCAAGGCTACCCGCCCGTCAGCCACCCCGTCGCGGTGAGTGCCTCCAGATCGCGGCGGAAGGCCTCCTGCGGATTGTCGGCCTCTTCGCGCTCGGTGATCGCTCTGTGCATCTGATGGGCGAGTACCGACCCGATGGCGTGGAGGGCGTCGTGCCGGCCGAGCCCCTCCTCCTGCAACCGGATGAGGGTTGCCGCCGCCGGCTCATCATCACCCATGGCTACTTGGGTCTCGACCACAGCATGGATCATCGCGTGAAGCTCCATGTTGGGCGCCTTCTCGTCGGCCTGCTGGTGGTGTTCGAGCACGAGCCCGATGCGCTCGTCCTCCTCGAGTTCCAGCCAGAGGTCGGGGTCCGGAGCCCGGTCCGCGTCGTAGACTTCGAGTGCCCCATCATCCGCGTCGATTCGCTCCGGTACGTACGGGATGATTCCGAGTTCAAAGGCCTCCTCCCGCAGCCCCAGGGGGAGCATACGCGCGTCGACGATCATGCCATCCACCATGATCATCCAGACGAACGGGTTCTCGGCCGAGATGGATTCCAGGGTGTACTCCGGATGGAAGTGCCGCAGATCGAGCAGGTCGCCGACCTCCTTCGCGTGCCTGGATGCGGTGCCTTGGCTGACTCCGACCTTGACGCAGAGGTCTCGGGCGCTCAGGAAGGGCTCGGAATCCTTGTCGAACAAGAAGTTGATCTGGCCGAGCGCGTAGAGGATGCCTGCCGCCCACGAGAGCTCGCGTCCCCGGCTGAGCGGTGATGGTCTCTTGCGGCTGAGCGCGGCGGCCGCCTTGCGACAGAGGTCGGCGTATTCCTCGCCCAGGTCCTCCCCGCACACGCGGTCGGTGATCGCGGTGACGGCTCCATACCGCGCCTGCATCGCGCGGGGGACCTTGTACGCATTCGGTGGAGTCATGAGAGTGCTCCCGTGTCGGATCCGGATGACCTTTCGGGAGCGTAGCACGAGCCGCCCGACTGGGGGACTGCCGTTCGTGATCCACGTGCGCGCGGCCTGCTTCCCTCCACCCTCTGCCCGCCGGGGAGCCCGTTCGCGAGCTGGGGTGGCTCCTGCCACGGTCCCGGCTCCGTCGGCCGTGATCCGGGCGATCACCCGCTCTGCGCAGGAGAGCGCGACGCCCCACCGCGTCCCGCACAAGGGCCACTCGCCTACACGCAGGTTCCGACGCCCGGCCCGCTACGGTATGCTGTCATCGGTAGACCTTTGGCGTGCAACGCCGCTCGATGGGAGCCCGTTCTGATGAACCATGACTCCAAATCCTCTTCGCCCGAGGGAGACCGCCCGAGCCGCGATGAGATTCTCGAACGCCTCCGCCTCAGAAAGGCCGAGTTCGAGGCCCGGTTCGGAGTGCGCACCCTAGCATTGTTCGGCTCGTACGCGACCGGCGAGGACACTGAACGAAGCGACGTAGATATCCTTGTCGACGTCGACCCCGCCATCGGACTCGGCTTCGTAACTCTCGCGGAGATCATCGAAGCCGAACTAGGGATCCCGGTAGACCTCGTGTCTGTTCGCGCCATCAAGCCACGGTATCGAGATGCAGTCGAGCACGATCTCGTCTATGTCTAGACGCTCACCCGATCTCTTGGTGGCCGACATGCCGAAGTCATCGACAAGATCGAACGCTACGTGGCCGGCATGACCGAGAGCCGTTTCGTCGAAGATGAGAAGACGTCGGACGCAGTCGTCCGCAATCTGGAGGTCATAGGGGAGGCCGCGAACAGACTTCCCGACGAATACCGGTCGGCCGCCGGTCGCGTGCCTTGGTCGGAGGTGATTGGTCTCCGCAATCGGATCGTACACGACTACTTCGGCATCGACCTGCGATTGGTATGGGCGATCATCCGTATCAACCTCCCCGAACTGCGGCACGCACTCCGACAGTTGACGAGTTAAGAAGGCCCAGATGGCCAGGCAGTGCGGTGTCACGAAGACCCAGTTTCTTGACTTGGTTGACTGCCCCATGGACCGCCAATGCTACGAACGGCTCCTGCGCGACAGCGATCTGATCTGAGGGGCGTGCAGCACCAGGCGAGACCTCAGGTAGCGATGTTGTCCAATCTCGGCCAGTAACTCCAAGAGGCGTTCGACCTTGTCTCTGGTCTGAGGGGCAAAGTCAGTCAGCGGGCTGAGGATGGGCCGGGTCACGCTGTCAAGAACTCCGCCGGGTCGAGGTGCCGCGGGACGTACAGCGACCACTCAGGAACGAAGCGCGTGGCCGACCTGCGAGGACCGAAGAAGTACGGCCCCCTGCCCAACATGCCGCGGAAACGCCCCCGATCGGACTCCGTGAGGAGCCAGAGACCCGGACGCGCGAACAGGACCCAGGCCACCCGGGCCGTCACCGCCGGCGACCGCAGCATGTCCAGGTACTGGACAACCGGCTCGATATTCAGGGTCGGGAAGCCTCCGAGGCTTCGGAACAGCTCCTCGGGACCGCCCGACCATTGCAGTCGGTCAAGGCAGTCGACGAGGGTCCGCTCCCGCGACGTCGCCCAGAGGAGATCGCGGCCCCGGCGGGTCTGTTCCACCGACGTCCGCCAGGTACCCTCCCGCAGCTGCCGCGGCGGCGGTCTGAGGCCGGCGAACTCGTGTCCACGGTACGTGACTCGGGCGGGTGTGCCCGACGTCAAGTACGTCACCCGCGTGAACGGCGAGTGCGCGACCCCGTGCGCTTCCAGAGCCGAGTGATACGCGATGACGACATCCGCAGCCAG
This sequence comes from Actinomycetota bacterium, assembly GCA_018830645.1. Taxonomy (GTDB): domain Bacteria; phylum Actinomycetota; class Thermoleophilia; order RBG-16-64-13; family RBG-16-64-13; genus JAHJSA01. The sequence continues at coordinate 112,912 of JAHJSA010000055.1, forward strand.
TTTTGAGGCTACCACCAAGGGGTCAGGAACCCGCTCCCGGAACACCCCGAGCCGGGAGACGTACACCCCCCTGGTGACCCGCTCTACGTAGCCTCGGCGGTACGCCTGGAGGAGGCGATTGTTGACGGTGGAGGCCTTGGTGCCGGGACCCAAGGCTCCACGGAACTCGGCAGTGGTGAACACCGCGGTGCGCTCCAAGTACTCCCGCGTCTGTGGTTCCGCACGTGTGGTTGTTGCGTTCATGGTGCTCGAAATCTATCGTGGATAGACTCCGAGCGCAAGTTCGGCAATGGGACCGGCGAGCCGGCACGGAGACTAGGCGACAATCTGGGAACGACCGACGGCCATGGGTACGCATTGGTCATCGTACTCCGCGGAAACAGCAATCGTCTGAAGGGGAAGGGAAAGGAAAGGAAGCGCCGCAGGCTGAAGTGACGGACCAGTGTTCAGATCTCGACCGGCGGATTGTGACCAGGTTGTGGCCGGCGTTGAGCTACACCGGCCAGAAGTAGTGCGTCGGACCGCAGGGCGACACGATGCGCTCCGCGCCTTCCGTAGGCTCGGCGTGCAAGTCATGCGACCAGCGACCCGACATGCCCCAGAATAAGGCCAGCGCCGAGACTGCAGCATCCCATTCGTGGTCGTTGGTGGTGCCGACCGGAATGCCCAGCCAACGGGCCAGCCTCGTATCCATGAGCACCCGGTTGCCCTCGTAGTCGTACTTCTCTCCCGCCAGATGCCTCCAGAGGACCTTCGGATGCGTCTCGCTGATCACCAGTGACGGGCGACTCTGTTGAACGGCGATCAAGACGGCCATCCCGTTGAGCCCCATGGATCCAAAGAGGCTGTTGGGCGACACCACGCTGCTACGAACATCCGTGTAGCGATCCCGCAGCCACCGGTCCGCCGGGCGCCATCCGCCCGGGCCCGTACTCCAACAGGTGAGAGTGTCGACGCCGATACCGATCAGGGGATCCTGGTCTGCAAGTTGCGCGAGGACGTCCTCTGCCGTCTGGACGGTCTCGGCCACCAGTTTCGTCGGCTTCCCTTTTCGGAGAGTCAGGAGCGCCAACCCGTGGTTGCCGTCGCCGCCTGGGTCATAGCCCGCGATGACCCCATCCACGAGGAGATCGGCCGAAGCTTCGCGGGGCGAGGGTGTGCTCATCGGTTCGATGGACACGTGGGCCTCTACCCCCTCTGCCAGAGGGCATGGTCCAGCATCTTGACCGTCGGGGTGGGCGTCACTTCGCCCGCAAGCTCCCAGAGCCGCAGGAACCGGCCCACGTACCAGTAGTAGTTGGGTTCGTACTGGGGCGGCCGGGGGAGGAGTTGCTGGGTCGGCTGGTATCTCGGAATGTGCGGGGCCATCACCTTGCCGATGGCCTCCACGACCCTGGAATCGAAGATGGGCACGAGGTCGCAGTGGAAGTGAAGGTACTTGGACGCGAAGGAGGTCGGTCGCACGCCGCCACAGTGTAGGGCCAGCTGGTCCACGAGTTTCGCGTGCTCCTCGACGATCGTCATCAGGGCGTCGGGATTGATGCCGTCGAGGCCGGAGAGCCGAGTGAGGGACGCGCCGACATGCACCCGAGAATCCACCAGCGCCTGCGCCACCCGGGTCTCTCCATCCGCGCCTGCAGCAGTGGGGATAGAACGGGAGATGCCCGCCGCGTAGACACGATTGATGAAAGCGACCTTCGTGTACACGTCGATGAAGGAGTCATGACCTCGGCGGACACACAGATCGTAGAGCTCGCGGTCGGCTGCAGCCCAACCATTCTGGTAGTCAGTCCAGGCATCTGAGAGCCACGAGGCTAGGTTGGCGACCACGTTCTCTACTCCCTCACTTCCGCAAGATCCGAGTGACGCCGAAGCATGTATCTGTCGAACTGGGGAACGGTGAACGCCGCATACCCATGGCCGGGGGTGTAGAGAAGGCCCTTGTCGATCAACCTCGAGCGCACGGGCCCCGCTTGCTCCGTCGTTCGGTCAATCCCGCGGGCGACCTCGCTTGCCCGATGGGCTTGAGGACCAAGTTCGGCCATCGCGTAGAGGTACCGAAGCTCCAGCTCGGTAGTCCGCTCGGCCCGAACGCGGAAGAAACTCTCGTCGAGTTTCGCCTCCACAAGGGGAAGGACGGACGTGGCGTCGGCATGGGAGATAGGCGACCCAGGTGACTCGTCCCACACGATCTTGCCGTACTCCTGCAGGAAGTATGGGTAACCTTGCGTGTAGTCCACGATGAAGTCGATAGCGTCGCCCTCGAACTCGATCCCGAGATCGTGAGCGGGTAGCACGAGAGCATCTCGAGCATCTGTTTTGGGGTCTAGCTCCCCGATAGCGGGGAAGCGAAAGAGCCTCTCGCTGTACGACTTCGCCTCTCCGGCAAGGCGAGGTATCTGCGGCAGACCGGCCCCCACCAGGGTGATCGGCAGAGATCTCCGGGCACATCTGTGGAGAGCGGCGATCAGAGCTTCGAGCTCGCCGGGCCGCAGATACTGGATCTCATCCAGGAGGAAGATGACCCCCGTCCGCTGCTCCTGAGCAGCCTCACCGGTCGCGACAAACAAGTCCGTCAGATCCTCCGAGAGCGTACCACTGTCTCCCACACCTACGAGCGCGTCGATATCGAGGCCGGCCGTCATCGCGCCATCCGGATTGAACGTGACGGTGAACGACTTGAGAATCGAGGCTGCCCTGGCCAAGCGATTCGTCCACCGAACCTTTGGCGCGAGTTGGAGGAGCGCACGTCGGACCTGAGACGCCATCTTCGAGCCAAATAGGGAGGTCTTCTCCACCTCCCACTCAACCGTGGCCCACTCCCGCGCTTCGGCCTTCTCCCTGAAGACCTCGAGCAGCACGGTCTTGCCGACACCTCTAAGACCGGTGATGATCATCGACTGCTCAGCGTAGCCGTTCTCGAGACGCTCGAGCAGTACGTCGAACGACTCGATCTGATCATCGCGACCGACGAGGGCCGGAGGTTTCGTGCCTGCGCCCGGTGCAAACGGGTTCTTGCGCGGATCCATGACCACCCCCTTTACAGACTAAACGTATCTTATCGCTGCTCGTTTAGTCGTGTCTAGTCTGTCAAGAGTCCGTCAAGACTTGGGACCCTCCCCCCGCGAACGCCCTGCTGAAGAACTCACACACCTCATCCCCGCACCCCCGGATGCCGATGAACAGAGGAATCGACCACTCGGGCGACGAACGGTTCTGTTCGCGTCGAAGTTCCAAGCGGGGGAGCGGCGTTGGCGGAAGACTTGGCAAGCGGCGCGAACGGGAACTGGAACGGATCGCGTCCGCCCTTGCCGCAGCCGCCCGCCCACCCTGCCGGCGGCGCCCTGGCTGAAGCCCGCGGCGCCCCGGACGTCTTCATGCACATCATCGAGCAATCGATGTTGGTGGCCGCGCACCTGCGCGACGACTACTTCGACACCACGCTCGCCGTCGCGGACGCGCTCCGCGAGATGGCATCCGGTCCCAACGGTCTCCTCGCCATCGGCACCCTCTCGAAGACCGACCTCGAGCCGAGGACGGTCGCCTTCGTCGACGGCGGCATCGGGCGGGTGAACCTCAACCTGGCCGTGCCGGTGATCGTGCGGGCCGGCATCTTCCGGGTCAAGGAGGGCGAGACCGACCCCGACCTCCACGAGACCTTCGCTCACTTCCCCCTGGTCTTGGGCGAGCTCGACGGCGGATTGAAGACCGACGCCGGCTACGCCACCGTGGTGCGGGCGCTGGTGGAAGCCATGGCCCTGCGCGCGGTGATGTACGAGCCTGACTTCCGCGACGTCGACCTCGTCATGCTGCACGGCCCGCTCGTCTACCTGGCCGACCCCCTGTTCCGCCACTGGTTCCCCAAGTGCGACCTACACCGCATCTTGGGCGCGGGACCCGGCGCCGAGGAAGTGGTCGCCGGCTTCGATCGCTGGTGCGGACGGTGCCGCTACACGGCGAGCGACGACTGCCGTGCCTCACGTGCCGCCGACCAGACCCCCGCCATGTGCGTGCTCGCCTTCCTCCTCGAAGACGTCGTCGAGTGCTGCCGTCGGAAGGGCAAGCTGCTCTGCGGCGTGGTGGAGCGCTCCTCCGCTCGGGGTCTGGTGCGGCGATGCCTGCGAAAGCTCGCCGACTCCGGCCATCCGGCTCTGACGGCCTTGACCGCCCAGATGAGCGCCACCGGGAACCGCAAGGTCTCGGCGCGGCTGGTAGAGGACGTGCTCGAAGCCACCCGCTACCGCGACTCGATGCTCATGGCCCTCGCGCTTCGCCGCGGCGAGTACACCGAGCCCGAACCGCTGGTGAAGGGCGGGAACGACCGACGACAGGCCCTCTTCCCCGCGGTGCTCTCGTCGTATCTGCGCCCCACCCGCTCCCGGCCGCTGCGCGTGGAGATGCCCGACTGGCTGAGCCAGAGCGAGCAGGTGGAGGTGCTCAGCCGGGTCTACGCCTACGCCGACCTCCTGCCGGGATATGCCTTCCCCATCGGACTGGACATCGTCGACAAGTACACCGCCATCCCGGGCTGGATGACCAAGGCCTTCGAGACCAACATCCGCTGGGAGTATGGCCGCCTCATGGCCGGCCAGCCGCCACAACTGGGCCACCTGGCCGACCACATGTTCTTCCAGCCGGGCAGATCCCGGGCCACCCGTCCCGGAGTCTGAGAAGGAGCGTACGCCGCATGCCGAACCACGATGGAAGTCAGGGGTCCGGGGTCCACACCGACGACGCACCAGGAGGCCCTCCCTCCGACGCCCCTCTCCGCACCCCGGTGGGCACGGTGGTGGGCCTCACCTCCACGCGCGATTTCCAGATGGCCACCGCCCCCGATGCCGTGCAACTGCAAGACCTGGTCGTGGTCGACGATGACGGCCGCCGCGTCTGGGCCAAGGTGGCCCGCATCGAGCGTCTGAACCCGCTCTTCCCCAGGGAGGCGGCCCAGGAGCTCGCCTTCCAGGGCAAGAAGGTCTACGACGCACCCTTCTCGGTCAGTCGGGAGATGGTGACGGCCGAGTGCATCGTCGTGGGCGAGGAGCAAGACGGCCGGTTGGAGCCCCCCGTCTACCCGGTGCGGCCGGCGAGCCAGGTGGTGCGCCCCCTGCCCGCGGAGGCGGAGGCGCTCGTCTCGGGAGGCATCAAGGCCCACCACCGTCTGCGCCTCGGGCACCTCAAGGCCAACCCCGCCGTGGGTGCCTTCGTGGACGCCCAGGCGGTGGTCGCCCGCCATCTCGGCGTCCTGGCCACCACCGGCGCCGGCAAGACCGTCGCGGTGCGCCGCATCATCGAAGAACTCATGACCAAGGAGTACCCGCTCCTCGTCTTCGACCCCCACGGCGACTACATCGGCCTGCACATCGCCCGCAAGGTCGAGGTGACCACGTACCTGCCGCGCATCGACCTCGCCGGCGAGTCGTCCGAGCGCGTGCTCTCCTACCTGGTCGGCCTGAGCAACGCCCCGCTCACCGAGGCCCAGTACTCCCTGGCGGCGGCGATGGTCGACGTCTTGACGTACGACTCGAGTCGCCCGCGGGTGGCCCAGGCGCTGGCCGATCTCGGCCTGCCCCCGCTCACAAAGAACTTGGCCGACGACCACTTCTTCGCCCTGGGCGAGTTCGCCGACCGCCTTCGCGACGCCAAGGGCGAGGGGCGCACGCCGAAGCAGCTGACCTCCATCAACTCCGGCCTCGACTTCTTCAGCCCCGCCACGGCCCAAGTGGTAGGTCGCCGCTGCTCCGTAGCCGGCAAGCGCCTCGCCGAGATGCTGCGTCACGGCTGGCACATGGCCCAGCGCAACCAGCACTTCCTCGAGGAGAAGATGCACGTGCCGCGCGAGCGCGCCCAGGTGCGCGACCTCCCTCCGGCCGACAAGCTGCACACCATCCTCGGGAAGGGGCGCGTGGCCATCCTGTCCCTCGAGGGCTACAGCGACGAGATCCGCCAGACCATCGTGGCCCAGGTGATGGAGCAGCTCCTGCGCGACCGCATCGACGACCGGGTCCCGCGCTTCTTGACCGTCGTGGAGGAGGCCCACAACTTCGTGCCCAACCGCATCGACGACCAGGGCGCCCCCTCGCTACCCGTGCTCAAGCAGATCGCTTCCGAGGGCCGCAAGTACGGCATGGGCCTGGTGCTGGTGAGCCAGCGCCCCGCCCGCCTCGACGCCACCGTGCTCTCCCAGTGCAACTCCTTCATGATCCTGCGCATCGTCAACCCTAGCGACCAGCAGTACGTGCGTCAGGTGATCGAGTCCCTGGGCGAGGACGACGTCCGCCTCCTCCCCGACCTCTCCACCGGCGACGCCCTACTCTCCGGCCAGTTCGTGCGCTTCCCCGTGGTGGTGCACGTGGAGCCCGGGAAGGCCGAGGGGCGGTACGAGGAGGAGGACTTTCTTGGGTAGGTGGGGGTGGAGCTACGGTGTCCCCTGTGTTCGACAACCCAGTAGTTGACCACCTCGATCATCGAAAAGTTGACCACCCATGATCACTTGGTTGGTTGCGTCGCCTCACGCTTGCTGGGAGAGGGCTTGGGGGCCCCGAGCGCCTGTCGTTCGGCGCAGGTGAAGCCCCCGGTGGCCGGAACCGCCATTCAGGGCGTCACCATCCCGAGAGTTGTCCCAGCCAATCTGGCAGCGGTCATTTTGCTCGAGGCGAGCCCGGACTAGATACTAGACGCCGAACACGTAGTAGAGGTGCATTGCGCCCGCGGGGTCACAAGTCACATCCCACCCGGTGATGACCACAACTCCCGTGTCTCCGTTCGTCCTTCGATGGTCCGACTGCTCCAATGAAACGCCAACGACAATCGAACTCCGCTCACCTTCGATTTTCAACTTCCGGCAAGAGGGCTGCCGCTTCAGGCCGCAAGCACCCGCCCACAGAACCAGCTTGAGCGATCGGAGGCCCTGCGGATTGAGCAACGCCACCCTCTTCCCCACATTCGTTCCGGGCTCCATACGGGGCAACGAATCGAGATCCTCCACCGGAATCGTGGCGAGGTGATCCCCGTCGAGTTTCGCAAACGGCGTCGCAACTACTCGATCGGCAACTTCGCCCTCGGGGCTTTCGAGGGTCATCTGCCCTTCCGGGTGGAACGAGATCTTCGGCGGTTGCGCCGCGTTCACCTCCAGGCCCTTGCGGAACTTGATGTCGGTGCTGGCTTGCCCCTTGGGAATCACCGCCCGGTCGTAGTAGTAATGGCGATTCGGAGACTCCGGGAAGAGGTAGTAACTCCCATCGCGGCCGATGGTCATCTTGCACACCTTCCGAAAGATCTGGTCCCCGTGCTTGATGACGAAGTATCTCTCTCGAGTCATCCCGAACCGTGGTCGAGGCGGGGCGACACGCCGCCTACTCCTTCTCGAACCCCTGGCTGGTGAACTTCAGCGTCCGGCTGTTCTCGGTGACGGTCCTCACCACGTGATCGGGAGCTCCGTTGGGGATATCCGCTTCCACCTCAAGGGTGACTGTGACCTTTGTCCCGACCAGGCCGGTGAGATGCGCGATCACCTCTTCTGCAATTCGGCCCGCGTCGCGGCCCACTCGGTTCTCGTCCAGCACGACCGTGCCGTGAAAGCGTCTAGGCTGGATGGGGCCCTGGTCGATGACCTCAGTTCCGGGCACACCGTCCACTGTTCCCGGCGCAGAATCGCCCGGCCCATCTCCACCGCCCACCGGGCGGGAGTCTGGCTTCGCGCTTTCAGTATCGAGCTGTCTGCGCGCAACAGCCGGCTTCACAAGGAGCCCTAAGGGGCTCTCGTCGATCAGAGACACAATGTGCCCTCCGCGAAGGCCCTGATAGCGCTTGGCGCTCTCATCGTATGCGTCGGCGTAGGCGTAGGCGTCTTGTTCCCACGTCAGCAGCGACAGACCGTCACGGACGGCGCCGACCAGCACCGCGGAGTCCTTCAGGCGTGGCAAGTAGAGATAGCGGGGGAAGTCGTCGGCCAGCTGCCGGATGGAGACATGGTCGCCCCGCCAAAGCGGCACCCGGTCGAGTTCCATGCGGAGGCGAGTGGGCGCGAAGCCGGTGAGCAGAAGCTCGGCGCTGCGCAGCTTTTTGCCGGCCCGCACCGCGAGCGCCTCTTGGCCCGAGACGCGCGTGGCCTGCCACTCGACGGCGGATTGGGGTGTCGCCTGCGTCGGCAGGAGGAGCCACTGGTAGGTCTCTGGAAGTCGGGCATTCACGGTGCCCTGGGCCGCCGCCAGCTGGGTCTCGGCTTGCTTCACCTGTTGAGGGTCGAGGTTCAGGACGACCTTGTCGGCGAGGATCGACTCCCACGCCAGGTACCGGCGCACCGCCTCGTCGAGATCCTGCAGGCGGGTCTTGTCGGCGGCCAAGAAGATCAGTGTGTTGCGGTAGAGGCGGGGCGTGTTCCCTCGCGACTCGAGGATCGCCCTGGCAGCGGTCTCAGCCGCGCTCCCAGGCTCCTTGCTATAGGCGTGGTCTGGTCCGAGCACGACCAAGCGGGCGTCGGTGTCATCGGGGACGTCCTGGCTCGACTGGGGCAGGGGGTGGATGCGGCTGAACTCACCCGTGGAACGCAGATCCGTCCGGAGCCGCTGGTCGATCTCGTGCACCACCTTGTCGGAGTCCCGTTTCAGTTGCTCCGCGCGATCCTCAGCGAGTTTCGTGACCGTGGGTTGAGTCGAGTACCAGTAGCGGGAGCCGTCCTGGTAGAGATAGGTGGCGGCGCCTGCCAAGCGTCGGAGCGCGTCCCCGAACACCGCCGGGGACTCACCCGGCATCACGCAGCCGAGCTTCACCCGCCGGTCTTCGATGCCCCGGTGAGCGGCCGTAGCGGTGGGTGCAGAGCCCAGGTAGATCGCCCGAGCCACTCGGCGGCAGGCGGCGAATTTGCCCAGGTTGGGCACTTCGGCATCCATGCGCATAGGGAGGGAGTTGCCGCCATCCACGTCCTTTTCGATGACCGGCACCCAATTGTCGGAGAGGTAGCGAGTGAGCTCGAACTGCACGCGTTGGTCGTCGATGGAGATGTTCGCGGGGAGTATCAGGGGGTTGCGGTCGCCTTTCTCCCAGAGGCTGTGGATGACCGCCGCCATGAGGCGCAAGACGCCTCGGGTGCGCTGGAACTTCACCAGCGTCGACCAGTCGGTGTAGAGGCGGTCGAAGACCTCGGGGTGGATGGGGTAGGCGGCTTTGAGGCGAGCTTCGTAGTCCGGGTCGCGGCACTCAGGAGGGAACTCCTGGTGCTGGGTGCGGTAGAGCTCGGCGAAGGCTCGGGCCACGACGTCTCGGTCTTTGAACTGGGCGGCATCGGTCATGGGCTCGAAGAGGCGGCGGCGTACGATCTCGAAGCCCTCCTCGGCGCTCGCCGGTCGCCAGGATGACTCCACCCGCCCCACCACGTTCCGTAGCCGATCGAGGGCCTCGCGTCCACGCTGACCGCCCACCTCGACGTCGTCGGCCCGGGTGTGGGGCGAACCGGACGTGTCCGAGGCCGGAAGGCTGATCACCAGCAGGCAATTCTGCACCAGCTTGGCCGACTCGGTCAGCACCTGCGCGAACGTGAACTGGGTCTCGAAGCTGCCCGCCGGCAGGTCGCTCTGGTCGTGGAGTTGGCGGGCGTAGGCCACCCATTCATCGATGAGGATGAGACAGGGACCGTATTCCTTGAAGAGCTCACGGATGGCGTCGCCCGGGCTCGTCCCCTTCTCGTCGTCGGCCTGGATGCGGTCGTAGGCCGCCCTGCCCCCGAGCTGCCAGGCGAGCTCACCCCAGAGAGTGCGCACTACCGTCCCGTCATCCTTCGTGACAGGATTGCCGGGCGATATCTTGTTGCCAACAAGCACAACGGGTCGAACGGTGGGCAGAGACTCAGCCTCCGCCTCCTGCATGACCGCCTCGATGCCCAACAGCTCGCTCGGAGGAACCCCTGAGAAGAGGTGATAGAGGGCGAGCATGGAGTGGGTCTTGCCCCCACCGAAGTTGGTCTGAAGCTGCACCACGGGGTCGCCGCCTCTGCCGGCCAGGCGCCGAACCGCTCCCACCAACATCCCCTTGAGGCTTTCGGTGAGGTAGGTGCGGCGAAAGAACTCGACCGGGTCGCGGTACTCTGGGGTCCCCTCACCTAGGTGCACCTGCCAGAGGTCGGCGGCGAACTCGGCCTGTTGGTAGCGACCGCTGGCGACATCCTGGTGGGGCGTCACCACCTCCCGCCAGGGTTTGAGGTTGCTGGCGGTGGCGCTCTCGATGGCGGTGCCGGCACCCTTGCGCTTCTCGCCGCGCACCTGCTCGTCGAAGCGCAGACGGAGAAGCTCCGACTTCATCTTCTCGATCTCGTCGGCTTGTGGCGCGGAGACCGCGGTGAGGAGGCGTCCCGCGGAGTCGAGGGCACGGTAGGTGTCATCTCCCGAGAAGGTCTGCTGGTGCGCCCACTTGTTGCGGTGCTCGCGGAGCTCACTCACGAGTGAACGCTCCGCGTGACCCAGGGTGCGCCGGAAGGTCTCGTTCCACTGCTCCCACATGAGGCGGAGCAGAAGGGCGGCGTCCAGATGCGGCTGGTCAGACGTCTCGTCCCAGGTGACATCGTTGCGCCAGCCGGCTGTGACGGTGGTGATCCAGTACGTGCCGTGCTGCGCAAGCAGTTCCCGCTCGATGAAGGGCCCCAGGCCTTCCTTGAGGAGGTCAAGGGCCTTGCCTACACGCTCGTGGTTGGTGATGGCCATGGGCTACGCGCTCAGTGCATCTACGGTCCGCAGATTCCGGTCAGCGTTCCAGAGGCACAACGATGTCCTCGGAGCGACCCAGACAACCTTCCCATCGCGCTGCTCGGCGACGGGATTGCCGGCCCGCTTGTGTTGCTCGAGGGCCGCCGAGACCGCCATGCCGAGGGCCCGCTCGATGAGGCGAACGTCGAGCACCCGTTCACCGAGCGAACTTGACCGGTTCTCTGGCTCAGCCACCGCATTCCTCCTTCAGGACCCGCCACATCTCTGGCACCGGCGAGACCCGCGCTCCGGCCCCAGAAACAGGACATGGCCATCGTACCCTTTCGACTACGTGTCCGCGAGAAGTCTCCCCAGACGCGGAGCACGGCCAATGGTGGCACGTCAAGCAATGTCTTCCACCGTGGCACGTATCCATCGAGAGATCGACTCCCTGCGCTCTTCTTCGACGGGGAGTGCCGCACTGCGTTTCAAGAGAGTCTCGCTGTCGACCAGTTTCTCCATGAGCAGAGTTGCAGCGAAGATCCGGTCTTTCTCGCGACCAGCGACGAGCTTGCTCGCTGCAAGATCGTGGGCTTCCAAGCAGTATCCCGTGTTCCCTCTCGTCCCTCGATTGGATACCGCGACTGTCCGCAGGTCCCAGTCTCTTGGCAGTGTTGCTGCTTCGATTGAAACGCCGTGCACGTAGAAGCCATGGGTGGTGTGGAATCGGGAGAGCTCGCCGAGCGTGCCATCAATCAGATCGGTGCTTTCGGGGAGGTTCTTGGCCTGAATGTCCACCTCGATCGATGCTCTAAGGCTCACGGGGGCGTTCGGATAGCTTCCAAGGATGGCCTGCGATCCAAATATCAGGAGTTCCGTGTCACCCGACACGTCACACGCGGCTCGGATCGCGTGCTCAAGCTGGTCGCGTCTCATCGTCGCTTCTCGATCTTGGCCAGCAGATGGTCGCGCTCGTCAGCGGTGAGCACCGCGAAAAAGGGAGAACTCTGCCGGAGTCTCACCGCGCGAGAGCTGGTCGAGACGAGCAGATCCCTCAACCGCTCGGGGGAATAGGTCTCCAGCAACTGCCTCCATTCAAGGAGGTCGCCGCCAGCAGATCCTTGGCCCTCGCGGAGAAGACGATCCAGGTGCTGCGCCGCCCGCTTGGTCAAGGAGGGGTCGGAGCGCATCAGCTCCGCGACTCCCTGAGCCATCAGCAGTGAGCGTTCGTCGGCTTCGATGTGTGTCTGGGGTCGACGGCGAACTTCCGACCCACTGTTCGATTCAGTCCCCCACAAGAACAGGGCATCCGGTCCGGGTGTTGGAGCATCGGCACGAGTGAACACTGCGACTTCAATGATCAGATTGAACTCCTTCTCAAGACCAATCAGTCGAGATCGCAACTCCTCCCGAATCCAGGCGATCGCACCGGCCTCCGCCACCACGGCGACATCCACAGGTTCCTTCGGGCCGACCGGAAGCCGCTCCACCCAGGCGGCGCGCAACTCCTGCAGGGCCACGGCACCCCGAAGACCAGAGATGAAATCATCGTAATGTTGCTGTTCCTGAGCGAATAGTTGACAGAGCACTTTGAAGGCGATTCCGTGTTCCCGTAGTCCATACTTCTGGGCACGACCGCTTCCGACGCGCTCGACGAAACCAGACTCCTCAAGCCGCTGGAGGGCCTTGCGCGCTCCTGCTGGGGTGAGCCCTGCTAGTCTCGCGGCATCGGACACGCCCAGCGGAGTATCGACCTCATGGACGAGAACACGGATGAGCCGCACATGGGCTTCGGAACCGAGGACGTCGTCCAGCGGGTAGCGCAATGCGTTTCGGCAAGTTGTGATGGGGCACATATGAGAAACTCCCGTTGCCAATTCGATACTTACGTATTCGATTAGCCACTATAGTATTCCAAGTCGCGGTTGTCCACAGATCTGTCCTCAGGGCAGTGTGATGTGTCGAACGGCCGACGCCTCACTGGCAGTGCGCCAGCGTACCGGTCGCACCCAAGGTAAGACATTCGACCCACCCTACGGCGCGATTTCCTTCTCGTCGAACTCCCGCGCCTCGTGCCGGACGGCCGCGATTTCCACAAGATCGTCCTTGCGACGGTACATTACGCGGTACGGCCTCACGATAATCTCGCGGATGTCCTGGCGTCCAAGCTCAGGGACTAAGGCGCCGTCAAGAAAAAAGTAGGATATAGGCTGGGGGTGTCGAAGTAGGCCTCCATGATCGACGAACATGCCATAGGAGAGCGTTACCGGGCGCTGGCGGGAGAGCTCGATGAGAGGCGTCGGCGCCTGTGGGCGGCGGCGGAGGCGCGGGTGTGCGGGCGTGGCGGGATCGCCGCCGTGGCGCGGGCCACAGGGA
>JAHJSA010000056.1 GCA_018830645.1 Actinomycetota bacterium
GTGGCTGAGCGACGCTTTCAGTGAGGCTATGCTGGTCACTACCATATGACCAGAATAGTCTCAAGCCCGCACCCCGTCAAGGTAGAGCAGGCCGGCGCCGCTCACGATCCTTCGTCGCCTCGGCGGACTCACGCACCCCAACATGCGGACGATGGCCGGCCTATGGGCGTTTCAAAGTGCTCACGTCTCGACGCCACTGCTGGCAGGGCGCCTATCTCGGCCCAAAGACCGATGGACGCACGGACTGAACTCAGTCACGCTGATCCCTGAGCAGAAGGCGACAGCTTCCGTCGGCGTCCGGCTGCCCGCCCGTGGCCCGCGACGTATCCGCCTTACGGTCGGCGCCAAACTGCGACCTTCGGCGGATGCGCGGCGCCCAGACATCGCGTTACCCTTTCCGAGGACGTAACAGGACTGCAGCCGATCAGCCTTGAGCGCTGAGAAACTGTTATCATGAGAGGTAGCATTAGTCCATGTCGAAGGTACGCCGTGGAGGATACGTCTTCCTTGCTTGGATAGGAGACCACTCCCCGAGGCACGTCCATGTGTACCGCAACGGATTGCTCGTCTTGAAGTGGGACCTGGAAAACCAGAAGATTATGGCAGGCAGTCCATCGCGCAGGGTACTCGACTTGATTCGCCAGCTCGACGCCGAGGGTCGGCTATGAAGATACGGTCGGTCAGACAGAACAACCACAAGCGCGCATTCGAGGTCACGATGTGGCGCGAGCAGCTCCTCTTCCCCTACGCCAAAGCCGATCCTACCCCGACACACGAGGATCCGATCGTCGAGCTCTTTGTCGATGACGAACTCGGCCGCGAAGGCTTTACGTTCCGGCTCGCGTCCGGCCGGGAGGGCTCGGTCCATGTCGAGCAGGTTCTCGAGTACAACCAGGATCCCCGTTACCTGCGCGACCTCCTTCTCTACCGTCTGACCCTCGAGGCCGAGAGTGCCCTCGAGGAGTGTCCTCTATCAAAGCGAGAGATCATTCGACGGCTGGGGACGTCCCCCGCCCAGTTCTACCGGCTGCTCGACCCGACCAATCACCGCAAGTCGGTCGACAGCATGCTCTCCCTGCTACAGGTACTCGATCGCGAGGTGGATCTCGTGGTGCGGGCGAAAAGCCGCGAGGCACGCCTACGATCCTGACGGCAGCGCAACGGCAGCGGGTGCGTGGTAGGCTCTGAATGCATGAAGACCCTCGCGGATATCCCTCTCGCGACTCGCGACCGCGAAGCGATTCAGGCCGCCGGCGGGATGCGATCACCGATGCGCTCTTCGATGTGGAGATGGAGTTCCAGGTGGTCATCAGCACTCTGGTCGTGTGCGAGGAAGAGTGGGAGCGAGGGCCGTATCAGGTTCTGCCGATCCGCGATGAGATCGAGCGATACGGAGTGGCAGCGTGACCGGCCGTCACCTCGTCCGAACGGGCCGGCTCGACACACAGTCCGGGGTTCCGCAGCTAACACCCCCACGAGTCCACCAAAAACCGGCTCTGAGCAGGAGAAAAGAGCGATCACCCGCCGAGAGGGCGTGTATCTAGGGAAGAAGGCTGTCCCGCGGGGTCAGGAAGCTTCGGCTGAGGGGGTGAGCTCCTGGATCCTCGGGGGTTCTGGGAGTTCGAGTGTGCCGAGGATAGCCCGCTGTTTCGCCGTGACTTCGGTCCGTTGGCGGAAGGTGCCGGCCGCTCCCTGGAAGGTGCCGAGGTGGAGCCGCTCGAGTTCCCGCCGCAGATTGGGCCAGGTGTCGGAGCAGGTGGTCTCCGCAATCCTGATGAGGAGCAGCGCCAGCCAGCAGAGGAGCACGTGCGCCCGGATGCGTTCTTCCTTTCGGTGGTAGACCGGCCTAAGATCAAGAACGTGCTTCAGGTCCCGCCAACCCCGCTCCACTTCCAGGAGCTGCTTGTAGCCGAGGGCTATGTCTTCGACCGAGAGGGCGGGGTCGCTGGAACGCAGGAGATACGTGCCGTCGAGCTTCTCTTCGGCGGCAATAGCCTGCGCGTCTGTCCGCAGAAGCCCGCCCGCCGTCGTGCGCAGGTAGCGGTGAAGGCCGGGCTTGGTGGAGATGACCCCCCGAAGCTCCGCCCGCTTGAGCGGGGCGAGCCTGTCTGAGTGCGCGATCATCTCGGAGAGGCGGGCGCAGAGCTGAGCACGCACCTCCGCGTCCCGCTCGGCCGCTTCGGGGTTGTAGCAGATGACGAAGCGTTCCCCTTCAGCTATGTGTACCTCTTTCACCCGTAGGTTAGAGGCCACCTCCTGGTAGCGTCCCGCCCGCGAGAGGGCGGCCTTCGCGGCGGCCGAGCCGGAACGCAGTTTCTCCCCGATGATGTAGTGGTGGTCGCCCCGGCGGAGGTAGCGGCGGTTCAGCGCGGAAGAGAACCCCCGGTCGGCCACCCAGACCACCCGGGAGAGCGTCCAGTCCCGCAGCTCCTCTTTCACCTGGCGGATGAGGGCCGAGTCGGCGGTGTTGCCGGGCCAGGACCACACCCGGACCGGGATCCCCTCCCTGGTCACGGCCATGCCGACGACGATCTGCGGAAGATCGTCCCGGTGGTCCTTGCCCTTGCCGTAGGTGCGGAAACCCGCAGAGGAGTCGCCGCCGGCCTCCGTGCCCCCGCCCGTGTCGGTGTCGGCCGCGGCCGAGCCAGAACACCGCCGACCACGCAGGTCGCGGGGAACCGGCTCGTCCGCCTCATCCCGGCAGAAGTAGGTGGAGGTGGTGTCGAAGAAGAGGAGGTCGACCTCCAGGTTGAGGAGAGTGGCCACCTGGTGGAAGACCTCCTTCTCGAGAGCAGGCGCTATCTCGAGAAGGAAGTCCATGGCCCGATAGCAGGCGTCGTCCGTGGTCGAGGGCAGTCCCGGGATCTCCACGTCTTCCGTCACCCAGCGCGCGGCCGCGAGCTTGGAGGAGGGGGCAAGCGCCCGGTTCGCGCAGAGAGCGAAGAGCACCCGCTCGCACGACGCATCCAGGCGCCGACCTTTCAGCAGGCGGCGCATGGCCGCATCTATCCCCAGGCGGTGCCAGAGAGCGTCGAGTACATAAGCCCCACCCCAGGAGCGGGACTCCATGAAGGAGAAGCCTTCGCCCGCAGAGGCCGAAAGCGCCGCCTCAGGGGAGAGGAACCGGGACAAAGAAGAGACCAGACGCAGAAGGGCCGCCCGGTTGGCCGTATCTTCCCGCCCGAAGCTGTAGACGATCTCGGCCCGACTCCGCTTGGCCACCGGATCCCACACGTTGTGGGCCAGCTGCAGGTAGCGGACCTGGGTGCCGTCTTTGCGCTTCTGAGCTGTCGCCCGCAGGTACATGGACTAGACAGTCTCATAACCTCCGCTCTAATGCAAGAACTATTGCAGAAAGTGTGTATCTATGACAATTCGCGTTTCTGACCAGGTCAAAACGCCATATGCAGGCATTTCTCCTTCAGAGGTGGACCAGATGGGGGATTAGCTGCGGAACCCCGGACAGTGGGGTCGAGTCTACGACCGCCTTTTCGAGAACCGGCAGCACCTGGCCCACTTGGAGCAGAAAACGCGGCAAAGCGGAGACTGGACGGCGGATGAGCCGCTTACCAAGGAGACGTTCGAGGCGCTGTTCGCTCAAACGACGGTCGGCTTGGAAGACTACCTACAATCCTAGATACACGCCCTGTTCGGGCGTAATCGCTCTTTTCCCCTGCTCAAAGCCAGTATTTGGTGGACTAGTGACGGGGTTAGCTGCGGAACCCCGGCCATGGCGCCGACGCCGTTCTTCTGGCTGGTCACATACCAGGTGGCGGCGAACCAGGTGGTCAGCGGCGTCCGGGTCTTGTCGAAGATGGTGCCCGCGGTCACGGTGGCCTGGTACCTACACGAGCTACATACCAACCTGCCGCGCGTGGCTGCTATATGGCTCTCCCATGACGCCGCACTTTGTGCACACGAAGCCTTCGGGTTATAGACATAGGTGGAGCTAAATGGGTACCCCTTTGGCCTGAAACGCCTTCCGGATGGCCATCGGGGGAGCTCAGGCCGCTACGTCCACCAACTCGCCGGTGGATGAAGGGTCCGGAATCGGCTGCCCGGTCTGCTTGAGTCCCTCGAGATGGAATTCGATGGACTCACGAATAAGCACGAGAACCTCTTCCTTTGTCTCCCCCACGGCGATGCAACCGGGAAGATCAGGAACATGAGCTCCGTAGGACGTGGGGCCTTTCTCAAGGACTGCTAGGTACCGCATGGGACTTCACTCCTACTTCTTCAGACCGGCCTGCTCCAGCGCGCTGTTCCGCGTTCCCGGTGGTACGTCGAGGCTCGACTTTCCCGATACGGTGACCGTTCCCCGCTTCGTCGGGTGGTGGAACTGACGATGGCTGCCTTTCATTCTAACCTGAAACCATCCGTCCGCCTCAATGAGCGCGATGAGTTCGTGTACTTTCATTCCCAATCAGTGTACCTCGCGGAGTGCGATGACGTAAAGCGCGGGAGCAACAGAACAGTCCAGGCAGCAAACGCCGTTCGCCCGCGCGACGCACGACGGAGGCGCAGTGGAGCGACAGAGGTGGAATGCCCACGATCCTCCGAGCTGCCGGTTTTCGCTTCTTCTTCCACAGCAACGAAAGGAGCGAGCCGCCCCACGTACACGTGGAGCGCGGAGGTGCCTGCGCGAAGTTCTGGCTACAGTCACCCGCCCTCGTCTGGCAAACGGGCTTCACCCCGGCCGAACTCCGCCGCGTGAGGCGTATGATCGGGTTGCAGCGCCGCAAGTTACCGGAGGATTGGCATGAGTACCAGGGGGTTTGACGGGCGCGAAGCAGGCTGCGGTCCTGTGGCGACGGTCGTCGCCTTCGAGGAAGAGATGCTGCGCGTGACGCTCGGCGACGGGCGCGAGATTGCCGTGCCGCTGGACTGGTTCCCGCGGCTCCGGCGCGCAACCCACGAGGAGCTCGCCGCCTGGCGACTGATCGGTGGGGGTGTGGGGATCCATTGGGAGGCCCTGGACGAAGATCTCTCGGTCGCCGGGCTGCTTAGGAACCGTCAAGAAAAAAGTAGGATATAGGCTGGGGGTGGCGAAGTAGTGTCCTGTGATCGACGAACATGCCATAGGAGAGCGTTACCGGGCGCTGGCGGGAGAGCTCGATGAGAGGCGTCGGCGCCTGTGGGCGGCGGCGGAGGCGCGGGTGTGCGGGCGTGGCGGGATCGCCGCCGTGGCGCGGGCCACAGGGA
>JAHJSA010000057.1 GCA_018830645.1 Actinomycetota bacterium
AGAGCTTTTCAAAGAGCTGCACGAAGCCGTCGTCGAGTACGAGGAAGACCGGGTAGCCACAGCCGCCCAAGCCGTCCTCGACGAAGGCTTCGACGCCTATGAAGCCATCATGGACGGTCTCGCTTCCGGTATGGAAGAGGTCGGCGTACTCTTCGACAGCCAGGAGTACTTCGTGCCCGAAGTCCTCATGTGCGCCGACGCCCTCTACGCCGGCCTCGACATCCTGCGGCCCCACATCGACATGGCCGGTCGCGAGACCGTCCGGGGTGAAGTGGTCATCGGCGTGGTCGAAGGCGACGTGCACGACATCGGCAAGAACCTGGTCAAGATGATGTTCGAGGTGGCCGGCTTCACCGTGCACGACCTCGGCGCCGACGTGCCGCTCGACCAGTTCGTGGAGAAGCAGATCTCCACCAACTCCGACATCGTGGCGCTCTCGGCCATGATGACTACCACCATGATGGGCATGAAGAAGGCCATCGTGAAGCTCAAAGAGAAGAACCCGAACGTCATGATCATGATCGGCGGCGCTCCCGTCACCGGCGAGATCGCCGACATGTTCGGCGCCGACGGCTACTCCGAGAACGCCTCGAACGCCGTCTCCGAAGCCATCAAGATGGTGGGCGCTCTTCGCAACATGTAGCACCCGGCACGCAGGAGGACGACCCCGGCGCGGTGCCTGTCTTGGGGCGCGCCGGGGGGTGAGAGCGCAACCACCGGGGAACTCTCCGGCGGGCATAAGCGATCCCGTAACGGCCGTGGCCCCGCGGCCGTTCGCTTTTCCCCGTGCTATCGTGACGCTCAGCACCAAGGCACGACCCCGGAGGCCGCCACGATGGACCCGCAGCGACGCGACACCGACCTTCCCGACTACGCCCTCGTCGAACGTCGGCAGATGCTGCGCGGCACGGGGCTCGGTGGCGAGGCGCTCGAGCGCATCCAGGTGGGCGTGGTGAGCAGCTGGGGTGAGGTCAACCCGGCCTCCGTGCACCTCGACAGGGTCACGCAGTGGGTGAAGGCCGGTGTGTGGGCGGCCGGCGGGACACCGCGTGAGTTCGTCATCAGCTCCATCTGCACCAGCATGGCCTGCAACGACCGCTAACATCTCCCCCACCGCGACCTGGTCGCGGGCTACATCGAGGCGGTGGCCGAGACCAACCTCCTCGATGCGTTGGTGTTCGTGCCGGTGTGCGACGATGTCATCCCGGGGCACCTGATGGCGGCGGCAAGACTCGATCTGCCGGCGGTGGTGGTCACGGGTGGCTACATGTCCCTGAACCGCAGAGCCGGCGCTCCCATCGACCCGTTGCAGGTGGCTTCGAAGCATCTGAACGCCTGCAAGGGCGGCGACATCGACCCTTCAGAGTTCGGGCAGATCGTCGACCGCCGCTGCCGCGGCAGCGGCGCCTGTCCGGTGATGGGCACGGCCAATACGTTGGCCGCTCTGGCGGAGGCGCTCGGCATGTCGCCGCCCGGCAACGCCGCCACGCCGGGTCCCGACTCGCGCCTGCAACGACTGGCCTTCGAGGCTGGGCGACAGGTGGTCGAGTTACACCGGCGGGGCCTCACACCGTCGCAGATCATGACGCCGGCGGCGTTCGAGAACGCGGTGCGCGTGCTCATGGCGATCGGCGGGTCCACCAACGGAGTGCTGCACCTGCAGGCGGTGGCAGCCGAGTTCGACCTGGAGCTCACCCCGGAGCTCTTCAACCGCCTGAACGCCGAGACGCCGCTCATCTGCGACATCGTGCCCGGTGGATCGGGCGCCCACTACATGGCTGACCTCGACGAGGCCGGCGGCATCCCCGCCGTGCTCAAGGAGCTCGAGCCTTTGCTCGACACGACGGTGCTCACCGTCACCGGCAAGACGCTCGCGCGCGACCTTGAGGGCGTCCGCGTGCTCGACCGCGCCGTGATCCGCCCGCTCGACGACCCGCTCTCGCCTGAAGGCGGCCTGCGCTTCCTGCGGGGGTCGCTGGCGCCGAACGGCTGTCTGGTGAAGACGTCGGCGGTGCCGGACACCATGCTGCGCCACACGGGCCCCGCCCGCATCTTCACCTCCGAAGAGCTCGCGTGCGACGCGCTTGCCGACGGTTCGCTGGTAGCCGGGGACGTCGTCGTGCTGCGCTACACCGGGCCGAAGGGCGATCCGGGAATGCGCCTCCAGCAGAGGTTCCTGTGGCAGCTCGCCGCCCGTGGTCTCCATGATCGAGTGGCGTTCGTCACCGACGGACGGATCTCGGGCACCAACAAGGGCTGCGCGGTGACCCACGTGGGGCCGGAGGCGGCCGAAGGCGGACCGCTCGCCTTCGTGGAGGAGGGCGACCGCATCGAGATCGACATCCCCGCCGGCACGATCGAGCTGGCGGTGCCCATCGAGGAGCTCGCCCGCCGCGGCGCCGCGTGGCGACCGCCGGCGCGGTCCGGGCGACGGAAGGGGTACCTCGATGTGTACGCGCGGCTGGCCAAGTCGGCGGACCGCGGGGCGGCGCTCGACTACGACGGCGAGTAGCGACCTGGGGGACCCGGGCAGCGTCCGCCGCCGGGCCGCGCTCTCGTTCGCCGGCGGACTCACTGCCTCGCCGGCGGACTCACTGCCTCGCCGGCGGACTCACTGCTCGGGGGGCGGACTCACGTCCACCGAGCGCGGCTCACCACTGCCTGATCTCTATCGCCAACCCATCTGGATCGAGCACTTCGGCCCGCCAGCCGCCCGCCGAAGGATACGAAGCCCGCGACACCTCGACCCCTTTCCCCGTCAGGTAGGCGAGGGCGTCGTCTATGTTGTCCACTTCAATGGCCATCATGCGGTAGCCGACGCGGGGGCCTGGGAGCACGGCCTCGGCCGGCTCTTCCAGGTCGAGCAGCTCCAGCACCGTGCCGCCCAGTTCGAGGAAGACGATCTCCCGTAGGGGTGGGTTGCCGACGGGCACCCGTTCTCTGACGGTGAAGCCGAAGACCTCCGTGTAGAACGCGATCGAGCGCTCGTAGTCGGACGGCACGATCTCCACGTGATCGATCCTCTTGAACATCCTCGTCTCCCTCGAGTCGGTTCACGGGCGCGCCCAGCCGGGCACGCGATACGTCAGGCTGTGCGATACGCTGCGCGATCCTTCCGGGTGCGCGGTCTTTCTGTCCGCCACGAAGTGTAGGATATCGGTTGGGTGCTCCGCGAAGCGAGCCGTGCATCGGGTCACGGCGAGACGTGGGTCGCCCTTGGAGGAACCCATGCCCCGAGAACACAGGCTTTCGAAATCACGATTCCAGGCCGGCCTGCAGTGCCACAAACGGCTGTGGCTGGCGTCCAACGCGCGCGAGTTGGCAGACCCGGTCACGGAGTTCCAGCAGGCCATCTTCGACCAGGGGCACCGCGTGGGCGAGTTGGCCCGCGAGCGCTTCCCCCGGGGGACGCTGGTCGCGGAGGATCACACGCAGACCGAGGAGGCCCTGTCCCGCACGGCCGACCTTCTGGCCGCCGGAGCCTCCCCCATCCACGAAGCCGCCTTGAAGTACGACGGAGTGCTCGTGCGTGTCGACGTACTCACGCGCAACGGCGAGGGCACGTGGGATCTGATCGAGGTGAAGTCCGGCGCTTCGGTCAAGCAGACGCACATCACCGATGCGGCGATACAGACCTACGTGCTGCGCGGGGCCGGTCTGGAGGTGGGCCGGGTCTTCGTGATGCACCTCGACACGAGCTACGTCTACGAAGGCGGCGACTACGACCTCCAAGCGCTGTTCCGGCAGACGGAGGTGACCGAGCAGGTCGAAGAGTACCTTCCGGAGATCCCGAGCCTCCTCGCCGAGATGAAGGAGATACTTGACGGGGAATGTCCCGACGTACCCATCGGGAAGCACTGCGGCTCTCCCTATGAGTGTGCGTTCGTCGGCCACTGCCACGCGTTCCTGCCCGACTTCCCCGTCACCCAGATCCCGCGCATCGCCTCCGAGGTGCTCGACGCCCTTCTCGCCGAGGGCATCCGCTCGATGCGCGACGTGCCGCCCGTCTTCCCAGGCCTTACCGCTACCCAACACAAGGCGTGCGACGTCGTGCGGCGCGGCACGCCACACTTCGAGCCTGCGCTGCTCGAAGAACTGGCCGAACTCCGGTATCCCCTGCACTTCCTCGATTTCGAGACCTTCGCCCCCGCGCTCCCCCTGCACCCGGGCACCACTTCGTACCAGACGCTCCCGGTGCAGTGGTCGTGTCACACGATGCTCGCAGACGGTTCCCTCGAACACCGAGAGTTCCTGCACGTGCATGCCACCGACCCTCGCCCCCCGTTCGCCGAGAGCCTGCTCTCGGCGCTCACCGGGGAGGGTTCGGTCGTGGTCTACTCGAGCTTCGAGAACACGGTGCTCGGCAATCTCGCCACTGCGCTCCCTCACCTCGCCGAGCCCATCACCTCCGTGCAGGCCCGCCTCTTCGACCTACTCCCGGTGATCGGCCGCAACGTCGAACACCCGGAGTTCCGTGGGCGCCTCTCCCTGAAGATGGTCCTACCGGCGCTGGTCGCGGACCTCTCGTATGAGGACCAGGCCGTCGCCGACGGAGGCACCGCAATGCTCAGGTACGAAGCGGCCATCACGGGCGGCCTCTCGGAGGCGGAGCGTGAGGAGACCTTCCGCGCGTTGCGCGCCTACTGCGCCGTCGACACCCTCGGGCTGGTGCGCGTCTATCAGGCTTTGCTGGCAGGGTGCGACGGGCGCGGGGTCCTCTTACCGTGAAGAAGCCGCGATGCCCGCGCGCACGAGCGCCCCGCCGAGCCACTGGATCGGCGACATCGTCTCGCGGAAGAACCCCCACGAGACGAGCGCCGACACCAACGGGATCACGAGGAGGTGCACGCTCCCCCGGGCCACGGCTCCCCGCCTGATCCCTGCGTTCAAGGCGAGGAAGGCGGCGGTGGAGGTGACCAAACCCAGCCACACCAGCGCGGAGACCGACGCGAGACTTGGCGCCACGGCCAACGGACCCTGAGTCACGGCCACCACTCCAAGGACAGGCAGGGAGAGCGCGAAGGTGAAGAAGGAGAGTTCTTCCGGCGTCACTCCCATCTTGTCTCGCCAGAGTTGCCCAAGGATCACGTAGGAGCCGAACGACAACGCGGCCACCAAAGCTAGACCGTCTCCGGCGGCCCCATCGGCCGAGAAGAACGAGAGGAAGCGGCCGTTGCTGAGAACGAGGTAGGCGCCGGACAGCGCGAGCGCGAGCCCCACGAGGCTCCGCCCCCGGGCGCGTTCGCGCAGGATGGCGGGAGCCGCCACCGCGATGAGGGCCGGGTAGATCGACACGAGGAAGGCCGCGTTCACCGGGGTGGAGAGCTTCACGGCGTAGTTCTGCACCGGCCAGAACACACCGGCTCCGGCCAGAGCCACGACGCCAAGCCGCAGCCACGAGCCCGGCGACGGGCGGGCCGAGAAGGAACGCGTCGCCAGCAACCATCCGCCCAGACTGGCGGTGCCGATCACCGCCCGCCAGAAGGCGATCGAAAGCGGGGTGAAGCCACCGATGGCCACGCTGATCATCGGGAACGCCGTGCCGTAGGCCACGCCGGCCATGAGCGGCAGCCAGGGAGTGAGACGGCTGCCGGGTCCCGCTTCGGATCCTGCACCGGCGCCGGTCCCCTGACGGGGTTGCGATGTGGGCGTGCGTGAACCGATCAGTGTGCGTCTCCCCCGGGCGAATGAGGCCTCCCCACACGACCGGTGTCGGCGGCGCGGGCGGCCGGACAAGAAGCTGAGGCTACCACAGCGTCGAAGACCGGCGCTCGCCTTCTGCCCGCCGCGGCACAGGGTCTGTGCATGTCGCCGCGGCGGGTCTCACGGCGCCCCCCTCGGCCGGTCTCCGGCCGCCCTCGGCGCTGTCGCTGGTCTCACGGCGGCCTTGACGGCCGCCACCCGCACCCGTAGCCTGGGTGCGGCTGACGGCCCGCGTGGGCTCGACTCCATCAATCTGGGGGAGTGACGAGTTGATAAGGAAGACCGTGCTCCTGGTGACCAACCTCGACACCAGGGGAGCAGAGTTCGCCGCCGTACGGGACCTGGTCGCAGGCCAGGAAGTGGCCACCATCCTCATGGACGTCAGCATGGAACAGCTGCCGCCCTTCCCCGGCGACATCACGTGCGAGGAGGTCGCGACCGCCGGCGGCATGACCATCGAGGCCGTCCGAGCGACGTATCCGACGGAGCGCAAGATCGCCGTCGACTGCATGATCCGCGGCGGTGGGGCGATCGCACAGCGGCTCTACCGCGAGAGCAAGATCCACGGCGTTCTCGGCGTCGGCGGAGCTACCGGCACCCTGATCTGCACCAGCATCATGAAGCACCTCCCGTTCGGTGTACCCAAGGTCATGGCTTCCTCCGTGGGCAGCCACCCGAGCTATGTCGGACGGTATGTCGGCACCCGGGACATCATGATGCTCAACACCGTAGTGGACGTCGTGGGCCTGAACCCGCTCCTCTGGAGTCAGTACGCGAACGCTGTCGGCGCGGTATGTGGCGCGGTGCGGGTGGCCGGCGCGGTGATGCCGGGGGCGGAGCTTGGTGGCGGTGCCCAACTCCGCCGCGACGGCGGAGCGGCTACCAGAGCGACTGCCGACTCCGTAGCGCCCGCAAGCGACGCAACACCCACCGGCGCCGTCGGCGGATCGTGGTCGGAACGCGCCAAGGCCCCGGTCATCGGAGTCACCTCCTTCGGGTTCGCCGAGCGCTCGGTAGAGCGGGTGGTGGAACGCCTGCGCGAGTCTGGATTCGAGCCGGTGCCGTTCCACGCGCAGGGCCGGGGTGACCGTGCCATGGACGAGCTCATCCGCGACGGGATGCTCAGCGGGGTGGTCGACGTGGTCACGCGCGGTGTCGGCGAGGAACTGCTGGGCGGGAACTGTGCCGCCGGCACCGACCGCATCCTGGCCGCCGCGGAGTGCGGGCTTCCCCAGGTGTTGGCCCCGAGCGGCCTCGACATGCTGTCGGTGGGAGGACAGCCTGGTTGGCAGGAGCGATTCTCCGGCCGGGCATTCGCAGTGATCGACGAGCTTCGCGTCGAGGTGCGCACCTCCGCCGAGGAGTGTAGGCAGATAGCCGGTCTGGTCGCCGAGAGGCTGAACCGGGCGGCGGCGCCGTACCTGTTCCTTATACCGGGGCGCGGCTGGTCGTCGCTCGGTCGGGCCGGCGCGGCCCTCAACGACCCCGAAGCCGACGCCGCCTTCGCGGACGAACTGCGCCGCCGACTGCGCGAGCCCGCCCGCGTCCGCGACGTCGACACCGACGGCTACTCCCCCGAGTTCGGCGACGC
This sequence comes from Actinomycetota bacterium, assembly GCA_018830645.1. Lineage (GTDB taxonomy): Bacteria > Actinomycetota > Thermoleophilia > RBG-16-64-13 > RBG-16-64-13 > JAHJSA01. The sequence continues at coordinate 7,295 of JAHJSA010000057.1, forward strand.
CTGCGCCGCCGCGTTCTTCGAGGTGTGGGCCGAGGGACAAGGATCGGCGTGATAGAGCGCGCACCGGGGCCGAGATCGACACCATCGCAGGAATGATGCTCGCCCGCGGCCTACCGTCACGCCACGGCCCACTCACTCGACAGCACCTCGGCCTGCTCCAGGATGGTGAGAGTCGCCTTCTCCTGCTTGTCGGGCGGGTAGCCGTACTTGCGCAAGGTGCGCTTGACCAAGACGCGGAGCTGGGCGCGGACGTTCTCGCGAATGGTCCAGTCGATGGTGACGTTCCTGCGCACAGTGGCCACCAGCTCGCGGGCGATGATACGCAGCGTCTCGTCGCCAAGCACCTTCACCGCGCTGTCGTTGGTCTCGAGGGCATCGTAGAAGGCGAGTTCATCTTCCGACAGGTCAAGCGCCGCGCCCCGCTCGTTCAGTTCCCGCATGTCACGGGCGAGCTTGATGAGCTCCTCGATCACCTGCGCCGCCTCGATGGCCCGGTTCTGGTAGCGACGAATGGTGTGCTCCAGCAGCTCGGCGAAGGAGCGTGCCAACACGACGTTCTTCCGTCTGCGGGCCTTGATCTCTCCCGTGAGCAGCTTGCGCAAGAGTTCCACAGCGAGGTTCCGCTGGGGCATGCCCCGCACTTCGGCCAGGAAGTCGTCCGAGAGAATGGAGATGTCGGGTTTCCCGAGGCCCGCTGCGGCGAAGATGTCCACCACCCCTTCCGGCGCCACCGCGCGCGAGATGATCTCCCGCACCGCCTGATCGATCTCCTCCTCGGGCCGGGCATCCCCGGGCGCGCGCTTGATAAGAACCGCCCGCACTGCCTGGAAGAAGGCCACGTCATCACGGATGCGCAAGGCCTTCTCATGCGGCACCGCAAGAGCAAAGGCCTGGGACAGCTCGCGGCCCGCACGCACGCAGCGGTCCTTGCCCTCCTCTTGGGCGAGAATGTGCTCCTGGGCCGCCGGCAACAGGCTGAGCCGCTCCTGGGGCGTACCGGCGGTCCACTTCGCCCAGTCGAAGGCGTGGAAGAGGCCGCAGCAGACCTCGTGCTTCTCCAGCATCACGGCGACGGCCTCGTCCTGGTCGAGGGCCGTGCGCCCGGTGCCGCCGCTCTCCGTGTAGGTCGCAAGCGCAGCTCTCAGCTCCTGGGCGAGACCCAGATAGTCCACCACCAGACCCCCGGGCTTGTCGCGAAACACCCGGTTGACGCGCGCGATCGCCTGCATGAGTCCGTGACCGCGCATGGGCTTGTCTAGGTACATGGTGTGCAGACTCGGTGCGTCGAAGCCGGTGAGCCACATGTCGCGGACGAGCACTATCCTGAACAGGTCGGCGGTATTCCGGAAGCGATTGGCGAGAGCCTCGCGCCGCGGCTTGTTGCGGATGTGCTGCTGCCAGTCCGCGGGATCAGACGCCGACCCGGTCATCACCACCTTGATGGCGCCTTCGCCGTCGTCGTCGTGCGCCCAGTCCGGGCGCAGCCCTACCAGCTCTCGGTAGAGCTCCACGCAGATGCGCCGGCTCATGCAGACGATCATGGCCTTGCCATCCATGGCCGCAAGCCGCTGCTCAAAGTGTTCGACGATGTCCCAGGCGACTACTCCCAAGCGCTTCTCGGCGCCGACCACGGCCTCGAGCTGCGCCCACTTGGTCTTGAGTTTCTCCTTACGCTCAACCTCCTCGCCCTCGGTGGCCTCCTCGAAGTCAGGGTCGATCCTCGGCCGTTCCGCTTCGTCGAGCGCGAGCTTGGCCAGGCGGCTCTCGTAGTAGATGGGGACCGTGGCCCCGTCTTCGACGGCACGCTGGATGTCGTACACGCTGATGTAGTCGCCGAAGACCGCGCGGGTGTTTGCGTCCGCAAGCTCGATGGGCGTGCCGGTGAAGCCGATGAAGGAGGCGTGCGGCAAAGCGTCCCGCATGTGGCGCGCATAGCCGTCGATGAAGTCGTACTGGCTGCGGTGCGCCTCGTCGGCGATCACCACGATGTTGCGTCGCTCGGAGAGGGTCGGGTGCCGGTCGCCCTTTTCCTCGGGGAAGAACTTATGGATGGTGGTGAAGACCACGCCCCCGGCCGCGACCGAGAGCAGTTCCCGCAGGTGCGCCCGGTCCTCGGCCTGCGCCGGTGGCTGGCGCAGGAGCTCCTTGCAGCGCGAGAAGGTGCCGAAGAGCTGATCGTCGAGGTCGTTGCGGTCGGTGAGGACGACGATGGTCGGGTTCTCCATCGCGGGCTCGCGGATGATGCGGCCGGCATAGAAGGCCATGGTGAGGCTCTTGCCCGAGCCCTGCGTGTGCCAGACGACCCCGACGCGCCGGTCTCCGAGCCTGCCGCCGGGCCTCTGGCCTTCCGTGGAGTAGACGGCCAGCTCCGAACCCCCATCGGCCGCACGATGCAGCTCGGCCGCCCGCAGCGTCTCGGCGACCGCCACCTGCACCGCGTGAAACTGGTGGTAGCCCGCCATCTTCTTGGTGAGCCGTCCCCCGCCCTCATCCTCAAACACGAGGAAGTCGCGCACCAGGGCGAGGAAGCGCTGCTTCGCGAAGAGACCCTCGATGACCACCTGCAGCTCGGGCAGATGCGGGTCGGCCAGGCGCTCGCCCGCAATGGTGCGCCAGGGCTTGAACCACTCTCGCCCGGAGGTGAGCGTGCCCACGCGGGCCTCCACGCCGTCGGAGATGACGAGCAGCCCATTCGTGGCGAAGAGGGATGGGATCTCGGCCTTGTAGGTTTGGAGTTGCTGGAAGGCGCTCCAGATGGTGGCGGTCTCGGCCGCCGCGTTCTTGAGTTCCACCAGCGCCAGCGGCAGGCCGTTCACGATGAGCACGATGTCCGGCCGGCGGGTGTGCCTGTTCTCGACGACGGTGAACTGGTTCACCGCCAGCCAGTCGTTGCCCGCCGGGTCGTCGAAGTCGATGACCCGCGCCTGTGCGCCGCGGATGCTGCCCTCGGCATCGCGGTACTCGACCGTCACGCCGTCCACCAGCAGGCGGTGCAGCGCGCGGTTGCGCGCCACCAGCTCCGCGCCTTCCGGGCGCGTCAGTTTGCGGAAGGCGTCGTCCAGCGCCTCGGCGGGCAGCGCCGGGTTGAGCCGGGCGAGGGCATCGCGCAGCCGCTGCACCAGGACCACCTGCCCGTAGTCGTCACGCTCGGCCGCGGGTTCGCCGGGGGCGATCTCGACGCCGCTGCGGACCTGCCAGCCGGTGCTTTCGAGCCAGGCCAGGGCGGCCTCTTCGACGACAGATTCCGTGAAGGAACTCATGGATGCGCCGCCTGCAACAAAGCCCAGCCGTGAGCAGACGGCATTGGCTGGTGCAGTGTCATCGCGACATCGCGACGCGATTGGTGTCGCGAAAGAGGCCACTGCGACGATTGACGGCGCGCAACGGGGCCGCTACTGTATCCCTGGGACTGGGGATTTTCGGTCGGCAAGTGGCCGCGGCGGAGTCGTCGGGGTCTTTTGCTCTTCACGGGAACACCTTGAGACCCCGCCCGGCCCAGTCGCCCCTCCTGTCCGTGCAGTATCCTGCTCTGATCGCCACCATCACTGGTGTTCTGGCTGGATAGCGGAGAATGTCGGCCAACACTACCTCTATCCGGCCACGCCGGCCGGTTCCGTGGCCGGATTGCCCAGTACTGGTCCCGGCAGGCCATCTCAGACGACCTCGACTGATCGCCGCATGACTTCGATTGCCCTTTGCGTGAGCTCACGCGGATGGAGTTTCGCCATCAAACCGGCCTCCCGATGAACCGTTCCGCGTCCTTCACCAGCACCTCGCCGGAGATGAGCTTTGGCAGCAGCGTGTCGCGTAGGGCGGAGAGTGTGCCCGTCTCTGCCTCGTTAGCTGCAACCTTTGAGAGCATCGAACTGGCGACGCCCGAGAAGGATTGCATTACCTTGGCGTCCGACTTCACCACTTGCGTTGCAGCCACCACTTCGGGCCGCACAGCTGGGTAGGCCGCCCCATCGGCCAAGTGCGCGAGACGCTCAATGTTCTCCGGAGCGCTGGCTGCCAGGTACACGAACTCTGCGTACTGGCACTTATCGGGTCGAAGAACCGCGAAACCAGTACTCCCGGTAAGGCCATCGGCCGAGATCAAGGCGTAAGAGCCGTTACCTGGTCGGACAGTCCCGACGATCGTGTCCGGCGGGCGAAGTACTCGTTGGGCCCTGCTCGGCGCGTCCACCGTGGAGTAGCTGGTCACTGCATCAATGCGGCCCCACTTCGTGTTGGAAAGATCGACGTATTCGATCACTTCTGGCCGCGTCTCTCTCGACCACGACTCTGGGTTGAGTGTTGCAAGATCAGAAAGAGTGGCTGCGTCCCACCCCCTCGGAATCTCCCCCAGCTTCGAGTCCTCGAAGGATTCCGGGAAGAGGTCGGCGAGGGGCTGGGGCAGGCCGGGGTCGCGGCCTTCGGCCTTGGCGCGGACGGGGTCGAAGTCCACGAACCACGACTTGAAGAGCGAGCGCGCCATCGCCTCCAGCGTCTCGTTCGTCCGCCGGTTCAGCTCGATCTTGTCGTCAAGCGTGCCGAGGATGTGGGCGATGGCGCGTTGTTCAACAAGCGGGGGGAGGACAAATCGAAGCCGTTCAAAATCGCCTTTGTTCAAGATCGGGGTCCGAGATCCACCCGCCCCCAGCCCAAAGAGCTCATCACGCCGATTTCGGAGCGAATAGTAGACAAATCGAGCATCAGCAATCTTCGGCTCCACGACGATCGAGTTGATTTGTTGATTCGTAATCGTCGGCCGATCAATCAATACTGCCTTTCCCATTTGCCAGCCGATGCAAGACACGCCAACGCCTTCAGGAACAAGGCAGCGGGCAAGTTGTACCGCTCCGTGTGCCGAAAGGGTACGGGCGGGATGCTCCACTCGACGTTGGTCGGCCAAGTCTGAAGGAGTCAGAAACGGCACATCGCCACCGTAGTACGCGGGATCATTTCCTGGTGGTGTTCGGCCGGTCACAACACGGCCAAGGTCACCGATCCGTACTATGCGCCACTCACCCCCCATACCCAAGCTCCCTAAGGTTGGCGGCAATGGCGGCATCGAGCGTCGCGACCTCGGCCTGCTGCTCGCGCAGCGTCGCGGTGCGCCGCTTCATCGCTTCCTCCGCTTCGGCGCCAGCTCCGCCTCGATCTCCTCCACCGTCGGCAGGACCGACTGCAACCGCGCCGGCAGCGCCCTCGTCAGCTCATACGTCGAGATGCCGATCGGCTTGTCGATGCCGGCGAAGCTGTACTCGGCAAGGAGCTGGTCACGCGTCTGGCAGAGGATCAGGCCGATGGTCGGGGCGTCGGTCGGGTGCTTGAGTCGGTCGTTGACTACGTTGCAGTAGAAGTTCAGCTTGCCGGCGTACTCGGGTTTGAACTTTCCCTTCTTCAAGTCGATGACGACGAACGACCGCAGCCTCAGGTGGTAGAACAGCAGGTCGATGTAGAAATCCTCGTCGCCGACGTCGAGACGATACTGCCGGCCGACGAAGGCGAAGCCCTGGCCGAGCTCGAGGAGAAACTTCTCCAGGTGGCGGACGAGCTCGGTTTCGAGCTCGCGTTCCTGGAAGGGCTCGGTGAGGGTGAGGAAGTCGAATATGTAGGGGTCCTTGAGTGCCTGCTGGGCAAGGTCCGACTGCGGCGCGGGGAGCGAGGCAGAGAAGTTGGTTACGGCCTTACCGTGCCGGGCGTGGGCCTCGGCGTCGATCTGGAGGGCAAGGACGTTGCGGCTCCAGCCGTTTGCGAGCGTCTGCTCCATGTACCAGCGGCGGGTGGGGAAGTCTTTCACCTTCTCCATCAGGACGACATGGTGCGCCCAGGGCACGGACCTCAGGAGCGAGTCCGGCGTTTGTGCAGGCGCTCCCTGCACAATCTGAGTGGACGATTTCGCCACCCCTTGTGGCACTTCTCCCTGCGGCGGCAATTTCGCCACCGCCGGTGGCGAAAACCCGGCAGGATCGGGGTACGCCCGGTAGAAGGCGATCATCCGGTCGATGTTTCGTTCGGAGAAGCCTTTCAGCTCCGGCAACTCGTTCTTCAGCTCCTTGGCCAGGCGCGGTATCACCGCCGCACCCCATCCTTCACGACGCTGGCGACCCTCGATCAGCTGCCCGATGTCCCAGTAGAGCCGGACAAGCTCGGCGTTGACCGCGAGCACCGCCCGCGTCTGCGCAGCCTGGATGCGGCCCTTCACATCGGCGAGCAACGCCGCGAAGTCGGAACGGTCGACGGCCGCGCCTTTCGGCTTCCTATCCGCCATACCCCAGCTCCTTCAGGTTGGCGGTAATCACGGCATCACGCCTCGATGCCTCGAACTGCTGCTCGCGCAGCGTCACAATGAGCCCCTTCATCTTCCTCTCGAACGGCTCGGCGGCGACCATCGCTCCCCCGAAACACGTGCGTGCGTTTCCCGTGCGTTTCCGTACGTTTCGGGACGTCATTTCGTCCCCCTCACGTATCCGGCTGGGTAGATCGTTGAGTAGCTTCATATCCTTCGCAGATACCCAGGGAATCGAACCGTCCCAGTAGTCGGATCGGGCCTCTTGGAGCCGACTGGAGCCGCCATGGATTTCTCCGTCGTCGGTGCGATATGCGCGCGCGGTAACCGGATAACCGCGCGGTTATCTTATGCGGGGCGCTCATACCATGCTCCCTTCTTGCTGCCATGCCGGGCGAGGCGTCCGCCCTGGCTTAGCCGGATGAGCAGGCGATAAGCTTGGTCTGGTGAGATCCGGCACAGCTCGGCTGCCTCTCTCCGTGTGATCCGGCCGTGCGTTTCGACGTACTGCAGGGACCATATGCTCCTGTTGCAGGGGCTCAAAACCGCGCCTGCGCAACGGTGATTTCCTCGACATGTACCGTCAGGGCCGGCCTCGTCCGCCCGCCGACGAGTGCCGCCACTCTATCGACGTCCGTTGCGGCGCCGTGCCGGGGGCGTGCCCCACTGAACCCACCGTCGTCCTCAACGCCGACCAGCAGCCAGGCCGCCTCATTCCCGGGGCGGTTCGCCAGGCAGATGACCGTCTCCACGAGATCACGGTCGTTGAGTCGAGTTCGTTCCTCGCTCTTGAATTCGACGGTCAGGGTCTCACCGGCGGCAATCAGGCGGCGGAGTTCTTCAGGAGTCAAGGGAAGTCGCTCCCATATCCCAGTTCGCGCAGATTCGCGGCGATGATGGCATCCAACTTCGCTGCCTCGGCCTGTTGCTCGCGCAACGCGGCGGTGAGCCGGTTCATCTTCTCCTCGAAAGCCTCGCCGTCGTCCTCCTGCGCCTCCGCGCCCACGTAGCGGCCCGGGGTGAGCACGTGGCCATGCTTGCGAACTTCTTCCAGCGATGAGCTCTTGCAGAAGCCCGCGATGTCCTGATACTCGCCCGCCTCCTCCTCGCCTCGCCAGGCGTGGTACGTGGCGGCGATGCGGGCGATGTCCTCGTCGGTGAGCTCGCGGTGGGTGCGGTCCACCATGCGGCCGAGCTTGCGGGCGTCGATGAAGAGCACCTCTCCGCGACGGTCGCGGAACTTGCCGTTCCTGCGGTCGCGCGCGAGAAACCAGAGGCAGGCGGGAATCTGCGTCGAGTAGAAGAGCTGGCCCGGCAGGGCGACCATGCAGTCCACCAGGTCGGCTTCGATTAGGTTCTTGCGGATCTCCCCCTCGCCGGACTGGTTCGACGACATCGAGCCGTTGGCGAGCACGAAGCCTGCCACACCGGCAGGCGCCAGGTGGTGGACGATGTGCTGCACCCAAGCGAAGTTGGCGTTCCTGGCGGGCGGCACTCCGTACTGCCAGCGCTTGTCCTCGCGCAGCCGCTCACCGCCCCAGTCCGAGATGTTGAAGGGCGGGTTAGCGAGGATGAAGTCGGCCTTGAGGTCTGGGTGGCGGTCGTTGTGGAAGGTGTCACCGTGGCCGATCTGGCCGTCGATGCCGCGGATGGCGAGGTTCATCTTCGCCAGGCGCCACGTGGTGTAGTTCGACTCCTGGCCGTAGATGGAGATGTCGGCCTTCGCGCCCTTCTGGGCCTGGCCGCCCTGGCCGCCGCCCCCGTTCCCATTGCCGGACGCATGCGCGCGGATGAACTCCACCGACTGCACGAACATACCCGAGGAGCCGCAGCAGGGGTCGTACACCCGGCCGCGATAGGGCTCGAGCATCTCAACGAGGAGCTTGACCACGCAACGCGGCGTGTAGAACTCGCCGCCCTTCTTGCCCTCGGCGCTCGCGAACTGCGAGAGGAAGTACTCGTAGACCCGGCCCAGCACGTCCTTGGCACGACTGGCCTCGTCGCCGACCTTGATGTTGCTCATGAGGTCGATGAGCTGGCCGAGCCGCTCCTTGTCGAGCTGGGGGCGGGCGTAGTCCTTGGGCAGCACGCCCTTGAGGCCGGGGTTGTCACGCTCGATCCCGGCCATGGCATCGTCGACAAGCCGACCGATGGTAGGCTGCTTGGCCTGCGCCTTCAGGTGCGCCCAGCGCGCTTCCGGCGGCACCCAGAAGATGCTCTGGGCGCGGTACTCGTCAGGGTCTTCGGGGTCGGCGCCTTCCCCTGCGGCGGCCTCGGCGGCGAGGGCGGCGTGCTTCTCCTCGAAGGCGTCGGAGATGTACTTGAGGAAGATGAGGCCCAGGACGACATGTTTGTACTCGGCGGCGTCCATCGAGCCCCGCAGCGCGTCGGCCATCTGCCAGAGCTGGGCTTCGTAGCCGACGGTGGCGCCGTTGGTCGTTTCCCCCCCGCTTCCGCTGCGTCCCGCCTTCTTCCCCGGGCGACCCCGGCGCGTGCTCGGTGGGGCGGCCGGCGTCAATTCATAGTCGGACACAACGGAACTCCCGTTCGGTGGCGAGGTTCGACTCAGCGGACTCCAACATCGTACAACTTCCGGCGGACGGAACGGAAACGCCTACCTCTGCGGCTCCCTCGGGAGCCAGGGTGGCCGGGACGGCGACCCGGCAGGCCATGCTCACCGCCGGCGACCCTTCCCCGGCTCGCGGATGAGACCCACGGCGGCGAACCACCATTTCCGTCGCAGCGCGAAGGTCGCGGCGAAGAGCGCCCACAGGACGGCGGCAGCCACGCTCAGAATCCCTCGGGCAAGCAGGAGCGCCGATCGAGCCTCGCGAATCGGCCGACGTCGCGGTGCCCCTGTCTCCACTTCAGTCATGGCCCTCTGATGGTGTCACAGGCCCCTGCCTCCTCGAGCGGACGAGCCGTGCGCGTCGCGTGCCGAACGACCGAATCCTCTCGTCGTCCAGCCGATCGTACACTGCGGGTCCGACGGAACGAAAGCGACGGCCGTTCAATATCCAACCAAAGACCGATTGCCCAGGACCTCCCGATGGCGCACGATGGCGGACGGGTGGAGCGATACGCGAGGAGGTATCATGGAGGTGACCGTGAGCGGCGACCGGCAGGCAGCTGGTGTCTTGGATCGAACACCCGGAGGTCGAGGCCCATTGAAACTTCAGTTCACCGCCGTCTTCGAAGAAGTACCTGAGGGGTTCATCGGCTACGTCGAGGAGTTGCCGGGTGCCAACACGCAAGCGCCGACCCTCGACGAGGCGCGGGCCAGCCTTGCGGAAGCCGTCGAACTGGTGTTGGAGGCCAACCGCCTGCTCGCCGAGGAGAGATTGGGCGGCCGGACCGTCATTCGCGAGCCCCTCAGCCTCAGGGGGTGAAGAGGGCCGACCTCGTCCGACACCTGCGGACCCACGGCTGCGAACTACTACGGGAAGGCGGAAGCCACTCCGTGTATGTGAACCGCGACGCGGGCAAGGCCACCGCGGTACCGCGACACCGCGAGATCAACGACTTCCTCGCGCGCAAGATTTGTCGGGACCTGGACGTACCTGGGCCGTGAGGCCCCACCCCCCACCTCCTCGATCACGAAGTTCAACTCCACCGGGTCCGGGATCTCCAGGCCCGTCCACCTCGCGCAGACGGTCGGCCAGGAGGGCGGCATTCTCGTGGTCCTCGGCCGGGCGCTCCAGGTTGTGATCGAGGGCGTAGACGCCGGTAGCGCCCAGGATGCCCACCTGGAGCATGGCGCCTCCGCACTTCTTGCGGTGTTCCGGGCCTGGGCGAAGAAGTCAGCCGAGCCGGCGAGCACCGAGCCCACCTGCGCCGCCAGGCCTTTCGAGAGGCACAGTCAGAGCTGCACGAAGGCCTCCTGCCCTGCATCGGCAGCCGCGTCGGAATCGGCGGAAGCGATGATGAGCAGCCGCACGAGCCGCGAATCGTGGGCGCGGAAGAGGGCCTCCGGCGACGAGTAGTGAAGCGTGTGGCACGACCTCTCCCTGATGATGCCGTCGCTTCGCTTTCGCTCAGAGTCCGCTCCTCTCCCGGGGTCCTCCGCGGCGGTCCCTCTTGTTCGATCTGTACACATCGCAGCCCGGCCGTCTTACGACAGGGCTGCCGCCTATTGCGAAGCGTAGGCCCCTCCGTCGGCGCCTATCCAACAGACCACCGATTCTGGTCTCAAAATCGCCCCGGAACCCTGCGTTCAAGGCCGCGCGGGAAGAGCCGTCGCTGTGGCAGCAAGGTATTCCGGGGCTCTCGCGTTTCCTTTGATTGCCGGCGCGTTCTGTCCGCGCCAAGGTCTATTCTGGGCGTACAAATGTTCGGTTTGACCGGAGGGCGGCGGGCGAATGACGGGACGGGAAACACTCGAAAAAGTGGCCGCAATGCTGGCGGAGGTGCCTCAGGATGACCCAGCGGCGGACTGGTGCCATGCACTCGCCCGGCTCATTGCGACTCGCCTTCTCCCCTCCGGCCCGGGCGATTCTGCTGGTACCGATGACCCTCGATCACCGCCTTGATGTCGAGTAGATCCAGCCATCCGTTGGCGATGGCTTCGGCCACGAGCTCCTTCGCCTTTTCCTGTGCGTACCTGGGGAAGAGATCGCCGGGGTCGACTTGAAGCGCTTCAGCCAGCTTTTCCATGGTCCACAAAGTCGGCTGCCGCTCGCCCTTCATGTAGCGGGTGATCTGCGCCGGATTGATGTCCGCTAGATGGGCCAGCTCGGACTGACCCATATCCCGGTCTGCCAGGAGGGACCGGAGTCGCTTCACGAAAGTTTCTCGCTCGTCGTCTCGCAGCCTTGCCATTCTGGCAATGCTACAGCAATTTCCGCATCCATGATTGCCCATCGGGCAATAAGCATGCTATCCTCGTGTTGCCCGGTGGGCAATATGGAAAGGGCACAGCGTGAGGCTTTGCATCTCGGAATGCCTGCAGGCCTACAACCAGCAGCGCGAGCCTGGTGAGTTCCCGATGTCCAAGGCCGGTCTCGCCAAAGCTCTCGGCGTCCACCCGTCGCAGGTGAGTCGATGGGATACCGGGCGCCGGCGGGTGACGGTAGAGGCAGCGCGGCGAATCGCTGAGGTACTGCATTGCCAAGTCGCCGACCTTATCCCCGGCCCCGGCGGTTGCCTGGAAGAGAACACACACGAAGCGACCAAGCAGCAAACCTCATGAACCGTCCACACCGAAAGCGCCCTCTGCTTTGGACATCCCCTGGGAGCGCCGTCCCCGCAGACGGCTCGCTTTGCGGCAGCGAACAGGCAGGGGTGAGAAACCCGCCGTCCCCTCCCTCGGCTGCTTCCGGCGAAAAGTTCCCCCGGCCGGTCATCGGACCGGATGGTGAGACTCGCTATGTCTGCCCGGTATGTGGATGGGAAGGTTGGGGGATGACGCTGGCCATACTATGCCAGCTTGGCCACGAGAGCAAGTCACCCGCATCCGGGGCATAGAGCTCGTTTCAAAACGAACCCTTGGCCGTCGCGGTCGCACTGGCCGCCGCGATGCGGGTCGCCCGCGCGCATAATCTGTCGCGACCTGGATGTGAACGAAAGATCACCGGCTCCCCCGCCTCAAGCATCCCTTACCTACCCCGCCGACCGCCTACGCCGGCAACACGCTCCACGCAGCGGTCGCCGATTCCTCCAAGACCTTCAGGAATGCGCGCACCGGCGGTGACTTGTACGCGTCGGCGAGGAAGATGATGTCGGTCTCAAGCGTGAGGTCACCTTCCGCGAGGGGCACCGGCACGAGCTTGCCGGCGCCGAGCTCCTCGCGCATGTCGGGCTCGTAGAGGAAGGCCAGGGATCGACCCTCGGCGACGTACCGCTTGATGAAGTCCACCGAACCCGACTCCATCACGATCCTGGGCGTCACTGCCTCCTTGGCCAGGCGCGCGGTCACCGCCTGGCGCGAGCCCGAGCCGCTCTCCCTGACGATGAGCGGCTGACCCTCCAGGTCGGCCCAACTCACTCCGGCGCGACCCGCGAACGGGTGCGCAGCTCCCACCACCAGCGTGAGCACCACCCGGCGGTAGTGCTGCGTGCGTGTGCGCGACGAGTAGTCCATCCGTCCGACCACGGCGAGGTGGTTGCGGTGCGATTCCACGCTCCGCACCATCTCCTCGGAACTCCCTTCGTCGAGAGCCACCGAGATAGCCGGATAGCGCTCGCAGAAGGCGGTCATGATCGAAGGCATCAAGTAGCGGGCGAAGATCTTCGTGGTGCCGACCCTCACCTCCCCACGAGCGAGCGTGCCCAGTTCGCGTATGGCCTGTTCGGCCTGCTCGGCCTCTTCGAAGATACGCTCGGCGTACTCGAAGAGGATGCCTCCGGCGTCCGTCAGCTCCATGGAACGTCCCACCTTGTGGAACAGACCGACGCCGTAGTACGTCTCGAGCGACTTGATGTTCTGGCTCACGGCGGGCTGGGTGATGTGGAGCATCTCAGCCGCACGGCGGTAGGTGCCCTCACGGGCGGCCATGTAGAACACGCGAAGCTGGTTCAGATTGAGAAGCACTCGTCCCCCCGGCGCCGCCTCGGACCACTCACCCATAAGTCTAGCTGATTGCTCGATTAGTACAACTACCTTGTGCTGATCGTCATGAGGGGTAGTATTGGTTGCACCGAGCGCTCCGGATCGTTGGGGGGGTGGCGCTCCGGACACGGGCGCCAAGTCGTGACGCCGATGGGGGGATGATGACGACCTACGACGGGATCATTCTGGGAGGCGGGCCGAACGGCCTGACACTGGCGGCCTACATGGCCCGAGCGGGCCAGAAGGTGTTGGTGCTCGAGAGGCGCATGGAGATCGGCGGAGGGCTGGCCACCGAGAAGGTCACCATCCCCGGCTGGATCCACAACACCCACGCCGTCTACCACATGATGGTCGACTACGCCCCGGTGTTCAACGACCTCGAGTTGCTCTCCACCTACGGGCTCGAATTCGTGCGCCCGGAGCCCGTGATGGCCATGCCGCTCTCCGACGGCCGCGCGGTGTGCCTCTACTCCGACCCCGAGAAGACCGCCGAGAACCTCGCGCACTTCAGCAAGGCCGACGCAGACGCCTATCGCTACATGCACGCCCACTTCGGTACGCTGATGCGGGACTTCCTCGGGCCGGCCACCTACGAGAAGCCGCATCCGCCGCTGCACCAGTTGGCCAACCTTCAGAAGACCGAAGTGGGTAGAGCCATCAACGACCTCACCGAACAGACTCCGCAGCAGATCGTAGAGGGTCTGTTCGAGAACGAACACGTGCGCGGGCTCATGCTCTACGCGGCCTGCTTCTGGGGGCTCGACTACGACCTCGAGGGACTCGGCTACCTCGTGCCGCTCATGCTCGAACGGTCCACGAACTACCAGCTCCTCAAGGGCGGCAGCCACCAGCTCTCGAACCGGCTATCCAAAGACATCTACGCCCACGGCGGCATGATCCTGGGCAGCCAGCTGATCAAGCGGATCATCGTGGAAGACGGCCGCGCGGTCGGCGTGGAGATGGAGGACGGCGCCGTGCACCGGGCGGAGAAGTTCGTGGCCTCCAGCCTCGATCCCCACCAGACCTTCATCGACTACGTGGGCGAGGAGAATCTGGAGCCCGGGTTCGTCACGCGGGTGAAGGATTGGCAGTGGGACACCTGGAGCCACAACAGCGTGCACCTCGCGCTCGAGGAACCGCCCGATTTCGTCGCCGCCCGGTGGAACCCCGACGTCAACAAGGCCTTCGTCCACGTGCTCGGCTACGACACCCACCACGACATGATCGATCACTGGGACGCCGTGTTCGACGGCGAGCTCCTGCCGGACGCCGGTTTCAACGCCTGCTTCCCCTCGGTGCACGACCCCTACCAGGCGCCGCCCGGCAAGGCCAGCGGGCTGATCTCCGAGCACGCGCCCTACGACCTCTTCGACGGCGGCTCCGACGCCTGGTACAAGATCCGCGACCAGCATGCCGACGAATTGACGGCCACGCTTCGCACCTACGCGCCGAACCTGACCGACGACAAGATCGTGTGGCGCTACCTCTCGACGCCGAAGGACGTGGCCAACAAGTTCGCCACCATGGTGAAGGGCTCCATCAAACACGGCGCGTACAAGCCGCTGCAGATGGGTTACCTGCGCCCCAACGAGGAGTGCTCGCACAACCAGACACCCATCGAGGGCCTCTACGTGTGCGGCGCCAGCGTATTCCCGGGCGGCATGGTCACCTTCGGCCCCGGCTACTGCGCCGCCAACCAACTGGCCGAGGACTTCGGCATCGAGAAGTGGTGGACGGAACCGGACCATATGGCGGCAGCCCGAGCCAAGGGGATGCTGTGAAAGCGAGCGGGAGGACACGCCGGCTATGAAGGTCAAGAGCACGGGCCTCGGAAAGACACAGCTCACAGCCCATTTCGACGGCTTCACCGCGAAAGAGGGAGGCGAGCCCAGCGCGGTCCTCATCATCACGAGCACAGAACCGGTGCACTGGCACATCGAGTGCGACCTCGGGGGCAGCGACCTGCGGCGGTTCGCCGGCCAGGTGTTGCGCCCCAGCATGATCTGGCACCTGGTGAAGTTATTGGCCCGCGGGGGCGACGCTGGCGGGTTCGTCATGGAGAACGAAGGCGGACGGCGCAGCAAGCGGGAACGAGTGACCCGCGACGTCGCGACGGCCGGTTCGGGCCAGGCGGAGGCCGTGGCCACCGTCGCGTCCGAGGCGGCCACCGCCTCCGCCGCCTCCGCCAACGCCGCCAACGCCGCCGAGGTGGCCCCGATGGCCACGGCGGCCCAGACGGCCCCGACGGCCCAGACGGCCCCGACGACCGCTGAGACCGCGCCGCCGACCGGTCCGACTACGAAACCGGCGCCCTCGAAGCCCACGCGCGCTCACGCCTCCGCCAAGACCAACGGTGACGGAGCGGCCGAGCGCGAACAGCGCGAACAGCAAAGGGCTGAACGGCGCAGGCAACGGGAAGAGGTCGCGCGCGAACACGCGACGGCCCTCCGGGGGGACTGACATGGCAGACGCCACATACGATGCCATCGTGGTCGGGGGCGGCCACCATGGGACGATCATCGCGGCCTACCTGGCGAAAGCCGGGCTCGATACCGCTGTGTTCGAGCGCCAGCACGAGCTGGGAGGCGGCGCCTGCGGCGAGGATCTGCCGTGCCCCGGGTTCGTACAGAACCCCTGCGCCCACTTCACACGGTTCTGGGCCCACCCCGCCTACCGCGACTTCGACCTGCCGAGCAAAGGTCTAAAGTACGTCTTCCCCGATCAGAACGAAGGGATCGTCTTCCCCGACGGCACCGCCCTCATCGGCTACTCGGCGTTCGTGGTCGATCCGGAGACGGGTGAGGAGAGCTACTCGGCGGAGAACGTCAAGCGCACCTACGACGAGATCTCCCGGTTCAGCAAGCGTGACGCCGAGACCTACCTCGATCTCCTGGGCCGCTACCAGCGCAAGTGGCGTCTGGCGTTCCGTGAATACCGCTACTCGCCGCCGACGCCGTGGGGGGTACCGAACGCCCTCGAGAAGCTGGTGGGCGACCCGGTGGACGGCATCGAACCGGTCTGGACCTATCAGACAGGGCGCCAACTTGCCCGCGACCTCTTCGACTCGCCCGAACTGCAGATCTTGTTCATGCGGGCCATCGAGACCTCCACAGGCAGCTTCGCGAGCGACGTGCTCGGCCCCTACGTGTTCGTGCACACCTTGGCTCTGGTGTTGAGCTGGGAATCGGCTTCCATCGTCTACGGCGGCACCCACTCCATCACGCATGCCCTCCAGCGCGCCCTGAGCAGTATGGGCGGCAAGTTCTTCGTGAGCAGCGAGGTCGAGCGAGTCACAGTGGAGAACGGCAAGGCCACCGGTATCGTACTCACCGACGGCACCAAGGTGCACGCGCGCAAGCTCGTGGTGAGCGATCTCGGCATCCCCCAGACCTGCCAAAGGATGCTCGGCCCCGAGTACTTCCCCGAGTCGGTGTTCCGGCGCACGCAGAAGATCGATTACGACCGGGCCCAGATCTTCTGGGGCAATATCGCCATGCACGAACTGCCCGACTACACGGCCAAGGCTTTCAACCCCGACGTGGGTCCGCAGCCCAGGCTCTACATGGGCCCCAAGGACGTGGACTACATGTCGTACAAGTATCAGGCTGAGATCTGGTTGCATGGTTGGCCTTCAGACTTCGTCATGCTCGCCGCTCCCGACTCGATCTGGGATCCGACCCGAGCGCCCGACGGCAAGCACACCATCTTGGTGGAGGAGTTCGGCGCGCCCTACCGCTTCCACAGCGAGGCCGACTGGCGGCGCATGAAGAAGGAAGTCGTGGGCGAGTTCCTCAAGCATTGGCAGAAGTACGCGCCCAACATGACGTGGGACAACGTGATCGACGCCCACATCACCACCCCGTGGGATGTGGTGAACCGTAACATCGACATGCACGAGGGCGGCTGGGTCGAGGGAGCCATGACGATCAACCAGCTCGACCGCTTCCGCCCCACTCCGGAGCTCTCGAACTACCGTATGCCTGTGGAGAACCTCTACGTCTGCTCGAGCAACCTCCACTCGGGGGGTGGTATCGGGCGGGGAAGTAGTTATTGTTGCTACAAGGTCATTGCTGAAGACCACGGGTTGCCGCGCTTCTGGGAGGAAGCGGGCAGGACCTACTAGGAGCGGGGGGACACTGTGACCAGGGGGGCACCGTGACCAGGGGGCTTGGAGGAAAGGTGTGCCTGGTCACCGGCTCGTCCGGAGGCCTGGGACGGGCGTTCTGTCGGCGCCTGGCCGAAGACGGGGCGGTGGTCGCAGCCGCGGGCCGCAACTTGGAGCGACTGCTCCCCTTGATCGACGAACTGCCCCCGGTCGCAGCGTCCTCCGGCGCCGGCGAACTCGAGGGCGCGACGCACCTTCCCGTGCAGCTCGACATCTCCGACCCCGCGAGCGTAGAAGCGGGGGTGCGGCTGGTGGAGGAGAGACTCGGCCGCGTGGACGTACTCGTGAACAACGCCGCCGCCTACGGCGACCTCACGAGAGCTCCGTTCTGGGAGCTACCGCTTGAGGAGTGGGATCGCGTGCTCGCCACCAACCTGCGCGGCCCGCTGGTGATGAGTCGAGCGGTGGCGGCCGGCATGCGCGAGCGCGGCAGCGGCCACATCGTCAACATCACGTCGGCCACCTTCTGGAGCGGCTCTGCGAACTGGGCGCACTACGTGGCCAGCAAGGGGGGCCTCATCGGCCTCACGCGCGTGATGGCGAAGGAGCTCGGCCCCTTCGGTATCTGCGTCAACGCGGTGGCTCCAGGCTTCACCCTCACCGAGGCGAGCCGGGACCTCATGGCGGACGCCGAGACCTACGGCGTCGAAAGGGGGAGTCTGAAGCGCGCCCAACAACCGGAGGACGTGGTGGGCCTCGTGGCCTTCCTCGCCTCAGACGACAGTGGGTTCATCACAGGGCAGACCATCATCGTGGACGGGGGCAGGCAATTCAACTAGGACCACGTGGCGCGGGTTCGGAACAACCCGCGATCTGCGGCGAGGAGGTGGGCGGAACGAGTAGCACGTCCGGCCGCGGCCGGACGAAACGGCATAGGTGCATGCGCACCCGGGTGCGATTCGCGCGTTGACTCGATATAGACGGTGGAGTGCGCGGGGGAAACGACTCTTCCCAGGGGGGATACATGAGGACGTACGACATCACGCCCTTCGAGTTCGACGAAGCCGTCGATCTCCAGAAGTACGACGCGTGGTTCCTTGACGGCACACATTCCGTGCCGCCTTGGACCCCGATGTTCGGTTGGAGTTGGATCAACTACTGCCGCCACGGCATGATGTGGGCGGCCCAGAAGCTCCAACTGCCCACATGCAAGGGCTGGGACTGGCGCCTCCACCGCGGCGGCGGCTACCTCGCCGTGCTGGTGGTCGACGACCCGGCCGAGATCGCCGAACGGGAGAAGGTGTTCCGCAAGCAACTCGAGCCATTCATCGAAGACTACGACGCGGTGTGGGCGGTGCACCTTGAGGAGTTGCAGGGCTACTACACCACACTCCGGGCGTTCGACATCGACGGCTCGACGAACATCGAGTTGCTCGACCATCTCGAGGACGCATTCCGGCTGAACAAGCGCATGTGGGAGATCCACTTCTACTTCATGTACGTGGTCTTCGGCGTATACATGCTGTTCGAAGCCATGATGAAGCAGATGTTCGACATCGATGACTCGAATCCCGAGTTCCACAAGTTCCTCACCGGGTTCGACAACAAGGTCTTCCAGGTCGATCGGAAGCTGTGGGAGTTCGGCAAGAAGGCTGAGGACATGGGCCTCGACGGTCTGTTCCTCGAGAACATGCCCGACAAGGTCGGTGCCCTGCTCGCCGAGAGTGAAGCCGGCAGGTCGTGGCTCGCCGAATTCAGCGAGTTCCTCGGCGAAGACGGATGGCGCAGCCAGCGCATGAGCGAGTTCGTCAACCCCACCTGGCTCGAAGACCCCACCCCCGCCTACATGAACGTCCGCCAGTTCCTGCAGAAGGGCGGCGACTTCAATCTCGAGCACGAGCGCGCGAGGCTCACCGTGGAACGCGAGGCGGCCGAGAAGGAGCTCTTGCAGAAGATCCCCGACGAGCAGAAGGGCTGGTTCACGAAACTGCTCCGGCTCGCCCAGCGCTCGGGATCGTTCTCCGAAGAGCACAACCACTGGCTCGACCTGTACACGCACGCCCTGGTGCGGCGGGCCCTCGTGGGCTGGGGCGACCGTCTCGTGGCAGCCGACGTGATGGACCAGGTCGACGACGTGTTCTTCCTGGTCCCAGACGAGATACGACGGGTGGCGCTCGCTCCCGAGTGGCACGACCTGCGCGGCCTCGTGGCCGACCGGCGCGCCGAGTGGGCGAGCTGGGCCGAGGAGGACAACCCGCCCATGATGGGAACGGTCACGCTCGAAGAGGCCATGGGCACCCTCATCCGCTCCAACGACCCCGTGGTGCTGAAAGTCGTCGTGGGCAGCTTCCCCGTACCCAAGCCCGAACTCAACGCCGACCTCTACGGCACGTGTGGGTCTCCGGGTGTGGTGGAGGGTAGGGCGAGGATGGTCATGAACGACGCCGACCTCATGGCCATCGAGGAAGGCGACATCCTGGTCGCTCCCGCCACCTACCCATCGTGGACGGCGGTCTTCGCCCTGCTCGGAGGAGTGGTCGTGGACCGAGGGGCAAGCCTCTCCCACGCCGCCATCGTGGGTCGGGAATACGGCATCCCCGTCGTGATGAACACCTTTGAAGGCACGAAGGTGATCAAGGACGGGATGCGCATCCGCGTCGACGGCAACATGGGCACCGTGACCATACTGAACGACTGAAGTCGAGGCCCCCTCTGGAAGAAACCGGGGGCGCCGCACCGCACCGCGGAGGCGTCCCCTGTTTCCCCTCCCGAGGCCCGCTTCTTGATCGCTGCAAGGGAGATCGACGATGACCGACAAGTGGATCTACTGGTTCGAGGAGCTCTCGAAGGACGCCTTCGAGCTGGTGGGCAGGAAATGCGCCAATCTGGGAGAGATGACCCGCTCCGGTCTACCGGTGCCACCCGGTTTCGCCCTCTCCGTCGATGCCCACCGGCGCTTCATGCAAGAGACCGGGGCAGCCGAGCAGATCCGAGCGTTCGTGACCACGGTGCCGCCACGCGAACTGGCCCGCGACGAGCGGGTGAGCCAGCAGATCCGCGACATCGTGGAGAGCCACGAGATGCCGGACGACATGAAAGCCGAAGTGAGCCGAGAATACTGCACGCTCTGCGGGCTGGTGGGCGTGCCCGACCTGCCGGTGGCGGTGCGCTCGTCGGGAGCCACAAGCATGCCGGGGGCGATGGAGAGCTACCTGAACGTACGCGGAGATGCACAACTATTCCGCAAGATCGTTGAAGTGTGGGGCAGCTCGTACACCTTCCAGGCCATCGCCTACCGCGCCAACAACGGTCTTTCGGTGGAAGATTTCCCGATCGGGGTGGCGGTGATGAAGGTGGTGAACGCCAAGTGCTCCGGGGTGGCGATGTCCGTGCATCCCAATACGGGCGACCGCAACAAGATGCTCATCGAGGCGAACTGGGGCCTGGGCGAAGGTGTTGTCGGCGGCTCGATCACACCCGATCACTTCGTCATCGATAAGACTACGGGCGAGATCCACTCGACCATCAGCACCAAGCTGGAGTGCGTGCTCCCCAACGGCGACGGTACGAGCTGGCAACCGGTGGACGTTGAGCTGCAGGATTGTTCCTGCGTGACGGAGCCGGAGCTGCGTGCCATCCAGGAGCTGGCAAACCGGCTGGAGGCTGAGTACGGCGAACCTCAGGACATAGAATGGGTGTTCGACCGCGACTTCGAACTCCCCGAAAGCCTGCGCGTCGTGCAGACGCGGACCGCCAAGATCGCTAAGGGCACGGACGAGAAGGCGCAGAACGAGTACCTCATCGACCTTCTCATGAGCTCGATCTACCATCGGAAGTGAGCCGACCGACCCGAGAGACCGCGTGCGTACGCATGACGCCACCGCGACGGTCAGGCGCGCTATGACACGGCTCGAGCACCCCGTTGGATCGAGGTCGGTGGCGGCGCGCTCCCGCCCGGCTCCCGGCACATACGACCGCCTGCCGCCCGGCCTGGACCCCGTGTTCGTGGGTATCCTCGATGTGGCCCTGCCGTTCCTCCAGACACGGTCCAACGACAGCCACGCCCGCATATCGACTCAGTTCGTGGTCGAGTTCCTCGAGGCCGAGGGCGGCGCGCCCGAACTAGCCTTGCCCGCGATGATCCTGCACGACGTGGGCTGGCACGTGATCCCCGAGGATGAGCAACGCCGAGCCTTCGGGCCGGGGAGCAGCGACGCGAAGCTGAACCGGCTCCACGAGACCTCCGGCGTGGCCATCGCGCGCGACCTGCTGCTGAGCATCGACTATCCGGGCGCCCTCATCGACGAGATCTGCCGCATCATCGACGGGCACGACTCGCGGCCGGAGCCCACCTCGTTGGAGGAGACGATAGTGAAGGACGCCGACAAGATCTGGCGTGTGAGCCGCCTCGGCTTTCCCTTGAGCCTCGAGATGTTGGTGGATCTGAGCCCACAGGAACTCCACGACTTCATCGCGGTGCGCGTACCGGTGTGGTTCTTCACGGCGACGGCACGCCAGATGGCCGCGGCGGAGTTGGCAGAGAGGCGGAAGGAGTACGGGTTGGACCCCGCCCCCGATATCCCACCCCCGGCCGGGTTCGGCATCGGCGACGCGGCCGAGTACGCGTTGTGAGCGCCTCCATACCCCCCGGCCCCGGGCTGCCCGGCACCTACGCCGGCGGCCTGCTGGCTCTTTCTCTTATCGACCCTGACCTCGCCCGGACGGGCGGCGCGCGGCGCGAGCCCGCGCCCCCGCCTGAGTCCTGGGTGCGCGACTATGCGGGCGGCCGCGGCTGGGGCATCCGCTGGCTCACC
Organism: Actinomycetota bacterium; assembly: GCA_018830645.1. Taxonomy (GTDB): domain Bacteria; phylum Actinomycetota; class Thermoleophilia; order RBG-16-64-13; family RBG-16-64-13; genus JAHJSA01. The sequence continues at coordinate 29,035 of JAHJSA010000057.1, forward strand.
GACCTCTCGACGCCCGGCACCGACCCGCTGGCGCCCCAGAACCCGCTGGTCTTCGTCACCGGCCCCTTGGGCGCGACCAAAGCCCGGGGCTTCAGCCGCTGGATCGTGATGACCCGGAGCCCCCTCACCGGCGCGCTGGCCCGCTCGGTGTGCGGCGGCGACTTCGGCGCCGCCCTCAAGTTCGCGGGAATCGACGGCCTCGCCCTCACGGGGGCCGCAGCCGAGCTGAGCGTGCTCGTGCTGGACGCTTCCGCCGGCGACCCGGGGGCCCTGCGCGCCGAACTCGTGCCGGCCGGCGAACTCCAGGGACTCGATACCCAGGAGACTCAACGCGTGCTGCTCAAGAAGTACGGCGACGCGGCCAAGATCGCCTGCATAGGTCCGGCGGGTGAGAACCTGGTGCGCTACGCCACGATCACCCACGGCACGCGCACCGCGAGCCGCTGCGGCGTCGGCACTGTCATGGGCTCCAAGAATCTGAAGGCGCTCGTGGTGATCCCGCCCCGACGCCGCCTGGAGGCCGCTGATCCGGCGGCCTTCGAGACCCTGGTGCGCGATCACTACGAGCGTATGAAGGTGCACCCCCGCTTCGCCAACATGCGCACGGCGGGCACCATCCCCATGACGGAGAAGGTGCACTACATCGGCATGCTGTCGGTGAAGAACTTCCAAACGGCCACGCTGCCCGGGCTCGAGAACCTGTATACCGACGCGTTCCAAGCCATGAAGACCGGCAACCACGCCTGCTGGGGCTGCGCCACGCGCTGCGGTCAAGTCCATCACGTGCGCTTTGGCCCGTTCGCGGGTGAGTGGAGCGAAGGACCGGAGTACGAATCGGTGTGGGCCCTCGGCCCCGAGGTGGGTCTGGTGGATCCGGCGGCCATCATCGCGGCCGACCACCTCTGCGACCGGTTGGGGCTCGACACGATCAGCTCCGGAGTCTGCATCGGCTTCCTCTTCGAGTTGGCCCAGCGGGGCCTGGTCGGCCCGGCCGAGACCGGCGGGCTCGTGTCGCCGGAAGCGGTGCTGGGGCTCGACCTCGCTTGGGGAGACGCCGCCACGATCCTCGAACTCCTGCGCATGATCGCCTCCCGCGAAGGTATCGGCGACCTCCTGGCCGAGGGCACGCGCCGCGCCGCCGAGACCCTGGGCGGCGGCACCGACCACTACGCCATGCACGCGAAGGGTCTCGAACTCCCTGCCTACGATCCGCGGGGGGCCAAGGCGCACGGCATGGGCTACGCGGTGAGCAACATCGGGGGCAGTCACATGTACGGCTACGCCCGGCAGGAGATCTCGGCCTACCAGGAACCCCGACCCCTCGACCCTCAGGCCGACACCGAGAAGGGCGACGTCATCGCCTGGAACCAGATCAGGAAGGCCATCGAGGAGACTCTGATCCTCTGCAACTTCGCCGACACGGCCATGGATCTGCCGTTCCTGGCAGGCACGCTTCGGTCCACCACCGGCATCGAGGAACTCGGCGACCTCGACCACCTCTGGCTGCTCGGCGAGCGCATCGTGACCCTCGAACGGCAGTTCAACGTGCGCGAGGGCTTCAGCCGCGCGGACGACCGGCTGCCGGAACGCATGTTCACGGAGCCACTGGTCGACGCGGGACCCAACACGGGCGAGTTCATCAGGGAGCCCGACACGATCCTCGACGAGTACTACGCCGCCCTCGGATACGACGACCAGGGGCGCCCGACCCCGGCTACCCTGGAGCGGCTCGGGCTGAGCTGAGTCGAGGGGAGTTGGCGGCGACGAGTGGCCCCGCGTCTACCGCTCGTCGAACACCCGCTTGGTCTTGCCCTCCGACCGCTCGAGCGAGAACGGCTCCGCTATCTCGACCTTCATGCGGAACCCCACTTGGTCGCGCAGGCGCCCCTGCACCAGCTCGCACAGGCCGGCGCCCCCGTCTGAGCAGGACACCCACCAGTCGTGCTGCGGCTCGACATGCACGTGCACGGATTCGCGGCGGCCGTCGCCGCTGAGCCGGATCAGGTAGTGCGGCGCGAGTTCCGCGAAACCGGTGAGCACCGCCTCCACCTGCGATGGGAAGAAGTTCACGCCCCCGTAGATGAGCATGTCGTCGGTGCGACCGAGGATCAGACCGTGCCGAGCCAGTGTGCGACCGCACGAGCAGGTCTCACGGGTGAGGCCGGCGAGGTCGCGGGTCCGGTAGCGCAGCACCGGGTTGCCCTCTTTGACCAAAGTGGTGAAGACGATCTCTCCTATCTCACCCTCGGGTAGAGGTTCACCGCTGGTCGGGTCGACGATCTCGGGGTAGAAGTAGTCTTCGTTGATGTGGTAGCCGTCCTGAGCCTCGCATTCCACGGAGACGCCCGGACCACCAAGCTCGGTGAGGCCGTAGTCGCGGGCCACGCGGTAGCCGAGCCGCGCCTGCAACTCGTCGCGCAGGCCCGCACTGGTGGGCTCGGCGCCGTGGAGGCCGATGCGCAGTGGGATGTCGTCGGGGCCGAGACCCATCTCCTCAGCCTTCTCGGCGATCACGAGGGCATACGAGGGGGTGCAGTGGAGCACCGTGGTGTTGAAGGCCTGCATCACCTGGATCTGGCGCTCGGTGAGGCCCGAGCTCGTGGGGATGACCGTGGCCCCTAGTCTCTCGGCCCCCAAGTGATGCCCGAAGGCGCCCGTGAACAAAGTGTAGCGGAAGGCGATCTGGCACACGTCGTCGGGCGTCACGCCCGCGACCTCCAGGTTCCGCGCCATGCAGACGGCCCAATCGTCCATGTCCTTGGCCGTGTAGCAGGTGCTGATGGGGTTACCGGTGGAACCGGAAGAGGAGTGCACGCGCGCGATCTGGTTCGGTTCGACGGCACACAGCCCGTAGGGGAACGCGGCCTGAATGTCGCTCTTGTACGTGAAGGGGATGCGATGGAGGTCGTCCAGCGATCGGATGTCTCCCGGGGTGAGGCCGATGTCGTCGAAGGCCTGCCGATAGAACGGTACCCGCTCGTACGCGTAGGCCACCGCTCGGGGCAGGCGCTCGTTCTGCAGCGCGATGAACTCGTCTCGAGACATGCGGCTCACGCGGTCAGACTCTGTCATGTATCTCCCCCTCGGGACTCGCGGCGGCTCCGACCAGCCGGATGCAGTGCGCCTGGCAGACGTTGTCGGCGCAGGCAGGCAGCAGCCCTTGATCGATGCGATGGTGACACAGGTTGCACTTCATGGCCACCCTCTCCGCTCGATCGAAGGTGATCGCTCGATAGAGACAGGCGGTCACGCAGGCCTCGCAGCCCCCGCACACGGCTTGATCGAGCACCACGATGCCGTCACGCCGCTGTTCGATGGCGTCGAAGTTGCACGCCTCCATGCAATCCGGCACCTCGCAGTGGCGGCAGCGACTCAACCGGAAGACGAACGAGAGGCTCCCGTCGGGCAGGGCCGGCCGCTCCTCACCCACGGCGATCAGTTTGATGCCGTATGGGGCGCCGTTCTCGGTCTTGCAGGCGACCTCGCAGGTCTTGCAGCCCCAGCAGAGGTCCTCGTCGATGCCTAGATCGTAGCGGGTCACGACTGCACCCCGGCCAGGCGGTCCCGGTCGGCGTCGGTCTCAGGCCGGATGCGGCAGAGTAGGGTGCGCACGGAGGTGGCGCCCATGGCCGGGTCGCAGTTCGAGTAGTCGTTGTCGATAAGGATGTTCACGTTGCTCTCGTCCCAGCCGTGGCCTGGGTCGCGCTTCTCCGGGAACCACCACGCGTGTTGTGCCGAGACGACGCGGGGGTCGAGACCCTCGCTGAGCTTGGCTCGCTGGCGGATGGCACCGCGTGGCGACTCGATCACCACCCAGTCACCCTGACTGATGCCTTCTCGGGCTGCCGCGTCGGGATGGATCTCCACCTCGGGATCGGGATGGAGTTCCCGCAGCACGGGGACCTGCCGGTTCTCCGTGTGGAAGAAGCCGGGTTGGCGGGCGCCGGTGATGAGGATGTAGGGGAAGTCAGCCGCCAGGTCGGGGCGGCTCACCGGGCCCATGGGCGGCTCGCGGAACTGAGGCAACGGATCGTATCCCCACTCCTCGAGCTTGGTGGAGTAGAGCTCGAACTTGCCGGTGGGGGTGCTGAAACCCCGCTCCTCGTGCTTGCGGTAGGTGACGTCGCCGCGGAGTCGGTCCGTCTTCAAGAATTCCTGGAAGGTGATGCCGCTCGGCTCGAGGATCCAGTCGAGACCCTGTTCGAAGTCGTCCCACCAATGCTCCCCCTGGCCCACCCGGTGGGCGAGGTCGTTCAGCATCTCGTGGTCGGAACGGCACTCCCCCACCTGGATCACCTTGCGGCGGGGCAAGAGCCAACCGTGACGCTTCCAGAAGTCGCCGATGTAGTCCATCTCGAGCCAGGTGGCCGCCGGCAACACGATGTCGGCCAGTTCGGCCGTGGGCGTGATGAAGAAGTCGGCCACCGCCATGAACTCCACCTTCTCCAGAGCCACGTGGACCTCGCGGGCGTTCGCCCGGGTCATGAGCGGGTTGGAGCTGATGAAGAAGAGCAGCTTCACCGGATAGGGCTCCTCGGTGAGGATGGCATCCCACACGTACTTCGGGTTGATGATGCCGAAGTTGCCGGCCAGCCGGAAGTGGTCGCCGCCCAGGCGCTTCGCGGCCTGCTCGGGGGGCAGGGCCTTGTGGGCGCCGAACTGGCTCACGTTGCGAATAGGCGGCTGACGGAAGAGCATCTGCCCACCGGGCACGTCGATGTTCCCCGTGATACCCATGAGGGCGAGCAGCGCCCGGTTGTTGTCGGCGCAGGTGACCTGCTGCTCGATGGCCACCCCCCACTGCACCACGCCGGGCTTGGTGGTGGCGAAGAGGCGGGCGGCGGCGCGGATCTTCTCCTCGGGTACCCAGGTGATCTCAGCCGTGCGGGCAACGGGGTACTCGGCCACCCGCGCCTTGAACTCCTCCCACCCGTGCACGTGGTTCGCCACGAATTCGTGGTCGTAGAGCTCCTCCTCCACGATCACGTTCAGCATGCCCAGGGCGAGGGCGGTGTCGGTGCCCGGTCGCAACTGGAGCCAGATGTCGGCGCGGGCGGCGGGACGGGTGAGGCGAGGGTCCACCACTATCAGCTTCGCCCCGGCGTTCAGGGCCTGCGAGAAGCACTCCCCCTTGTATTCATCCGGGTTGCTGATGGTGATGTTGTTCCCCCACGCCATGATGCAGGCCGGGTTGTTGGCGTAGTCGGCGATGGGATTCGAACCGCAGGTGATCACCGTGGTGGCGATGCGGGGGCCGTAGCAGAAGTGGCCGGCGGTGAGCACGTTGGGGCTGCCCAGGTAGTTGGCGAAGCGGTAGATGGCGGCCTCGTTCTCCCGCCCTGTGCCGTACCCCATCACCACGGACTCGGCCCCGTGCTTCTCCTTGTAGGCGAGGATGCGCTCGGCGACGGTGTCGAGCGCCTCGTCCCAGGTGATGCGCTCCCACTTCCCGCTCGCCTTGGGCCCCACGCGGCGCACCGGGTGTGTGAGCCGGTCGGGGTGATACGCGATCCGCGGAGCCGCGAGGCCCTTGCTGCACATGGTGCCGTGGTTGATGGGGCAGTCCGGGTCGCCCGTGACCTTCTCCACCCGGCCGTCCTTCACGTACACGAGCACGCCGCAGCCGCCGTGGCAGCCGCGGCAGTGGCTCTTGACGACGCGGTCGTAGCCGTACACCTCCATCTCGAGGGGGGCGTTGGAGTGCCTGAAGTCGGTCACGGGGTCCTCCTGAGGGGGCGGAAGCGGATCGGGCGGCGGGTCACGACCCGGCCTCCAGATAGGGCGCAAGGGGGCCGCTCATCCCGCGCGCGGCCGCGGCCGCGCGCGGCCCGTGGGCGTCCGCGAGGTCGGCCGGGAACGTGCCGACCAGGATGAGCACGGCGGTCGGCTCACCGCGTGCGTCGAGCACGGGCGCGCTCACGGCGCTCACACCGGCCTGCATGCCGCCGATGTCCACCGCGAATCCGCGGCGGCGGATTTCGTCGAGGTCGGCCGCAGAGGGCCCTCCGAGCTGCGAAAGACCGGCGCGCGCCGGCTCCTCCGCAGCCGCCGCATCCGCCTCCGCACTCCGCTCGGTCGTGGCCACCGACACCTCCGCGCGCCGTTCCGGCGGTAAGAAAGCCGCGATCACCTGCCCGTGGGCGCCCCAGGTGAGCGGGTAGCGATGACCCACCCTGATGGTCACTCCGATGGCCGCTGCAGGCGCCTCCCTCCGTGCCACGATGAACACCTGCCCGGCCGTGATCAAGCCCAGGAGCGCCGTGCAGTCGGTGGCGGCGGCCAGCTCCGCAAGGTAGGGCTCGGCGGCCGTGGCCAGACCGGTGCGATCGAGGAGGGAGCGGGCCAGCGTGAGCACCCCGGGACCCAGGGAGTAGGTCTTCGCCGGATCCGTGCGCAGCACGAGCCCGGCGGAACGCAGCGTGGCCAGGATGGCGTGGCCCTTGCTCATGTGGATGCCCACGGCCCGGCAGATCTGAGTAAGGGTGGCCTCGCCGGAGGGGGCGAAGGCGAGATGGTAGAGCACCCGTGTGGTCTGCTCCACCGCCGGCACCTGGCGACCGTAGGTCATCGAGATGTTCCCATCAGGGCGTTTCCCCCGTGCGCCTCATTTCCGTATACAGAAACTTCTTCTGCATATGTACTACAGCACGGTAACTCGGGGACGCCCGCCTGTCAACAGGGAGCGGCAGCCGGTAGTACAGGGTAGAAGCGCGGCTGGCGCGAAAGCGCCCGCGGCCGAAGCGCCCTGCTACATCGCCCACTACTCTGCAGGGTGAAGCACCAACCCCACGATCTCCTTGAGGAGTCTGCCGATCGAATCCAGGTCAACGCTCTCGGAGTCGAGGGCAAACTGGATGGCAAGGCCGTCGATGACGGCCACGAACAGGGTGGCGAGTCCGTTGAGCCGCTCTGCTTGCGAGGGGTCCGGGTTCGGGTCGAGGCACGTTGCGTTGACCTCTCGATACCAGCCATAGAGCTTCGCGAGGCGCTCGCGCAGGTCGTCGTTGCGAAAGGCCGGGGGGATGACATCCAGAGTCGCAAGAAACTCAGGGGTCTGCATGAGGCTGAGGGTGCTGTCTACGTGCGCATCAACGCGGGCATCGCCCTCGGGGAGGCCCTGCGCCTGCGTGGCCAGTTCCTGCACCGCCTCGTGGATGAGGGAGTCCACCACCACCGCCAACAGGGCGGCCTTTCCCCCGAAGTAGTAGCTCACCATGGCCCTGTTCTGGCCCGCCGCCTGCGTGATCTTATCCACGCGCAAGGCGTCCATGCCGCCGTCCATGAGCAGGCGTTTGCTGGCCTCCACCAGGGCCTCGGCCCCGGGCGCAAGAGCGACCAGTGCTTCGGTGTTCGTGTCGTTCATCGAGACCATATGGCCGGACCAACTCCCCGTGTGCGTGGCCCCGTGACCGGGGCTGTCGTACCAATGCGTTACTTTTCCATTGTACTATGCTTGACAAGTCAATCAAACGTTTGGATAATGGGAGCTGGGCCGTTGTCCGAAGGGGTCGAGGTGGGCTTTCACGGCTTTCACGGATGCGGGGGACTACCGGCGATCTCGGGGGGGACGCTTTGGCCCACAAAGGGACCACACGCTCGGCCTACGGCGGTGCACCGTCGCTCACCCACGGAACCACCACCAGGCTCTCGCCACGCTTCCCTCCGCGCGACCGCGCCACCCAGTGGCGACCCCTCACTCACGGACCAGAACCCCGTAGCTTCCACGTCGACCAACGTCCCTGACCGTAGAAGGACCCACAAAGGTAAGGAGAGTGATCATGGCGGCAAAGAAGTCGGGCAAGAGCAGCAGCGGTATCACCGAGGGCGAGATCTCCGAGTTCAGCTACCCCGATGCTCCGAACATCGTCACCAAGTCGGTGCCGGGCCCGAAGACCAAGAAGCTGTGGGACAAGGCCATGAAGTACGAGAGCCCCACGCGCGTGGGCGGGGTCTACCTGCCTTTCGTGTGGGAGTCGGCTCTCGGCGCCACGGTGAAAGACCCTGACGGCAACGTCTTCGTGGACCTCACCGGCGGCCTCGGCACCAACAACACGGGCCATACCCATCCCCGGGTGGTCGAGACCATCATCAAGCAGGCCCCGAAGCTCATGCACACGCTGGACATGCCGAACCCTCCGGAGATCGAACTCTCGAAGCGCCTGTCGGAGATCATGCCCGGCAAGCTCAAGAACAACTGCTTCACTTGCTTCGCCACGAGCGGCTCGGCCGCCGTGGAGATCGCCATCAAGTATGCCAAGTACGTGACGAAAAGGCCGGAGATCATCGCCTTCCAGGGCGCCTACCACGGCGTCTACCACGGTTCGCTCGCGCTGACCACCTCCTACCACTACCGCCAGGGCTTCGGGCCCTTCATGCCCGGTGTGACACACCTGCCATACGCCTACTGCTACCGTTGCTTCGTAGGCCTCGAGTACCCGAGCTGCGGCATGGCCTGCGCCAAGTACGCCGACGACGTGATCAACGGGCCGTACACGGGTGTCTACGAGCCGGCCGCCGTGATCGTGGAGACGTTCCAGGGTGAAGGCGGATACCTGGTGCCGCCTAAAGAGTTCTACCAGATGATCCGTGAGACGTGCGACAAGTCCGGTGCTCTCATGATCTTGGACGAGATCCAGTGCGGCTTCGGCCGGAGCGGCAAGATGTGGGCCATCGAGCACTACGGCGTCACGCCGGACATCATGGTCTGGGGCAAGGGAGTGGGAGGCGACCAGCCCCTCACCGGCGTGTCCATGCACTCCAAGTATCAGGACATGCTCGACCCCGGCTCCCAGCCCGCCACGTTCGTGGGTAACGCGCTGTCGTGCGCGGTGGGACTCACGAACATCGACATCATGACCGACCCCGCTGATAATCTGATCGGCCGTACGGCCGAGGTGGGCGACGAGATGCTGGCCATGATGCACGCGGCCGCCAAGGACAGCCCCGTGATCGGCGAGGTGCGCGGCAAGGGCTTCTACCTTTCGATGGAGATCGTTAAGAACAAAGAGACCCGCGAACCGGCCGACGCCATGAAGATGTTCGGCATCATGATGCAGATGCTGGAGCAGGGCTATATCTCCTTCGTCTGCGGACGCAACGGCAACGTGTTCCGACTCATGCCGCCACTCACCACGCCACGTGACTATTTCGCCGCGGCGGTTGATACGCTGGTGGCGACCATCAAGCGCAACGAAGCCGACCTGCAGATCTAAGGAGGACTACATGGCCGACATCATCAGAATCGATCTTGCGACGGGGGCGGCATCCGCCGCCCCACTGACCGGCGAACTCGCCGGCCTGGGCGGCCGGGGGCTCACCTCCGCACTGGTGGCCGCCGAAGTGGACCCGGCCTGCGACGCGTTGGGCCCGGACAACCTGCTGGTCTTCGCGGCAGGCATCCTCGCCGGCACCTCCGTGCCGAACGGCGGTCGTATCTCCGTGGGAGCAAAGAGTCCCCTCACCGGAGGTATCAAGGAGGCTAACGCCGGCGGACAGACGGCCCGCAAGCTTGCCAACCTGGGCGCCCGAGCCGTGGCGGTGAGCGGTGCGGCCTCCGAACTCAGCCTCATCGAGATAGACAGCTCTGGTACACGGGTGAAGGCCGCACCGCAGCTCAAAGGCCTGGGCTCCTACGCCACCATCGAGGCGCTCCGCGCCCAGTACGGCGACGACGCCACCTTCGTGTGTTGCGGCCCCGCCGGGGAGATGGGCGCCAAGGCGGCCGCCGTGATCACCACTACGCCCGACTTCCTGCCCCGCACCGCCTCGCGCGGCGGCCTCGGTGCGGTGATGGGTTCGAAGAACCTGAAGGCACTGGTCATCAACGACGCCGGAGCCGGCCGAGCCGCGGTCGCGAACCCCGCCGCCCTCAAGGCAGCAGCGTCGGGACTCTCCGAAGGCATCAGGTCGCATCCGCTCATCGGCGGCTGGGAGGCCATGGGAACGGCCATGCTGGTCAACGCTTCCAACGCGATTGGATCGCTCCCCACCAAGAACTTCTCTGCGGGTCAGTTCGACGGTGCGGAGGCCATCAGCGGCGAGACCATGCTCGAACAGCAGGCTGGACGGGCGAACTCCCAGGCCAAGCACCGCTGCATGACCGGATGCATCGTCAACTGCTCGCAGGTGTACACGGACGCCGACGGCGCGTATGTCACGTCGGGCTTCGAGTACGAGACGCTGGGCATGATCGGCGCGAACTGCGGCATCTCCGACCTCGATCAGGTAGCCCGGCTCGACCGACTCTGCGACGACCTGGGACTGGACACCATCGAGACCGGCGTGGCGCTGGGAGTGGCTATGGAGGGCGGTCTCCTACCGTGGGGCGACGGTGCAGCGGCTCACGCGCTCCTGGCGGGACTCACCTCCGGCGATGCGAACGCCCGCCTGATCGCCGACGGGTGCGTCGCCACGGGCACGTCTCTGGGCGTGGCCCGCATCCCCGCGGTGAAGGGCCAGGGCATCCCGGCCTGGGAACCCCGCGCTCTGAAGGGGACGGGTACCACCTACGCCACCTCACCGATGGGCGCCGACCATACTTGCGGCAACATCATTCCCGGGCCGAACATGCCCGATTACGACGCGAACGTGCCCGAAGGCCAGGCCCAGATGTCGCAGTTCGTGCAGTCGTGGTTCGCCGCGGTCGACACGCTCGGGCTCTGCCTCTTCGCGTCGATTCCCGCCCTGGACATACCGACACTTCCGCCCCTCCTGGTGCAGGCCGCGGGGGCCGTGCTCGGCGAGGAACTGTCCGAGGACTACCTGGGTGCCCTCGGCACCAAAGTCATCATGATCGAGAGGGACTTCAACCGGCGGGCCGGCTTCACGGCCGCCGACGACCGGCTCCCAGCCTTCATGACCACCGAGCCCCTGGCTCCATCGGGCAACGTGTTCGACGTGAGCGAGGCGGACCTCGACAGCGTGTTCGCAGGCTGACGAAACGCTGCCAGGATCTTGGGGGGCGACGCCGCCACAAGGCGGCGTCGCCCCCCGCCCTGGAGCGGCAAGCCCGCGACTGGAGCGCCACACCGCGGGAGAAGAGGAGGGGCAGGTGAGGGTCGGAGTCCCCAAGGAGATCAAGACCAGGGAGTACCGAGTGGGGATGGTACCGGCGAGCGTGCGGGCACTGACGGCTCGCGGCCACACGGTCAGCGTGGAGACCGGCGCCGGACTGGGCAGTGGCATCACCGATGAGGAGTATGCCGCCGTGGGCGCCACCATCGCGCCCGACGCCGAGACCGTCTTCGCGAACTCCGACATGATCGTCAAGGTCAAGGAGCCCCAGTCGATCGAGTTCCCGCTGCTGCGCGAGGGACAGGTGCTCTACACGTACCTGCACCTCGCTCCGGCGCCGGAGCTGACCAAGGCTCTTCTCGAACGCAAGATCGTGGGCATCGCCTACGAGACCATCCAGCCGGCCGACGGTTCTCTGCCATTGCTCACGCCTATGAGCGAAGTCGCCGGGCGGCTCTCGGTGCAGGCGGGGGCTCACTGTCTGGAGACCGCCGAGGGCGGACGCGGCCAGCTCCTCGGTGGCGTGCCGGGTACGAAACCGGGCAAGGTGGTGATCATCGGCGGCGGCGTGGTCGGACTGAACGCCGCCAAGATCGCCGTCGGCCTGGGTGCGCGGGTCACCATCCTCGATCTGAACCTCGAGCGGCTTCGCGCCCTTGACGACGTGTTCCGCGGCCGCGTCTGCCTGGTCGCGAGCTCGGAGCACGCGATCGCAGAGGAGATCTCCGACGCCGACCTGGTGGTGGGTGGCGTCCTTGTGGCCGGCGCCCGCGCCCCACGCCTCATCACCCGGGAGATGCTCAGGCGTATGCCGGAGGGATCGGTGATCGTGGACGTCGCCGTGGACCAGGGTGGCTGCGTGGAGACCACCCGCCCCACCACCCACGACGACCCCACCTACGTGGTGGAAGGAGTGATCCACTACTGCGTGGCCAACATGCCGAGCGCGGTGGCCCGCACTTCCACCTTCGCGCTCTCCAATGCCACGCTGCCGTATGCGCTGAAACTGGCCGACGGAGGGTACAGGCAGGCCATGCTCGATGATCCCGCGCTCCGGCGGGGGCTGAACGTCATCGACGGCAAGGTGACATACCGGGCGGTGGCCGGTGATCTCGGCTACGCCTTCACCGAGCCCGAGGAAGCACTGGCGCTGCTCTGACCATACGACCGAACCGCGGCGAATCCGCGGAACCGCCAAGGGGGTGATGCCCGTGCCCAGGGGGGCCATGGGTACCGAAGATCAGAGTTGAACCGAACACAGGGGGGACTAGTCATGACTCATGAACTGAAGAGGGTGATGGGCCTACCGGCGGGGATCGCTTCCGCCGTCGGTTTGGTGGTCGCCTCGAGCACGTTGGTGTTGCAGGGCCAGGGCTTCGGCATCGCCGGCCCGGGCTTCATCATCGCCATGCTGGTGGCCCTGCTCGTCAACCTCTTCGCGATGTTCTCGTTCGCGGAACTCTCGGGCATCGTGCCGCGGGCCGGTTCCGTCAATCACTACACGCAGGCCGCACTCGGGCCCTTCATGGCCATCGTGGCCGTACTGGCCTCGTACTTCATCGTCAACATCTTCGCCGGCAGCGCAGAGGCATCGGTACCCGGCATCATCTTCCACGATGTCTTCTGGGACGGCATGCCGCCGCGTGTGTTCTCCACGGGCATCGTCCTGATTCTCGTGTTCACCAACCTGCGGGGCATCAAGTGGTTTAGCACCATCCAGCTGGTCACGGCCGCGGCCATGATCCTCTCTCTGGCTGCGGTCGGGATCATCGGCCTCCTCGGACTGGGCAGCGGCGAGCCGGTGGCAGGAGCTTTCGACACGTTCAACCATATGGGTTGGGGGCTCGGCAGTGGGATCTTCTCCCTGGTGGCGCTGGCGTTCTGGCTGTTCGTCGGGGCGGAGTTCGTCACCCCGCTCGCCGAGGAGATCAAGAAGCCGCGGATCTACATCCCGCTCTCGATGTTCCTCGGTCTACTGATCATCGGGGTAGCGGGCACCCTCTACGGTCTCGCCTCGATCAAGTACGTTCCCGCCGACGATCTGGCGGGCTCGCTTACGCCTCACGTGGACGCAGCCTCGGCGATGCTGGGTCGAACCGGCGAGATCTGGCTGTCCATAGCCAGCATCCTGGCGACCATCACCACCATCAACACGCTGATTGCTGCCCTTTCCAGGATGTTCTACGGCATGGCTAAGAAGGGACAGCTGCCGTCGATCCTGGCGCGGCTCAACAAGCAAGCGGTCCCCAGCTATGCCACCTACATGGTCATGCTCATGATCCTCGTGCCCTTGCTGATCGGGGTCGCCACCAAGGAGAGGTTCATCACATTCATCCTCGCGGCCACCTTCACCTGGGTAGTCGGCTACATCATCGTCCACGTCGACCTGATCATACTGCGCTGGAAACACCCGGAGATCCGCGGCGGGTTCAGGACTCCCCTGTATCCCCTCCCGCAGATCCTGAGCCTGATCGGCCTGATCTGGATGCTGTTCAAGATCGCGCCTCCCGATTCCGGGCTGGCCAAGGACATCTACACCATCGCCTTTGTCTTCCTTGGCATCTCGATCGTCTACGCGGCGGCGTGGGTAACCTTCAAGGAGAAGAAGGGGCTCTTCCAAACCACGCCCATCGCGGAATTGGTCGAGGACTTCGACAAGGACGAGGAGTAGGGACGCGCACCCGTGCCCAGTGCGCGAACCGGTCGCGATCGCGTGCACCCGCGCTCAGACCTGACAACTCCGCAGCCGAGTCGCTGCGGACGAAGTCTCTCAAGAGGGGGTCGGCATCCGCCGGCCCCCTCTTCCTCAGGCGAGAGTCGCTCTTGTCTGGGTGGGCCCATTGGCTACCGGCGGGCGGGATTCACGGCAGCCGCCGACCGGCTGCCTGCTTGCCCCTGGCCACGCGACGCTCCGGAACCGGTGTCGCCGGAGACCCCAGCCTCGATCAGCGCTGCCGACCATCCAGGGTAGCGAGCGCCCCGTACAGGTCGGGTCGCCGATCGCGGAACAGTCCCCACGCCTCCCGGTACTGCCTCACCTCGTCGAGATCGAAGCTCGCCGTCACCACCATCTCGCGCGCCTCACTCCCGCCGTCGGCTTCGGCCACCAGCTCCCCCGTGTGATCGGCGATGAAGGAGGCGCCGTAGAACGTCATCTCCGTGTGGTCGCCCCGCTCGACCCCGATCCGGTTCGAGACGACCACCGGGATCACGTTGGCGGCGGCGTGGCCTTGCTGCACACGCTTCCAATGCAGGCTCGAATCGACCTCCGGCGCGTACGGCTCCGACCCGATCGCGGTGGGGAAGAACAGAATCTCCGCGCCCGCAAGGGCGAGGCACCGGGCCGTCTCCGGGAACCACTGATCCCAACAGATGCCCACGCCGAGGGCACCGTACCGGGTGCGCCACACACGGAAGCCCGTGTCGCCCGGGCTGAAGTAGTACTTCTCCTGATAGCCCACCCCGTTGGGGATGTGCGACTTCCGGTAGATGCCCAGGATCGAGCCGTCCGCATCGATCATCGCCAGCGAGTTGAAGAACACCTGGCCCGCCCGCTCGAAGAAACTCACAGGCAGCACCACCCCTAATTCGACCGCCAACCCGGCCATCCGCGCGATAGTGGAATGGCCCTCGAACGGCCGAGCGAGATCGAAGTGGCGCGGATGCTGTTCTATGCAGAAGTAGGGGGTCTCGAAGAGTTCTTGGAGAAGGATGATGTTCGCGCCCTCTGCCGCCGCTTCCCGCACCAACCTCTCCGCACTCGCAAGGTTGGCTTCGATATCCCAGCTGCAGGCCATCTGAGTCGCCGCCACGGTCACGGCTGTCATGCCCATACCTCCTGTGTTCGACTCGCCCGCCTCGTGCGCTCCAGTCGCCAGCGTGCCCACGACGGCCCCGTCCGGCGCATCCACTCCGAGCGGCTGCTGCTGCGTGATGCAATGGACGCATCCACCCCCCAGGATGATCTCATGCCCCGCCACAGTAACGACGGTGCGATCGGGGTAGAGACGCTCGAGGACCCGCCGGGCCTCGTCGTCTCGGCGGTCGTCGAAGACAGGCATGACCACACCCCCGTTACACACGTAGAAGTTGAGGTACGCAGGAGCCATCTCCTCGCCTGCACGCCGCGGCCTGGTGCCGTCCACAGACACGATGCCTTCGGCCTCCCCAGCGCTCAAGAACATCCTGTCCGGAAGGGGCATCTTGTGAACCTCGAGCGGCCTTCCGCGGGCGTCGGTCGCCGCCCGGAGTATCTCGTAGTTCTCGGCGAGAACCTCGTAGCGCCAGTCATCGCGGTCGTCGGTCCAGCTGAGGACCACCACTCCCGGCTTCACGAAGCAGGCCACATCGTCGACGTGACCGTTGGTCTCCCACGGGTCCAGTCCTCGGTTCAGCCAGATGACTTTGTCCACGCTCAGGTAGTCGTGCAGGTAGCCCTCGATCTGCTCCCGCGTGAGATCGGGGTTGCGGCCGGGCGAGAGCAGGCACTCGGCCGTCGTGAGTAGCGTTCCCTCGCCATCGACGTTGATGGCCCCACCCTCCAGAACCATGGGGGCGTGATAACGCTCAAGGCCTTCGATGGCCGCCACACCCCGAGGCACCATATCGTCGAGGTCCCACGTTTCGTAGGCCCCGTCGAAGGTGCCGCCCCAGGAGTTGAAATCCCAGTCGGTGAGCCGCACGCGGCCGGTTTCGTCCACCACGAAGGTAGGCCCGCAGTCTCGCATCCAGGCATCGTCGCTGGCCAACTCCACCACCCGCACGTCCGCGGGCAACAACGCCCGCGCACCGGCGACCTGGTCTGGGTTCGCCCCCACAGTCACCGGCTCGAATCGGGCGATGGCCGTCGCAACGTTCGCGAAAGCCTGCTGCGCCAGCCTCCCTCCCAGACGCCACCAATCAGGCCGGTGGGGCCAGAGCATCCAGGTGCCGGCGTGCGGTTCGAACTCGCCGGGCATGCGGAAGCCGTCCGCGCGCGGGGTCGTAGCGAGGGCGTCTAGCATCTACCGTTCCTCCTCGTGCAGGGCCTGCTCGCGTAGGTCGCGCCTGGTCATGTGGGCAAAGCGCGCTCGGTCATGCCGGGAATCCTAGCATGGGCGCACCGGCCCCTCGGCATCTCGAGCGTGCGGTCCGCAGTCCTAGGCGCGGGCGCCCGGGCAGCAGGAAGCTCGGAAGTCAGTGGCGGTGGCTCGACCCGGTACGACGGTGGAACCGAATCTCCACATCCGGTCGTGCGCGCGCGGAGCGGATGCTCCCGTCCAGCGGAAGCGCCCGAGGTAGTACCATTACTCTCGAGGACGCGTGTCCAGCAAAGGAGGACTGTTGCGCATAGGTATCCACCCATCGGTGTTCGATCGGTTCCCGAAGTACTGCCGCGGCCTGGTGATCGGCCACGGCATCTCGAACGCCACCGTGGACCCCCTACTGACCGAACGCCTTCGGGCCGCCGAACTCGCGCTCCGTCGGACGCTGCCCGCGGAGGACTGGCGCGCACACCCTCGTGTCGCCGCTTGGCTGCGCGCTTTCCAGGAACTCGGGATCCCCACCGGGGCGCGGCCGCCATCTTTGGCCGCCCTGGTGAAGCGGGTGCTCAAGGGCGGCACTTTGCCCTTCATCAACCAGGTGGTCTCCCTCATGAACATCGCGTCGCTCGAACGGCTGGTGCCATGCGGCGGCGACGATCTACACTCCGCGGGGGGCGATCTGCTTCTCCGCCCCGCAACGGGTGCCGAATCGTACCGGCCATTGGGGCGACCCGACGTGCTGGAGCATCCCGATCCAGGCGAGATCGTCTACGTGGCCGGCGATGCGATCGTGCTCTGCCGCTCCTGGTGCTGGCGCAACAGCGACGTGACCAAACTCACCGAGGCCAGCACTGCGGTGTGCCTCAACCTTGACTTCATGGCGCCCGCGGTGTCTACGCAGGAACACGAGCCGGCCGCGCGCGCCCTCGCCGATGACCTGAGCCGCCACTGCGGCGGCGAAGTGACGTGGCACCTGCTCACCCCTGCCGAACCGACGGTCGACGTCCTGTAGTGGGCCTGACCGCGGCGGGTGCGGCCGACGCCTCGCAAGCGCCAACGAAGGAGACCGGCATGACCGACCTGTCGAAACAACCGCAGAAGGACCCCGGCCCCATCAAGTTCGCGGCCAAACTCTGCGCAGGGGACCGGGGCGGCGCCTACGTGGAGTTCCCGTTCGACGTCAACGAGCTCTTCGGGACGAAGGGACGTGTGCCCGTCCACATGACCGTGAACGGCACCCCGTATCGCGGGTCGCTGATGAAGTACCGGGGCGTGCGCATGATAGGCGTCACGAAGGCGGTGAGGGAAGCCGGCGGGACTGCAATCGGGGATCAGGTCGAGATCGTGCTCAAACTCGACACCGAGGAGCGCGTGGTAGAGATGCCCGCCGACCTCGCCGAGGCCCTCTCGCTCGACAGTCAAGCCATGGCCGGCTGGGAGCGGTTCGCCTATACGCATCAGCTGGAGTGCGTCACAGCCATCCTCGGCGCGAAACGGGAGGAAACGCGGGCCAAGCGGGTGGCCGGAGTCGTGGAAGCCGCGCGGAAGAGGGCGGAAGCGGCACAGACGAGGGCCGAAGCGAACCCGCAACAGAAATAGAACAGGGAGGTTCGCCCACGATGCCACAGCTCTCGTACCTCGATCTCACCTACACGGAACTGGCGGCGCTCCACCGGGACCGGACCGTAGCAGTGAGTGCCGTGTCCCCCGTCGAGGTGCACGGACCGCACCTGCCTCTCGGAACCGACCTGTTCATCGCCGAGGAGCTTCGCGACCGCGTGGCACGACTCATCGGGGAACGGCGTCCAGACTGGAACGTCTTGGTTCTGCCCTCTCTCGCCGCGGGCAGCGATCCCATCCCCCTCCCCGGATCGGTGGAAGTAGCTCCCGCCGCCCTCGAGGGCGTGGTGCGCGGCTGGGCGCGCGCACTCGCCGGGCAGGGCTTCCGCTACTGGGTGCTGCTCGACAATCACGGGGGCCCGCACCACCAGCTCGCCATCGAGACCGCGGGGCGAGGGGCGGCACGAAAGGGACTGCACCTGATCGCACCCTTCCACCTCGAATTCCGGCGGATGGTGGCCCTCGACCCCGAGCTTCTCGAAGTCACCGGACTCGCCGAAGGGACGGTGGGCGACATCACGGACTCCCACGCCGGCACGAACGAGACCTCGCTGATGCTGGCGGCCATGGCCGACGCGGTGCGCCCCGGCTACGCCGCCCTCGGACAGGGTCGGGTGTCACCCCGGCGCGGGCTGACGCGCGCGCTGGCAACCATGGGCAGACTGCTCGGGCGTCTGGGCGCATCCGACGCGGCCACGGACTTCCGCTTCATCTCGAACGCCCTGGCCTGGGTGTCGGACCCGCAGATGGAGAGCTACCAGGGCCGGCCCTGCGCCGCCGACCCGGCGGCCGGCGAGCGTATGCTCGAGTATCGCGCAGCCGTGGCTATCGAGCTTCTCGAGGCGGCCATCAGCGGAGTCCCCGTGCAGACCAAGCCACTCGGCTGGTCCATCCGCCGCCTACGCAAGATCATCTGACGGGGCCGCCTGCCGTGAGAAGTCAGGCGCCCGTCAAGCTGAGAACGCCCGGTCGCTGACTACGGAGTATGATCCAGGTTGGCTGACGGCGGCCACGAATGATCGAAGCATAGGGAGGCACGGCCATGAGCGAGACGGAGACGTTCCCGAGCCCCAACGTGGACCGAGAGGGCGGAGATCCGAAGGAAACGCGGCGTCGGCAGCAGCGCACCCACGCCGCCGTGTCCGAAGCCTACACGCGGGCGGTCGACGCCGGCTCCGGCTGCTGCGGCGACGCCGAGCCGAAGGGAGTGGCCGCGAAGCTGGCCGGCTACAGCCCCGAGGAGATGGCGGCCCTGCCCAAAGACGCACTCGCGAACTCGTTCGGCTGCGGCAACCCCCTTGCCTTCTCCGACGTGGAACCCGGTGAAGTGGTGCTGGACCTCGGGTCGGGCGCGGGCATCGATCTGCTGCTCGCCGCCGCCAAGGTGGGCCCCACCGGCCGCGTGATCGGCGTCGACATGACCGATGTCATGATCGAGCGTGCCCGAGCCAACGCGGCGGCGGCCGGGTTCGACACCATCGAGGTGCGCATGGGCATCATCGAGGAGTTGCCGGTGGAGACGGCATCCGTCGACCTGGTCATCTCGAACTGCGTGATCAACCTCTCTCCCGACAAGGAGAGGGTGTTCCGCGAGATCGCCCGGGTGCTGAAGCCGGGCGGGCGTCTCCGAGTGTCCGACATCGTCGTGCGGGAGCTTCCTCGATGGGCGCGCGAGAGCGCGCAGCTGTATTCGTCGTGCATCGCCGGAGCCATCTCTGAAGACCAGTACCTGGCGGGCATAGAGGCCGCCGGGCTCGAGAACGTGCAGGTGGCGGAACGCCTCGTGTACGACACCGTGCAACTCGAGGCCCTCATCGGCTCCGAGATCGTAGAAGGCGCCGAGGGTTCCCCGGGCTGCTGCGGGGCGGTCGCGGAGTCGGTTGACCTCGCTGAAGGCGCCGCCGAGCTACAGGGCGAGGTGTGGAGCGCGATCTTCCTGGCCCGAAAGCCGAGCTAGCCCCGCGCGCGAGCCGCCACCGGAAGCGCCCGTTCGCGTCGGGAGTCGGCGAGGGGTATCATGGGCACGGTCGACACCGTCACGGCGCGATGATTACGGGCGCGATGACTACCGGCGCGATGATGAGCAGCGCGAACGAACCCCACCCGGAGGATAAGAGCCGGTGAACGACCGTCAGCATGAGATATGGCCCAGCGTCCAGGACGTGCTCGACGCGCTCCCGTTCTCCGGCATGGTCGTCGACGGCGAACACCGAGTCCTCCTGGCCAACCGGCCCGCTATCGAATCCCTGGGGCTCGACCTCTCGGGTGGTGCTGAGCACCCGGCCACGATGGTCCATTGCTCGGGGAAGCCGCCGTCGGAGTGCCCAGTCGAACTGGCCAAGGTCTCCGGCAGCGCTGAGGCGGTGGAACTCAACCAGGGCGACGACACCTGGGTCCGCGCGTCGGCCTACCCTCTCCCCGGGCTGAACAGCACCGGCCAACGTCTGTACCTGCACACGCTGATCGACACCACCGCGGAACACAGATCGCGCCGCGCCCTGGCCGACAGCGAGGAACGCTACCGTATCCTGGCTGAGACCGCCCAGGACATGATCTTCATCATCGACGCCGACGACCGCATCGAGTACGTGAACCAGACGGCGGCGCAGCAGTTCGGCCTGACACCTGAAGAGCTGATCGGGAAGCCCCGTAGCGAAGTGTTCCCACCCGAATTGGCCGCCCAGCAGAAGAGCCAATTGGCCGCGGTCCTTCGGACCGGGACGCCCATGAGCATCGAGAGCGAGACGCGCTTCGGCGACCGCACCACGTGGCTGAGCACCACGCTCGTGCCCCTTCCCGGAGACGACGGAGTCCCGCGCGCCGTGCTCGGGATATCCCGGGACATCACGGCCCGCAGAGACGCCGAAGAACGGGCGAAGGCCACAGCACGCCGGTTCGAGGAGCTCTTCGCGCTCAGCCCAACCATCACTTACAGCGTGGAACCCACCGAAGAGGGGCTCCGAACCACCTGGATAAGCCGGAATGTCTCCAACGTGCTGGGCTACGACGCCGAAGCCGCCCTCGAACCAGACTGGTGGTCGAGGAACGTGCATCCCGAGGACGTCGCACAATCCGACATGGACGATGCGATCACCCTCTCCCAGGGCTGGGTCCTGGCGGAATATCGGTTCCGTCACGCGGACGGCCACTACCTCTGGCTGCTCGACGAGCGCCGTCTCGTAAACGGAGACGACGGGAAGCTGCGAGAGATCGTGGGAGCCGTGCTCGACATCACCGAGAGGAAGACTGCCGAGGCGGCCCTCAAGGAGAGTGAGCGGCAGCTGCACCAAAGCCAACGGATGGAAGCCATCGCGAACCTGGCCGGGGGCATCGCCCACGACTTCAACAACCACCTCACCGCGATCGGCGGGTACGCGGCCCTGCTCCTGCAGGAGCAGCCTCCCGGGCACGCCGGACACGCCGATCTGCTGGAGGTGCGCCGCGGCGCTGATGCCGCCGCCGACTTGGTGCGCCAACTTCTCGCCTTCTCCCGTCGCCAGACGCTCATGCCACGACCCATCGACCTGAACGACACCGTGCGGCGCATGAGCAGGGTGCTGGAACGCATACTCGGGGAAGACGTATCGCTCGAGACGTTGTTGACGGCCGAGAAGGCAACCATCGAAGCCGATCCGAGTCAGATCGAGCAGGTGATCCTCAACCTCATCTCGAACGCCCGCGCCGCCATGCCCTCTGGAGGGCGTGTCACGCTCGAAACATCAGAGGGCGCCCTCGACGAAGCCTACGCCGCGCACTACCCAGAGGCAGCTTCGAACGACTACGTGATCCTCACCGTCACAGACAGCGGCGTCGGCATGACCCCCGAAATCCAGGCCCGGGCCTTCGAACCGTTCTTCACGACGAAATCCCAAGGTGTGGGCACGGGACTCGGGCTATCAACCGTCTATGGGATCGTGCGGCAGAGCGGCGGCCACGTGACGCTGCACAGTGAACCCGAGCACGGGACGACCCTGCGCGTGTATCTGCCGAAGACGCCGCTCGACCTCGCAGCACCGGCGCGCACCGAGACCGAAGACGAAGTGCGGCACGGCGGATCCGAGACCATCCTCGTGGTTGAAGACGAACCGGCGGTGCTGCGCTTCGCGGAGCGTGTCTTGCTGCGCCTCGGCTACACCGTGCTGACCGCGAACTCGCCCGCGGAGGCCTTTGACGTCTCGGACCGCCACGAGGCGGACATCCACCTGCTGCTCTCCGACGTGGTACTGCCCCAGATGGGCGGGCGCCAGGTGTCGGAGGAGCTCAGCCGACGGCGTGAATCGATGCGCACCCTCTTCATGTCGGGATACACGAGAGACGCCATCGTCCGCGACGGCCGGCTCGAGCCCGGCATCACCCTGCTGCAGAAGCCCTTCACGCCCGACGAGTTGGCGAACAAGGTACGCTCGGTACTCGATCGGGCCTGATCGCGCTGATCCGAGGCCGCCCCGGACGACTCCCCACACGAAGACAGGAGACCGAGATGAACCCCGACGCCGGGGCCCGCCGGGCGACCGAGCGGACCCGAAAGCGATACGACAGGATCGCACGCACCTACGACCTCATGGAGTGGGCGGTGGAGCGCCGGGCGTTCGGGAGTTGGCGGCCCCTCCTGTGGGATCTCGTCGAGGGCCCTCGGGTGCTCGAAGTGGGGGTCGGCACGGGCAAGAACCTAGCCCACTACCCCGCGGACGCCGAGGTCACCGCCATCGACTTCAGCCCCGGCATGCTGGCCCACGCGCGCCGCCGTGCCGCCGAGTTGGGTTCGAACGTCGAGCTACGCGAGATGGATGTGCAGCATCTCGACCTGCCCGACGACTCCTTCGACACCGTGGTTACGACCTTCGTGTTCTGTTCCGTCCCCGACCCGGTGCTGGGGCTTCGCGAGATCGCCCGAGTGCTGCGGCCCGGAGGCCGGCTCCTGATGCTCGAGCACGTCTTGTCCATGAAACCCGTGCTGAGACAAGTGATGCGAGCGGCCGATCCCATGGTGGTTCGCATGATGGGTGCGAACATCACGCGCCGCACCCGCAACAACATCGAAGCGGCCGGGTTCCTGATCGAGAAGGAGACCGACCTGTGGCTCGACATCGTCAAGCTGTTCCAGGCGAGGCACGCCGGATCGGCAGCCGGATCGACAGCGGCACCCACGGCCGAATCCACGTCTGAATCTACGTCCGAGGCCAGTCTCCCGTGACAGACGTCACGCCCATCGATCCTGAGGCCTGGGAGCACGACGGACGCATCGTTCCCATCGAGGGAGCGCGTGAGTTCAGCGACTGGCTCGACGGCATCAAGGGCGAAAACGCCGACTGGGACGACGCCGTCGGAGGCAGGGCTCCGTGGGGCGAAGGATACGCCGTGGTGGTGGCGGTGAAGTCGCCCGGACCTCGGAACGACCGGGGAGTCCCCACGACACCCGACGGCACCATCCGCTACTTCATGGTCACCGGCGACGACGTGCGCCTTCTGGCGCTGAACGCATCGGAACGGGTCGGACGCGTCGCTCGGCGGCTGGGAACGCTGCTCGGTCCCGCGGTCGCCCCGATCGCCGGACGCTTCAAGGACGCCTTGAAGGAGGCGTTCGTCAACATCGAACAGGTGGCGGAGATCACCGGCGTCGACCGGGTGACCGTGGAGCGCTGGGCCCGCGAGCACGACGACTTCCCTCTTTCGGTCGCGGAACGCCCGCGAGGCCCCGTGTACGTACGCGATGAGATCATGGAGTGGGTTGAGCGGAATCCAGCTCCACCCTCAGTGCCTCCGGGTCGGTGATGGGCGCGCGACAGGTCGACTCCCTGCACACGTGGGCGGCGGACCGACCGTCGACGAGGTGCCTGTCTTCCAGAAGCGGAACCACCGGTGGCGCGGCGGCCGTGCCCACGGGCGGCCCCGCCGCCACCACCCACCCGGGGCGGTAGCGCTCGCGAACCACCTTGACGAGTGCACGCGTGGCGGGATCGTCGGGGGAGCCGACGATGGCGATCTCTCCGCCGCCGCCGGTGGCGGCGTCGTGGGCGATCAACCACTGCCCGAACGCGAGGGGGTGGCCCGCGAGGAACCCTTGGATGCCGGCCAGCGCCCCTTCGGCCGCCATCTGATACCGAGATTCGCCGCTCAGAGCCGCGAGTTTCAAGAGAACCGTGGCGGCCATAGAGTTCCCTGAGGGCACCGCGTTGTCCTGGAAATCTTGGGGTCGAACGATAAGGGTCTCGTGGTCGTCGCGGGTGTCGAAGAAGCCGGCGGCGGGTGCGGCGAACGCCCCGAGCATGACATCGGCGAGTTCTCTCGCTGCCGCGAACCACACCGGCGAGAAGTCCGTCTGGTAGAGGGCGAGCAGGCCCTCGATCATGTGCGTGTGGTCCTCAAGATAACCGTTCAAGCGGGCACGTCCGTCTTTCCACGACCTCAGCAGACGCCCGTCGAGGCCGCGGTGGCGGGCCAGCACGACGGCCGCGGCCCGCTCGGCCACCACGCGGTAGTCCGAACGCCCGAACGCGGCTGCGGCCTCCGCGAACGCGGCGATCATGAGACCGTTCCACGCCGCGAGGATCTTCTCGTCCCTCGCGGGTCGCACCCGCTTCTCGCGTACGGCCATCAGGCGGGCCCGCGCCGAAGCCAGGCGCTCCTCGGCCTCCCTTGACTCGAGGCCCTCGGCTGCCGCAAGCTCCTCCGCGGTGCGAATCACTCGAAGGATCGACCGCCCCTCGAAGTTGCCGCCCGAGGTCACATCGTACGCAGCCATGAAGAGGGCCGCGTCCTCGAGCCCGAGCACCGCCTCGACCTCCTCGACCGTCCAGACGAAGAACTCCCCCTCCACGCCTTCCGAATCGGCGTCTTGGGTGCTGTAGAAGCCGCCGTCGGGGTGTGTCATCTCGCGCACCACGTAGTCGAGGGTCTCCTCGGCCACCCGACGGTACCGCTCGTCGCCCAACACCTGCCACGCATGAGTGTATACGCGGGCCAACTGCGAATCTACTACGATGACGAAGATCGACCCATCAGAGATCACCCCAGAGAGCGTCTACCTCTCACGCCGCAAGTTCATGGTAGGCGTGGCGGCGCTCGCCGGCAGCGCCCTGCTGGCCGGCTGCGGCATCGGCGGGGAGACCGGCGAGACAGGCGGCTCCACGGGCGGCTCGGGCACCACGGCGGCGCCCGGCGGAACCCCCACCCCCGACGAGCTCACCTCGTTCGACGCCATCACCAACTACAACAACTTCTACGAGTTCTCACTCGACAAGGAAGAGGTGGCCTCGCTGGCCGCAGACTTTGTCATCGAGCCCTGGACGGTGGAAGTGGGCGGCATGGTGGAGTCTCCGCGGAAATACTCCATCGACGAGTTGCTCGCCCTGTATCCCGAGGAGGAGCGCGTCTACCGCATGCGGTGCGTGGAGGGCTGGTCGATGGTGATCCCCTGGCTGGGCTTCCCGCTGCGCCTGCTCTTGGACGACGTGAAGCCCACGTCGGAGGCCCGCTACGTACGCTTCCAGAGCCTGGACGACCCCGAGCGTCTGCCCGGCCAACGCCACCGCTTCGCCTGGCCGTACGTCGAAGGACTACGCCTCGATGAGGCGATACACGACCTCACCATCCTCTCAACCGGCCTCTACGGCAAGCGGCTCCTGCCCCAGAACGGAGCCCCGATCCGCCTGGTGGTGCCGTGGAAATACGGGTTCAAGTCGATCAAGTCGGTGGTGCGCATCGACCTCGTAAGCGAGATGCCCGAGAGCCTGTGGATGGAGGCCGGCCCCCGCGAGTACGGCTTCTACGCCAACGTGAACCCCGAGGTGGATCACCCCCGTTGGTCGCAGAAGACCGAGAGGCGCATCGGCGACTTCGGCCGTATCGACACGCTGCTCTTCAACGGCTACGACGAAGTCGCCCCCTTGTACGCGGGCATGGACCTCCGCGAGAACTACTGAGAGTGGCTGAACGAACGCAACCTGACGCGTCGGCGGCCCGCCGGCTCTCTACTGGCGCGCTCCTACTTCGGATCGCCGCCCACGCCGGCGCCTTGGCGCCGCTGGCCTACCTCCTCTGGCAGACGCTCACGGGCGGGCTCAGCTTCGACCCCATACACGATCTCACCCTTCGAACCGGCAAACCGGCCTTCATCCTCCTGCTGCTGTCCCTTGCCGCACGCCCGGCGGTCGTCGTCACCGGCGTGACCGCGCTCAGACCCCTCGCCCGAACACTCGGACTCTACGCGTTCGGCTATGCCACCATCCACATGCTGATCTTCGTGGGGCTGGACTTCGGGTTCAGGTGGGACCTGATCGTGGGCGGAGTCCTCGAGAAGCGCTACGCCGTGATCGGCTTGGCGACGTTCCTCATCCTGCTCACCCTGGCCGCGACCTCCACACGAAAGGCCGCCCGCCGACTCGGCGCCCTCTGGAAGCGTCTGCACCGCTTGGCCTATGCAGCCGGAGTGCTGGCCACCCTTCACTACCTGTGGGCCGTCAAGTTCATCACTTTCGAGCAGTGGGCCTACGCGGTAGTCCTGGCGCTGCTCCTGGTGGCCCGCCTGCCTGAGGTGGAGGGTCGCATCCGACGGAGCCGTTCGGAGTGACACGGTAATCGACGCACGGCACCTCGCGTTGCGTCCGAAGTCCCGCGCGCGATATCGTTCTTCCGAGGCACCTGGTCAGACGACACGCCGGAGGAGACACCATGCAGTCTGTCGCGCTCGATTCGACGAAGCTCACCGCGCGGTTGGGGCTCCTCGCACTAGTGGGACTCCTCATCGTCTCCGGACTGCTGGTGGGGTGCGACACCGACTCCACCACCACGACCACGCTGGCCTCTACCACCTCGGTCACCCCGACGCTCACCCCCGAGCCCACGACGACCACGGACACCAGCATGGCCTCCACCACCACGGCTGCGCCCACGACTTCGACCACCGCCTCCACCGTCTACACTCCGGCCAAGGGCACTGCCGAGCGCGACTCGATCATGGATGCCCAGCGGGCCTACATGGCCTCTCACGGCATGCCGTCAGACGTGGTCTTCGTGGTCGATGAACTGCGAGTACTGGGTGTGTGGGCCTTCTCCCAAGTACGTCCCGAATCGACCGACGGCACCGCAAAGTACGAGAGTCTCAGCTTCCTGCTGCGCTCCCGCTCGGGGTCGTGGTCGGTCGTGGACATCTGGGGAGCCGCCGGAGAGGACGACAGGGAAGCAGCTCCCACGGCCAAGGCCTTCTTCATGGACCGCAACCCGAGCGTTCCCGCGGCTCTTTTCCCCTAGGACCGGCAATCACGCGGTTACACGGTAGTTGCGCATCATCCCCAGGTCCTCGTGTTCCAGATTGTGGCAGTGATACAGATACAGGCCGGTGAAATCCTCGAACTTCAGCAAGAGCCTGACTCGTTCGCCCGGCATCACGAGCACCGTATCCTTCCAACCCTCGTCAACGTAGCCGGCGCTTACGGTTTCCCAGTTGGCGGCCATCTCTGGGCGCACCTGCCGCTCCAGGACTTGGAATTGCAGCCCATGTACGTGCATCGGGTGGGCCATTTCTTCCTCCATCCCGCCCATCCCACCCATCATGTCCGCCGCCATGTCGCCTGGCTGATTGATGAATTCCCACACCTCCAGGCTGACGTTCCGCACTTCTCGCCGACCATATGGCCCCCCACCCCGTGCAGCTCAGCCCTTCGCCGACCGAGGTGGTTTCGCCGGGGCGGTTTGACCGAGGAGCAGCTCACCCGCCTCCGCTGAGATCTGCTCCATCCGGGC
>JAHJSA010000058.1 GCA_018830645.1 Actinomycetota bacterium
CTAGTAGTCCGTTCCTGAACAAGAGTTACACATCAAAGCAACCCCAGATCGAACTTGTTCCAGCGGAACACCACCGGGGAGGCGTTGAACTCGTCGATACCCAGCAGGATGCGCGCCTTCAGCTCCTCGGTGGAATCCACCCGGATGTGGCGCAGGAAGGTCCGGGCCATCTTGGAGAAGACGCACTCGATGAGGTTGAGCCAGGAGCCGTGCTTGGGCGTGTGCACGTACTGGAAGCGCCCCGGCCGGGTGGCGAGATAGGCCATGGTCTCCCGGGAGATATGGGCCGAGTGGTTGTCGAGCACCACGCGGATGGTCGCCTGGGGCGGGTAGTACTCGTCGAGCTTCTTGAGCAGTCCGATGAACTCCAGGCTGCGATGGCGGTCCTCCACGCCGGCGAAGATGTGGCCCGAGTGCAGGTCAATGCCCGCCAGGATGGAGACGGTGCCGTGGCGGCGGTATTCGTAGTCGCGCGCGATGGTGGAAGCCTTGCCCGGAACGGGCGCACGGTCGGGGGCGACCAGACCGAGCGCCTGCACCCCGGGCTTCTCATCCACGCTCACGGTGTAGCGGGGACGAGGTTGTCCGTCCTCAACAGTCCCCGCGCGCTCAAGCGAGACCTCCCGATAGACCAAGAGCACCTCCTGCATCGTGCGGTCGAAGTCCGGATCGCGCTTCTCCAGGTAGTAACGGATCTTGTGGGGCTTGATGTCACTCTCGTTAAGGATGCGCCATACGGTGCTCTTGCCTGCGTGCGCGAGCCGGGGGAAACCCGCGGCCTCGGCGTGTTCGGAGACGAAGCGGGCCAGGGCGGAGATAGACCACACCTCCGCCGCCAGACCATGGTCTTTGGGCTTGGTGCAGGCGATGTTCACCACCCAGGCCTTGGCCTCATCGGTGATCTCGGGTTCGTGGGGACGGTGGTAGGCGTCTTTCAGTCCCATGCGCACGCCGGCCGCCAGTGCCTTGTCGATGCACCGGTAGATCGCCGGACGACTGAGGCCGACCCGTCGTTTGAGATCGGTGATGGAGATGCCTTCGGCGTAACCGACGAGCACCCGGGCACGCTCCACCTCACGCACCGGCGCCGTTCTCGATTGGGCCAGTCCCTTGAGCAATGTCTTCTCGTCTTCCGTCAACACCAGAGCCGCACGCCTCGACTTTCCCGCCATGGTTGCCTCCATGCGTGAGTCGGAACAGGACCATGGCAAGTATAGCTCATTACGTAACGTTATTGTTGGAACGTACTACTAGCGCTGCTGATCGTGGAGGAACTGCTTTCAGATGCACCGCAGCATATTCGCGGCCCGGCACTCGAGGAACTAGGTCAGCTGCCCATGAGTGACCTAGAGTGCCTGTGGGGCGTTTCGGGTTTTCCGCTGGCGGCTGGAGAGGCAAGCTCCCTGAAGCGTCGCATGAAGAATCCAACGGCCCTTGATCGGCTTGCTCAGCGAGCCAAGGTCTCTCGTGTCCTCGCAGAGGCGCGCGACTTGGGTCTGTATGAGGTATTGGGTGATGCGACAAGCGATGTCGTGGACGAAGCCGGTCAATGAAGCATGGCGCCTTCCTGGTCGCCGACCTCAAGGCCGGCTCCTTGGAGAGCGTCTTCGATTGGCTGTGCGAGGACGAGGGCCCATACCAAGCCATCGATCCAATCGAATTCCTTCAGGGGGACGACATCACCGAGGTCTATCGACTGTATGAGGTCCAATATGGTGACATCGATCGTAGGCTCAACATCCAAATGCCTGAGGCGCTGCTGGAGTTCAATCGGTGGGTCATTCTCCGGGATGACGACGGCAACGTCGCCGGCTTCGCCGGGTTCAAGACAACGAATGCGGGGCTCAAACTGGGCCTCGCGGCCACGGACGGAAACGAGGGTACCAAGAACGCTCTGAAAGACCCTGCTCAGAAACGGCCTCAACGTGGATGGCGTCTATGCCGAGGTCTCGGGTGGGTTGGAGAGGGTAGTCACTGGGCGGGTGCCGGAGGTCGACCCCTTGGCGGCGGCTGTGGTGTTGTCCAAGAGCGTCGCCGTCGACAAAGATGGCAGACACTACACGCGCGAGATCTCCCGCGTCGGCACGAAACGGAAGCTTCTCGTCGGCCGGCCCCACACAGGCGACCCATCGGGATCGCACTCCTGAATGGGTGCGGCGCAGCCCCATCAACTCGACATCAGCCCGCGTCCCGGGGTCTTCGCGAAGGCGCGCATCCGCCCGCCCCAGTAGTGCGGCGAGCTGGCGCACCGCCGTAGCGCCCGGCGTCGGCCTACCCCTCCGTCAGCCACTCCAACACCGCGCCCTCCACCGCCTCGCGACCCCGCGCGATCACCGTGTTGAAGCGCACCGGCGCGTCCACGAGCTCGGCCAGCCCGGCCGGGATCGTCTCGTCGGGGGCCATCCTCAGCACTTCCTCGAGCAGTTGGAACTCGGTGAGGCCGGCGGCGTCGGGGGGTAGCGGGGCGCCGTAGGGGACGGCTCGCAGCGCCTTGTAGACGTCGGCCGCGAACTTGGCCCAGTGGGCGGTGGACACCACCAGCACGGGGGCGACGCCCTTGTGGCGCTCGGCCACGGCCCAGGCCACGGCGGTGTGCGGGTCGAGAAGACGGCCGGTGTCGGCGAGCACGCGGCGGATGACAGCCAGGCTCTCGTCGTTGTCCACGGAGTCGCCCAGGAAGAGGTCCTGGATGGCGGCGCGGGTGTCCGGGTCCACGGTGAAGCTCTTGTTGAGGGTGAGCTCGGTCATCCAACCCCGGATGCGCTCCGGGTCGCCGCAGAGTTCGAAGAGGGCCCGCTCCAGGTTGCTCGAGATGAGGATGTCCATCGAAGGCGAGGGCGTGGTCACGAAGGGCCGCTCGCGGATGTCGTAGGTGCCGGTGGCGATGAAATCGGCCAGCACGTCGTTCTCGTTGCTCGCGCAGAGAAGGCGGCCGAGCGGCACGCCCATGCGCTTGGCGTAGAGGGCGGCCAGGATATTGCCGAAGTTGCCGGTGGGCACACACACGTCGAGCGGAGCCCCCGGTTCCAGGGCGCCGGAGGCCACCACGTCGGCATACGCGCTGACGTAGTAGACGATCTGCGGCAGCAGCCGTCCCCAGTTGATGGAGTTCGCTGACGAGAGCTCCGTGTGGTGGTCGCGCCGGAGGAGGGCGTTGAAGTCGGGGTCGGCGAAGGCGGCCTTGACCGCATTCTGACAGTCGTCGAAGTTGCCTTCCACTCCGAAGACGGCCACGTTGGCCCCGTGCTGGGTCACCATCTGGCGGCGCTGGATCTCGGACACCCCTCCGGCCGGATAGAGCACGGCGATGCGGGTGTTCTCGCGGTCGGCGAAGCCCTCGAGGGCGGCCTTGCCGGTGTCGCCGGAGGTGGCCACGAGCACGAGGAAGTCGGGCACGTCGGCGCCGGCGGCGCGGCGCATGGCCACGGCCTCGGAGAAGAAAAGGGGCATGCACTGGAGCGCCATGTCTTTGAACGCCGACGTCGGCCCGTGCCAGAGTTCGAGCACGTGCATGCCCGGGGCCGCGTCACCGCCGGCCACGACGGGCGCTACGGCGGGATTGTCGAAGTTGGCCCCGTAGGCCTCGGCGAGCAACTCCGCCTGCCGGGCCTCCGGCACGTCGATGCCTAAGCGCCGAAACACCTCGAAAGCCCGCGCGTGGTAGGGGAGGGCGGCCAAGCCGAGGATGGTGGCGAGTTCCAGCTCCGGCAACCACTCGGGCACGTAGAGTCCGCCGCCCTCGGCGATGCCCTTGATGACCACGTCGGTGAACGTGCGGGGCGTGGGGTCGAGGGCCCGGGTGTCGTGGTATGTGGTGAGGGGCATGTTTGGGTCTCTTGTCGGTGCGTGGGCCGGAGGCACCATGGTAGCAGGCGTGGCGGCGGTGAGGAGACACGGGCTCCGCGAGGTACGTCCCGTCGACTCAGCGCTCGGGAGGCGGCGGCAGCATTTGGCGGGCCCACGCGAGGAAGCGTTCGGCGTGGACGAGCATCTCCTCGGCCTCCTTTTCGGTCAGCCGCCTCTGCTCGTATTCCACGAGGTTCTTCTTCGCCAGAACAGCGGTCAAGTGCCGGAGCGGTGGTTTGGCGTCCGGACCGACCACTCCCTCCAGAAGATCGCGGGCGGCTCGATGGTCCTGTTCGGCGCTGCGTATGCCACCGCGGAACACCATGACGGCATCCGCCGCCGAGATCACGGCGTGGACTGCGTTCAGGCCAGCAGCGTCCCAACGGCCATCGTTGCGCGCGGCTTCGGCGACGGCCAGAAATTCCTGGGCCTTGGCAAGATACGAGAAGGCGTGGTCTCGGCGGACCGGTCTTGTCCTGCGGCTACTCACGGACGGGTTCGAGTGTGGCCAGGCCTTTGCCGAAGAGCAGCACGCCTTCATCGGCCGCCGCCGTAACGAACGGAGGCAACTGTCCGGAAAGGTCGGCCTGCGCCACACAGTGGACGGACAGCGGTCGGCCGAATCTGCGGAAGAAACGGCCTCGCTCGGCTTCAACGAGTCCCTCGACCTGGTCGCACCGGCCCCGACTCCGCACCACAACAAGCACGTCCACGTCACTGCCCGGCACGTCCTCGCCCCGAGCGGTGCTCCCGAACAGAGTGACGGAGACGGCGACCGGGGCGAACATGGCGACCAGCTCGCTCTTCACGAGGCCCGGGAGTGCCTCCTCCGCAGCCAAAGCTGGCAGCAGGATCGTCTCCACCACCATGTGCTGTCGTTGCAGCGAGTACTGGTAGGCCGGACCCGCCGTGCGCTTGCCCACGATCCCTTCCTCTACCAGGGGTTCGAGGGCGGCGACCACGGCACGATGCGTCAGACCGGCAAGCTGGGCGAGTTGGCGCGCGCTCAAGGGGTGTGACTCACGGGCCAGGCGGCGCAGGAGCACAATGCGCGCCTTGGTGCCGAAGAGAGTCTCCAGAGGGCCGTTGGTCATCATACATGGATACTACGTTATCCGATTGAGGCTGTAAAGTATCCACTAGTGTTCTGCCTGTCATGTGACTTCTCTCCCGTCGAGTAGCCCCCAGGGCGTGAGTCTGGTCACGGCCGCGCTTGGTCTGATGTATCAGCATGATCAGTAGGAAGAGCGAACTCCATAGGCCTTTGGTCTGAACGGGGGCCCTCCCGAAGAGCCGCGCGGTGGGCTCCTAGGTGGGGCCTGCACCCCCTGCAGGCCGACTCTGGCACACTCTCCCCCAGCTCCGCATTACCAAAGCCGGAGAAGATTATGTGCGTTGGCTCCTGGTCGGAGCCGCCCGCTACATTCTCGGCCCTTCGGTCCGAACTCGGGTCTCCGGCGATGGGGCCTTGTTGAGGCGACTGCGCAGGCAGATTCGGCCGCACAGAATGAAACCAAACCCGGTGCCGTCCCCAAGGCCGATCTGCAGCCAGCGCTTCCCCTGATCGGACCCCAACGTGCTCAGGGTCACGCCGTGGGCTCCCGACGGAGTGCGAATGGAAGCGTGGCCATGGTCTTGGCTGTTCGCGGCCGAAGAGGGACGACAGGAAGCGAGCAGAGGAGAGAGAATCAACCTGAGAGGCGTTCTTGACGCCGGCTGGTTTCTCATGGAAGTCTGACCATGTATTCACGGCGTGGAGCCGGAGGTGCCGGCTGTCGCTGCGGGAGGTCCCTCCAGGAATCTCGACGCTGGCACCGTCGCGATGCATGGGCTGCACTGCATGTCGTCGATTGTCGAGTTCGGTAGACTGCAGATGTGTGGTTTGCCAGGGGGACTACTTGAGTGACAACGGGCTTCGCGTGGCTCACGCGTTCTGGAGGACAGGTCTGCAGTATCTCGACCTCGTGCAGAGTGTCGCGCGCGAGGCTGTGGCGCACAAGAACACCTGGGTTCATATCCAGGACTACGATCCCGACCGGGACGTAGCCGCGGACTACAGAGAAGCCACTCGCTGGAGCGATCACCGCATCATCATCCCGTTGCTCTTCAACCTGCTTCACGGTATTGAGCTGCTCGCGAAGGGCTTCTTGCTCGCCGGAAGCAAGCCGGTTGCCAAGAACCACAAGCTGCCGGAAATGGTCGCGCTGGTGCGAGCGGCTTTCCCCGCGGAGGGGACCATCAACGACGTCTTCGCGAAGTACACGACTGAGGCCCAGATGCCTCCTCTCCTGAGAGACTTCCTGACGGACAACCGTATTAGCGTCGATGCCCTATACCAGGCATTGCGCTATCCCAACCCGGATTGGGAGTCAATCCATCGCTATGTTGAGCTGATGCGCAAAGGGGGGGCGGGTATTCCGTTCCTTTCTGGACTGGACAGCGACATCGAGGCGCTGACTTTGGCATCAGTTGCACTGGGAAGACGCCTCGAGGCTGGATCGTCTCATGGCTAACCAGCGCAGCCAGCAGACGCGACAAGCGCTAGACTGAGTGCAGGGCATCGGCGCGCAGCTGATGCGTAAACACGTTTAGGGGCAACACCGGATGACATATCGGCATCTGGACTTCACATACGCCTATTCGTTCGCGGCGCGAGCGGTCGAAACCGTTCACGCCGGCCCCGACGCTGAGCCCTCGATTGACGATGCTCTGGGCGACGAGACGGCCTTCGTTGCGAAGATCCGACGACCATCCAAGGCCACCGTCCTGCACGACTTCGTTCACGCCATCAACTTCTACGACTTGGATTATGCAACAGGTCATTTTGGGCCGGAAGCCGGTGACGATTTTGCCGGGCTCATCGCCTCCGCCGGAATTGACGTCCCGTAAGTATTCGGCCAACCCCTGCATAGGCAGCATGGCGACGGTGCGCCCGGACCAGCCACGCGGCGGTCAGACGGGAGCGCCGAGGATGCGCCGGTAGCCGCGGTGGAGGGGGTGGAGGTAGACGTCCTTCACCGGGAG
>JAHJSA010000059.1 GCA_018830645.1 Actinomycetota bacterium
CGTGATGGTGCCCACCGAGATCCCCGTGGCCCGCGCCACGGCGGCGACCCCGCCACGCCCGCACACCCGCGCCTCCGCCGCCGCCCACAGGCGCCGACGCCTCTCATCGAGCTCTCCCGCCAGCGCCCGGTAACGCTCTCCTATGGCCTGTTCGTCGATCATGGGACACTACTTCGCCACCCCCAGCCTATATCCTACTTTTTTCTTGACGGTTCCTAACGAGATGATGTCTTCGTGTTAGTAGGACCCCAGCTTATGTGCGCCCGTGAGAACAGCGCCGAAGGGCGCGCGGACCCTCGGACTGATACGAAACCACAACAACCACTGCGGGCGAGGCGGTGCGCGCCTGCGCGCCTGCGCCTCTTCCGTCTGAGCCTCCGACTCCGTTCACTGTCCCCCGTCATCCGGGCCTGGCCTGCACTGACTAAGATTGCCTCTTCTCGCGGGAGTTCGTGGTAGCCGAAGGGGTCGGCGACGCACGCGATGCGTTCGCGAGAGTCGCTGCTACCGATCCCGGGCGCGTGCCCCTGGCCACCAGGGCCAGCGCCAAAGTGGGACTCGCGCGTCGGACCCTCGACATCGCCGCCCGCCGCCCACCTCACTCAGGCGGAGCGGATGAAGGTGCAGCTTGCGGCTGCGGTGGCCCCGCTGCCCACCTACACGGCGCGCGTGGAGGCGGCCGTGCGGACCATACTCGAACAAGGGAGGGCGCAT
The DNA here is from genome assembly GCA_018830645.1 of Actinomycetota bacterium. GTDB lineage: Bacteria > Actinomycetota > Thermoleophilia > RBG-16-64-13 > RBG-16-64-13 > JAHJSA01. The sequence goes on from JAHJSA010000059.1 coordinate 715, forward strand.
ATCGACGAGACCGGCGAGGACGAGTGGCTCGAGCGCATCGGGAGGTTCGCAGGCTAGAAGGATGGGCGACCCGACGACGGCCGGCAGGCCGGTAGGTCGGAACGTCAGGCAGTCGGTTTCTCAGGCCGCGTGAGGTGCGGCCTTTGTAAGGCCGACCCCGACGTTCACCTCACCCGGCTCCGCCGCCTCCGGCGATTGCATCAGGCTCTCCTCGGGTAGTCGTAGCAGGCTTGGGCTCCGCCCTGACGGTGCTCGTCACTGAGGTTCCCGCAAGGCAACACAAGGAGACACTGCGATGGCTACGCAGCAGACCGTTCTTCTCGTTGGCGGGACCGGGCGCACCGGTCGGCGCGTCTTGGAGCAGCTTCTGGGCCGCGGCGTCAGCGTGCGCGCCATCGTGAGATCCGCCGAGAAGCTCCCGGCGGGCGTCGTGGAGGACCCCAACCTGACCGTGGTCGAGGCCGATCTGCTGTCTCTGAGCGATGAGGATCTGCAACGTCACCTCCGTGGCTGCGATGCCGTCATCTCGTGCCTGGGTCACGTTGCGAGCTTCAAGGGTATCTTTGGACCGCCGCGCGACCTCGTCACGCGGGCCACGACCAGACTGTGTCGCGGGATCCAAGCGCTGCAGCCCGCCAAGCCGGTCAAGTTCATCCTCATGGGCAGCGTTTCGGTTAATCACCCTGGGGGCCTCGACACGCGTCGTGGGCTGTTCGAGAAGGCCGTCGTGTGGATGCTCCGCCGCGTGGTCCCTCCGGCCAAGGACAACCAACAAGCTGCGAGCTTCCTCCATGACAGCGTGGGGACGGCCGATCCGTTCGCGCAGTGGGTGGCGGTGCGGCCGGACTCGCTCCTGGAAGGCGACGTCTCGGAGTACACGCTGCACGAGGGCCTCGTGAGCAGTGTCTTCGCTCCGGACAGCACCGCCATGGCCAACGTGGCGCACTTCATGTGCGAGTTGGCTGTGGATGCGGAGGCGTGGGATGCCTGGAAGGGGAAGCTGCCCGTGATCGTCAACGCGGGGCCCCGGCTGTGATCTCGCGCAGAGCGTCGCGTGGACAACTGCAGCGGGACTGGGGTCTCCTGTGCAGACGCAGTCACCCAACAACCCGCCTCCGCGAGTCAGCGACGGTTCGTGTCCGACGCCTCGCACAAGCTGAGGAGCCCGGTGGCAGCCAGCCGGCGGGCGCAGCTCGAGGTAGCTCTCCGCCGGCTCCACGACGCCCACTTGTGCGCGACGTGGCCAGAGCGCATGGAGGGGAAGCTCGCGTGGTCGAGAGCCCGTTCGGGGGGGGCTCGCTTCGAGGTGCGGTCGCCCCTCGTGTGAGCAAGCGCCTGAGGTAACATAGTTGGCAGACCGAGAGGCACCGCGGCCTTGGGAGTTCGGCGGTGTGTCGCAGACTGCCGGCAAGATCAAGAGGGGGGACTTGGGGCATGTGGAATCCATTCGCCCGCAAGAGCGACCCGCCGCGAGAGCGCGCGTGCACGTCTTCCACCACAGCCTAGACGAGGACACCCACCTCCGCTCCATCGCCGAGGCCGACGCAGAGGAGCTCTTCGCGCTGGTCGACGCCAACCGCGCGCATCTCCGCGAGTGGCTGCCGTGGGTGGACGCCAACACCGAAGTCACTCACACTCGGCAGTTCATCGCGTCGGCGGTCAAGCAGAACGAGGACGAGCTGGGACTCACCTGCGTGATAGTCCAGGGCGGACGGATCGTCGGGATCGTCGGATATCACCCGATCAATCAGGCCAACAAGTCCGTCGAGATAGGCTACTGGCTGAGTCGGGAAGTTGTCGGCAGAGGGCTCATGACCCGCTCGTGCGGCGCCCTCATCGATCATGCGTTCGGCGTGCTCGGGCTGAATCGCGTCGCCATCCCCGCCGCAGTGGGCAACGCGCGAAGCCGGGCGATTCCGGAGCGACTCGGATTCACGAATGAGGGGATTACCCGCGAGGCCGAATGGCTGTACGACCGCTGGGTGGATCACGTGCGGTACTCTCTGCTCGCGAGGGAGTGGGTGAAGCGGGCGGAGGACGGTTCACTGCGATGATCGCCGCGGGCGAAGCGCTCCTTCGACTCCGCGAGGGGAACTCAGGTTCGCCTCCGATGAGGGTGGCGTGTGCGCGGAGCTGAGTGGGCCCCGCCTGGCCTAGTTGGCCAGGAGCCAGCACCCTCACGCGATCGTGCTCGGGTGTTCCGATTCGCGGGTTCGACGGCCGTCAGGCCGCGGCCCCCTTGGTCGTCAGGGCTTGGTCTGTACGTCCAGCGACCACTCCTTGGCCGTGGGCACCGAATTCACGAGCACGTAGGTGCCGTCCAGGCCCGAGACCTCTTGGGTCGGCGCCGCGGGCATCATGGTCACGATCGCCGCATCCCCGAGGGCGCCGAGGAGCGCGCTGACATCGGAAGCCTTGTCGGCCGCCACGATCGCGGCGATGACGCCATCCATGTCACCGGCATCCGGCATATCGAGCACTACCTGGAGATCGCCGGTGACGGCAAAGGGTTCACTGATTAGGATGCCGGGCATGTCGTTCCAGGGTGGGTCGCTGGAGCGTAGCGTGGCGACCGTCGTCCAGGTGTCGTCGGCGGGGGCCGTGGTCGGGGTCTGAGTGGTCGGGGTCTGGGTGGTCGGGGTATCGGCGCTCGAGGACGGCGTGCTCGAGGACTGCGTGGTGGACGTCTCGGTGGCTGAGGGCTTCTCCGCAGCGCCGTTGTCAGAGCTTCCGCACCCCACTATCGTCAGGCTGAGGATGGCGACGACGGTCAAACCGATACAGAACCTGCGCATGCTGTCCTCCTCGTACGTTGGCTGCGACTGCCGTAGTCGTGGATTCCAAATGTACAATACTGAGGGACACTACAAGTAGTGCGGGGGATAGAGGGGTCGGCCTGGCGGAGCAGGTTGGCGAGGGCGTCCATGGTCTCACCGGTGAGGCTCCGGAGCAGCGCCGCCTACCTCCAGCTCGCTGTTGAGGGCTAGAGTGGCCGCCAAGGGCTCGTCGCAGAGGAAGTCGCAGATCCGAAGATGAACCCGCACCGCCTCGCGGACGAGACACTCCTTGGAGAGCCGAGAAGCCCTCCAAGAGGATTGGGAATCCCCTCCTGAAGTTACAATCACTGGGCGTCTCGAGAGAGGGGAAACGACATGGGTGAATTGACACTGGGCGTCATTGGCACTTCAAGGAAGGCGGACGAGCAACGGGTTCCCATCCATCCAGAGCATCTGCCCCGCCTTCCCGAACATATTCGCCGTCGCCTCATATTCGAGGAAGGCTACGGAGCACCGTTCGGCATCGCAGACTCGGAGATCGCCGCTCAGACGGGTGGTATCGCCCCACGCGCCGAGCTACTGGCCGACCTCGGCACGGTCATCATCGCCAAGCCGACGCTGGATGATCTTCTGGAACTCCGTGAAGGGGGAATCCTGTGGGGCTGGGTACATTGCGTGCAGCAGCAGTCCCTCACTCAGGCCGCGATCGATCGCAGACTGACGCTCATCGCCTTCGAGGATATGTTCGTATGGGGACCGAACGGACAGATCGGCCGCCACACCTTCTACAAGAACAACGAAATGGCCGGCTACTGCGGGGTCCTGCATGCCCTGCGGCTCAAGGGCATCGACGGACACTACGGAAACCAACGCAAGACGATCATCTTCAGCTTCGGCGCCGTCAGCCGCGGGGCCATCTACGCCCTCAAAGCACGCGGGTTCCGGGACATCACCATCTGCATCCAGCGTCCCGACCACGAGGTGCGCGAGGAAGTGCTCGATTGCCACTACGTGCGCATCCGCGAAGGCATGGAGGGCGAAGCGCGTATGGTGGTGGTGGAGCACGATGGCAGCGAGCGACCGTTGATCGATTTGATCGGTGAGTCGGACATCATCGTCAACGGGACCCTTCAAGAGCCTGATCATCCGCTCACGTTCGTGGACGAGGACGAGAGGGCACGCCTCAAGTCAGGCTGCCTGATCATCGATGTCAGTTGCGACGAGGGCATGGGGTTCTACTTCGCCAAACCAACCACGTTCAAAGATCCGATGTTCAAGATCGGAACGGTGGACTACTACGCCGTCGATCACACGCCGAGCTACCTGTGGGAAAGTGCCTCGCGATGTATCTCCGGCGCTCTCATCGTCCACCTACCGACTGTGGTGGCGGGCTACGAAAGCTGGGCGCAGAACGAGACCATTCGGTGGGCGGTGAATATCGACGCCGGCGTGATTCAGAAACCCACTATTCTGTCGTTTCAGAAGCGCCGGCCCTCCTATCCCCACGCGTTCATCGATACCGAGAGCAACTGACGGCTTGGGGATCGGCCGTCGAGTACAGGTCTATCAATCGAGGTGCGACATGATCCGCCCCCGCAGAACGACAACCAGTCCATTCGCCGCCCCCTTCGCTCCCTTCACTGCCGTCGCCGCTGTTGCCGCCTGCATGCTGGCCCTGGCCATGCTCGCGGGGTGCTCGTCGGGGAACGACCTTGATGGGACCAGCTGGAAGCTGGTGGGTTGGACGGTCAGCTCCCTGTACCCGGGCGAATTCGACATCACAGCGACCTTCTCCGACGGGCGGATCTCGGGCGGGAGCGGGGTCAACAGCTACAGCGGGTCCTACGCGGCAAGCGGGGGCGGAGCGTTCGAGGTGGGGGAGATCGCCGGTACCCTCATGGGAGGCTCTGAACCGGCGATGCGCGCGGAGACGATCTACCTGACCCTGCTCGGGGAGGCTCGGTCCTTCACCCTGTCCGAGGGCACGCTGACCCTCTACGACGAGGGTGGCAACGAGTCGCTGATCTTCGAGTCCGCGGGAGGGTAGGCGTCGGTTGCGGGCCGTGTGGGGGGGAGCCGTGATCGAGCGAGACAGCGCGGTGGCTCCGACCGTTCGTAGCGGAGGATACGACCGCCTGCTGGAGCCCGCGGAGCGGGCCTCATGAACGCTGTCCCAGCGTCTGGGTCGCTTCAGCGGGTGTAGGATGAGGAACACCACCCCGAGCGACGAGGCGGAGAGTTCGAGTCCCCCCGCGTCCTGGGTGGGATCGAACAGTCGTGTGGCCCGCACTACTGTTGGGTACAGGCTGTTCGATCAGGAACGACCGGAAGGGGGCGGGTCATGAACGGGACCGATGCCAGTGACGGCGTGTCCGGGGGCGGGGAGGCCGGATCCTCCTTCGAACTCCGGGGCGTCATCATCCAACGGGGCGGGGAGCGATTTACCCTCGAGAAGTCTCCGGATCACTTCGCCGTCAGGCGCCGGGCGGGCACGGTGCGGGGAGCGCTCGCGGCCGCTCGGCAGAAGCCCGATGAGTTCCTCGGTCTGGAATACGAGCCGACCCAGTCCACGACCGACGTGGAAGTCTACCGGATCAACCCGGACTCCCTGGAGCAGGCCATGGAGGCCCTGCGGGCGGAGAGTTCAGAGGTCGTCTGGTGCTCCCACGTCTACCACATGCCCGGTGACCCCGAAGGGCTCATGGTGTCCACGGACGCGATCTACGTGGAGTTCGCCCCGGGCGCCGAACCGGAGGAGGTCAACCGCCTTCTCGACGAGCACAAGCTCGAGCTGATGCCGGCAGGCGACGGTGACCCGAACGCCTTCGTCGCCCGCCTGACCGCTGCCTCTACGGAGAACCCCATCAAGATCGCGAACGGCCTCCTGGCGAGCGCGGCGGTGACGTTGGCCGAGCCCGACTTCTCGATGGGCCTGCGCTTCACCGCCTACCGTCCGTCGGACCCGCTGTTCGCCGACCAGTGGCATCTGGAGAATCGAGGCGGGTTCGGCCTCACCGCCGGAGCCGACATCAGGGCGCCAGACGCCTGGGAGGTCACCCGGGGTGACCGGTCGGTGGTCGTGTGTGTGATGGACGACGGCGTGCAGGTGGATCATCCGGACTTCGTCGCCGCGGGCAAGATCGTCTCCCCATACGACTTCGGGCTGAGTCAGTCCGACCCCACACCCAAGAACGTCGACGACAACCACGGCACGGCCTGCGCGGGCGTGGCGGTGGCCGAGGAGAACGGCGGTGGCGTAGTGGGCGTCGCCCCGCGGTGTGCACTCATGCCGGTCCGGACGAGCGCCAGCATCAGTAACCAGACCATCAAGGATCTCTTCGACTACGCTCGAGTGAACGGCGCCCACGTGGTCAGTTGTAGCTGGGGCGTGAACGCGAAGTTCTTCACCTTGAGCACCCCGATGGCGAATGCGATCGAGCGGGCCGCCCGGGAGGGGCGGGGGGGTCGGGGCTGCGTGATCGTCTTTGCGGCCGGGAACGAAGACAGCCCCGTCGACGGCACCAAGGGCGGCGTGCCGGTGCGCTCGGGCTTCGCGCTGCATCCCGACGTCATCGCCGTGAGCGCCTCGAACAGCCACGACAGGCGCAGCGACTACAGCAACTACGGAGCGCAGATCTGGGTGAGCGCCCCAAGCAGCGGCTCGGGCGGACGGCGCATCGTGACCACCGACCGCACGGGTGCGGCCGGGTACCAATCCGGCGACTACACCACCACCAACGGCTTCGGCGGCACCTCGAGTTCAACGCCGCTTGTGGCCGGGGTGTGCGCTCTCATGCTCTCGGCGAATCCTGGGCTCACGGGGGCGGAGGTGAGGGACATCCTCCGGGAGACTTCCGACGGCATCGACACAACCAATGGCGCATACGACGTCGGCGGCCACTCCGACTGGTACGGTTACGGGCGGGTGAACGCCGATCGGGCCGTGCGCGAGGCTCAGCGCCGGCTGGCCCCCGTGCCGGTGCGGCGGGTGGCCTTCGAGCGCACCCCGGCCCTGCCCATACCCGACTTGAATCCGGCCGGAGTCGGCGACACTATCGTGGTCCCCGATGCCGCCACGGTGCGGGCGGTGGAAGTGAGTGTGGACATCAGCCACACGTACCGGGGCGACCTGGTGGTCAGGTTGGTGGCGCCCGACGGTCGCACGGCGGTAGTGCACGACCGGGCGGGAGGGAGCCAGGACAACCTGGTGGCGACCTTCTCGACGGCTACCACTCCGGGCCTCGCCGCCTTCGTGGGGGCGTCGGCTCTGGGGAGCTGGACCTTGCAGGTGACCGACCTGGCTCGGCTGGACACCGGGACGGTCAACAGCTGGTCGCTCTCGCTCGAGCTCGAGGGCGGGCCGCGCACCGAGTGGGAAGCGACTCCCGGCCTCATCATCCCCGACAACGACCCGCAGGGGATAGTGAGCGAACTCGTGGTGGAAGGCTCGGGTGCGCTCAAGGACATCGAGCTGACGGTGGACATCAACCACACGTGGCGCGGCGACCTGCGCGTGGCCCTTGAGTCGCCGGGCGGGGTGACCGCCGAGGTGCAGGGCCCGGGCGGGGGAGGTGCCCAGAACCTCAAACAGACCTACCGCCCCGCCGAGGTGCCGGCGCTGAAGGCACTGGTGGACGCCGGCGTCGGGATCCAAGGGGTGTGGCGGCTCCGGGTAGCGGACCGGGCCAGCCGGGACGTGGGCAAGCTGAATGCTTGGAAGTTGAAGCTGACGACCTGACCCACACCGCGCCCGACGACGGGCGCATCGGCCAATTCGAGGACTTCTCATGGTGGCCACCGGACCGCGGCAGCGTAGCAAGACCACGCTGGCCCGGCAGCTCCGAGAGTCTGGAGGGACGCATGGAGCCGAGCTCGGCGATGCTGACGCCGCATGCGTCAAGGGGATGCTCGCGGCTGCCGATAGTCGGGGCATGGAACTGCAGCCCGAGTGCCCCGAGTCTTCCGGCCGTGCGGCGGGGAGACCGCCCTCGCGCCCGCCCTTCTCCCCGGAAGGCTTGACTGGCCCTGTGCGCATGCTCGAGATGCGGCGATCCTGGACACGGTCGCTTTGCGCATGGCGGAGAGCAATGAGGCGGGGGAGATCGCCCGCGCCGTAGCCGAGCAGCTCGGCAGTCTCGTGCCCGTGGTGGGCGTGAAGCTCGTGATCCAGGACCCAGAAGGACCCTTCCACGAGGCCTACTCCGACGGAGTCCGCACCCCGGGCGTGACTCCCCTGGAGCTCTGCGGCGGCGATTCCAGCGTGCTTCAGAACCTCATTGAGCACCGCGCTGTGGTACTGGAGCCTGCGGGCGCCGGAGCGTCCAACGGTCGAGGAGCGTCCGCGGTCGCCGGAGTGCGCTCGGGCGACGGAGCGGCCGCCGAAGCCGGCCCCGAGCTTCAGCCTGGGTGCCTTCTGGGCGTGTTCGACGGCGACGGTCTTACGGGTGTTCTGGCCTTGTGGATCGCGCAGGGCCACTCTCTGGAGCCATACCGCGGTCTGCTCGCCCGGTTGAGCCTGCAGCTGTCGCCGACTGTGAGGAACACGCGGCTGTACGAACGCATGAAGGCCCTGCACCTGAGCACCCTCAAGGGCCTGAGCACGGCGCTCAACGCGAAGGACTACTACACACTCGGTCATGCCGCCCGAGTGGCGACCTATGTGGTGCTGTTGCTTCGCGAGCTGGGCTGGAAGGACCGGCTGCTCGGTCCAAGCGCCGACGCCGCCCTTCTTCATGACATCGGCAAGCTGGGCATCTCCGATCGTGTCCTCCCGAAGCAGGGGCCTTTGACCTCTGAGGAGTGGGACCTCATGCGGCAGCACCCGATCCCGAGATGGTCACCGCTTTCCTACGCGTGCTCGGCCGTCTGCGGACACGGCGGAAGTGGGTGAAGCTGGTGGCTCAGGAGGCCGTCGCGCGGATCGATCCCGAGAAGCACAAGCTGCTCAGGGAGCCGGCCGACGAGGCCCGGCCCGAGTACCGGGAGATCTCGGAGGCCTTTCGTGCTGTGCGCGACGCCCACCCTCCGGTGCGGTTCATCAGCACGCAGGCGTCAGCGGTCGCAGCAAGGTGGTGCTGGTGGTGGATGCGGAGGAGGACGACAGTCCCGAGAAGACCCATCTGGGCGACAAGTTCTACCTGGACGAGGAACTGCAGTGCGTTCTCACCGGGCGCGAACCCGATCTGGTGAGCGTGTTCGCCGACGAGTTCGGGGTGTGGCTCACCAAGTCGGAGCCGTTGCTCGACTGCGAGGGCACGATCGTCGCCGCGGTTGCGGTGGACGTGCCCGTCCTCGACCCTGGAGAGACGCTCGGGCACTCGCCCCTCGGCCCCTCCTCGGTGGTGGACGCGGCTTCGGCCCGTTTCATCCGCGCCGAGATCGACTCGATCACCGACGGGCTCACGGGCCTCTACAATCAAATCACCGCTACCTGCAAGAACGGCTGGCAGAGGAGGTGAGCCGCTCCACCAAGGAGGGCACGGAACTCTCCGTGCTCTTCCTCGATGTGGATTACTTCAAGCTGTACAACCAGCGGCATGGGCACAGTGCCGGTGATCGGGCTTTGCGCTCGGTGGCCCGAGTCATTGGGAGCTGCGTGCGGCGGATCGACATGGTGGGTCGCTACGGCGGCGAGGAGTTCGTGGTGGTGCTTCCCGAGTGCGGCGCCCAGGTGGCTCTGGAGGTGGCGGAACGTATCCGCCGGGGGGTGGAACTGGCCGAGGAGCCGGTGGACGGCCGGCGGCTAACGGTGAGCATCGGGGTGGCCACCTATCCGTCCGACGCCCGGAGCAAGGAGGATCTCCTCGACCGGGCCGACTGGAGCATGTACCGAGCCAAGGCCGGCGGTCGCAACCGGGTGGTCGCCTTCGCTCCGGAACAGCTGGGCGGGCCGTGACCGAGCCTTCCGCACGGGCACCGTGGCTTGATCTCCGAGCTGGGTTTCGAGGACTGAAGCGCCGGGAAGGAGTCGATCGTCATCGCGCGTCGGCTCGGACCGGAGACCTTCTTGTTCGAAAGCCGGGCGCACTCGTGCACGGGAAGGGGGCGTCTATGGCCGGCGCCTGAGGTGGCGGAGAACGTCAACACGGCTGAGCTTGGAGACCTGAAGCTCAGCCCGAGTCAGGAGAAGGCGATCGTCGCGTTCCTGAAGACGCTGTCCGATTGCTGGACGCCGTGACGGATGAACTCCATAGACGGTAGGCGAACCCGGTAGGCGTTAGACGAACCCCATAGCGCGGGACCGATTTCGACCAAGATGGGCGTCCTCCGAGAGGGCGCCCGTCGGGTTCTCGAGCCGATGGGAGGGGGGTCCCGATGGATGTGAGCACCATGAGAACCAGACTCATGAAGGCCGATGACTTCGAAGCGGTGGTGGGCATCGACACGAAAGTGCTCGGCAGCTCACGGCCCGATTACTATGAGATGAGGTTCGAGAAGCTGTTCGGATCGAGGTACTACCTTCCCGTCTCGCTCGTGACGGAGAAGGAAGACGGAACGGTCGTGGGCTTTGTGATGGGTGAGATCTACATGGGGCAATACGGCATCTTCCAGGAGGAAGCGACCCTCGACACTATCGGCGTCGATCCCGACTACCAGAAGCTCGGCATCGGTGAGAACTTGATCAACGAGTTCGTGGAGCATCTGCGGACTCTCGGCGTTCGCAGGATCCACACCCTTGTCGGGCTGGACGAGCCCAAGCTGATGCGCTTCTTCAGCGCGAACCAGTTCGGCCCATCCAGCACCATCGCCCTGGAGCGGAACCTCTGACGTCGGCGAAGTAGGCCGGGGGGCCCGAGAGTCCGCCTCGGCAGCCAGTCGGTGAAGTTCGCTGGACCGTGGCCCTGGGCTGTCTCCGCCCGGCCTCTCGGGCCTGCTGGGCCTTGGGTCTCTCTACCTGATCGTGCGCCGCCAGTGGCTCGGGCACCTCTACCTCGGCTTCACCCTCGTGGCGTTCGTGGTCTTCCTGTACGGAGCGTTCACCGTGGAGTTGGACATGGCCAAACTCGTGCCCGGCATCACGGTCGGGGGGCAGGCCTTGGGCGAGAGCCTCTCCTTCCCCAAGGTGATGTCGTTCTTCTTCAACATCCCCGGCTCGATCTTCCTGCTTGGGGGCGCCCTTCTCTCGATCTACCGCTTCTCGCAGAAGCGGGAGTACGCATACCGCATGTGGGCGAACGTGCTGATCGCCGCCGGTACCATCGTGATCGCCTACGCGGCGGCGCGGGCGCGGCTCGGCAACACGGAGGGGCTCTATCCGGCGGAGATGGTGGCGTCGGTGTTGCTGCTCTGGGGGTTCTTGAAGGCGGGCTCGCTGCGCACGGGCGCCAAGGCCATTGGCGGACGGATCGCGGCCGAGAGGGAGCCGGGCATGCGGTCCGGCGTGGACCCGGTCGCCCTTGGGCCCGAAAGCGCCGAACTCGACGGGGCCGATCCCGACGGGGCCGATCCCGACGGCGCGGAACCTGCTAGGGTTGAACCTAGCGGCGTTGAACAGCAGGGAGCGTGACGGCGTGATCGACAATAGCAAGGAACCCGCCTTCGGAAGGAACTCCCTCACCTCGGGCGAGGAGCCCGTCGAATCGCATGAGGGCGTTGCGGCGGCCGACGAAGTGATTCCCCCCGATGAGGACACCCCGACGCTCGAGGGGCCACCCGCGCCGGACGCGGCCATCGCCTCGCCGGAGGAGACACCCGGCCCGGAGTCAGACCCCACGCTCGAGGAGACACCCGATCCAGACGTGGACGTCACCCTCGAGGAGACCGGCGGCTCGGAGGCGACAGCCCCCCGCACCGAAAGCCCCACGCCGGAAGCTGTCGCCGTCACCGAAGCGACCGCGGGCGCCGAAGACGCCCCCGGCGCCTCCGACCCGACCCCCACCCCCGAAGCGCCGGCGCCGCCCGCTCTCGAAGCGCCGGCGCCTCCCGCGACCCGCCCGCCCCCCGCGCTACTCGCCGTGGGTCCATCGGGCGCCGAGCCGGTGTACGCGAGGGGCGTAGCCCCGACTCTGCGGGCCCTGCGACGCTCGAATGCCCCGATCACGTGGCTTCACGCCGAGTCCAGCGAGGACCTTCTGCCGGCCCTTGAGGAGTTCGGGCTACATGAGCTGGCCGTGCGGAGCCTCCGCGACGGCCCCGAGCGTCCCCGGGTAGAGGAGTACCCCGATCACCTCTACGTGTCGCTTCTACGGGCGGGAGTGTCCGCGACGGCCCTCGAGAGGGCGGGTCGACCCGCCGCAGACGGAACGAACGTACGCATCGAGGAGTTGCGCGTCTTCCTGGGGGAGCGATGGATCGTCTCGCTGGGCCCTATCGGACCGGAGGAGCATGCGTCCCTCACCGAGGTAGTGGTGCGGCAGGTGATGGACCGCGGTCGGGGGCCGAGCTTCGTGCTCTACTACCTGGCGGAGTGGGTGGTGGAGACCCTGTACCCTTTGCTCGACTCGCTCGACGACCGCGTGGACTCGCTTGAAGATTTGGTGCTGCTGGACACGGGGGAGCAGACCCGGCAGGAGCTGTTCCGTTTGAAGAGGGACCTGGTGGAACTCCGTCGGCGGGTCGCACCCACACGGGACGTGATGCAGCGGCTCTCTGGACACGGTCTCGGCTTCGTGGAGCCGGAGGCCGAAGTCTTCTTCCGCGATGTGCACGACGACGTGCTGCTCGTGCTCGAGCAACTCGACACCCACCGCGACATACTCTCCTCGGCCCTCGACCTGCACCTCTCGACGGTTTCGAATCGCCTCAACGAGGTTATGAAGCGGTTGACCCTGGTCGCGACCCTGTTCATGCCCATCACCTTCATCACGGGGTTTTTTGGTATGAACTTCAGCGGACTCCCCATCACCAGCATGGCCTGGTACTGGGGGACGGTGGCGGCGATGACCGCGGCTTTCGTCGGGATGGCGGGGTATGCGTGGAGGCGCGGCTGGTTCTGAGCGGGCATGTTCCACACCTTCGAGGAGCACCACGGCGAGAGGAGATTTGATGGCGCGTTACTCGGACAAGATCGACCGCAGAGGCTTCCTACGCCTATCGGGGGTTGGGGTGGCCACTCTGTTCGCAGGTGGCAGCTTGTCCCCCTTCCTGAGCGGATGCGCCCCTGGTGAACAGGACACGACCCTCTCCACGGCAACCACCGGCTCGTCACTCGTGTCCGGTGGCGAGCTGGAGATCGCCCTGCAGGCGACACAGGGAGAAGTGTCTATCCTCCCGGGCAAAGCCACGCGCGCCTGGACATACCGGGGGCAGGTGACCAAAGGCGATCCTGCCGCCCTGCAAACCCTGCCAGGCTCCTATCTGGGGCCGATCGTGCGGGTGCGAAAGGGGCAAAGAGTCCGTATCGTTTTCACCAATGACCTCCCTGAGCAATCCATTGTGCATTGGCACGGTCTGCATGTACCGGACGATATGGACGGACATCCACGCCATGCCGTCGGGCCCGGGCAGACCTATGTCTACGAGTTCCAGGTGCTCGACCGCGCCGGCACATACTGGTTCCACCCCCACCCCCACGAGATCACCGGCTCCCAGGTATACAAGGGCCTGGCGGGCCTGTTCTTGGTCTCAGATGAGGAGGAAACGGCCGCTGGTCTGCCCTCCGGGGAGTATGACATCCCTCTCGTCATTCAGGACCGCACCTTCGACGCCGACAACCAACTGCTCTATCTTCCCGGCGGGATGATGGATCAGACGATGGGGTTCCTGGGGGAACGGGTTCTGGTCAACGGGCAGCCCGATCTTGTGTTGCCGGTGGCGACGCGGCCCTATCGGTTGCGTCTGCTCAACGGTTCGAACTCCCGCATCTACAAGCTGGGTTGGGAGGACGGCACCCCCTTGACGGTCATAGCTACCGACGGCGGTCTGCTGGAAAAGCCGGTGCAGCGCAGCTATGTGGTTCTCGCTCCCGCCGAGAGAGTCGAGCTGTGGGTAGATTTCAGTGGGCGTCCCTTGGGTACCGAACTGCGCCTGCAAAGCCTGGCTTTTGCCGGTGCCGAAGCCGGAGACATGGGGATGATGATGGGCCAGTCGGCGGCGATACCTGATGGGTCGGAGTTCGCCGTGATGCGCGTCCGCGTGGAGCGGGGGTCCGAAGAGAAGCAGGCCCTGCCTGAACGCCTCTCCACCATCCCGCGCTACCGGCTGGAAGATGCGGTCAACCGCGAGAAGCCGCGTGCCTTCACCCTCGCCATGCGGCAATCGCTTTGGACGATCAATGGCCGCACTTTTGAGATGGAAAGCGTGGCCGATGACGAAGAGGTCAGCTTGGATACCCTGGACTGACGTTCCGCACTTCTCGCAGTCCAAATGCGCCCCCACTTCAAGGGGCGCTTGGCGAGGTGTAGACGCTCGCCGGGACGTGCAGCAACTCGAGGACCTGCTGCTGTAGCGGCGTGAGCTGAGGCTCGAAGGTCTGCAC
>JAHJSA010000112.1 GCA_018830645.1 Actinomycetota bacterium
TACGTGGTGGCCGTCTCCTCCGGGGTCGGGGTGTTCGGACCGGGGACCACCTTCAGCGTCCCTCCGCGCACGGGGAAGCGCGGCCGGTCTCCGTCTGCCGTTCAGGCCGACCGGAAGCCCCAGGCGGTGCGCACCCTGGCCTGCGGGCTGCCCCCGTCGGCCTTCCAGATGCTCCCCTGCCGGACCACCCCGGCCGGGAAGGAGATCGAGGGCCGCTTCGCCTGTCTGCGGGTGGTGGCTGCGAACGGCGTCCTGCGCCGAGGGCAGGAGCCCCGCGAGGAGTGGCTGATCGTGGAGTGGCCTGAGGGAGCAGAAGCCCCCACCGACTACTGGCTCTCCAACCTCCCCAAAGACACCGAGCCCGAACGCCTCGCCCGTCTGGCCCGCCTGCGTTGGATGATCGAGCTCGACTACCGGCAGCTGAAAGGCGAGCTCGGTCTGGACCACTACGAGGGCCGGAGCTATGCGGGCTTCCATCATCACTGTGCCTTGGTCACCTGCGCCCATGCCTTCCTCACCTTGGAGCGACTCTCCCCAAAGGCCCCGCGGCCGGTCTGACGCTGCCGCAGACGGTGCTGCTCCTGCAGCCCCTCCTGCGCTGTTGGAACGGCCGCTGCCGCACCTGCGATCAACCCGTCGACCTCCACCAGTTGGTTCTGTTCCATCGGAGGGTGTAACAAAGTACTATTAAGCGCGTGGAGCAAAACGCCGGTGCCCCCGGCCCCGACGGCATGACGACGAAGGAGCTACGCCCCTTCCTCCAAGCCCACTGGCCCGGCATCCGCGAGAAACTCCACGCGGGCACCTACCGACCAAGCCCCGTCCGCCGGGTCTCTATCCCCAAGGCCTCCGGCGGGACGCGTGCGTATTTCGGCCCCAACTGATCACCGGTATCGGACCAAACTGATCACTGATGTCGGCGGTAACTGATCATCCGTTTCGGCTCTGGCTGATCAGCGATATCGGCCGTAACTGACCAGCGGCAACGAGCCCCTGGACCGCGCTGGATAACACGATGAAGCCTGGCGTAGCTCGCGCCTTCCCGTACGCTCTCTGTCGAGGAATCGACAGGCGACCAAGAGGGAGAGTGGCGAACGGTGGCAGGCAGGAGGTTATCCATGCGCAAGATCAAGGAGATCCTGAGGCTGCATCATGAACTCGGGCTCGCCCGCCGGGAGATCGGCCGCAGCGTGTCGGTCTCCCCCAACACGGTGGCGGACGTCATCCGCCGGGCGGAGGTGGCCCGTCTTCCCTGGCCACTCCCCGAGGACCTGGACGAGGCCGCACTCGACGCCCGTCTCTACCCACCGACCGCTCCCTCCTCGGTGCGCCGTCCCGAGCCCGACCCCGAGCAGATGCACCGGGAACTGGCCCGCAAGGGCGTGACGCTCCAGCTCCTCTGGCTCGAATACAAGGCCGAGTATCCGGACGGGCTCCAATACACGCAGTTCTGCGAGCGCTACCGGCGCTTCCGGGGCAAGGTGGACGTGGTCCTTCGGCAGGAGCACAAGGCCGGGGAGAAGCTCTTCGTCGACTTCGCGGGCCCCACCGTCCCCATCGTGGAGCGGCGCACCGGAGAACTCAGGGACGCCCACGTCTTCGTCGCCGTCCTCGGCTGCTCCAACTACACGTACATCGAGGCCACCTGGGGCGAGGATCTGCGCAGTTGGCTCTTAGCGCACATCCACTGCTTCGGGGCGCTGGGCGGGGTGGTGCGCACCGTCGTCTGTGACAACCTGAAGAGCGGCGTCACCCACCCCGACTACTACGAGCCCGATCTCAACCCCGCCTACGCCGACCTGGCCCGCCACTACGGCTGCGCTGTGGTGCCCGCCCGCCCGCGCCGGCCCCGGGACAAGGCGAAAGTCGAAGCCGGAGTCCTGGTGGCGGAGCGCACTGTTCTAGCCCCACTCCGCGACCGGACCTTCTTCTCCCTCGTGGAGCTGAACGAGGCCTTGACCGAAGGGACGGCCCGGCTGAACGAGGCCCCCTTCCAGAAGCTCGAAGGGTCCCGGCTCTCCCTCTTCGAGACGCTCGACAGTCCCGCGCTTCTCCCCCTACCTCTGACCCCCTATGAGTTCGCGGAGTGGAAGCGGGCCCGCGTCAACATCGACTACCACCTGGAACTCGAGCGCAACTTCTACTCCGTCCCCTACCAGCTGGCCCGGGAGGAGGTGGACGTGCGCTACACCGCAGGCACGGTGGAGGTGCTCTTCGCCGGCGCCCGCGTGGCCAGTCATGCGCGCCGCTTCGGCCGGGGCGAGTACTCCACGAAGAGCGAGCACATGCCTGAAGCCCACCGCCGCTATCTGGAGTGGTCGCCGGGGCGGCTCATCTCCTGGGCGGGGACGGTGGGCCCCGAGACCGCCCAGCTGGTGCAGACCATCCTCGAGCGCCGGCCCCACCCCGAGCACGGCTACCGGGCCTGTCTGGGGATCATGCGCCTCTCCAAGCACTACCCGTCCGCCCGCGTGGAGGCCGCTTCTCGTCGGGCCCTCTTCCTGGGTGCCACCTCCTACCGGAGCGTGAAGAGCATCCTGGCCCGTGGTCTTGACACAGTGCCGCTTCCCGCCGCGCCCGAACCTCTGCCCGGTCTTGCGATCGTGCACGAGAACCTGCGCGGCCCCCACTACTACGCCGAAGAGAAGGAGGCCTGATGCTCCGCGAACAGACCCTCGAGAAGCTCCGGCACATGCAGCTGCGGGGCATGGCGGCCGCCCTTATGGCCCAGAGTCAGGACCCCGAAGCCCAAGCGCTCTCTTTCGAGGAGCGACTGGGGCTCCTGGTCGATGAGGAGTGGACACAGAGGAGAAACCGGGCGCTTGAGCGCCTCCTGCGCGAGGCGAAGCTCCGCCTGCCTGCCTGCCCGGAGGATCTCGACTACTCGCCGGCCCGGGGTCTTGATCGGGCGCTCATGCGTTCGCTCGTCACCTGCGCCTTCGTCCGCGACCACCAGAACCTCCTCGTCCTCGGGGCCACCGGGGTGGGGAAGACCTACGTGGCCTGCGCGCTCGGGAACGCCTGCTGCCGCATGGGCCTCCGCACCCGCTACTTCCGTCTCTCCGCGCTCCTCACGGAGCTGACCTTGGCCAAAGGAGATGGGAGCTACCCCGCCTTCATGGCGCGTCTCGCCAAGACCGAGCTTCTCATCCTCGACGACTTCGGCCTCACCCCGCTCTCCGTCCCCGAAGCGCGGGACCTCCTCGAGGTGATCGACGACAGGACACTCACCCGCTCGACCCTGGTGGCGAGTCAGCTCCCCCTGGAGATGTGGCACGGCGCCATCGCCGATCCCACCCTGGCCGACGCCATCCTCGACCGCTTGATCCACAACGCCCACAAGATCCACCTGAAAGGAGAGTCCATGCGGAAGATGAAAGGCCCGAAAGGCACGTCGGCGCTGCCGACGAGGGAGGTCTGAGCTACACTAACCAAAGAAACACCAGCGCGGCCCGGAGCTCCGACCCGGCACTGGTCAGTTCGTGCCGAACACGCTGATCAGTTTCCGCCGAAACGCCTGGTCAGATAGAGCCGGAACGGGTGGTCAGTTCGGCCGAAATACGCA
>JAHJSA010000060.1 GCA_018830645.1 Actinomycetota bacterium
CTGGACCGTCACGCCGGATGACTTGGTTCTCCCCGCGGGGAGCTACACCATCATCGACTCCGACCCGGGAACCTTCTCGCAGAACGCGGAGAGCGGCGGGGTCGGCATGGTATCAGTGTCGGGGATACCTCTGGAGTAGCGCGTGTTGGCGAGGGCGGTCCTGCCGGTCGTTCGGATCCCGCCTTGTCGTAGATCCGGGTCGTGGCGAAGCCGTCCCGGATTACCTCTCGTGTGCCTAACGGGCAGCTGCTCAGCAGGGTCGCGAAGCGGGGTCGGACTGCAGCGGCTTGCTAGCCCGCCCTGCTCAGCTCATCGATCAGCACTGCGCATTCACGTCGTAGGATGGGGGCGTCGTTCTTACCGATAGCCCACACAGTCGCGTCGATAATGGCCGGGTAGTCATGCACGAGTTGGTTTCGGAATCCGACGATCTTGCGGGCATGAGAGATCCTGACGGCGAGGGACGGATCGAGCCGGGTCAAGGAGTTCACGGCTTCGCCGATGATGGTGAACTCGCGCTCCACGGCGGATCGCAGCGTCCGAGTGGCCTCATACGCAGGGAGATCGACGCCGCGAAGAGTGACAGCGATGGCGTCACAGGCCTCGACCACATCGGAGAGGTACGCAAGCGCGCTACGCGGCATACACCGGCTGCTTGGTCTGCTCGATGTCCTGGGCGATGTAGCGGTTCTTGACAGCGCCGACCATCACGAGATCGATTTCCACGCCGAGCAGCTCGCGAAGTTCGTCCAGCATGTCGAAGTAGGCATCGGCCAACTCGTAGGGGTCTCTGGGCGCGAACTCCGCAAGCAAGTCAAGATCGCTCTCGCCGGGTCGGTAGTCCGCGCGGAGTGCGGAGCCAAAGACATCCAAGCGCACGACCCCGTACCGAGCGCACAACTCGGCGATAGCATCACGGTTGTCCTCGAGTACTGAGACCATGCGGAACCTCCGAATCAATCCTACCGTGGAAGCCGGAGCTGCGCCAGACGGACGCATGGGCGATGGCCCCCATAGGGGATCCCTGTCCAACGCGGAGCAGCGCCGCCACGGTCCGATTCCATCTCTGGATGGGCGGACTGCACGCGCGCTCAAGGGGGACGAAGCAATACAGGAAGAGACAGATGCAAACGGATGGAAACGGATTCTTGCGGTCAGCTCGTGGGCAGAGGGGTTCCGCGAGGCTTACTTCCCAAGCGAAAAGCCCCGCCTAAAGACGGGGCTTTCTATGGTAGCGGGGACAGGATTTGAACCTGTGACCTTCGGGTTATGAGCCCGACGAGCTACCGGACTGCTCCACCCCGCGCCGCTTACGAGACTCATTATAACACGGTCACGCGGACACGAACGGCAACCCCCCGGCGACCCTGCGCAGCCCGGCGCGGCCTCCCCGGACGCACTCTCATGATCATGCGTGCGCCAATCCCATACTGGGGTAGTATCGAGCGCATTCAAGAATCGTTGTAGACTTCCGATAGTGCCAGTAGGCCCACCCCGCGCAGTAGCATGCAGGGGAGCGGCTCCGAGAGCGACCCTACAGGAACCAGAGGAGACGGCATCGACCCCAGAGTGATAGGCAAGACCTCGCGGCCTTCGGACGGGCGACGCATCCACTCAAGGTGGCTGGCGGTCCTGCCGATCGCGTTCCTCCTCTGCCTGTGGTCTGCCGCGGCCGCGTTCGCTACCCCTACCACCAGCACCACGCTGATCCTGCAGGGTGACGCCAAGATCCAGGTGGGCGAGCTTCAAGCACAGGCGGACGCGGTGCAGGCCGAGATCGACCGGTTGGACGAAGAGCTGGCCATCCAGATCGAGAGCTACAATGAGCTCAACATCCGGCTCGAGCAGACGAACCAGGACCTGGCCGGGCTCCGCCGCAGCTATCACGACAGCGAAGACCTGCACCAGCGTCGACAGGCTCGACTCGACAAACGCCTCGCCGACACCTACAAGAGCGGCAGCACGGGCGCTTCGAACCTCCTAGCCCTCCTCCTTGCGACCGACGACTTCGCCCAGTTCGTGAACCGGGTACTCTTGATCACCAAGCTCTCAACACAAGACCGCGACCTGGTCGACGTAGTTCGCGAGAGCGTCGTAGAGACCGCCGCCCTCGGCGTGCAGGTGGAAGACAAGAAGCGGGAACTGCTCGCGGTGCGCCGGGAACTGGACCGCGCGCAGATTCGTATCGAGGAGATGCTAGCCCAGAGGCAGGACAAGCTCGACGGCCTCGATTCTCGCATCGCGACGCTGATCGAGCAGGAACGGCAACGTCAGGAAGCGGAGCGCCTTCGCCTTGAAGCGGAACTCCGCTCTCGCCTGGCCACCTGGCAGCGCTACGACGGCCCGATCCCTCAAACCGACGACGCTGTGCTCAATCAATTGGTGGAGACCGCAGCCACCTACCTCGGAATCCCCTACGTCTGGGGCGGGAAGAAGCCACGAACGGGTTTCGATTGCTCGGGCCTGGTCAAATACGTCTTGGCTCAGCACGGCGTCGACCTGCCCCACTTCTCGGGCCATCAGGCTCAGATGGGCGTGCCTGTGGCGCTCGCGGACATCCGCCCCGGCGACGTTGTAGCCTTCGGCACACCGGTGCACCACATCGGCATGTATGTGGGCGATGGGCTGTTCATCCACGCCCCCCGCACGGGCGATGTGGTCAAGCTGCAACCCCTCTCAACGCGCCGCGACATCAACACGATCAGACGCTTCCCGGTTGTCCAGAGGACAGGACCCGTCGCAATCGACTAGAATAGAGCACCATGACCACGGTGCTCCTCATCATCATCGCTCTCTCGCTCGTCATCATTGTGGTGGCGCTTGTCATCCTCGGCCTGAGTGCCTACCGCCTCTACAAGACCGTGAGGCGTATCCAGGCAGAGGTCGATCCGCAGGTGAACGAGATCCTGGCCAAGCAGGGCGCCATCACGGAGCGGCTCGGCAACATCGAGGAGAACCAGATCGTCATCAACCACAGGCTCGAGAAGATCTCCTCCGCCGCGGCGGGTTTGGGGGTACTCACGTCGGAGTTCACCAAGGCCAAGAGCCGCCTAAAGGGATACTGAGCCCCGACTCCCCGCGTCTCGCGTGCTGATCGTCGCCGACAACCTCACCGCAGCCACCCCCTCGGTGGGCACCGCCATGACCGCGCGCGACACCCACTTCATCCGCGACCTTGCCACCCGCCTGCGCGACGCCGGCGCCGACATGCTCGACCTCAACCTTGGGTTCAGGAGCAAGGGAGGCTCCGAGACGGCGGCGTGGATGGTGCGAGAGACTCACGAGGCGACCGGACTGCCCCTCTGTCTCGACACCGCCGACCCGGACTCGATGCGAGCAGGTCTGGCCGCGGCACGCGACATGGCGGGCCCATCCGGCCCGGCCACCCCCTGGATCAACTCGTTCAGCCTCGAACCGAAGAAGATCGAGCGGATCCTGCCGTTGGCCGCCGAGTACGACGCCCCGATCGTCGGCTACTGCGTGCGCGACGTGGTGCCGCAGTCGCCCGAGGAGCGCTTGCAGGTGGCTGTGGAACTGGTGGAACTCGCCGACGCGGCCGGCGTGCCCCGCGATCGACTCTACCTCGACCCCATCCTCTTCCCGCTGGCCACCTTCCAGGACGATTTCCAGCACGTGCTCTCGTTCTTCGACTCGCTGCCCCAGCTGTTCGATCCGCCGGTGCGCACCATGGTGGGGCTCTCGAACGTGGGTCACGGACTGCCCGCGGGGAAGCGTCAGACCGTGGAGGCTGTGGTCTTGCCGATGCTGGCCGCACTGGGTCTCGACGCTGTGTTGCTCAACATCTTGAACCCGCAGCTCAGGGACACCCTCGCCGTGCTGAGAGGCATCGAGGGGCGCTCGGTGTTCTCCGGGGCCGACTTGCTGGATCGCTGAGGCGCCGCGCAACGCCCGCCGCCCATTGCCGCCTCCCACGCCACGACCCGGGCGCCGAGCCCCGGCTCCTGCTAGACTTTCGGCACACATCCACCGCTTCCGCGAGGATCCGATCATGAGCTCATCCAGCGAACAAGAGACCTCCGACGACGCGAAGGGCCGCTCCGGCCTGGAAGATGTAGGGCGCCGCACGAGGGAGGCAGCGCTCCAGCTGTCCGCACTCCCCACCTCCGCGAGGAACGAGGCGATCGAGGCCATCGCGGCGGCACTGGAGGAGGCCGCTCCCGACATCCTGGCGGCCAACCTGGCCGATCGCGAGGCCGCTGAAGCCGACGGCATCTCTTCCAGCCTCTACTCGAGGTTGAAGCTCGACGAGACCAAGCTGCGCGGCGAGATCGCGGGCGTGCGCGACGTGGGCCGCCTCCCCGATCCGGTCGGCGCCCGTCAGATCCACCGTGAACTCGACGAGGGGCTGGTGCTGGAGCGCCTGGCGGTACCGGTCGGCGTGCTCGGAGTGATCTTCGAAGCCCGGCCCGACGCCGTCATCCAGATCTCCAGCCTGGCGGTGAAGTCGGGCAACGCGGTGATCTTGAAGGGCGGTCGCGAGGCGGTACGTTCGTGCCAGGCGATCGTGGCCGCGGTGCGGCACGGCCTCGAAGGCACGGCGGTGAGCCCGGAGGCGGTGCAACTCCTCACCACCCGCGAGGAGACGGTCGAACTGCTGAAGCTCGACCGCTGGGTGGACCTCATCATCCCGCGCGGATCGAACTCCTTCGTACGCTTCGTGCAGGACAACACCCGCATCCCCGTGCTCGGGCACGCGGACGGCATCTGCCACCTCTACGTGGACGCCGCGGCGGACATCACCACCGCCGTATCCATCACGGTGGATTCGAAAGTGCAGTACCCGGCGGCCTGCAACGCCATCGAGACCCTCCTGGTGCACCGGGACGCAGCCGGCGCCTTCCTACCGGCCGCGGGGGTCGCGCTGCAGGGCGCGGGCGTCACCCTGCGGGCCGCCGAGGACGCGCGCGCGGTGATGGCCCGCTACGTCACGACCGACGTCGCGCCGCTCGCCGCAAGGCTGATGCAGCGGAAGAGCGGCGAGGAGTAGACTCTCCGCACCCGGATCAGTTCAGCCAAAATCGCCGGAAAGAAGAGATGGTGCCGCTTAGGTGACTCGAACACCTGACCCCATCA
>JAHJSA010000061.1 GCA_018830645.1 Actinomycetota bacterium
CACCCGTTGTCTACCTCGTCTGCATGCCTGGTCGTCATTACCACCAGTACACACGAAAGCGGGCCCTGTGTCCAGCACTTTCGCGGATCCGGGCCTGCCGGTCGGGACGAGAAGGGCTACGGGATCACCGAATGTTTACGAGGGATCAATAGGTGTAGTGCGCATCGCACTCGGGTCAGAGTTCTGCATGGTGCCTGACCAGCCTGGATGGAGCGACCAACAACTCGCAATCATGAGCCAAGAGAACCTGTTCGGGCCTCGCAAGAACCCGCTTCAGAAGATTCCTTGGACCTTCAGGTATCGGTTCAGGTGCGCTGACAATCCTGCATGCCCGGGCCACGACCTGCAGGTATTTGACTGGGAACCCTACGAGCTCTACCGGGGGCAACTGGAGAAGAAGGGACACTCCGACGTTGCCCGCGCAGATGTGCTGCGCAAGTACAACGACGAAATGGGGTGTATCCAGAGAAACGTCCATCTGTTCGTAGGGACGACCATCTCGCACCCCAAGCAGTTTTCGTGCATCGGCGTCTACGCTCCCCCGAGGAGTTGACCCCTCTCGTTCGCGGGCGGTAGTTGTGGCACCGCGAGATTCACGTGGCCCGGGCGGAGTTCCCGCGTGCCATCGATCGGTCTCTCCCCTTCTTCCTGAGTCCCGCTCCGTTGCCAGTCGTGGCTGTATGTCGGCTCCGTCGATCCTCGATGCGTTTCTGTGGGCCGCGAAGTACCAAGCGCCATGCTACAGTGGCGCCACGACGCACCCGGGGGTAGGAGCATGGTAGAGAACGTCTACACGGCAGAAGGGGCGGCAGCCATCTTGATGAAGTCCACGTTGCAGACGGTCCACCGCTATCTCGTTGCCGGAAAGATCAAAGGCTTCACGGTCGGCCGCGACTGGCCCATAACCGAGACTGACCTACACACCTTCATTGAGGGGTCGCGGCCAGAGGCGGACGGGTCGGGGCAAGAGACATGACTTGGTTGGGGCTACTCGGCGCGGTTGCGCTCGCCCTCGTGTCGGCCATCATTGGCTATCAGGTCACCCGAAAGCAGGAAGTCGATCGGATTGTGCAGGAGGGGTACCTCGAACTGCAGCGACTTCGCGATGCGCCCAAGACCGTGCGGTTTCGTCCAGGTCCGGGTTTGCCAGCCAATGCCAAAGTCGAGTTCGCGGTCATCCCCGATGAGCTCGGGGACAATGAATGGCGAGAGAGCGTTCGCCACCTCAAGTCACTGGCGCTCTACATGCGAGATGATCCGCTGTTTGGCCACATCGACGAGATTGAAGCAGCCCTTGATGGCTTCGTTCGGGAAGCGAAATCCATCACCATGCCTTCGGCTAGTAGGGACAGTGAGCAGGCGCGGCACGTGCAAGAACTCAACCGCGTTGTGCCAGCTGCGGAGCGACGCCTCGATCACTGGCGAGGTATCCGCGGGATCCTGCGGGCGCTTGCGCCCCGCAGGCGGCAGGTCCGCCAGCGCTTCGTCTCACGCTAGGGAAGGACCTCGAGGGTAGAGTGTCCGAATTGCGCGGTCTACAAGACGAGACCTTGGAGAGCAGAATGTCGAGGGAGTCCAATGACCAAATGGCGGTGGGTCACTCGGCCCGCACCGGTCAGGTGGCGAGTCCCAGTGTTCCCTCGAGTCCAACCCCGATCGCCTCGGCCACCGCACCCCACCCGCGGTCCTCTTGTCCCTCCAGCCGCCGCAGGTACACCGACGTCACCGCCAACGAGGAGTGGTCCAGAAACAGGCTCACCTCTTCCACCGACTCTCCGGCGTCCCTACGCAACTTCGCCGCCGCGTGGCGAAAGATATGCACCCCGGCGGGAGGCAACCCCGCGTTCTTGAAGTACCGTTGCAGCTGCCCGTAGAAGGTGGCGCTCCGCAGACCCTCGCCCTCCGTGTGCGCCCCTGAGGGCCAGAGGGAGTCGTCAGGAGACATGTCCCCAAGCTCTCGTCCGAAGGCCCGGAGCGCCGCTCTCAGCGCGTCGACAGCGGGCTGGGGCAGCTCCCGGCGTCCGTTCTTCCCGCCTTTACCCCGGTAGGTGTAGTACCAGCGTCCGTTCTCGAAAGCGAGGTCCTTCCGGGTCATGCGAAACACCTCAGCCCGTCGTCTCCCCGTGAGCACCAGCGTCAGGATGAGGGCCCGGTTGCGGAGTCCGACGCGGGTGTCCGGGACGACGGCGAGGAGACGCCGGATCTCCTCAGCCGAGAGTCCGCGTGGGGGAGAGGGTGAAGTCCGCGGCCGCTCCAGACGATCACAGGGGTTGCGATCGACGATCTCCATGCGCATGAGAAATCGAAAGAAGGACGACACACAGGCCATGCGGGCGCCGATGGTGATGGGGGAGGGATCCCGGCCGGAGAGACCTTTGCCGTGCGCCCACACGAACACCTCTTGGGCCGTGACCTCGTCCGGCGTCTTCCCCACTCTCCCGAAGAAGTCCTGGAGCATGCGGGAGTAGCCCTCCACGGTGCGGAGGGAACCGGAGCGGCGCTCCTTTTCGACCAGGAAGGCCATGAGGGAGCGCTCCCAGCCGACGAGATCTTCGAGGGGGTACGCGATGGCGGTGGTGCGCATGGTGTTCTCCTTCGATGGGGTGACACCATGTTCCCTCTAGCGGTGGGGAAGTCAACCGATGTGATCTTCCTGGGTTAGCGGGTGCGCGTGCCTCCGGCCGTCGCCAGTCAGGCCGAGGACCACAGGCCCAACGCGTCATCGTGGGCAACCAACATGGTGTGCGCTACCCTGCGGCGGCCAGGTGGTGCGTAGCTGGCCGACAGGGTGAACCGACGCAACCAGGACTCCAAGCACTGGACACCGGGTGGCCTTGACGCATTGTGAGGCGACTTATAGAGTCGCGGTCTGCGCTTCTTGCCGCCGAAGGAATTGAACGGGGGGCACATGAACACCGAACCGACCTCCGAGGACAGGATCTTCGACCAGGCGGAGGAGCGTCTGAAAGACTCCCACCACTTCGATGAAGCATCCGCGAAGTCCGTCGTTGACCTGCTCCGATCGAAGGCGGCGGCCTTGAAGGCGAGTGACGTCTTGTCGGTCCTCGCAGCACTTGAGGACGGTTGCCATGAGGATTCATGAGCTGGAAGTAACCAACATCCGCGGCATTCGGCACGTCACGCTGCAACTTGCCGGAGAGAACATCGTTGTGTGGGGGCCGAACGGGTCGGGAAAGAGCGCCGTTGTCGACGCGGTCGACTTCCTCCTGAGGGGGAGCATAGGCCGACTCGAGGGCGAGGGCACTGGATCCATTTCTACGCTCAAGCACGGCCCGCATGTCGATGCTGCGGTCAGTTCTGCGCACGTTCGAGCTCTGGTCAGTCTCCCCGGTGTGGACCACCCGTTTGAGATCAGTCGTACCATGGGGGATCCGGCAAGTCTGCAGTGCTCGGATGAAGGTGCACGCGCCGCGCTCGAGCCAGTTCTCGAGATCACGCGTCAGGGCCACTACGTACTGGCAAGGCGCGAGATATTGAAGTTCATCACTGCCACAGGTGGGAATCGGGCCAAATGGATTCAGTCACTCATGCGTCTCGATTCCCTGGAATCCGTCCGAGCGACCCTCGTCAGCGCCGCCAACGACGCAAAAAAGCAGGCGATCGCTGCGACGGGGGTAGTCGACACGGAGCGGACTGCGTTCACTACGACCGCCAGCATGACGGGATGGACGGAGGATTCGGGGCTCGCCGTCATCAACCTAGCTCGCGCGACGTTGGGGGCTCCCGAGATCACGCGTCTCGAGCCTGGCCGAGTCAGGGAAGGCGTCACAGCACAGGCGATTGCCAAGGCCGACATGAACGCGGTGCGCCTCGGGCAGGCGCTAGAGCAGATGCGCCGCTTCGACCTGGCCGAACTTCGAGCAAGCGCGGATGAACTCTTCAAGGCCGCCGCCACCTTGAGCCAGGACGTCGAGGCCCTCAAGCTACTGCGTCGACACAATCTGATTCACGCCGGCTTGGAACTACTGGGTGACGACGGCAAATGCCCGCTATGCGGGGCCGAATGGGAGCAGGGCGAACTCGAGGCACGGCTGACTGAGGAGCTTCGTCTTTCGGTGGAAGTGGCCAAGAAGCGAGAAGACCTCGAAGGGCTGGTCTCGGGCCTGCTTCCACGGGCCGCAGCCATTCGTCAGGTCTTCTCGACCGTGCAGGAGACGGCCAGTCCGCTAGGGTTGGTCGACCAGGAATCGCTGTTCGCGACCGTGGTGAACAACCTGGAGCGATACGAGGCGGCGCTAGGTACTCCCATCGACAAGCTCACACCCGAAACCGCTCAGATGTTCGGGCTGCCGCCAGTATCCGACGAGGGGGTGGAGGCGCAGAGCATGATTCTTGCCGACCAGGTCGCGGCCCTCACCCCGGAAATATCCCCCGAGCAGGCGGCATGGGACCTCCTAACGCGCCTACATGACGCCCTTGACCGCGTCCGAATAGCGGAGCAAAAGGTAAGGTCGGCGGGAATTCTTCGTACTCGGGCCGATGCCCTCAGGGATTCCTACGGCGGCGCCAAGGACGACGTGCTGAACGCGCTCTACAACACCATCAAGGCACGGTTCGTCGACCTCTACTCGCAGTTGCATGCGGAAGACGGTGAGGACGCCTTCGAAGCATTGCTGGAACACGACGGTGCCTCTCTTGACTTCCATGTCGACTTCTACCGCCGCGGCTTGCATCCTCCGCACGCTCTTCACAGTGAGGGACACCAGGACAGCATGGGCATCTGCCTGTACCTCGCGCTGTCCGAGCATGTGAACAGGGGGATCGTGGGGGTGTTGGTTCTCGACGACGTAGTGATGTCGGTAGATTCAGGGCATCGCCGGAGGCTGTGCCGCGTGCTCAAAGAGCAGTTCCTGGACACGCAGTTCGTGATCACTACGCATGATCGCGGATGGGCGCATCAGCTGAAAACCGAAGGCGTGGTCGCCCCCGAGGGCATGGTCCAATTCTGCGGCTGGAACGTCGACACCGGACCCCGCGTGAATGAGTTGGATGTGTGGGAGCGGATCGACAATGGCCTTGCCGCTGATGACGTACGCGGGGCCGCGGGCCACCTTCGTGGGGCGATGGAGGAGTTTTTCGCCAATGCCTGCGAGAATCTCCAGGCGCGTGTGATTTACCGCGCCTCGGGCCAGTACACTCTCGGAGACTTTCTTCCGGCGGCCTTCTCTCGGTATTCCGAGCTGGTCAAGCTGGCCAAAGCGTCCGCCACGTCGTGGGGCAATGATGAAGCTGTCGATCGGCTGATCGAAACGCACAGTGTGGCGAAGCAGTGCTACGGCCGGACTCAGGCCGAACAGTGGGCGGCCAATAAGGCGTTGCACTACGATGCGTGGTACACATTGGAGGCGGCTGACCTCAGGGAGGTCGTTGATGCGTTCCGCGACCTGTGTGAAGTCTTCCAGTGTCCTGACTGCCGAGCGATGCTGACAGTATCCACGACCGACTACCAGCCTGACTCCGTGCGCTGTGCCTGCAAGCGTCTCGACTGGAACCTGGTGAAAAGGACGGCCTCGTGACTATAAGTTTCTTCGCGGTCGGCGAGTGCAGATCTCAGCGGCAGCCATGGCCGGTATTGGTCTTCGAGGGCTGCTCGGGCCAGAAGTAGCGCGAGCACGATGGCCTGATGGTCTGCGCTCTGGCCCGCAGATCGTCGCCGGCTCCCGCGTTCTCGCGCCGTGAGGTTCTCGCTCCTCGGACCGCCTCCTGGTAAAGTCGTGACGGCCATGGTCGTTGCTGGTACGATCCCATTGCCACCTTGCTTTGGCTACATACCAACCTGACAAGGAATCGTGAAGGTGGATTGTCCTCCTGAAGTTCTGAACCTCGTTGAGCGCTTCGAGCGCGAGCTCGACTCCTACCGCTCGGGCAAGTACAACGAGACCCAGGTGCGCCGGGAGTTCATCGATCCGATGCTCAAGGCCCTTGGCTGGGACATCGACAATGAACAAGGCTATGCCGAAGCCTACAAGGACGTCGTCCACGAGGACGCCATCAAGATAGGCACGGCGACCAAAGCTCCGGACTATTGCTTACGCGTCGGCGGTACCCGCAAGTTCTTTCTGGAAGCGAAGAAGCCCTCCATCAACGTAAAGATGGATGTTGCGCCGGCGTTCCAACTTCGTCGCTACGCCTGGTCGGCCAAGCTGCCCCTCTCCGTCCTCACCGATTTCGAGGAGTTCGCAGTCTACGACTGCCGGGTCAAGCCCCAGAAGCAGGACAAAGCCTCAGTGGCCCGGATCCTGTACCTGAACTCCCGTGAATACCCGACGCGTTGGGAGGAGATCGCTGGCATCTTCTCGCGGGATGCCATCCTCAAAGGTTCCTTCGATCGATTCGCGGACTCGTCTAGACGCAAGAGGGGCACCGCCGAGGTGGACACTGCGTTCCTCGCCGAGATCGAGTCTTGGCGAGACTCGCTCGCGCGGCACATGGCCCTTCGCAACCCGACCCTTGCCCAACGTGAACTGAACTTTGCCGTGCAGCAAACGATCGACCGCATCATATTCTTGCGCATCTGCGAGGACCGAGGCATCGAGGACTACGGCCAGCTTCGCGAGGCTGCGAAGGGCGCCGGAATCTACTCCCGCCTGCTCCAGCTCTTCGTTCGCGCCGATCACCGCTACAACTCAGGACTCTTCCATTTCCAGAAGGAGCGAGCGAGGGGAGAGTCTCCCGATCTCCTCACCCCCAGCCTCGCCATCGAGGACAGGCCGCTCCGGCAGATCATCACGAGCCTCTACTACCCGGACAGCCCCTATGAGTTCTCCGTGCTCCCGGCCGACATCCTGGGCCAGGTCTACGAGCAGTTCTTGGGCAAAGTGATCAGGCTCACCGCGGGCCACCGCGCGGTCGTCGAAGACAAGCCCGAGGTGAAGAAGGCCGGCGGTGTCTACTACACCCCGACCTACATCGTCGAGTACATCGTCAAGCACACCGTTGGCAAGCTGCTGGAGGGATCGACCCCGAAGAAGGCGTCGAGCTCTTACATCCTCGACCCCGCCTGTGGCTCAGGCTCATTCTTGATAGGTGCCTTTCAGTACCTGATCGACTGGCACCGCGACTGGTACGTGGAGGACGGTCCGCAGAAACACACCAAGGAGATCTTCCTCGGTCCCGGCGGCGAGTGGCGTCTGACCACAGTTGAGAAAAAGCGCATCCTACTCAACAATATCTACGGCGTGGACATTGACTCCCAGGCCGTCGAGACCACCAAACTGTCGTTGCTGCTCAAGGTCCTGGAGGGCGAGACGCAAGAGACGATTAACGCCCAGCTTTCCTTTTTGCACGAGCGCGCCCTCCCTGATTTGGCCAGCAACATCAAGTGCGGCAACTCGCTGATTGGCCCTGACTTCTACAACGATCAGCAGCTCCGCATGCTACCGGACGCGGAGGAACGCTACCGCATCAACGTCTTCGACTGGGAGACTGAGTTCCCGCAGATATTGGGGAAGACCGCGCCGGCGTCGAAACGCGGGTTCGATGCGGTGATTGGAAATCCGCCCTGGCTGATGCCCGGGTACTGGGACAAGACTCCTCTGGACTACCTTCGCGTCAGGTACACATCCTCTACAGGCAAGTACGACATGTACTACTTGTTCATCGAGCGAGGCTTGGGTCTGCTCTGCGCTTCCGGCAAGTTGGGACTGATTGTGCCCAACAAGTTCTTCCACACAGGAGCTGCTCGTGCCCTCAGGGGGCTGTTGGGGAACGAAGAAGGCCTACATGAGATCGTTGACTTCGGTGACTCCAAACTCTTCAGTAGCGCTACCAACTACTCGTGCGTCATTCTCGTCGATCGAGGGCAGGCAGCCCTGCCGTTACGTGTCCGAAGAGCTGACGTCGGCGTTAGGGTGATCGACGAGTTCGATATTGACCGTCGCGACCTGTGCCAGGATCCGTGGTATTTCGCTCCGCCTCTCGAGCGCTCGCTTGCCCTGCGCATGGAGGAAAGTGGGGAGCACCTGGAGGGGCTGGTCCAGCGCTTCGCGACGGGCGTGCAGAGTGGGGCAGATCGTCTGTTGGTCGTTTCTTCCGACCAAGCGTTGCACCTTGGCTTGGAGCCACAGCTCCTCACGCCGATTCTGAGGGGCAGGGACGTTCGGCGCTACAGCCTCTCCGATTCTCCCTCGCTCCTGATGTTTCCGTACAAGGTCGTGCAGGACCAGTTCGTGTTGCTGACGGAAGCGGAACTGACTGAGTATCCGCACGTGCGCGACTATCTAATGCTGCACCGGGAGGCTCTGGCGCGACGCGTCTGGTTTGGTAAAGGGGCGCGGGAATTGTCCGGTGCCTGGTACGGGATGATGTACCTTGAACCCAGGACCTCACTTGTCCACGCACACATCTTGACTCCATGCCTCAGCAATGTCTCGAACTTCGCCCTTGGTAGCGGTCAACTATTCGCGACAGGCACGGCAGGCGTCGCGGGGCTGGTGCTGAGTGACGGCGCAGGGGAGTCACCGAACTACCTGCTTGCGCTCCTCAACTCGAAGCTTCTGAGCTGGTACATCACCACCCACAGTCCGGTATTCTCGGGCGGATATCACAAGTTCAGCGCGCCATATCTGCGGCCTGTGCCGATTCGTCGCATCGACTGGAGCTCGACCCAGGACACCAAGAGACATGAAGCCATGGGCGATATGGTCGAGAGCGTACAGACTCTGCAGACGCACCTGGCGGCAGCACGAACAACGAGAGACCGCGACGGCGTAGAGCGTGAGCTAGGTGCGGTCCTGCACCGGCTCGATTCAATCGTGTACGAGCTGTATGGGCTCACCGACAACGAGATTGCTGTGGTCGAATCAAGCTCCCAGTAGGAGTGAACCTGCGTGCCATTTGAGTTCGGCCTCCGGCACATCGACGGTGACCTCGAAGCCATGGGGCCGGGGCACCGTGGGCCTGGGGTTACGACTGTGGGGATCAAACACCATTCTGCGATGGTGACTGTGAGCCTGTCTTGTCGCTGACGGGCCTACGGGGTCCGTCCTGCCGGCCTAACATGCGGCGCCTGGAGGCCCATCGTGAGAGAATGACATCGCAGCCAGCCGCATGTTCTTCTTGAGGAGGTCCGCGGGGAGTGGTTAATATTCTCCTAGCTCTCGTGCTCTTCGTGGTCGCTGGCTTTGCTGAGATTGGAGGCGGCTACCTCGTCTGGTTGTGGCTGCGCGGCGGGTCGGGCCTTCTCATCGGTCTGGCCGGCGGCATCGTCCTGATGCTGTACGGCGTCATCCCGACTCTCCAGCCTGAAGGCTCCTTTGGACGGATCTACGCTGCCTACGGGGGTATCTTCGTGGTCCTGGCTACCTTCTGGGGGTGGGGGATCGACCACGTGAAACCAGATCGGTTCGATCTGATCGGAGCG
The DNA here is from genome assembly GCA_018830645.1 of Actinomycetota bacterium. GTDB lineage: Bacteria > Actinomycetota > Thermoleophilia > RBG-16-64-13 > RBG-16-64-13 > JAHJSA01. The sequence goes on from JAHJSA010000061.1 coordinate 9,383, forward strand.
GCGGTGTGTCTCTCTGGGGTAGCGATCATCATGTGGGCCCCACGGTGAACTCGCCGTCTGGCACCTTCATCCGGCGTATCTGCCGTAGCTGGCCCTGACCGGCCTGGCGTCCTCCCAACCTGCGCGGATTCCTGGGCTTGGGAGCAAACAGCCGGGTCCATAGAGCCAAGATCTCGCGACTCTCCGAAGACCTACCCGTGATCATCGACGTAGTGGACACGCCCGAGAGCATCGAGGCGTTCGGTGCCGTTTCTTGATGAAACGATCGCCGAGGGTGTCGTGATCTTGAAGAAGGTGAGGGTCATCGCCTACCGGCAGAACTCGACCGTCGCACAAAACGAGAAGGAGAGCGGTGGTCAGGTTCGCAACGGTGATTCACCAACGCAGGTTGTCCGACGGACTGACGTGACGCGGCACCGGACGGTCGGGCAGGTTTGAGGGAGTCGGCCCTCACCATCCGGACATGGCGTGGGTTCCATCCCCGCCGGCTACTGTGGTCCGGGTCAGAAGGTCGACTTCATCTCAACAACCACTGGGACCGACGATTAGGATCTACACCACGGGACTTGACCGCGGCTTGGGCGACGCCACCCTACGGGCACCTGAGGTGTTGCAGCTCCATGAGGCCCGACATAGGTTGGTTGGCGAACCTGGAAGTCAACACATGGAGCAACGCACCCTCGTTGACAGTCGGCACCGTGCCCTACGATGTCCCCTCTTTGGCGGCGCGCCAGGCCTCGGCTAGAGCCTCTGAGTATTGTAGGACTTCCTTCCTTTTCGTCCCTCGCCCGAGTGAGATTCTGACCGAACCCAGCGCTGCGTCGGCTTCCAAACCCATGGCCGTGAGCACAGCGGATGGAGACTCACCGCCTTCGTGGCAGGCCGAACCCGTGGACGCCGCGATGCCAGGAGCACGGGCCAGCACCTCGCTGCCCCGAACTCCTGGAAAACGGACGTTGAGCGTATTGGGCAGCCGCTCAGTCGGGTGACCGTTGGTGGCCGCGTCCGGCACGGCTCCCTGGAGGCGCTCCCACAAGAGATCACGCAGTCGCCGTAGGCGCGAGGTCTCGCGAGAGAGCGTGGTACGTGCGATCTCACATGCCACCCCCAGGCCAACGATGGAGGCTACGTTTTCGGTCCCGGGACGGAGTCCGCGCTCGTGGCCGGCACCGCGCAGCACGGACTCAAGAGCGACTCCCGTGCGAATGTACGGGGCTCCGACACCCTTGGGCGCGTAGAGCTTGTGCCCGGCTATCGACAGCAAGTCCACACCAAGATCGTCCACGCGCACCTCTACCTTGCCCACCGATTGTGCCGAGTCGGTTGGAAGAGCGCTTCTACCGCATGTGCAGCGCGCGCCGCGCTGGCAATCGGCTGAATCGTGCCAGTCTCGTTGTTAGCGTGCATCACCGTGACCAGGGCCGCGCCCTCGACCAAGGCGCCGGCCACATCGTGGACACTAATGCGTCCCGTTTCGTCGACGGGTAGCCAGCTGACCTGCCAACCCCGCTGCTGCAACCAGCGACAGGGCTCAGCAGTCGCAGGATGTTCGATCACTGAAGTCACCAGGTGTTTTTTGTGCCGGAACATCTCCGCCGCACCGAGGATGGCAAGATTGTTGGCCTCGGTACCACCGGAAGTGAACACGATCTCCTCGGGCTCGGCGCCGAGCAGCGATGCCACCTGATCGCGGGCGTTCTCCACGGCGTAGCGGGCTCGTCGTCCGAAGACGTGGCCACTCGATGGGTTACCGAAGTGTTCACCTAGGTAGGGCAGCATCGCCTCCACGACCTCGGGAAGCAGCGGGGTCGTTGCGTTGTAGTCGAAGTAGGTTGGGAGCACTTCGCCTCTCATGCCGCCGTCTCCCTGCCTTCCACGAAGATATGCAGTCGCCCCGGTTCGATCGGCAACCACGCCTCGTCGGTCAGCGCAGTCGTTGCCAGCAGGACGACCTCCTGCCGGCACCCCCGCTCGACGCAGGAGCGGACCACGTAGTGGAGCTCCGTGTTGGCGAACGCCACGAGGTGCATGCCGTCACTCAGCAAGAAGTTGAATTCCCCCAGCTCGCAGAGCGCCTCCACCGGTGGGCGAAGCGCAGCGGCCACGTCAGCGGCACCCAACGGGCTCCCGTCAGTGGCGCGCGCGAGTCGATCGAGGAGAAGACAGAAGGCGTGCTCGGAGTCTGTGCTCCCGATTGGATGGAAGCGCTCGAGGGTGAAGCGCGGGTCTGCGTCGATGCCCGGCAACTTGCCGTTGTGGGCGAACACCCATGAGCGTCCCTTGAGCTCCCGGGAGAAGGGGTGGGTGTTCGCCGATGTCCGACCGAACTCTGGCGGGTTCGCCTTGCGGATGTGCCCGATGACGATCGTGCTCCGGTAGTCATACTCGGCGATGAACGCGAGACAGCGGCTCTCGGCTGCGGGGACTGGTTCCTTGAACACTCGTGCTTCGCGACCCTCGTAGAACGCCAGGCCCCAGCCGTCAGCATGCGGTCCGATCTCACCGCCCCGCGGGCGCAGCAATGCCAGCGAGTGGCTCACGTCTGTCTCATGCTTGGCGCTCATGCCGAGAAGCTCACACATAATCACCCTCGAGTAGGTCAACGGGCATCAGAAGCCAACCGTGAGTCAGCTTGATCGGTCCAGGTGGTACTGGATCGGAATCGGGTTGCTTAGGCAGTAGACTCCGGGGCAGCGCTCTCTGGCCAGGCGCGTGAGCTCGGTGAGTTGGGCGTCATCGGCGTCCGTATCCACCTGCAAGACGAGGGATACGTCCTCCACGACCGGGGCATCCGACAACCCCAGCGAGCGCGACAGGTCGACTCGATTCTCGGCCACCACCGACAGCGAGCGGAGGACCACGCCTTGCGCTGCCGCCAGCCCGACGAAGGTTCCGCCATAACAGGCGGCCAGCCCATAGAGGCAGTACTGGATAGGGTCCGGCGCCAGTCCCTCACCGCCCATGAACGGAGCGAAGTCGGCTTCGACCGTGGTCTCTCCTGTTTTGTGCGCCATCGTGGCCGAGAACTGGGGCTGACCTTCGACAAAGCTCCAGCGACCCTCGACTCGTTTACTCTTCTTGGCGACGACGGCGTCGGCCTTCACTTGCTCTACGAAATCAGCGGCCGCTTCTACGTTGACGTTGTTGATCTTCACGTATCCTCCCTTTTCGACGACCGACCCGCGGGGTGCCGCAGGTCACAGCTGGGGACTCCGTGCAATTGTGATCCGTCCGGCGATGGCGGTCGCCGTCGGAGGCGGCGATGGCATAGGTGCCGTCACCGCAGCCCCGAACCCGTTCGTCATCCCCCTTGACGAGGGCGCCAGCAAAGCGAATGCCGTTGTCGGCACGTTCGGTGCCGTGGGGTGGGTCGTTGAGGATGAAGAGGGTCCTGCTCATGGGTTCAGGTCCGATGCGCCGGCTCTACGGGGAGACCGCGAGCCCGCCAGTCGGGGATGCCTTCGTCGAAGCGAACGGCCTGATAGCCACATCGACGGAGTCGCTCGACCGCCTCGATGGCCAACACGCAGTAGGGGCCGCGACAGTAGACAACCACTGGGCGGTCTCGCGGCAAGGTGGCCATGCGTCGGTCGAGTTGGTCGAGCGGCACCGACAAGGCTCCAGGAATGTGGCCCGCCCGGTACTCCTCCTGCGGACGCACATCGAGGACCGTCACCTCGCCGCTCTTGATCCGTTCGACCAACTCTCCGCGGTCAACGGGCTGCATGACGTGGCGTGCCTCCAAGAACTCTCGCGTCACTCGTTCGATCTCCAGCAGCCGTGACTCTGCAAGCCGTCGCAGGGATAAGAAGAAGGCGCATACCTCCTCATCGGCCAGGCGATAGATGACGTAGACGCCTTGTCTTTCTGTCTCGACGAGGCGGGCCCGGCGCAAGACCTGCAAGTGGTGCGATGTGTTGGCCACCGACTGCCCCACTTGGCTTGCCAAGCCTTCAACCGTGCGCGGTCCCTGGCACAGGATGTCGAGGATCTCCAGCCGCGGGCCGCTGGCCAATGACTTTCCGATGAAGGCGAGTTGTTCGTAGATCGCGTCTTTGAACCGCCGGGATGCGGATGCCATTGAATCTCCTCAAATACTCCTAAGATGACTTGAATATAGAGAAGAGCCGGCATTCTGTCAAGGAACTCAATGTCCACAGCCCCGGATCGGCACTCGGTGGGCGGCCGGATCTGGGTCTCCGCGGAGTACGAGCTTCCGCGGAAGGAATCTGCCCGCTTGCTGGGTCCGGTCACGCAAGCGGATGGCAGCGACCCCTGGTCATTCCAACTTTTCACTCCCCGGCCGCATCTCTTTCTACAGAGGCCCGAACCATGAGCCTTCATCACAGAAGCGAGGGGGGGCCGTGATTCAGGAGGAGCAGCGGTTGATCCACGACTCGGCGACACGCGTAGCTGAGGCTCTTGCCGCAAAGGCGGCTCCCGCCGGCCCCGCGGCCGACGCGTTCTCGAGGGAGGCCGTCGATGCACTGGTCGCCAGCGGCCTGTGGGCTCTGGCCTGCCCGCCCGAGCACGGAGGGGTGGGTAGAGACCCCAGAGCCCTCGCCCTCGTGGCTCATGAGCTCGCGCGGGCGTCGGGCTCCCTGGGTCTCTCCTTCGTCGCCCACAGCTCGGTCTGCGGAGCGCTCGACGCCTTCGGCTCCCCCGCTCAGAAGCGGGAGTACCTCCCGCGGCTGGCCGCCGGCTCCGTGGGCGCCTTTGCCGTGCACGAAGCCGCCTCAGGAGCCGTGGCGGCCGCCGTCGCGACTCGAGCCGAGCTCGCAGGACTCGATCTCCTGCTCACGGGCTCCAAGTTCTTCGTGACCAATGGGCGCCAGGCTGATGTCATACTGGCATTGGCGCAGTCCGACTCGAAAGGCGCGGACGGTCCCTCGTTTTCGGTGATCCTCCTCGACGGATCGACGCCCGGGCTCATCCGTGGGCCCCACGACAGCAGGATGGGGTTGAACGGCACGGGTAGCTGCGAGATGGTGTTCCGAGAATGTCGTGTACCGGTCGAGCAGGTGGTCGGCGGCATGGGCGGGGGTATGGGAGTCCTGAAGGTAGCCCTGGCGGAGTACGCGTTCTTCGGAGCGGCGGCCGTGTCGCTCGGGTTGGCGACCTCTTGCCTCGCCGCCGCCCTGCGCCATGCCTCGGAGCGCACACCATCCAGGGCATCGCCATCGGCGAGCAGCAGGCCGTGCGGCTCATGATCGCCGAGATGGACGGCCTGGTCGGTGCCTCCCGCATGCTCCTCTGGGACGCAGCCACCCGAGCGGGAGAGACGCCGGGGCAGGCCGCCCTGCTGGCCTCGCGGGCCAAGCGCTTCATCAGCAGCTCCGCCGTGCTGGTGGCCGACCTCGCGATCCAGGTGTGCGGCGGACACGGGTACTCTCAAGAGCTGCCCTTGGAGAACCACTATCGAGACGCGCGTGGCCTCACCCTCCACTACAAGACCACCGAGCTCTTGGGGCTCGACATCGCCGGGCTGCTGCTGGAGAGCAGGGGAGTCGAGCCATGGCCGGCCTGATGAAAGCGAGCGTGGAGGAGACCGAACTACGCGAGGTCATCCAGGCCGCCCGGGACGGCCACCCGGAGGCCTTCGCTCGTCTCGTGCGCATCTACCATGGACCCGTTCTCGGCGTCTGCACCGGCTACGTCCGAGACCGCTGGGCGGCAGAGGATCTAGCCCAGGAAGCCTTCCTGCGGGCCTACACCCACATCGACTCCCTGCGGAACGGCGAAAGCTTCTGGCCGTGGCTTCGTCAGATCGCCCGCACCACCTGCCTCATGGCGCTGCGAAGGGTCGACTCCGCACCGACGGAGGCTGCCGGGAGTGAGGTGGCCGAATCGCCCGGCGGGGGGGACGGCGGAACCGGCCCGCTCTTTCTGCGGGATCTGCTGCACCGCCTCCTCGCTGCGCTACCCGAGGATCAGCGCGTACCCCTCCTGCTCCACTACTTCCACGGCATGCCGTACCGGGAGATCGCCGGGCTGCTGGACCTCCCCGAGAACCTGGTGCGCAGCCGGCTGTTCGAGGGCAGGCGGCGCCTGAGGGGCGCCCTACAGAAGGAGGCCGAGGCCGTGCTCAGGCAGTCGGGGCCAAGACAGGAGGAGATCGATGCGCTCGTTGCCCGCTGTACCACGTCGGCCTGCCGGTGCGGCCGTATCTTGCTCGAGCCGTAGGGAACGAGAGCCGCCGGCCGCCGAACCCTGGTCTTGTTTGAGACAGACGCGTATCTGGAGGAGGTGATGGCCATGAAACTGGAAGAGCAGGTGCTGGAGACGCCTCGCGAGCAAGAACCCCCTGAACCTACGGTGTGTTCGTGCGGATGCCTCGGACCCGTCGAGGCGTCGCGCGAAGAGCAGGAGTGATGTTGAGGGTGCGTGTTCCACGCAAACTCATGGGCGGTTGCGCCCGCATGCGAGCGTAACCCGCGAGGAAGACGGGAGGGGGCCCCGATCTTGGCCAGGTCGGGTCACCGCCCCCGTCGAGTCCCGCTGTCAAACCGGCAAGGTTCCCCGCCTCTAGGTGCCTTTGATGCCCGAGTAAATCGACTTGCAGGTCGGCGACCCCTTGCCCAACCGTCCCGCCTCGGCGGCGGCCGGGGTCGCATGCTCCGACTTCGCCAGCTTGGCCGCGTAGCTCGAAGCGTCGAGTAGCTTCGCCTCCCAACCCGCGGCCGGCGCCAGCACCACGAACCAAGCGTCATATGGCGTCGTGTTCACCGCCTCGGCGGTGGCTTCACCGTTGACCGTCACCACTCGTGCCGCCAGGGGCGAGAGGAAGTACTTCATGGCCTTCTTGGTGGTGGCGAAGGCGATCTCCTCATCCACTACGAGCCCGTCACCCGGCTCGGGGAAGACGTCGAGCTCCACCAACCCGCCGGTGAGTGCTACTCCCGGCCCCGAGAAGCCCACCGTCACGACCGACTCCTCACCATCCGCCCGTTCTTACCGCAGCCAATAGTGCCGCGCGCCGTCATACAGCCGATCGTCAGGCAGATCGAAGTCCTTGCCGAGAAGACCATA
>JAHJSA010000001.1 GCA_018830645.1 Actinomycetota bacterium
CGCTAAGGGCCCGTCAGGAAACAAGAGAAAGGAGCAGAGCTCACTTCGTCGAAGAGAGGGGTATGGGCGGCGAAGAGGCAATCGGTGAGCGCTATCGGGCACTGGCGGGCGAGCTTGACGAGCGCCGTCGACGGTTGTGGGCGGCGGCGGAGGCACGCTCGTACGGGTGGGGCGGGATCGCGGCGGTGGCCCGGGCCTCGGGGATCTCGGAGACGACGGTTCGTGCGGGGTTGCGCGAGCTTGCGGCAGGCGAGACGCTTGCGCCCGGACGGGTTCGCCGCCCGGGCGGTGGTCGCAAGCGGCTCTGCGACAAGGATCCGACGCTCGTCGAGGATCTCGAGCGGCTGGTGGACGCCGACAGCCGGGGCGACCCCGAGCTGCCCTTGCGCTGGACGGCGAAAAGCGTGCGCCGGCTGGCTCAGGCCCTCTGCGGTCTGGGCCATCAGATCAGCCACGAGACGGTGGCGGGGCTCTTGCGCAGCCTGGGCTACAGCCTGCAGGGGAACCGCAAGACCAGGGAGGGCTCAGAGCATCCCGACCGGGACGCGCAGTTTCGTCACCTCAACGGGGTGGTCAAGCAGGCCCTTGACGCGGGCGAGCCGGTGATCTCCGTCGACACGAAGAAGAAGGAGCTGGTCGGAGATTTCAAGGCTGTGGGCCGGGAACTGCGCCCCCAGGGCTCCCCGATCCCGGTGCGCGTGCACGACTTCCGGGACCCCGACTTGGGCAGAGCGATCCCCTACGGCATCTACGACCTCGCCCAGGACGAGGGCTGGGTCTCGGTCGGCGTCGACAACGACACCGCCCAGTTCTCGGTCGCCTCCATCCGCGGCTGGTGGGACACGCTCGGCCGTACGCGCTACCCCGACGCCACCACGCTTCAGATCACCGCCGACTGCGGGGGGTCCAACGGCGACCGCACCCGCCTGTGGAAGACCGAGCTGCAGAAGCTGGCCGATGACACCGGCCTTACGGTGACCGTCTGCCACTTCCCGCCCGGGACCAGCAAGTGGAACAAGATCGAGCACCGTCTGTTCAGCTTCATCACGCAGAACTGGCGCGGCAGGCCTCCGGTCAGCCATGAGGTGATCATCAACCTGATCGGAGCGACCACCACCCGCACCGGGTTGGAGGTCTACGCTCAGCTTGACAACCGCCATTACCCCAAGGGTCTGAAGGTCTCAGACGCCGAACTCGCGGCTGTCAACCTCATTGGCCACGAGTTCCACCCCGACTGGAACTACACCATTATTCCGCGCGTTAAAGAATGACGGGCCCTGAGCGGACGGTCGCCCTCACCCGGGGGCTCCTCGCCTTCTCCCTTCGTCAGCCCCTTGCGCCTTGCGGCTTTCATCTCGTCCGGCTGACCTCGGACACGGCCGGGCTGCTCAGACGTCTGATCGCCGAGGATGTGGAATTCGGCTTCGTCCCGGATTCCTCAGGCGGTCCCATCGTAGCCGAGCAGGGCTACGCCGCACTGGCGGCGGCCACTCCCCAAGAAGCGCTCGCGCTCCTCTGCGGCGAGGAGGCGCCCCGGTCGACCTCCTGCTCACCGACGTTATCCTGCCCGGCATGAACGGCAGGGAGTTGGTCGGAGACTGGAGGCGAGGGATCTCGCGCCTCCGAAGACCATCTACGTGTCGGGCTACACCGAAGACGCCATTGTGTACAATGGGCGTCTGGATGCCAGGCTGGCCTTTCTGGAGAAGCCCCTTACCGGCGATGCGCTCGTGCGCAAAGTCTGGGAGGTGCTGGACGCGGAGCAGGAGGGACAGTGGGGCACGGCCTCATGAAACGGGTGCCAATGTCCCGTTCGAATTCAGGCCCTTCGTGCTCCGACCCCGCAAAACTCCTGGTGTCGAGCGGGAAGCGAGTTTGAACTTCGCCCGGCAGGGAACCTGTTCTTCCGACAGTAGGACGGAAGGAGCCGTTCTGGCCACTGGGGAGCACGGGGGGCTTCGAGCTATGGTAGATCGCAGTTCGATGTCCGCACCATCGAAGTTCGTACCCATACGCACTGTTTTTGCCCTGCTGTACGCGGCAGTGATCCTGATTCTTCTCGCCTTCATCGCGAACGGCATGTGGTTCTCGCGCCAGGTCGACGGTGTGGGCCACGCCATCGATCTTGCCGGTTCGGAGCGGATGCGTTCCTTCCAGATCGCCTTCCTCATCAACCGCTCCCTTCTGGAGGATGCCCCCCAGCGGGAGGAGACCCTCGGCCACGTCAAGATGGAGGTGGACCGGTTCGAAGAGATCCTCGACGCCTTGAAGGACGGGAGCCCGAAGTACCATCTGGCCGATGTGTCAGGCGAGAAGGTGGACACACAGCTGGCGGAGGTCATGGTCATCTGGAGTGAGGAATTCAAGCCGTTGCTGAACGGGCTCTACATCTCGTCGCCCGAGAACAGAAAGCAGCTGTTCGAAACGTACAACTCCCGGGTCCACGATTTCGTCGAGAAGGACGTCAACAGGACCGTCGTCCTGCTGACCGAGCAACTGGACCACGCCGAGAGGGTCTTCGTCGGATTGCGCTACGTGTTGACTTCTCTCGGCATCATCGTAATCGGGCTGAATCTCTTCTACGTGCGGCGACGGATCCTGCGACCGATCGGCGTGCTGATGCGGGACACCGAGGAGATCGCCGGCGGCGATTATTCGGTCATAACTCAAGTCCACGCGGCGAACGAGCTTGGGCTCCTCGGTGAACGGTTCAACGCAATGACCGCCGCGATCGCCGATTCCTTCGGCGGTATGGAAGAAGCCGTTCTGGAACGGACAGGTGAGCTGGAGATGGTCAATCTGCGGCTGCAGTCGTTCCTCGACAGTGCGCTGGACGCCATCCTGACGATCAAAGCGGAAGATCGGAGCATCCTCGTCTTTAGCCGGGGCGCGGAGAAGATGTTCGGCTACAGCGCTGAGGAAGTCCTCGGGAAGAACGTGAACACGCTCATGCCTGAGCCGTATTGCAGCAACCATGAGATGTATGTGGGCAACTACCTTTCGACGGGGATCAAGAAGGCGATCGGCACGATCAGGGTGGTCAGGGGACGCAAGAAAGACGGCACGGAGTTCGACATCGACCTCTCGGTCAGTGAGAGTGCCCTCGGCGGTTCTCGCGTGTTCAACGGGATCATTCGGGACATCACGGCTCGGGTGCAGGCGGAGCGGAAGATAGAGGAAAGGAACCGCGAGCTCGAGTTGCGGTCGCGCTACGACACGGCCTTCGGGAGGGTGATCGGGAACTTCACCTCGACGGTTGACCGGAAGCTCGCTCTGGGCAACACGCTGGTCATCCTGGCGGACACGCTGCCGTTCCCCTGCTCGGCCTTCTACGTCAACGACGAGTGGGCGGGGAAGCTGGTCTGCGAGGCCGCCTACGGGGTATCCGATTCGTTCCCTCGGGAGTTCGATCTGAGCGAGGGAGTCATCGGCCAGGCCCTCGCCAACCGCCGGGCCACGACCTTCGAGGAGAGCCACGAGTTCCCGCTTCTGATCGAGACCGGCATCCTGACGGTGAAGCCGCGGGCAATCGTGGTCCAGCCGGTCCTGCATCAGGAGAGTGTCATGGGGGTCCTGGTGATCGCCTCGACGGCACCTCTGAGCGAGTACGACCGAGAGTTCATGGAGAAGCTGGCCGTCAACCTCGGCATCGCACTCCGGAGCCTACGGCAGCACGAGGACCTGCGGGAGCTCTCCGGGCAGATGAGGATGCGCGGAGATGAGATCGCGCGCAAGAACCGGGAACTCAAGGAGGCGAACCGCCTGAAATCGGAGTTCCTGGCGAATATGTCCCACGAGCTGAGGACGCCGCTGAACGCGATCATTGGGTTCTCCGAGGTGCTGAAGGACGGCGTCCTGGGAGAGCTGACGAAGGACCAGGAGGAGTACGCGGGTGACATCTTCACGAGCGGACAGCACCTGCTCTCGCTCATCAACGACATCCTAGACCTCTCGAAGATCGACGCCGGGAAGATGACGCTCGATCTGAACGAGGTGAGCATCCCGGAGCTCCTCGAGAGGAGCCTCTCCGTGGTCAAGGAAAAGGCGATGACACGCAACATCAAGCTCGACCTCGACGTCGAGGAGCTGGTCGGCGAGGTGTTCGGAGACGCGCGCAAGTTGAAGCAGGTCGTCTACAATCTGTTGTCGAATGCTGTGAAATTCACGCCCGACGGCGGCGTGGTGCGCATCGTCGCCCGGCGGGTGCCGAACTCGGAGCCGAGGGGTGCGGGTGCGGACACGGCCGCCGACCTCTTGGAGATCTCTGTTGCCGACACCGGCATCGGGATGTCCGAGGAAGGCATGGGGAAGCTCTTCCAGCCCTTCGAGCAGCTCGACGGCTCGCTTTCCCGCAGGTACGAGGGTACGGGGCTCGGTCTCGCCATGGTGAAGCGGCTGGTTGAGCTCCAGGGGGGGACGGTGGCGGTCGAGAGCGAAGTCGGCGGGGGGGGCAGCACCTTCACGGTTCGGCTCCCGTACCGGGAAGGCCCGTCCGCCGCTGACGCGACACCACCGGTCCACCGGGTCGAGAGAGAACGGGCCGCCTCCCAGGTGAACCCCGCCGCCGTCGGTAGGCAGCCGTTGATCCTGATCGTAGAAGACGACGAGCGGTCCGCCGAACTGATGCGGGTCCAGCTCGAAGCCGAGGGCCACCATACAACCCACGCGTTCTCGGCCGAAGAGGCGCTGGAGCTGGCCGAGTCGCTGCACCCCGACCTGATCATGCTCGACATCCTGCTGCCGGGGATGGGCGGCTGGACCTTCCTGGAAACCATGAAAGCGCGGCCCGATATCGCCGACACGCCGGTGGTCATCGTGTCCATTGTCGCCGACGAGCAGAAAGGCTTCGCGCTGGGGGCCTCCAGAGTTCTGCGGAAGCCGGTGCGCAATGAGGAGCTCCTGGCCGCCGTTCGTGACATCGGGCTCCAAGTCAACGTCGACGACGAGCTTACCCTCCTGGTCGTGGACGACGATCCCAAGGCCGTGGATTTTGTGTCGCGGAATCTTGCGCGCGAGGGTCACACGGTCCTGCGGGCCTACGGCGGCCAGGAGGGCATTGACACCGCCATCCGGGAGAAGCCCGATCTGATTGTGCTCGATCTGATGATGCCGGATGTGACGGGGTTCGACGTCGTGAGCGTGCTCAAGTCGCGGCCGGACACGGCCGGGATCAAGATTATCGTTCTCTCGGCGAAACACGTCACCGAGGAGGAGCGCGGGCTGCTCAATGGCAGCGTACTGAGGATCGCCCAGAAGAGCGGCTTCAGCGCGGAGGATTTCGTGGTCGAAGCCAAGCGGGCGCTCGGGAGGGAGACGAAGGAACGGCCGCGGGCGGCCGCGCCGGGCGGAAGGCCGAGGCCGCAGGCACCGAGTGAGGGAGCCCCGCAACCGCCCCTGGTTCTGGTTGTCGGGGAAAACACCGACGATCGCGACCTGATCCGGCTCTACCTGCAAGGTGAGGGCCATCGCGTGCTCGAGGCGTCCAATGGGCGCGACGCACTGGAGATGATGGCCGGGCAGAAACCCGACCTTGTTGCCGTCGACCTGATGATGACCGAGACGGACGGCTTCGCCTTTCTTGCAGAAAAGATCCGCACCCCCGAGTTCGCCACCATCCCTGTGATTGTGGTATCGGTCGACCCCGAGAGCTCCCAGCTGGGTGCTCTCGGGGTCGACGCCTACTTGAGCAAGCCCATTCGGAGGCATGACATGCTCAACCTGGTGACGAAGCTGATGAAGAAACCGGCGCGGGCAGGCAGGCCCGTGGTCCTCTTGGTGGACGACGACCCCAAGGCGATCAAGATCATCTCGTCGTACTTCGAGGACGAGACCTTCGAGGTGCTCAAGGAATACGGCGGCCGTGAAGGCCTGGAGACGGCCCGCGCCCGGAGGCCTGATTTCATCGTCCTGGACCTGATGATGCCGGAGATGAATGGCTTCCAGGTGCTCGACGAACTCAAGAAGAACGAGGCGACCTGGGAGATCCCGGTGGTGATCCTGACGGCCAAGGTGCTCACCAACGAAGAGCGGGATAAGCTGATCTCTGAAGTTGGCGGCATCTTCGAGAAGGGACGCCTGGACAAGGATCTTTTTCTGGAAGTCGTGAATCGTCTGCTGGGTCCCGGGCGCCTCGCTGCAAGAGTGAGGCTGGGATGAAGATCGTGATCATCGAAGACAACCCGACCAACATGAAGCTGGCGGCCGACGTGCTGAAGCGGTCCGGCTACGAGGTGATCGAGGCCTTCGATGCCGACGCCGGCATCGCCCTGATCCGGCAGCACCTGCCGCCCCTTGTCCTCATGGATATCCAGTTGCCGGGTATGGACGGCCTGACCGCCGCCCGGCTCCTGAAGGGAGACGAGAAGACGGCCCATATCAAGATCGTGGCTTTGACCGCCTTTGCCATGATAGGGGACCGGGAGCGGTTTCTCGAGGCCGGCTGCGACGGCTACGTATCCAAGCCGATCCGGTACAAAGAGCTGCTGGAAACGGTGAGATCGGCACTCGAGGGGCAGGCCCCCGTGAATGGAGCGCCTTCGCAGAGCGAATCGGAAGGATGGTAGAGAGCAAGGGGCGGGTGCTGGTGGTGGACGACCAGCCGGACATCCTCCTCCTGGACATCATGATGCCGGATCTGGACGGCTACGAGGTGACCGCCCGGCTCAAGGCCGATCCCGAACTGAAGATCATCCCGATCGTGCTGCTCACTGACCTCGAGGGCGTCGAAGACAAGGTGAAGGGTCTGAACGCCGGGGCCGATGATTTCCTCTCCAAGCCCGTGAATCAGCCGGAGCTTCTGGCGCGCATCCGATCGCTGTACGAGGCGAAGCAAGGGGGGCGGAACCGGGTGTGCGTAGCCGGCGCCGTCGCAACGGGATGAGCGCCGGCCGTGAACGCCGGACTCGGCGGGTGCAGGCCCACGACACGGATGCGTCCCCTAGCGTGGACGCCGGGACGATCCGCGATCTTGCCGCAGTGTTGCAGTCCGTGGGCGCGGCAACGGAAGATCTCGACATCAAGGTGATCCTCGAAAGAATTGTGGAGGGCGCGGTCGCGCTTGTCGGTTCGCGGTATGCCGCTTTGGGCGTCCTGGGCCACGGGGGCGAGTACGACTACTTTGTGCCCGTCGGTATCGAGGTGGCCACCTTCGCCCGGATGAGAGAACGGCACGGTCTTCCTCGAGGAGAGGGCCTCCTTGGGCATCTCTCGCGGGAGGGTAAGCCGCTCCGGGTGGACGAGATCACCCGACATCCAGCCTCGTGCGGCTTTCCGGAGGGGCACCCGGTCATGACGTCCTTGCTGGGCGTTCCCGTTCTGTTGCACGATGGGCCCATAGGCAGGCTCTTCTTCTCGGACAAGCTCGATGGGACCCCGTTCACCCAGGAGGATGAAGACCTTGCCGCCGCTTTCGCCACCATTGCAGCCCTGGGCATCAACAACGCGCGCCGTCTAAAGGGTATCCAGCAGAGAAATGCGGAACTCGAGGCCGTGAGCCGGGTCGCCGCGGCCACACGCCGGGCGGTCGGCTTGGAAGAAATGCTCCACCAGATCCTGCGGGCGACACTATCGCTCGACCTCTTGGGACTGGAGCACAAGGGGGCCTTCTTCCTCCGCGACACGGCGGGCGAGAGCCTGCGGCTGGCGGCCTCCCAGAACTTCTCTCCGGGGCAGAAAGAAACCTGCGCTCTGCTCCCGTACGGGGAATGCCTCTGCGGGATGTGTGCCGTGCAGGAGGAAATCCTCCTCTCTTCCGGCTACCTCGAGGACACTCGGCACACCACGCACTACGAAGGCGTAGAGGAGCATGGCCACATTGTGCTCCCGCTCAAGGTCCGGGAGCAACTCCTGGGAGTGCTCTGCCTCTACCTCGCGCCCGGCACAACGCTCTCGGACCGTCAGATCGGTCTGTGCCGGACGGTTGCCGATATTGCCGCCGTCGCGATCCAGGAAGCGCTCAACCTCGAGAAGATCGAGACACTCGCTTCGTTCCCCGAGGCAGACCCCCACCTCGTCCTGGAATGCAGTCCGGGCGGCGCCATTACCTATCTGAACTCCGCGGGCAGGCAGTTGTTGGCCGAAATGGGGCTGGCCGGGCAGACCTTCGTGCCGCCCGACATAGCCGGGATCGCGCTGGGGATGAAACGGTCAGGCGCGGAACTCTCGTATCTCGAGGTGGAGATCGAGGACCGGACGTTCGGCCAGTACCTCCATCTCGCGCCGGATCGGGACGCCGTACGAATCTACGCCGTCGACGTAACCGAACGAAAGAAGGCGGAAGCGGCGCTGCGTCGGCATCGTGCCCAGCTCCTGGCGCTGAACCAGGCATCGACCTTCCTCCTCGACGCGGGGGAGCCTGACGCGACGGAGGACATCTATCACAGGATCAGCAGGGCCGCCCACTCCATTCTGGACGTCGCCATGGTCTGGGTCGGCATCGTCGAAGAGGGCAGATTCGAGGTGGAGCCGGTTGCCGTCACCGGCGTCGACGACGGCTATCTTGACGGTCTGATCGTCCGCTTCGATGATTCCCCGGAAGGCATGGGGCCGACCGGCATGGCGCTGAAAACGAGACAACCGTGGGTTGCCGATGATATCGAGAAAGATCCCCGCTTCAACCCCTGGCGGGAGAAGGCGCTCCGTCGCGGGTTCCGGTCTTGTATAGCGGTTCCCCTCCTCTCCGGTGTAGGTGCGCCCGTCGGCACCCTGAACCTCTACAGCAGGGAGCCGTATTTCTTCACGGAAGATCAGGTCATGATCGTCCGGGCCTTCGCCCACACGGCAGGCGCAGCAATCGAGAACGTCCGCCTGATGGCGGGACTGGAGAGGAAAGTGGAGGAGAGGACCCGGGAACTCGAGGATATGACCCTGAAGCTGGTCTCCACGAACCGCGAGCTCGAGATGCGCCGGATGGAGGCGGAAGAAGCGCGGGTGATCGCGGAGTCGGCCGGCCGCGCGAAGAGCGAGTTCCTCGCGAACACGTCCCACGAACTGCGGACCCCGCTGAACGCGATCATCGGTTTCTCCGAGCTGATGTCGGCCGGGGCGGCCGGCGACCTGACCGCGGAGCAGAAGGACTACCTCAAGGACATCAACGACAGCGGTCGCCTTCTGCTCTCCCTCATCAACGACATTCTCGACCTCAGCAAGGTGGAGGCGGGGATGATGCAGTTGGAGTACACGGAGGTGGATCTGAGGGACCTCATCGAGTCCAGCCTCATCTTCTTCAGGGAGGAGATGATGAAGCACGACATGGAAATCGAAGTGGAAGTGGAAGAGGCGGTCGGCCTGATCCGGGCAGATGACCGGCGTCTTAGGCAGGTCATCACGAATCTGCTGAGCAACGCGGTGAAATTCGCGCCGGCGGGGGGCCGAGTCTCCGTCCGCGCTCGGAGAGTCGAGCCGGAGGCCGGCGGTGGGTCCGCCGTAGTGGAGGTCGGCGTGGCCGACTCGGGCCCGGGGATCGCACCGCGCGATATCCCGCGCCTTTTCCAGCCCTTTCAACAGCTCGACTCGCCGTACGGCAAGAAGAGTCAGGGGACCGGGCTGGGGCTGGCCCTCTGCAGGCGGATCGTCGAACACCACGGTGGCACCATCTGGGTGGAAAGCGGGGTCGGCGACGTAAACGTTTTCAAGTTTCGTATTCCCGTTGCCGAGACAATGGGGATGGAGGTCATGTTCCAATCGAGCAGTGACTCGTCGGCTATGCCCATGCGCAAGGAACAACTGCGGGTACACGTGAGGGGGCTTATCTCGTTGCACGTCCGAAAGGGAAAGCCTTTCGGCTTGTTGCGCGTGGAGTCGATCGGGGAAGACCCTTCAGCCGATCTGGAGAACCTGCTTGCATCGACGATTCGCGGTCACGACTTGTTCGCGCTGGGAGAGGTCGCGGGGGAGTACTATCTGGTCTTTCTGGAGACGGATCGGAACGAACTGGCGGAGACGGGCGCGAGGATCCTGGCACTCCTCGAGGAGAATGGTCTCCCCTGCGCCGTTCGGACCGCGGTTTTCCCCGAAGATGGCAAGACTCCCGAGGGATTGCTGGCCGAACTGGACGATAGAACCTGAGGAGGAGTGACCGTTGAGCTTGGAGCAGAGTTCTGGAGAAAGAGCGACAGTCCTCATCGTTGACGACGGGGAACTCAACAGGAAGCTCCTCGACCGCCTCTGCCTCAGCCTGGGATACGACACGCTCGTGGCTCAGAACGGTGCGGAGGCCGTAGAGCAGGCGAGACTCCGCCATCCCGACGTCATTCTCATGGATATCATGATGCCGGAGATGAACGGCTTCGATGCCACGGCGGCCCTCAAAGAAGATCCGCTCACCAGGCCCATCCCCGTCATCATGGTAACGGGACTTGACTCTCGCGCGGACATGCTGGAGGGGATTTCCAGAGGCGCCAGCGATTTTCTGACCAAACCATTCGATGCTGAGGAGCTGACCATGCGGCTCAAGAACAGCATCGAGATCAAGAAATACCATGATCTCATCAGGAGCTACTCCGATACGCTCGAGAGACAGGTCGCAGAGAGGACTCAGGAGCTGAGAAGTGCGTTCGCCGACCTGGAGGTCTCTCATCAGCAGATCCGATCCGGGTATGTCGAAACGATCTTCCGGCTGAGTCTGGCTGCTGAGTACAAGGACGATGAGACCGGGTCGCACATCAGGCGCGTGAGCTACTACACCAGCACGCTCGCCGAGCAGTTGGGGATGGACGAGGATTTCATGACCACAGTCTTCTTCGCGTCGGCGATGCACGACATCGGGAAGGTGGGGATTCCGGACAGAATCCTCTTGAAGGCCGGGGGGCTGTCCCCGGAGGAGTGGGTGGTCATGAAGACCCACGCCACGATAGGACACAAGATCCTCCAGGGGTCTGAGTCGCTCTACCTGATCATGGCCGAGGATATCGCTTTGTGTCACCATGAGCGCTGGGACGGGAGCGGCTACCCGCGAGGACTCAAAGCGGAGGAGATCCCGCCGCCGGCGAGGATCATGAACATCGTCGACCAGTATGATGCGCTCCGGAGCGAGCGGCCGTACAAGCCTGCGCTGGACCACGAGGTCGTTGTCGACATCATCACCAAGGGTGACGGAAGGACCATGCCCGAGCACTTCGACCCGGAGATTCTCGAGGCCTTCAAGCAGACTGCGGCCACCTTCCGGGAAATCTACGAGGCGCATGGCGATGACCGGCCATCCGCCCTCACCGGCTCGTCTCTTTGGAGTCCCGGGAGCATGGCGGGGTAGCAAGGGTTGAGGCTGTTCCATAGAATCTGACGTCTGACAACGGGCGATGCGCGGCCTCTGCCGCATGACGGCCGCACGACCATGCAGGAATCGCAAAATGCCGGGCGGCTCATGAGGCGCCACGAGAGGCGAGGAGATGGAGACTTCTCGCCCTAAACCGGCAGGAAAGACTGTGCGCCACCGGCCAGGAGAGAGCACCACGAATCACAAGAAGAAAGCCGGCGGACCGACTCAAGCACCGTTGGGCTAACACCCGTGGGGGTTCGACTCCCCTCTCCGGCCTCTTGGGCAGTCGCGTTACTCGGTTTTCGCCGCGCGTTCCGCGGGTACGTGATAGCCCTTGACATACCGATTCGCGATCGGACGGGGGACACCATGAGGAATCGGATGGGGTACGCATTCGTGTGCGCGTCGCTGGTCGCCGGATCCGCTTTTCTTGCGGGATGCGGGGGCTCGGACACCGTCAGCACTCTGCCTCTCCCCACGACCATATCGACCGTCGCTCCCACCGATACCACTACCGGGGGAGACGGAGCCTCGGCCGGTGATGTGGTCTTCGCTTCGACATGCGCAGGCTGCCACGGCGTGGACGGCACCGGGGCTTCGGGGCCGGATCTGACCGTGCTCACCACGCTCACCAAAGACCGCGTCGTCGACCAGGTGACGAACGGCGGCTCTCGCATGCCCGAATACGGGAGCAAGCTCTCACCGGCCGAGATCGACGCGGTCGCCGAGTACGTGCTCGGCTCGATCGTGCAGTAGGGTACGCTCGCGGCCGCTCGGCGAGGCCGGCGCTCGGGGGCGCTCGGCCTTAGAGTGGGCGGTCTGGGACATCGTGTATCTGACGGGTCGAACGCCGAGGCTGTTCACATCCTCGTGCCGACCCTCCGATCGTGACCGGCTTGACCGGAGGGCCCCAGGCTTGCTATAGGTGTAGGGAGTCGCGCGCGGTTCACGGCGCTGCGCTTTCATGGGCCTTCCTCCCCTCGGGAGGCCGAGAGCCGACGAGAGGAGCCCTCGAGATGCAGTCGCGCCTTCTGTGCCTCCTGACCCGAAGTGCCTCCAAGGCCGCGCTCTTGGCCGCCGTCTTGGTCGCCCTGATCGCTCTGCCCCAGCTCGTCGCGGGTACTCCCGCGCTCGCAGCCGAAGGCCCCACGTACCGAGCCATCACCGGCACCGACCGCTACGCGACCGCCATCATGGTCTCCAAGAAGGCCTATCCCCTGGGGGCCCCGGTGGTGTGCGTGGTGAAGGGCGACGACTTCCCCGACGCTCTGGCCGCCGCACCACTCGCTTTCGCGCAGGGGGGGCCGGTCATCCTGACCCCTTCCTCGGGTCTGACCGAGGCCGTGCGGATCGAGCTCGGCCGTCTCGGGGCGACTACCGTGTACTTCATCGGTCTACCGGAGCGCATCAAGAAGCAGGTGCAGGACGCGCTGCCCGGGGCCACGATACGCCGGTTCGTGGGGACCGATCGCTACCACACGGCTACTCTTCTAGCCGGAGAACTCGAGACCGTCGTCGGGTCCTTAGACCACGTCGTGTTGGCGCCTGGAGACAAGTTCCCCGACGCTCTCTCCGTGGCGCCCTTGGCGGCAAGCAAGGGCTGGGCCATCCTGCTCACGCCGCAGAGTGGTCCGCTTCCCGAGGTGACCGCCTCGATGATCCAATCGCTGGGAGCTACCAAGGCCCTCGTGGTGGGCACCTACGCAAGCCCGCCTGCGTCCGTGGGAGAATTCACGCGGAAGGTCGGGACGGATCGCTACCACACCAGCGCCCTCGTCGCCGAGTACGCGGGGAGCCAGGGCCTCTCCTTCGGCCATGTGGCCCTGGCGACCGGCGAGAACTACCCCGATGCTCTTGTCGTGGGCCCCTATCTGGCGCAGGACGGGGGGATCCTGCTCCTGACTCAGCCGGCCACGCTGCCGAACGCGATCGCGAAGACTCTCACCACCCGCAAGGCCGACATCACGCGCATCGATCTTGTCGGGCTTCCCGCCGCTCTCGAGGGAGTGGTGCGCGGGCTGTTCGCCCCGGCCTCGCTCACCTGGAGTGCGATACAAGGTGGATCGCGGCACACGCTGGCCTTGCGGGGTGACGGTTCGATGTGGGCCTGGGGCAACAACGGCAGCGGCAGGCTCGGAGACGGCACCACCACCTCTCGGAAGACGCCGAGGCGTATCGGCTTCGACACCGACTGGAAGGCGCTCGGAGCAGGCGAAGCCCACTCGCTCGCGATCAAGACCGACGGCTCGCTGTGGGCCTGGGGCAGCAACGGCAGCGGCCGGCTCGGAGACGGCACCACCACCACCCGGAAGACGCCGACCCGCATCGGTGCGGCCACCGATTGGGTCGCGGTCTCCGCCGGCAAGGAACACTCATTGGGGTTGAAGACCGACGGCTCGCTGTGGGCCTGGGGCGCCAACTGGTACGGGCAGTTCGGCAACGGGAGCGCCGCCGGGAGTCTGGTTCCAGTACGTGTGGGATCGCTCAACGACTGGGTACTCGTGGACGCCGGTGCCGAACGCTCGCTCGGGGTGAGGGCGGACGGCTCCCTGTGGGCCTGGGGGAGGAACTACATGGGCGTCCTTGGGGACGGCACCTCGTTCGACCAACTCCTTCCTTCTCGCGTCGGCTTCACGATCGGCTGGTCGGCGGCCGCAGCGGGCGCTCATCACACGCTGGGTCTGAGGAGCGACGGCTCCGTCTATGGCTGGGGCCTCAACTGGTACGGCGAGGTCGGCGACGGCACCGGCGGAGCCGAATCTGAGCGACTCACGCCGGTGCGTGTGGGTTCCGCGACGAACTGGGTGATGGTCGCAGCCGGCAGCGGGCACTCCGTGGGTCTCAGGTCCGACGGCTCTATCTGGGGATGGGGCATCAACTGGTACGGGCAGTTGGGCAATGGGTCCAACGTCGACCGCTCCTCACCGGTCCAGATGGGAGCGGGCAAGGACTGGGTGGCGGTGAGCGCGGGCGAGTCGCACACGCTCGGCCTCAAGCGCGACGGCACCCTGTGGGCGTGGGGACGCAACTTCGAAGGCCAGCTCGGCGACGGCACGAACACCCACCGGTGGACGCCGGTGAAGATCGAGGCGTCGCCCACCGGCTAGCTCATTTGTTGTCGCGCGAGCGACAGGTGAGCACGACAGGCCGCCGGGCGCGGGCGCACGCCGGGCACGAACGGGTGGCGAGACGCAAGTGGGCACATGGGGGTGATGTGACCGATGGGTGAGTTCTCTGGGAAGACCGCGTTCATCTCAGGGGCCAGTCGTGGCATCGGCCTGGCCATCGCGGTGCGGTTGGCCACGGAGGGAGCCGCGGTCGCGTTCATCGCCAAGACAGCTGAACCCCACCCGGCCCTTCCCGGCACTGTGTATACGGCGGCCGCGGAGATCGAGGCCGCGGGAGGCCGGGCGCTGGCCATCGTGGGCGACATCCGGTCGGACGAGCAGGTGCAGACGGCCGTGGAACGGACCGTCTCCGAGTTCGGGGGCGTCGACATCGTGGTGAACAACGCCTCGGCCATCGATCTGTCACCCACGGAACACCTCCCCATGAAGCGCTACGACCTCATGCAAGACGTGAACACGCGCGGCACCTTCCTGGTGTCGAAGGCCTGCATCCCCCACCTGCGCGCAGCGCGGAAGGCGGGCAGGGACGCCCACATCCTCACGCTGAGCCCGCCCCTCGACCTGCGACCGCGCTGGTTCGGGGCGAACCTCGGCTATGCCATCGCGAAGTACGGCATGAGCATGTGCACGCTGGGGCTGGCCGCCGAACTGGCCGACGAGGGTATCGCCGCCAACAGCCTCTGGCCGCGCACCATCATTGCCACCGCCGCGGTGCAGAACCTGCTCGGCGGCGACGAGGCCATGGCCCGCGCGCGCCGTCCCGAGATCCTCGCCGACGCCGCCTACGAGATCCTGCGCAGGCCGAGCACAGAGTGCACGGGCAACTTCTTCATCGACGACGAGGTCTTGGCCGAGGCCGGCATCACCGACCTGTCCGCATACTCGTACGGGCACGAGAGCGGGCTTCAGGGCGACATATTCTTGGGCGGCTGGCTGGGGGGAGGAGTAGTGTCTGTGCCAGGCTAGGGGCGGAACTCCACCGCCACTTCGAGGTCTACCTGCTCGAGCAGGCGAGCTGTGATCTGTTCCGTGACCGATCGGCGGGCTTCGTCGAGCAGGCCCTCCGCGGCGGCTCGATCTCTCGCGAGGGCGCCCATGGCGTTCACCGCCGTCTCGGTGTCCTCAGCTCCCAACCGGTTCCAGAGCCCATTGTCCCACTCCACGATCTCAATCTGTTCCTGCTCTACCGAGAGGAGTTCAGGGGCCGGGAACGTCACTACCACCCGCCCCCCTGCCTTGTCTACCTCTACGTCCACACCCTTTCGCAGGTCGAACCCGGCCTTGACGGAGTAGGTGCCGCGGGCGCGAAGGCGTTTCGTGGAGAAGAGCCAGCGGTTCTCGTAGCCACGCTCCACGCTGAGGGTGCGGTGCACCACGGCGAGTTCGGCCACGTCGGTGGATTGCTCGAGGATGACCTCGTTCTCCACGCTGATGCGCGGGTCGAACTCGAAGGTCTGGCGGAACGCCTCCGAGATGCCGGCGGCCGTGCGGGCCGGCCACGTCTCGATGCGCCAGAAGACGAAGGCCGCGAGGCCGGCCAGTACGAGCACGATGCCCACCAGCGCGAGGGGCCGGGCTTTGCGCTCCGATGTCATCGTGTCCGCTCCAGGGTCGTGGGTGTCGCCCACGTAGTATGACATGTGGCCGGTAGACTCACCCCAGGTGTTGGTAGCGTCGCGGGGTCAGCGCGTCGCGGGGTCAGCGCGTCGCGGGGTCAGCGTCGCGGGGTCAGCGCCGCGGGTCTCGGGCCGACCAGCGGTCCAGGACAGTCAGGCGGAGCCATCGTTCGCGAGGACCCGCGCCGACGACCGGCCCGTGTACGGCTGCGCGCCCTCATCTTCGTCGAGAGAAGCAATGATCCGCCGCGCGGAGGGGTCGGTCTCTACCAGGCTGATGAAGGCCTTCACCACAGACGGATCGAACTGGGTGCCTGCGTAGCGCTGGAGTTCAAGTACGGCTTCAGAGTGGCTCCGGCCCGAACGGTAGGGGCGGTCGGACCGTATTGCGTGGTAGGCGTCGGTGGCGGCAATGATACGTGCGCCCAGGGGTATGGCCTCGCCCTTGAGGCGCCCGGGGTAGCCACTGCCGTCGAAGCGCTCCTGGTGATGCAGTACGAGGGGCACGACTTCGCGGAGTTCGGGAGCCTGTTCGAGGATGGTCTTGCCGAGCGTGGGGTGGGCGTGGATGCTCGCCCAGTCTTCGGTCGAGAGTGCCGACTGCTTGCTGAGGACCGTGTCGGGCACGCCGATCTTTCCCACGTCGTGCAAGAGCGCACCCACCTGCACCCGCTCGACTTCCACTTCCGGCAACCCTACGCGACGGGCCGTCGCCGCGGCCAGATCGGACACGAATCGCGAATGGCTATGGGTGTAGCGGTCGCGCACATCGACGGCGGCTGCAAGGCTCCGCACGACAGCGGCGCGGCTCGAGGCGGAAAGGTGGAACACATTGCCCATCTTGGCCGTGGGCTCCGGCAATCCTTGCACCAGTTGGATCTGGTTCCCTCCAAGCGACTTCGCGAACGCAACGGCGAGTTTCGCTTCGCTGACGAGTCGAGCCGGCGTGTCTCCATCGGTCGGATAGTAGGCCACGCCAACGGTCGCGGTCACCCGCGCCATGCTGCCCTCCGGCGCCGAGAAGGTGACCGACGCCACCATCCGCCGCAGCCGCTCGGCGGCATCTATGCCGCCCTTGTGCAGGGTGTGGGGCAGGATGACGGCGAACTGGTCGCCACCGAAGCGGGCGCAGAGGTCGATGTCACGAACCGCCGAACTCAGGCGGCCCGCTACCTCTCGGAGCACGTGGTCACCGGTGCTGTGGCGGTGGCGGTTGTTGATGCCATGGAACTGGTCAAGATCGAGCAGGAGCAGCGCGAACGAGTCCCCGAAACGAAAGGCCCGGTCGCACTCGTGGCTGAGGCGATCTTGGAAAGTGCGGTGGCCGGCCACACGCGTGAGCGGATCGAGGCCGTCTTCCTCCGAATGACCCGCTCGGAACACCTGCGCCGTGCGTGTGTAGGTAGCGTAGGAGGCGAGTCCGGTCGCCACCCCGAGGGCGAGGATGGTCTCGTGGCTGAGCGACCAGGGGATGGAGGGAGCGATACGCTGCGCGAGAGTCACACCGGAAGCGAGTATCAGGAGGAGCGCTGGGAACGCCGCGGCGCCGGCGGCCACGAGGGCACCCGGGCGGTGTCCGCTGCTTCCACGGAACAGTTCCCTAGCCGGGCTGCCCCGTCTATGGGCGACCCAGTCCCCGGCTATCGCCAAGCCGAAAGCGAGCAGGCCGATCTCGGCCGCAATCCCCATCCATCCCACGTTGCGAGACCCTCCTCGCCGCCTGATTCTCCCGACAGCACAGTTCGACAGTACTCACGTGGGTTCCTGCCGCCGACGGGTGGGTTCTTGCGCGCGCCGACGAATTCGCCTGATTCAGACGCCCGCTGTTGCACACCCGGTGCAACTGAGGAGTTTTCCCTATGGCAGTCGGGAACAACAAGACGCATACTGCCAGCGCACACTGAGCGCCCAGCGGGCCCCGATCGACAGAGCGGGTGAACCGCATGTGAGTCGCCGGTGTTTAATCTAGGCACCTCCCGTGCAGGCCCTGGGACAGGGGCCAAACGGAAAGGCCGCCCTTCCCGGGCGGCCTTTCCGTTTGCTCACTCTTCGAACGATGTTCCTGGCGATCAGTCCAGGGCGATGGCGCCTTCCGGGCACTCGTCCGCGGCTTCGTCGCAGCAACCGGCGTCGTCGCAGCCATTGGCGTCGAGGATGTGGCTGATTCCGTCATCACCGATTTCGAAGATATCGGGGCAGATATCCTCGCAGATGCCGCATCCGGTGCAGAGATCGGCGTCGACTTTGGGGGTTGCCATACTCTATGTCCTCCTCGTGTGCGTGTGACCGGGCCGACTCCGTAGGCGGCTCGGCGTCTGTGCAAGGACGGAGTATAGCGCGGAGGTGGGGGGAGGCGCGAGACTTTTTTTTGACGCTTCCGGATGGGCGGTCCGAGCCTGCTGTTCGACGGTCCCCAGGATCCGCCGCGGAGACTGATCCGTGAATGGGGGCCACGACTCCTTCGGTGGACGTGGGGCACCCGCCTCGGTATCCTCCGGGTATGGTTGCCGAAGCCTCCTCTCCGGACAAACACCAGCCATCGGCACCCCAGCGCCGCGCGGATCTGGCCGGCGTCGTGAGGGCGGTGTGTCGGAGCGAGCGCCTGTTCCCCCCTCGAGCCGCAGGCGTGGTGATGGTCTCTGGCGGGCAGGACTCCATCGCACTCCTCCACCTGCTCGCCACGGGGGCCCTCGGCGATGAGGGGCCCGCTTCGTTGACGGTGGTACACGTGAACCACCACCTGAGAGGCGACGAGAGCGACGCCGACGAGCGTCTCGTGGTTGAGCACTGCGCGGCGTTGGCGGTGGATCTGCGAGTGGTCCACGCTCCGGTGGACAAGGCTCGTGGCAACGTGCAGGCAGAGGCCCGCGAGCTGCGCCGGAGTGCTGCACTGAGCACAGCAGCCCTTGTGGGCGCGTCGACGATCGCCCTCGGGCACACCCTCGACGACCAGGTCGAGACCATGCTGTATCGCCTCGGGCGCTACGGCGGCCTCAGCTCGTTCGCCGCCATGAGACCCGTGGAGCCGCCGTGGGTGAGGCCGCTTCTCCGGGTCCGCCGTGCCGAGACTGCGCACTACTGCGAAGTCAACGGCCTGCGGTTCGCCCGGGATCGCGGCAACGACCACCCGGGCTACGCGCGCACCGGCCTCCGGGTGCAGGTGGTGCCTGCGTGGGAGGAAGCGCTGCCCGGCGCCGTGAAGGCGGCGGGGCGTGCGGCGGAGGTGGCGGCCGAGGCAAACGAGTTGATTGCGGAGGTGGTGGCCGCGGCGGCGGCGGATTCGGAGTTGCTCGGCGGTGAAGCGGCCCGGCCCGGAGCGCGGCGCGTCTTCTCGGTGTCGAGACTGAGGGGTCTGAGCTGCCCAGTGCGCCGCGCACTGCTGCGTAGTGTCCTTGAGTCGTCGCGCGGCCTGGGGGCCTCGCGCAGGGTGGTGAGCGCGGTGGAGGGTCTGCTCGAGGGTACTGAAGCCGCGGAGGTGCACGTTGGAGGGGGGTGGATCGCTCACGTGGAGGGCGGCAGGCTCTCGTTCCTGCAGGTCGAGCCGGGTGGAACCGCATCTACGAGGGTGGGCCCGATAGGATCCCGAGTCGATCGCTCCGATCGGCAGGTCGAGCTACCTTGCCCCGGCGAAGTCCTCTGGGGAGGGCTCGTCGTCAGGGCCGAGATCGATGCGCGCTTCGCGGCTCACGATCCTCGGGTCGAGGCGTACGTGAACGCCGGTGTGCTGAAGGGTCCGCTCTGGGTGCGCGGAGCGCGGCCCGGTGACGTGATTCGGCCGCTCGGCGCTCCGGGAAAGCGGCGCGTCCAGGACGTCCTTGTCGATGCGAAGGTCGCCGGTTCACTGCGGTCGGTGGTTCCTTTGGTGGGATGCGGCGACCGCGTCCTGTGGGTCGCGGGGTTCATCGTCTCGGAGGAGGGTAGAATAGGTGCCGAGACCCGAGCCGTGGTGCGTCTTTCGGTTACCAAGGCTTCATCTTGAAACTGGCTTCAAGGCATGAGTCGCGTGACTCCGCGGAGGCCAGTGCAACGAGGCGGCAGACAGGAGGCCTGGTGTGGCGGGAGACGACGTGGAGAATGGCGTGAGCGGTCCCATCAAGGTGCTCATCGACGCCGAGACGCTGCAGGGGCGCATCGACGAGTTGGCGGCCCAGATCTCGGCTGACTACGCCGGCCGATGTCCCGTTCTCATATGCGTGCTGAAGGGTGCGGTCTTCTTCATGGCGGACATAGCGCGCAGACTCGACTTCGACATGGAGATGGACTTCATGGCGGTGTCCAGCTACGGGTCTTCGACCGACAGCTCGGGCGTGGTGCGCATCCTGAAGGACCTTGACATGAACATCGAGGGCCGTCATGTCTTGATCGTGGAAGACATCATCGACTCCGGCTTGACGCTCAAGTATCTGACGAAGAACCTCAACTCTCGCAGGCCCGCCAGCCTGGAGATCGTGACGTTGCTCGACAAGCCCGGGCGCCGCAAGGCCGTCCTTCCCTGCCGCTACGTGGGCTTCGAGGTGGGCAACGAGTTCGTGGTGGGCTACGGCCTCGATCACGCCGAGAAATACAGGAACCTCCCGTACATCGGGCTTGTGGATGGGCTTGCCGACGAGGAAGGACATTGAGCGGGATCCAATGTGACCTCAGACTGCGTGCAAGAACCCCTATGGTAAGATTCTGGCCCCAGAACAACGAAGGTGGGAGTCCGCTTGGGTAGATTCTTCAAGAGTGCCGCGTTTCCCATTCTGATCGTCCTCCTCATTGCGTTCTTCGTGCAGAGCCTGTTCACCGGCTCTCAGCCGCAGAAGGCACTGACGTTCATGGAGTTCCAGAGGGCGGTTGAAGGGAAGCAGGTGTCCGACGCCGTCATCAAGACGCGCGACGGGCTGGTCGAGGGCACCCTCAAGAGCGGCCAGAAGTTCTCGATAGGTGTGCCGCCCGATTACGACATCGCCAAGTTCATGGTCGAGAACGAAGTCGACTTCAGCACCGACGTGCAGCGGCAGTCGATCTGGGTGTCGCTCCTCTCGACCTTCCTCCCCATACTGATCCTGGTCGCCTTCTTCCTGTTCTTCATGAACCAGATGCAGGGCGGCGGCAGCCGAGTGATGAGCTTCGGCAAGTCGAAGGCCAAGCGCATGAGTCTCGACGCGCCCAAGGTCACGTTCCGGGATGTCGCCGGCGTAGATGAGGCCGTCGAGGAGCTCCAGGAGATCAAGGAGTTCTTGGAGAACCCGAAGCGCTTCCAAGCGCTCGGCGCGCGCATCCCGAAAGGCGTGCTCCTCTTCGGCCCCCCGGGGACCGGTAAGACGTTGCTCGCCCGAGCCGTGGCGGGTGAGGCGGGCGTGCCGTTCTTCAGCATTTCGGGCTCCGATTTCGTCGAGATGTTCGTGGGTGTGGGCGCGAGTCGAGTGCGCGACCTGTTCGAGCAGGCCAAGCAGAATCAGCCGTGCATCATCTTCATGGACGAGATCGACGCCGTCGGTCGTCATCGAGGCGCCGGTCTCGGCGGCGGGCACGACGAGCGCGAGCAGACCCTCAACCAGCTCCTTGTGGAGATGGACGGCTTCGAGGCTAACGAGAGCATCATCCTGATCGCCGCCACGAACCGACCCGACATCCTCGACCCCGCGCTGCTGCGTCCCGGCCGCTTCGATCGGCAGATCGTCGTCGATCGACCTGATCGTGAAGGTCGGAAGGCGATCCTCGACGTGCACACCAAAGGCAAGCCTTTGTCGCCCGCTATCGACCTCGAAGTGCTCGCGGCTTCTACCCCCGGCTTCACGGGGGCCGATCTGGCCAACCTGGTGAACGAAGCGGCCCTTCTGGCTGCCCGAGCCAACAAGAAGATCGTGGAGATGGACGAACTCGAGGAGGCCACCCTGCGGGTGATCGCCGGTCCCGAGAAGAAGTCGCGTCTG
The DNA here is from genome assembly GCA_018830645.1 of Actinomycetota bacterium. Lineage (GTDB taxonomy): Bacteria > Actinomycetota > Thermoleophilia > RBG-16-64-13 > RBG-16-64-13 > JAHJSA01. The sequence goes on from JAHJSA010000001.1 coordinate 21,917, forward strand.
CTGAGTGAGGAGGAGCGTCTGATCACCGCGTACCATGAGACCGGCCACGCGCTCGTGGCCCACATCCTCCCCAACGCCGACCCTGTGCACAAGGTCTCCATCATCAGTCGGGGACAGGCCCTTGGCTATACGATCACGTTGCCCACCGAGGACAAGTTCATGGTCAAGCGCGGCGAGATCATGGACAAACTGGCCCACATGCTGGGTGGACGGGTAGCCGAGGAGGTGCGCTTCGACGACATCACCACCGGCGCCTCGAACGACCTTCAGCGGGCCACCGAGACGGCCCGCCGCATGATCACGCAGTACGGCATGAGCGAGAACCTCGGGCCTCTTACATTCGGGCACGATCCGGGGCAGCCGTTCGTAGGTCGCGACTACGGGGCCGGGCAGGAATACTCCGAGGAGACCGCCCGCCGCATCGACGAGGAGATCCGTCGCGTCATCGACGAGGCGTACAGCACCGCCATGAGGGTCCTCCGCGACAACCGTGAGCTGCTCGACAAGGTGTCGGGGCTCCTAGTGGAGCGGGAGACCATCGATCGAGACGAGTTCGTGGCGCTGCTCGAAGGTGGTGATCCGGCCGAGGTGTTCAAGGTGCGCGACGAGAAGAACGCCAAGAAGCGGGCGGAAGCCGAGCGCCAGGCCGCCCAGCGCAAGGCGCGCGAGGAGGCCGAGGAGCAGAAGCGCAAGGCGCGCGAAGAAGCCGAAGCGGCTGAGAACGGTGACGACGAACTACCCGAGCCGGGCGTGGGCATAGCGCCTGCCTCCGCGCACGACGACCTTTCGGGACGCGAGGGCAGTTCCGGGCCGGACGATGGCTCCGGTCTCGAGGACCCCGAGCCACTCGCCGAGCCCGGCAATATCGACGGTGACGATGGGGATGGAGCGGGAGCGACTCATGCCGACGCCGGTGTCGAGCTTGACACCGACTCCGACTCCGACTCCGACGGCGACTCCGACTCCGACGGCGATCGCACGGTGACCGCGGACCGCGGCGTTGGCAAGGGAGGTGGAAACGCCGCGTGAGCGTGGAGGGCTCCCCCCCCGAGGGTCGCATGGATCTCGACAAGATCGAGCAGGGCATCCGATTGGTGCTCGAGGGGATCGGGGAAGACGCAGACCGCGAGGGCCTGCTCCGTACCCCGAACCGCGTGGCCGAGATGTACAAGGAGATCCTCGACGGCACCCACGCGTGCCTCTCGGATCTCATCGATCCGATACCGTCCGATCAACACCAGGAACTGGTACTGATCAAAGACATCCCCTTCTACTCCATCTGCGAGCATCACCTCACCCCGTTCTTTGGATTCGCGCACGTGGCCTACATCCCGTCGCGCTGCGGTAAGATCGCCGGCCTCTCCAAGCTCGCGCGACTGGTGAAGGTAGCCGCCGCGCGCCTGCAGCTGCAGGAACGGCTCACCAGCAGCATCGCCGACACCCTCGTGGAGGCGCTCGATCCTGAAGGCGTCCTCGTCCTGGTCCAGGCCGAGCACCTCTGCATGTCGATGCGCGGCGTGCGCACCGCGGGCGCGCAGACCGTCACGTCGGCCGTGCGCGGCATATTCCGCACGAGCTCCGCCACCAGGGCCGAGGTGCTGTCCCTGATCGAAGCTCCCAAGAAGTAGGAGGTCTCGCGATGATCGCCAGGGAAGAGGTCTCGCGATGATCCCCAAGGCCGGTCTGGCCCAGGTCGTGGCTCTGCGTGACGTCGACGACGTGCGCGCCCTCCTCGATGAGATGCGGGTCTCGGCGGGCGGAACGAGCATCATGAAGCGCAAGGCGCTCTTCCGCGTGGTGCGGGTCAAGGGGCTCGACGTGCGCGCGGCCAACATCCTCAAGCAGGAGATGCTCTCGCGCGGCGGTGAGGTGGCCACCTCTCGCGAGGTCTACGAGATGGGCGCGACCGAGGCCGAGTGCCTGATCATGGGTACGCTCGCCCAATACGAAAGGCTTCTTCCGAAGCTCAGGACACAACCCTTCGGACTGAGGGACATCGCCGATTCGATCGCCGCGGTGCTCGCCCATCACGACGCCCACGCGCCGCTGTTCCATCCCGGGCTCGACCTGAGCCGGCGTCCTCGCATCATGGGCATCCTCAACGTCACGCCCGACTCCTTTTCCGACCCGGGCGACCACTTCGACACCGACGTCGCCATCGAGGCCGCGTGGCGCATGGTCGACGAGGGCGCCGACATCATCGACGTGGGCGGGGAGTCCACGCGGCCCGGCTCCAGCCGGGTGCCCGCCGAGGTCGAGATGCAGCGGGTGTTGCCTGTGATCAAGGCTCTGAGCCGGGCCCTGCCTGCGCCGATCTCCGTCGACACGTGCCGGGCGGAAGTCGCGGCCGCGGCCCTGGAGGCCGGCGCCTTCATGGTGAACGACGTCTCCGCGCTGCGGATGGACCCCGAGATGGTCGCGGTGGTGCGCGACGCAGGGTGTCCAGTGGTGCTCATGCACATGCTTGGGGAGCCGAAGACCATGCAGGAGGACCCTTGGTATAGCAACGTGGTCGAGGACGTGTACGCGTTCTTCGTCGAGCGTCTCACCCGGGCGGTGGATGACGGTGTGCCCGAGGAGAACCTGTTGATCGACCCCGGGATCGGCTTCGGCAAGACGCTGGCCCACAACCTGGCCCTGGTGCGCCACGTGGACAGCTTCCGCTCGCTCGGACGCCCCGTGGTGTTGGGGGCTTCGCGCAAGCGGTTCCTAGGGGATCTATTGGGGCTGCCCGAGGCGAAGGACAGGGTGAACGGCACGATCGCGACGAGCGTGATCGGCGCGATGCATGACATCGACGTGCTGCGGGTGCACGATGTGCGTGAGAACGTGGAAGCCGTTCGGCTCACCCGGGCCGTCTTCCCCGCCCGCGAGAACTGATCCTTTGCACCACGGTCGAGGAGGGAAGCCGGTGGACATCCATATCGACGGTCTCCAAACCTACGGCTACCACGGGGTGTTGCCCGAGGAAAAGACCCTGGGTCAGCAATTCGTCTTCGACCTCCGCCTCTCGATGGCCGACTGCGCCGGCGTCCGCACCGATGCCGTCGACGACACGATCGACTACACCGAGGTCATCGACGTGGTCACCGAAGTGGCCACCTGTGCCAGCTTCGATCTGCTCGAGAAGCTCGCCGGGTCGGTGGCGGATTCCATACTGGAACGCTTCCCCGTGGACAGCGTGTGGGTGCGCGTCACCAAGCCGCATCCGCCGATCCCATGCGCTGTGCGGGGTGTGGGAGTGTCACTGGAGGTCGGGAGGTCGCAGTGACGTCGGGGCCGGAGGTCGATGGCGCGCCCTCGCCCGCGTCCGCGACCGTCCGGGCTTTCCTGGGTCTGGGCTCGAACGTGGGCGACAGCCGCGCGCTTCTGGCGGCTGCGGTGGCCGATCTGGAGAGAATGGCCCGTGTGCGGGTGGTGGGGCTTTCGCGCCTGTATCGCACCGCGGCCGTGGGTCTCGAGGATCAGCCCGATTTCCTGAATCTCGTGGTGGAAGTGGCGACCTCGCTCGGCCCCTTCGAGCTACTCGACGAGGCGCAGCGACTAGAGCGCGAGGCGGGTCGGGAACGCACGGTTCGATGGGGCCCGCGCACGCTCGATGTGGACGTGCTCTGGTACGATGGCATCCTCATCGACGAGGAGCGCCTCCGGGTGCCGCACCCGCGCATGGAAGAGCGACGTTTCGTGCTGGAACCACTCGCGGAGCTCGCCCCGCACTTGGTGCTGCCCAGCGGCCGTTCGGTGCTCGAGGCGCTCGCCGATACGCTTGAGCAGGCGGTCGAGGTGCTCGACCCCCCGAAGGAGTGAGACGCGCTTTGATGGATTACTCGGCCATGCAGGACGAACTGAGGGCCTTGGCGAGGGCGAAGGACGCCGTGGTGCTCGCGCACAACTACCAGAGGGCTGAGGTGCAGGACGCCGCCGACTTCGTGGGCGACTCCCTCGGCCTGTCGCGCCAGGCGGCGGCCTCCGAGGCGAGCGTGATCCTCTTTTGCGGAGTCGACTTCATGGCCGAGACCGCTGCCATCCTCGCCCCCGAGAAGACGGTGATCTTCCCCGAGCCTCGAGCCCACTGCCCGATGGCGGCGATGGTCGACGCCGAGGGGTTGGCGGCACTCAAGGCCGAGCACCCAGGAGCTGTCGTGGTGAGCTACGTGAACACGTCGGCTGCGGTGAAAGCGCTCTCCGACGTCTGCTGTACGAGCGCGAACGCCGCTGAGGTGATCCTGGCGATGCCGGCCGATCGTCCCGTCATCTTCACCCCCGACTGCAACCTGGGTGCGTGGGTGTCGCAGAAGACCGGCCGCGAATTGATCCTCTGGCAGGGATACTGCCCTACGCACGACCTCATCCAGCCCGAGGACATCCTCGAGGCGCGCGACGCCCATCCCGAAGCCAAGGTGGTGGTGCACCCCGAGTGCCGTCCCGACGTGACGGTTCTTGCCGACGCGGTCGAGAGCACGTCGGGCATGATCCGCTTCTGCCGCGAGGACGACGCTCTGGAGTTCATCATCGGCACCGAGGAGGGCATGATCCACCGTCTGTCCACCGACGTGCCCTCCAAGCGCTTCCACCTGGTCAGCCAGGCCGTTGTATGCCCCACCATGAAGATGACCACCCTGCGCAAGGCCATCGAAGCGTTGCGCAACGGAGGCCCGGTCGTGTCTGTGCCCGAGGAGACGCGCGCGAAAGCGTTGGCCGCCGTACAGCGAATGGTAGAGATCGGCCGGTGAGCGTGGCGGGCCGGCGGAGGAGGGCCCGGTGAGCGAGTCGTCGCGACGCCCGTACCTGATCGCCAGCGGCGGGGCCGAGGTCCGCTACCGCAGCCACGATGTCATCGTGGTGGGCAGCGGCATCGGCGGCCTAACGGCCGCCTTGGGCGCGGCCCGCAAGTGGGATGTGGCGCTGCTCACGAAGAGCTCACTCTCCGATACCACGACCTTCCTGGCCCAAGGTGGCATCGCGGCCGCCGTCGGCCCACTCGATTCCCCCGACCTTCACCTCGCCGACACGCTGACGGCCGGGGCCGGGTTGAGCGAAGAGATACCGGTGCGCGTGCTGGTGGAGGAGGGGCCGGATCGCGTGCGCGAACTCGAGTTGCTCGGCACCAAGTTCGACCATCGTGACGGTCAGCTGATCCTGGCGTCCGAAGGGGCGCACTCGGTGCCGCGCGTGGTGAGAGCGGGGGGCGACGCAACGGGTTCGGTGGTGGCGGGCGCCCTCATGCAGGCCATGATCGCCGGCAGTTCCGTGGAGTTGCGTGAAGGTGAGTTCGTCGTCGATCTGCTCACCGACGGCGCCACCTGCATAGGTGCCTTGTCGCTCGATCGCGAGGGCGTCCTCACGCTGTACCACGCGCGGGCCGTCGTGATGGCCAGCGGCGGGGCAGGGCAGGTGTTCTCCCGCACCACGAACCCCGGCGTCGCCACGGGCGACGGCTACGCGATGGGCTACCGCGCCGGAGTGGTGCTTCGTGATATGGAGTTCGTGCAGTTCCACCCGACTGCGCTCCACGTTGACGAGAACCCCACCTTCCTTCTCACCGAAGCCCTGCGGGGCGAAGGGGCGTACCTCACCGACGCCAAGGGCGAGCGCTTCATGGTGGGCGTGCATCCGCGGGCCGAGCTTGCGCCGCGAGACGTGGTGGTGCGCAGGATGCGGGAGGTGATGATCCGCGACGGTGTTGACCACGTGTTCCTCGATGCGGGTCATCTCGACTGCGAGTTCCTGCGCGAACGCTTCCCCACGGTGTTCAACGGGCTGGGGTCACGAGGGCTCGACCTCTGTCATACCCCCGTTCCGGTGTCGCCCACCGCGCACTACTACATCGGGGGGCTGCTCACCGACGTGTGGGGGCGCACGTCGCTACCCATGCTGTATTCGTGTGGGGAGGCCTCCTGCACGGGCGTGCACGGCGCCAATCGGCTCGCGTCGAACTCGTTGCTCGAGGGCCTGGTGTTCGGCGACCGTATCGCCCGCGATCTCGACCGGTTGCTCGCGCAACCAAGTCGTCCCGTGCGGAAGTTCCGACTCGACCTGCCGGAAGACCACCGGGTGGGCAACACACCCTCCGTCGTGGCCGCGGCCCGTCGGACCGTGGGCGAGATCATGACGCGGTGCTGCGGCATCGTGCGCGACGCCTCCGGGCTCGACGAAGGGGCACGGCTCGTCGCCGAGTTGCGCGAGTCGTTGCGACCGCCCGGTCGCGACGTCGATGAGCTCGAGCTGTTCAACCTGCTCACCGTCGCGGCGCTCACTATCAGCGCGGCTTCTTCTCGCCTGGAGAGCAGGGGCGTCCACCTGCGTCTCGACTACCCTGAAGTGGATGACGTCCACTGGCGGCGCCACGTCACCGTGGAATACGATGAAGCGCGGGAGGCCGCGCACGTGCGGGTGCTTGGCCGGAAGGGAGAGCTGTGAGACTCGACGAGACCACCATGAGCCTCGTGCGCCTCGCCCTGGCCGAGGACCTCGCCGGGTTCGGCGATGTCACGTCGGCCCTCACCATCGACATTGCTTCGCGCTCTGCGGCGGCGATCGTGACGCGCGAGGAGGCTGTGGTCTCAGGGCTCGACCTCGCCGCAGCCGTCGTGACCGAGGTCGACGCGGAAATCGCCTTCGAACGCCTGGCCGACGACGGGCAGGGAGTGGGTTCGAACGTGGCCGTCGCGAGGCTGGTGGGGCCCTCGCGCAGCATCCTCTCGGCGGAGCGAACCATGCTGAACCTGTTCACAGGCCTCTGCGGCGTGGCCACCCAAGCTCGCCGTTTCGCTCGGGCCGTGGAGGGCACGGGCGTCACGGTAGTGGACACCCGGAAGACCACACCCGGGCTTCGCTTGTGGGAGAAGAAGGCGGTGCGTGATGGGGGATGCGGGAATCACCGCTTTGGCCTGTTCGATCTCGTCATGATCAAGGACAATCACGTCGCGGCCGGAGGCGGCGTGGCGGCCACGGTGACGCGTGCGCGTCGAGGGGCCCCGTTCCCCATGAAGGTCGAGGTGGAGGTGTCAAACGAGCAGGGGCTGCTCGAGGCGCTGGCCGCCGGTGCCGACATAGTCATGTTCGACAACGTGGGCACGGTCGAGCTGGCCCGTCTGGTCTCGGTGGCCCGCAGTCTACGGCCCGAGATCGTGCTCGAAGCGTCGGGCGGAGTGACCCTCGAATCGGTTCGGGCCATCGCCGAGTGTGGAGTGGACATCATCTCGACCAGTGCGCTCACGACGGGAGCGCTACCTGTAGACCTGGGTCTGGATTTCGAGTAGGAGCAAGGAGGCGCCGTGCTTCTCGCAGTGGACATCGGCAACACCCAGACCGTGCTCGGTCTGTTCGAAGAGTCCGTGCTCACCGACCACTGGCGCGTATCGACTGAGGTGCAGCGTACGGCCGATGAACTGGGCGCCCTGCTCGACACACTACTCCGAGCCCGGGGATTCTCGCTCGACACGGTGAGCGCGGCGGCGCTCTCCTCCGTGGTGCCCATCCTGAACCGGGAGTATCTCGCGATGAGCGACCGGTATCTGGGAGTGGCGCCTCTCGTAGTCGGACCGGGGGTGAAGACGGGCATGCCCATCCTCACCGCGAACCCCCGCGAGGTGGGCGCGGACCTCATCGTGGACGCCGTCGCCGCCTACGAGGCCGTGGGGGGCGCCTGCGTGGTCGTGGACTTCGGTACGGCCACCACGTTCGGTGCTGTGTCGGCTCGGGGGGAGTATCTGGGCCACGCGATCGCTCCCGGCATCAACACTTCGCTCGAGGCCCTGGCCCAAGCCGCTGCCAAGCTGCCCCGAGTAGAGCTGGAGGACCCCGGCAGCGTGATAGGCAAGACCACCGTGCACAGCATGCAGGCAGGGGCGGTGTACGGGTTCGCGGGTCAGGTGGACGGCATAGTCTCTCGCATGCGCCTGGAGCTCGGAGGCGAAGTGGTGTCCATAGCCACCGGGGGGCTCGCGCCGCTGATCTTCGAGCACTCCGCCACCCTCGATCGGTTGGACGAGCACCTCACCCTCCGCGGTCTGGAGATCATCCACCGCCGTAGTCGGTAGGCGCCCGTGGCGGCGTCGCGGCATCAGCCGGGCCGGCACGGCGGGGAACGATCAGACACCGCCCAGCCCGACGCGGACCGGTTCGCCGCCGAGGCCGCCGCCCAGGCACCCGCGGCCCAAGCCACTGCGATGACACATCCGTTCCTGATCGGAGACGTCGTCGTGCCGAACCGGGTGATCCTGGCTCCCATGGCCGGCATGACCAACAGCGCCTTCCGCCGGCGGGCCCGCGCGTACGGGGCGGGCCTTCTGGTCACCGAGATGGTGAGCGCCTACGGACTGATCTACGGGGATGCCCGAACCCGGCACTTCCTTGAGTTCTCCGAAGACGAGCGACCCCTCGCTCTCCAGCTGTTCGCCGACGACCCCGAGGTACTCGCTCGTGCGGTGCACATCGTGCTCGCCGGGCCGCGGGTTCCCGACATGATCGACATCAATATGGGGTGCCCTGTGCGCAAGGTGATGAAGACCGGCGCCGGGGCCGCCCTGCTGGCGGACCCGGCGCGAGCGGGGAGGGTGGCGGCCAAGATCAGGAGCGGGCTGACGCCCGGCCGGGAGGTCGCCGTGGAGGTGGCCAAGAGACTCGAGGAAGCAGGTGTGGCGGCGATCGGGGTCCATCCACGGGCCGCCTCGCAGCTCTACCGGGGTCGCGCCGATCACGAAATCACGTCTCGCGTGGTGCAGGAGGTGGGCGTGCCCGTGCTCGCTTCCGGCGACGTGTTTGGCGCCGCAGCCGGTCAGCGTATCCTCGCCGAGACGGGCGCCGTGGCGGTGATGGTCGCGCGCGCGGCTCAGAGTGGCCCCTGGGTGGTCCGCGATATCCTCGACGGCGTCGATCGACCACAGCCGCCGCTTGCCGAGATCGTGACCGAGCTCCGTGTACTCCTCGCCGCCGCGGCCTCCGATATGGGCCCCGCGCGCTCGGCGCGGTGGATCAGGAAGTCGCTCGGTTGGTATCTGAAGGGCGCGGGCCTTCACGCCGATGTGGTCGACGGTCTGCGGCGCCACGTCGACGCCGTCTCTCTCGACTCTGCCCTGGAGTCGCTCACCCTGTCAGGCTGTTGAAGAACGAAACCTCGGCCGCGGGACCGCACTGGGCGGCGCCATGCGTCGTCCTCGGTCGCGCACGTAGCGCTGCTACGAGCGCTCCCTGCGTCCTTGCCTTGCGCGTACCCAGTGTACTCCCGCGGCGAAGCGTCATTCTTCAACAGCCTGGTAGGTCCGTCAGCTTCCTCGATTTGACTTTCTGGCCTTGGTTCACCTATACTCCCGGCCTGAATTCGCCCGGGCATACGTGCTGGTGGGAGAGGAAGGTCCAAGAGTGCAGAACAAGGAAATCGTCCTGACCCAAGAAGGTCTGAAGAAGCTCCAGGAAGAGATCGAGCGTCTCTCCACGGCGGAGCGCGAAGCTGTCGCGGAGCGCATCCGCGAGGCGCGGGACTTCGGTGATATCTCGGAGAACTCCGAGTACGATGCCGCCAAGAACGACCAGGCCATGCTGGAGCATCGCATCGGTCAGCTCGAGGAGAAGCTCCGGCGGGCCCGCGTGATCAAAGAGTCGGAGATCTCGCGCGACAAGGTCTCGGTGGGAGTGACGGTGACGTTGAGAGACCTCGACTACGAAGAGGACTTCACGTACCAGCTCGTGGGCTCCGCGGAAGCCGACCCCTCGAATCACAAGCTCTCGAACGAGTCTCCCGTGGGTCAGGCGATCCTCGGCAAGGCGGTGGGCGACACGGTGACCGTACCGGCGCCGATCGGATCGGTGCGTTATGAGGTCCTCAGTATCGAGGTCGTGTGAGTGAGTCCCGCCGGCGCCCCCACTGAACCTCCGGCGGGAGAGAGTGCCGGCAGCGGCGGTGAGGCGCCCGCGCCGGGCGATGTTGACGCGTCTGAGTCGGGTCACCGCCTCTCGGAGCTGGAACGCGAACGCCACGCAAAGGCCGATCGTCTGGCCGCAGGTGGCGTCGAGCTCTTCGCCCGTCGCTTCGAGCCGCGCACGACAGCGGCCGAAGTGCTGGAGGCGCACGACGGCCTAGAGGCGGGCGAGTCCGCCAAGGAGGCCTTCTACCGTGTGGCCGGCCGGGTGGTCGCCCGCCGGGAGCACGGCAAGGCCGCGTTCCTCACGGTGCGCGACGGATGGGACGATCTGCAGGTGTACGCCAACGTCAACACCATCGGGCGCGAGTCCTTCGACTCGTTCACAGGGCTCGACCTGGGCGATGTCGTCGGTGTCGAAGGGCATCCCTTCCGCACCAAGCGAGGCGAGCTCTCGCTGTTCGTGTCCTCATGGATACTGCTCACGAAGTCGTTCCGCTCTCCTCCCGAGAAGTGGCACGGGTTGCAGGACAGGGAGACCCGGTACCGCCAGCGCTACGCCGACCTGATCGCGAACCCTGAAGTGGGTCGTCAGCTGACCATGCGCAGCGAACTCGTGAGCGCCATGAGGCGGTTCCTCAGTGAACGGGGCTTCCTGGAGGTCGAGACGCCCATTCTCCAACCCCTCCCGGGGGGCGCCCTCGCCCGCCCTTTCTCGACGCATCACAACGCCCTCGACGTGCAGCTCTATCTGCGGATCGCTCCCGAGCTCTACCTGAAGCGTCTTCTCGTAGGGGGCTTCCCGCGGGTCTTCGAGATCGGGAAGAACTTCCGCAACGAGGGGATCTCGCCTATCCACAACCCTGAGTTCACCATGATGGAGCTCTATTGGGCCTACGTGGACTACCGGGAGATCATGGAGCTGGTGGAGGAGATGGTGCCGGCGATCGCCCTCGAGGTGCTCGGCACGACGAGCATCAGGGTGGAAGGGCGAGAGATCGAGCTGTCTGGCCCTTGGCCCCGGCGCACGGTCGATAGTCTGGTGCAGGGGGCGCTCGGTCTCACCATGGCAGAGATGCGAGCAGATGTAGCTGGAGCCCGCACACTTCTGCGGGCGAAGGGGGTCGATGTCGAAGGTCGCGACACGTTCTCCTCCCTCGTCGACAAGACACTGAAGCACCTGGTGTGGCCGCATGTGGTCGAGCCGATGTTCGCGGTAGATCACCCTGTGGAGCTCAGCCCTCTGGCCAAAGTCCACCCGCAGGATCCCACGCTGGTGGAGCGTTTCCAGCCGATCATCGGTGGTCGCGAGGTGGGCAACGCCTTCTCTGAGCTGAACGATCCCCGGGATCAGCGTCGCCGGTTCGAGGATCAGGCGGCGAGCAAGGCTGCGGGTGATGAGGAGGCCATGGTGCTCGACGAGGACTTCCTCCGGGCCCTCGAGTACGGTATGCCGCCGGCCGGCGGCCTGGGCATCGGGGTCGATAGACTGGCCATGCTGCTGCTGGGAGTCGACTCGATCCGAGACGTCATCCTCTTCCCTCAGCTTCGTCCGGAGGAGTTCTAGCCGGCCCGGCATCGGAGCTGCGAAACCCTGCTCGCCTGGAGCGGTCAGCACGGTCTCGGTGTGCTACAATGAACGAAGTTACGAACTCCTGTGTACTGCTCCAATGATAGTCTTGAGCAGGCATTTCGTGGTTAGATATCCGCTCGTGCGATGAATCCAGCCCGCCACGGCGGGCTGTGTGGTAAGAGAGGAGGCGGGCCACGTGTTCAGCGATGGTTCCGACTGGAAGGCCGCTCCCGGCGGTGCGCGCACCTGCGACGCGTGCGGTGCCGAGCCGGCCACCGTTCACGTGCTGCGCTTCGACGGCGAAGGCATGAACCATTCCCACCTCTGCCAGGAGTGCGCCGAAGGCGAAGCGGGCCAGGTGGAAGGCGCCGCCCTGGTGGTGGCCATGCCTGCGCCCGCGGCTGCGGGGGTCGTGCAGGGGCTTATTGTCGGCCGCTCCGTTGACGAGAACGGCGAGCTGTTCTCCCCCTTCTGCGTCGTGTGCGGCACGACCTTGAACGATTTCCGCGAGAGCGGCCTCTTCGGATGCGCCGCGTGTCACGAGCTGTTTCGCGGTCACATGGGCGAGGTGGAGGAATCGTCGGTCGAAGGCGTCGAGTATCAGGGGAAGATCCCTTTGCGGCTCCCGGGCGACAAGACCGAGCACAGAGAGGTGGTTCGGCTGCAGCGTATGCTGCGCGAGCTGATCGACTCCGAACGCTTCGAGGAGGCCGCCGGCGTGCGTGACCGCCTCACCCATATCGAGGCCGACTTCTCGAAGCGCAGGGTCGATGGATAGCGCGCTGATACTCGCCTCAGGACTCACCGTCTCTCGGAACGAGTTCGCGGCCCCCTTCCCCCACGTGGCCGACGAAGCCTCATTGCGTTCCGTCGCCGAGCGTGTCGAGAGTGTGCTGCGCAGGTGCGGCGACGCGGGTGAGTGGGAGGTGCAGCATCTTGAGGCGCTCCCCCCGGTCCAACGCAACTATCTGCTGGAACGCGGGCTGATGACACCGTCGTTTGCCGCCAATACAGGCTCGTGGCGGCTCTACGGGCTGTTCCAGGGCGGCCGTGCCGCGGTGGAGGTCAACGGGGGCGACCACCTCAGGCTCCTCACCTCGGGCCCGGGCGAGGTTCTGTCCGACCTGTGGGCTACCATCGACAGTGTGGACGACCAGTTGGAGACCGAGATCCCCTACGCGTTCGATGAGCGCTGGGGCTATCTCACGGCCCACCTCGACGATTCCGGAACCGGTCTGAGGGCCTACGCCACGATACACGTGCCGGGGCTCATGATCACCGGGCGCCTGGGAGGCATCGCTCTGGGCCTCGTCCGCCAAGGGCTCGGCCTGGCTCCGTTGTGGAACGGTGCGGGCGGGGTCTTCCAGGTTTTCAACAAGCGGGCTCAGGGTACATCCGAGAGGCGCATCACCGAGGCGGTGGCAGCTGCGTCGGCCGACATAGTCGATCAGGAACGCACAGTCCGCAAGAGGCTCTTCAGGGAGAATCCAGTGAGTGTGCGCGATCACATCGGTAGGGCGCTCGGTACGGCCCAGCAGGCCTGGTCGGTCTCCAACGCCGAGGGTCTCACCCTCGTCTCATCCATCCAAGTCGGCGTTGTCATGGGTCTCATCGAGGATTCCGGGTTTGGGGCCGAAGATACTCTTCGCATGATGAGGCGCATCCAGCCGGCCCATCTGGTCATCGATGAAGTAGGGCCGGGTTTCGCGGGTCTGGAAGACCCGCAGGTTGACGAAGTCCGGGCCCGCACCCTACGCCGTCTGCTCGCGGGAGCGCGCGCCGAGCTATAGAGAGGTAGCCATGTTCGAACGATTCACGGAGCGTGCACGACAGGTGGTGGTCCTCGCCCAAGAGGAGGCCCGCGATCTGAAGCACAGCTACATCGGGACCGAGCACCTTCTACTCGGCCTGCTGCGTGAGGGCGACGGCGTCGCCGCACGGGTGCTCACCACACTCGACGTGTCTCTTGAGGACGTGCGTAGCGAGATCATGCGCATCGTCGGCGAAGGTGAGCATGAGTCCCAGGGCCAGATTCCGTTCACGCCGCGCGCCAAGAAGGTGCTGGAGTTGGCCCTTCGGGAAGCCCTTTCCCTCGGCCACAACTACATTGGTACCGAGCATGTGCTCCTCGGGCTCGTGCGCGAGAGCGAAGGGGTGGCGGCCCGTATTCTGAACGACGTGGATGCCGACGCCGATCGTATCCGACAGGAAGTCATGCGTATCCTGTCGGGGCCGAGTCGCCGATCGCAGAAGTCGGGGGCGCCGGTAGGTCAGGCCAAGAAGGCTTCCAAGGTGCTCGACCAATTCGGTCGTAACCTCACGAAGTTCGCCGAGGAAGACAAGCTCGATCCCGTCATCGGTCGCGAGATGGAGATCGAACGGGTCATGCAGATCCTCTCGCGGCGCACCAAGAACAACCCCGTGCTCATCGGAGAGCCCGGTGTGGGTAAGACCGCCGTGGTCGAAGGGCTGGCCCGCCGCATCGCGGCCAACGAAGTTCCAGAGTTGCTCAAAGACAAGCAGATCTACACTCTCGACTTGGGCGCCCTCGTAGCCGGCTCCAAGTACCGCGGTGAGTTCGAAGAGCGTCTCAAGAAGGTGATGAAGGAGATCACCGAACGGGGCGACATCATCCTCTTCATCGATGAGATCCATAACCTGGTCGGCGCGGGCGCCGCGGAAGGAGCCATCGACGCAGCCTCCATCCTGAAGCCTGCGCTCGCCCGCGGCGAGCTCCAGACCATCGGTGCCACCACGATCGACGAGTACCGCAAGTACCTGGCCCGCGACGCGGCGCTGGAGCGGCGCTTCCAACAGATCACGGTGAAGGAGCCTTCGGTCGAAGAGACCCAGGAGATCCTCGCGGGTCTCCGCGACCGCTACGAGGCCCATCACCGCATCAGTATCACCGACGAAGCCTTGGAAGCCGCCGCCTACCTGGCCGATCGCTATATCAGCGACCGGTTCCTGCCCGACAAGGCTATCGACCTCATGGATGAGGCCGCCGCGCGGAAGCGTATCAAGTCCATGACGGCTCCCCCGGACTACAAGGAGCTCGAGGACAAGGTCCAGACCGTCCGCAAGGAGAAGGAAGCGGCGATCGAGGGGCAGGAGTTTGAGAAGGCCGCCAACCTGCGCGACCGTGAGCGCCGTCTCATCAACGAGAAGAAGGAGCTCGAAGAGCGGTGGAAGAACTCCGACGAGGGCTCCCGCGCTTCTATCGGTGAGGAAGAGATAGCCGAGGTCGTGGCCATGTGGACCGGCATCCCGGTGGTGAAACTCACCGAGGCCGAGACGCAGAAGCTCCTGCGCATGGAAGAGGAGCTCCACAGGCGTGTGGTCGGCCAGGATGAGGCTCTCACCGCTGTGTCGAAGGCCATCCGGAGGTCGCGTGCCGGTCTCAAAGACCCACGGCGCCCGGCTGGGTCTTTCATCTTCCTGGGCCCCTCGGGGGTCGGCAAGACCGAGCTGGCCCGCACCCTGGCCGAGTTCCTGTTCGGCGACGAGGACTCTCTCATCCAGGTGGACATGTCGGAGTACATGGAGAAACACTCCGTGAGTCGGCTCGTGGGTTCGCCTCCTGGCTACGTCGGCTACGACGAGGGTGGGCAGCTCACGGAATCCGTGCGGCGCAGGCCCTACAGCGTGGTCTTGCTCGACGAGATCGAGAAGGCCCACCCCGATGTGTTCAACATCCTTCTCCAGATCCTCGAGGATGGACGCCTTACGGACGCGCAGGGGCGCACGGTCGACTTCCGCAACACTATCGTGATCATGACGTCGAACATCGGGGCCGGCATCATCTCGAAGGGCCAGACTCTCGGCTTCGGCGAGCGAACGGATGACGGTGGTCTCGAGCACGGCGAGATGAAGACCCGGGTCATGGGCGAACTCAAGAAGGTCTTCCGCCCCGAGTTCCTGAACCGTATCGACGAGGTCATCGTGTTCCACAAGCTCACCAAAGACCAGGTCTACGACATTATCGACCTGCTCCTGGCGAGACTGCGCGTGCAGCTCGGTGATCGCGGTATCAACCTGGAACTCACCAACGAAGCCAAGGAGCGCCTGCTCGATGCTGGGTACGACCCGGGCATGGGCGCGCGTCCGCTGCGTCGCGCGATCCAGCGCATGGTGGAAGATGTCTTGGCTGAAGAGGTGCTCGCGGGGAGACTGCCGCCTGGTTCGACGGTGGTCATGGCTCGCGACGGAGATGAGTTGGTGGTGGCCGAGGTGCTGTCAGTATCTGCCGAGGTCTTGGTGGGCGAGGAATCGTAGCGGAACGGAGTCGATTGGCGCGAAGTCGCAGTATCTTCGTCTGCAATAGCTGCGGCTATCAGAGCTCGCGCTGGCTGGGCCGTTGCCCCGACTGCGACGAGTGGAACACGCTCCAGGAGGAGTTGGCTGCGGTGCGGGTGCTTCCTGGGGGTGGCCGCACAACCGCGGCCGCTCCGGTGCCGGTGAGGCTTTCTTCGGTCAGCGCCCACGCCGAGGAACGGGTGAGTTCAGGCCTGAGCGAGTTCGATCTCGTGCTCGGAGGCGGCTTGGTGCAGGGCTCTGTCGTGCTTGTTGGAGGTGAGCCGGGCATCGGGAAGAGCACCTTGCTCTTGCAGGCTCTGCTGGATCTGGAGGCCCGCGGGGTCTCGACACTGTTGGTGTCGGGCGAGGAGTCGCCTGCCCAGGTGAAGATGCGTGCGCGCCGGCTCGACGGTCCGGTGGATGATCTGCGCCTGATCGGCGAGACGCGGAGCGCCCCGGTCCTGGCGTGTCTCGAGGAGCACGCGCCGGCCGTGTGTGTCGTCGACAGCATCCAGACGCTGTGGTCCGAGGAGATCTCTTCGGCGCCCGGGTCGGTATCGCAGATCCGAGACGTTACAGGACAGCTGCTTCGGGTGGCGAAAGGGAATGGGATCACCATGCTGCTGGTGGGGCACGTGACCAAGGCCGGCGATCTGGCCGGGCCCCGTGTTCTCGAGCACATGGTCGACGCCGTCTTGTCGTTCGAGGGAGATCGCACCCGTCCGTACAGGATACTTCGGGCGGTGAAGAACCGCTTCGGTTCGACGAACGAGGTGGGTGTGTTCCAGATGACGGGCCGGGGGCTCGTGGGTGTGCCCGATCCGTCGGCTCTGTTCCTGGAAGACGGCCCGGCGAGTCCCGGGGCGGCGATACTGGCGGCGGTCGAAGGCTCGCGGTGCCTCCTGGCCGAAGTGCAGGCGCTGGTGGTGCCGAGTGCGCTCGCGATGCCCCGTCGAGTCACCCGGGGCGTCGACGGCAACCGGTTGGCGATGGTGACGGCGGTGCTCACGAGGCGGGCCGGCATGCGTCTGGGAGAGTGCGACATCTTCGTGAACGTGGGCGGGGGGCTGTCGGTGGAAGACCCGGCAGCCGACCTGCCCTTGGCCCTTGCCGTCGCCTCGGCTCTGCACGACAGGCCGCTACCGGGTGTGGCGGCTTTCGGGGAACTCAGTCTCACCGGGCGGGTACGGTACGTGGCTCACGGCGAGGTACGGGTGCAGGAGTTGGCCAGACACGGCATCGAGCGGGTTCTCGCCCCCCGCCGGAATGTGGACGAGCTTCGTGAGCGGGGCGCGGTGCCTCCGGGTGTGACGTTGCAGGCGGTCGAGGATATCCAGGACGTAGTGAGAGGTGTCATTGCCTAAGAAGCAGATTCCCCCTAGTGATCGACTCCTCGAGGCCCTTCGGCTGGTCGCACCTGGCACGGTGATCCGCGAAGCTCTCGACAATATCGTGCGCGCCCGAACCGGCGCCCTCCTCGTGTTCGCCGACAAGGACCAGGTGGACCCGTTGGTGACCGGCGGCATCCCGATCGGCGCCGAACTCACTCCCATGGTGGTATACGAGTTGGCGAAGATGGACGGGGGGATACTGTTCACGCGTGACGGCAGCCGTATCACTCACGCCAACGTCCACCTCATGCCCGATCCGAGCATCCCGTCGATGGAGACCGGCACGAGACATCGCACTGCCGAGCGGGTGGCCAAGCAGATCGACGCTCTCGTGCTGTCGATCTCGGCAGCCCGAGACGTCGTGTCTCTGTATATCGATGGCACCCGCTACGTGCTCGAAGAGATACGGGTGATCTTGACCAAGGCCAACCAAG
The DNA here is from genome assembly GCA_018830645.1 of Actinomycetota bacterium. GTDB lineage: Bacteria > Actinomycetota > Thermoleophilia > RBG-16-64-13 > RBG-16-64-13 > JAHJSA01. Next base: position 39,471 of record JAHJSA010000001.1, read on the forward strand.
CCCTTCAGACGCTCGAGAAGTACAAGTCGCGGCTCACCCAGGTATCCACTTCCCTGAGTGCTCTCGAGTTCGAGGACGCGGTCACGCTCTACGACGTGTTGAGCGTGCTCCAGCGGTCGGAGATGGTGTTGCGCGTGGCCCGGGAGATCGAGCGCTACATCGTGGAGCTGGGCGGCGAGGGCAGGCTCATCCGCATGCAGTTGGAAGAGCTGATGGTCGACGTGCGGGAGGACCAGAGGTCGGTACTGCTCGACTACCTACCCGATTTTGCCGATCTGAGCGCCGACGAGGTGGCTGTGGGTCTGAGTCGACTCGACTCCGACGCCATAGTGTCCCTGCCCCGCATCGGCGAACTGCTCGGGTACGCCGGCGATGTCGATCCCATCGAACTGCACGTCTCGGCGAGGGGCCACCGCATGCTGCGCAAGATCCCGCGCCTCCCGAAGGGCGTCATCGTGAACCTGGTCGGGGGGTTCTCGAGTCTCGAAGACATCATCAACGCCACCACCGATGAGCTGGTTGCCGTGGACGGAGTCAGCCCCGCGCGTGCTCACGACATCAAAGAAGGGTTCCTACGTCTGAGGGAGCTCAACCTGTTAGAGAGGTACGGATGATGGGTGAAGAAGTGGCTGTCACGTTCAAGGTGGGTGACAAGGTCGTCTACCCGCACCACGGAGCCGGCAGGGTGCTGGAGGTCTCCGACCGCGACGTGTGCGGCGACACCAAGGAGTACATGACCATCCGCATCCTCCACAACGACATGACCGTGATGGTGCCGGTGGAGAACGCGGAACGTGCCGGCATCCGCTCGGTGATCGACGAGGTGCTGGTGCACGAAGTCATGGGCGTGATCCGCAACGATCCCACCACCATGCCTATGAACTGGAACCGCCGCCTCAAACACAACCGTGACAAGATCAAGTCGGGGGATATCTTCGAGGTGGCCGACGTTGTGCGCAACCTCGCCCTTCGCGACGCCGAGAAGGGGCTCTCCACGGGCGAGAAGCAGATGTTCGGTCGCGTGAAGAAGATCCTGGCGTCGGAGCTGATGTACGCCATGCGGGTCACCGAGGACGAATCGCTTGCGAGGTTGGAGGAGCTGCTCACAGAGATCTGCGACCGCACGAGCTGCGAGTAGTCGGTCAGATAGGAGGGAAAGGAGGGGAGGTGCGAGCGATAGTCTTGTTGACCCGCGTGATCCTCACCATCGTGGGAGGGGTCGCGGGCTACGAAGCGGCGAACCTGGGCTTGTCTTATGCGTCCTTATCTAATCGTTATTCGCTTCTGTTGTTGGGCCTGGGTATCGTCGTCGGAGCCGCCGTCGGTCTTGTTCTCGGGGGAGTAGTCGCCCGCCAGGTTTTTCGCTTGGGCGCGTGGCTCGAGCGCGTCACCGCCAGAGTGAGCGCGGCTGCGCTGCTGGTCACGAGCCTTGGGCTCGTCCTCGGGCTTGGGGTTGCCGCGCTCGCCAGCTTGGCGGTCAGAGATCTTCCGGTAGTGGGTGTGTTCCTCCTTCCGCTGATCTTCGCGGCCGGTGGGTACCTGTTCGCGTTCCTCGCGTACACGCGGCACGTAGACATCGGCCGTGTGCTCGGTTTCAAGAACATAGGTGCCGACCGTTCCGGCGGCGACCATCCTCCGAAGATACTCGACACCTCGGTGATCATCGACGCCCGCATCGGCGACATCGTGCCCACGCACTTCCTGGAGGGTGACCTGGTCATCCCGGCCTTCGTACTCGAGGAGCTGCAGTCGATCGCAGACGCCACCGATTCGCAACGCCGCGCGCGCGGCCGGCGCGGACTCGAGTGCGTCCAACACCTCCAGGACACGTACGATCGCGTGGTCATCGTCGATCGCGATTTCCCGGGCATCGTCGAGGTGGACGCCAAGCTGCTGAAACTGGCGAAGGAGATGGGCGGCGGCATCCTCACGACGGACTACAACCTGAACAAGGTCGCCCAGATCCAGGGCGTGACGGTGCTGAACGTGAACGAGCTGGCCAACGCGCTGAAACCGGTGCTCTTGCCGGGCGAGAGTCTCGCCGTGCGGGTGATCCGCGAGGGCAAGGAGGAGGATCAAGGCGTCGCCTATCTGGACGACGGCACCATGGTCGTGGTGGAAGGTGGCCGTAGCAAGGTGGGCCAGGAGATCCACGTGCAGGTTACCTCGGTGCTCCAGAACCCTTCGGGGAAGATGGTCTTCACCAAACTGGCCTCGTGATCAGCGCATGAGCCCCCGCCGCGACGCCTCCAACGACGCCTCCGCGCCCGAGCCGGGCCGCCTCGCGATCATCGTGGCCGCCGGCGGCCACGGCGTCCGCCTGAAGGGCAACCAGCCAAAGCAGTACGTGGACCTTCTCGGGGTGCCGATGGTGCAGCGCACCATCGCAGCCCTCGATTCCTGCAAGGCGGTCGATCGGATCGTGGTCGTGGTCAACGCGGAAGACGTGGACTACTGTCACGGGGAGATCGTGGCCGAGCGGTTCTCCAAGGTGGTGGCTGTGGTCGGAGGGGGGGAGGAGCGGGCCTTCTCCGTGAGGAACGGCTTCAACGCTCTGCGCCGGATCGGGGCTACCGAGTTCGTTGGAGTGCACGACGGGGCTCGGCCCCTCGTGCGTTGCGAGGAGATCACCCGCGCTCGAGCCAGACTGGCCGCCGCGGCAACGCTGGCCGGCGTCGTTCTGGCCGTGCCCAGCGTGGACACCCTGAAGCGCGTGGACGCCAAGGGCCTCGTGGTCGAGACGCCGGAGCGGGGACGCTTCTGGCGGGCTCAGACCCCCCAGATATTCCGGTGGGAGCGCTTCGCGGTCGCCTACGACCAACCCGACAGTGTCCTGGCCGCCGTCACTGATGACTCCTCCCTGGTGGAGGCCACCGGGGGGCGCGTGGTCGTGGTGGAGGGCTCACCCGACAACTTAAAGATCACGGACCCCGGCGACGTGCGCGCGGCCGAGCAGATCCTGGCGGCGCGCAGGCGATGAACGGCGATCCGGAGCTCGGGAAGAGCACCGGCCTACCCGGGGACGCCGGTCCATCTGCGGCGAAGGTCGAGCCGCCGAAGGTCGAGCCGCCGGACACAGGCCCCCGCTACCGTACGGGCCTCGGCATCGACGCCCACCGCTTCGCGCATGACCGCCCTCTCGTGCTTGGGGGAGTGCGTTTGCGGGATGCAGACGGCCTCGCCGGTCACAGCGACGCCGACGTTCTCGTCCACGCCCTGATGGACGCTCTTCTCGGCGCGGCGGGTCTAGAGGATATCGGCCACTACTTCCCAGATTCCGATCCGGCGTACGCCGGAGCCGACAGCGTGGAACTCCTGCGTGAGGTGGTGCGCCTCCTTCACGAACGCGGCTGGCGCGTGGGGAACGCGGACGTGGTCGTCGTGTGCGAAGAACCGCGCATCGCGCCACACCGACCCTCCATGAAGCGTGTTCTCGCGCCGGTGCTCGCCATCCCCGAGGAGCGGCTCGGTATCCGTGGTACCACGACGGAAGGCATGGGCTTCCCCGGTCGGGGCGAGGGCATCCTGGCTCAGGCAGTGGCGCTGATCGAGCGGTGAGCCCGCGTGCCCACATTGCGTCGGGACCGATGCGATGACTCACATGCGAACCGACAACGTGGTGGAGGCCAAGCGTCGCGAGGCGCTCGTGCGCAAGCGCGAGACCTCTTCCCGCTTCACGCTCGTCAACCTCGTGGCTAACGCCGCGCTCATGGTGGCCAAGGGCGTGGTGGCTCTGCTCACCGGGAGCCTCTCCGTGATGGCCGATGCGGTGAATTCGTTGGCCGATACTGTCTACTCGATCGTTCTCGTGGTGGGCATGCGCTTCTCCCTTCGGCCGGCCGACCGCGGTCACCCGCAGGGTCATCGCGCCGTCGAGCCGCTGATCAGCTTGGTGATCGGGGTGACGATCGCATTGGTGGCGTACCAATTGGTGGTGCGCGGCATCCGTGGCATCACGGACCCACCGGAACTGGTGGCCACGCCGTGGACCGTCGTGGTCTTGCTGCTCGCGATGGCGGTGAAGGCGGGCCTCTCCCTGCAGGCGCGGCGCACCGCATCTGCCATACACTCGCCGGCGCTGAAGGCGGTGGGCAACGACGCCGCGGCCGACGTCCTTGCTTCCTTCGCAGCCCTCGTGGGATACGGCGGCAGCATCCTCGGAGCGCCTCTGGCCGACCCCGTCTGCAGCCTGGTCGTCGCCGCCTTCGTAGCGCGCACCGCCTTTGAAGTGCTGTGGGAGAACGTGGGGTTCATCGTGGGTCGGTCGGCGCCGCCGGAGGTGGAGCGGCGCGTCATGGAGATCGCCTGCGCGCCCGACATGGTGTGCGCGGTGCACGATCTGAAGGCGTATTTCCGTGGTCCGGAACTCCACGTGAGCTTTCACCTGGAGATCGACCGGAACGAGTCACTCCAGGCGGTGCACGATCTGGAGCAGCGGGTGCGTCTGGCTCTGCTCGATATCCCCGAAGTCGACGACGTCGCCGTGCACCTCGATCCGGTCGACTTGACGGTCACCCCGAGCGAGGTGGTGTAGCATAGTCGCGACCACCGCATACCTGGTTTGCCGACACGTACCCGCTTTGGGAGACGCATGACTGACGTTCGAGTGAGATTCGCCCCGAGCCCGACGGGCACGCTCCACATCGGGAGTGCCCGCACGGCGCTCTACAACCACCTGTTCGCGCGTCATCACGGCGGCACGCTTGTCCTGCGGGTCGAAGACACCGACCTCAAGCGCTCGCGGCGCGAGTACGAACTGAGCATCGTGCGCGACCTCCACTGGCTTGGTCTGCAGGCGGACGAGGGCCCCGATGTGGGCGGCCCGTATGGCCCATACCGGCAGAGCGAACGGGCTCCTCTGTACCAGGCGGGAGTAGAGAAGCTCCTCGAGTCCGGGCACGCCTACCATTGCTTCTGCACGCAGGAAAGGCTCGATGGGTTGAAGGCCCAGCAGCTTGCCGCGGGCCTCATGCCTACGTACGATCGCCTGTGCCGCGAACTGACAGCCGAAGCCGCGAAGGAGCGAATCGCCTCCGGGGAAGAGGCGACGGTGAGGTTCTTCGTCCCACAGGGAGACGTCACGTTCGACGACCTCATTCACGGGCCTATCACCTTCTCGTCCGATGTCATCGGGGATTTCATCATCCATCGCACCGATGGAGGCTTCGCCTACAACTACGCGGTGGTCATCGACGATGCGGGTATGCACGTGACCCACGTGGTGCGCGGCGAGGATCACATCAGCAACACGGCCCGGCAGTTGATGCTGTATGAGGCTCTGGGCGAGGAAGCGCCACACTACGCGCACCATTCGCTCATCCACGGAGCCGATGGCGGCAAGCTCTCGAAGCGTCACGGGGCCACCTCTATCGGTGAGTTCCGCGACATGGGCTACCTGCCCTCCGCGGTGGTGAACTACCTGGCCCTCCTCTCGTGGAGCCCCGGCGACGACCGTGAGAAGCTCACCCTGGAGGAGTTGGTCTCGGAGTTCGACATGGCGAGGGTTAGCAAGAGCGCCGCGATCTTCGACCTCGACAAGTTGAACTGGCTGAACGGCCTCTACATCCGGGAGTTGGCGGCGGAGGAGCTCTCGGAGTACATCCGCCCCTATCTGCATGAGGCCGGGCTCGAGTTCGACGAAGGCCAGCGGGAGATCGTCTCCGCCGCCATCCAGCCGAAACTGGTGACGTTCGGGGACGCCCCCATCCATGCACAGGTCTTTGCCGATGAGCCGATCCTGACCGCCTCCAGCCATCTCGAGGCGCTCGATGAGCCGGGCGCGGATATCGCGTTCGCCCTCCTGGCCGAGGCACTCGAAGCGCGAGATTCGGAATACTTCGCGCTCGAACAGGCGCGCATGATCCTGGCGCAGGTGGGTGACGGGTGCAGGGAACGAGGCATCAAGGGGAAGGCGATCTTCAAGCCGCTTCGTGTGGCCCTCACCGGTTGCGACCACGGGCCCGAACTCTTCTACCTGATCGCCGGATTGGGCCGGAGCCGCCTCTTGGCGCGCCTGCACACCGCACTCGGCTATCTCGCACAGCTGGGAGGCCGGTCGTGACGGGGATCGGCGAGGCGGGGGCCACCGAGGCCGGGGCCACCGAGGCCGATGTCGCCATGACGAGTGTTAGGCTCTACGACTCGCTCACCCAGGAGAAGCGCACCTTCGAGCCTCGCGACGGCGACCACGTGACCATGTACTTCTGCGGCCCCACCGTCTACAACTACATCCACCTCGGCAACGCGCGGCCCTTCGTCATCTCGATGGTGGCGAAGCGCTACTTCGAGTCGCTCGGGTACAAGGTCACCCTGGTGGAGAACATCACCGATGTCGACGACCGCATCATCCAGAAGGCGATCGCCGAGGGGCGCACCTCTGCCGACGTCGCCCGGGAGTTCGCCGACGCGTACATCGAAGATACCGACCGCCTGGGTCTCGGCCGCCCTGACATCGAGCCGTACGCCACTGAGCATATGCCCGAGATCATCGACCTCGTTGAGAGGCTGGTGGCGGCGGGCCACGCGTATCAGGCCGGCACCGACGTCTACTTCGATGTCGACACCTTCGAAGGTTACGGCAGTCTCTCGAAGCAGCAGACTGCCGAGATGAGGCACGGCGCCCGCATCACCCCCGGCGAAGCCAAAGCGGACGCCCTCGACTTCGCCTTGTGGAAGGGCGCCAAGCCGGGCGAGCCGTCTTGGGAGAGCCCTTGGGGCCCCGGCCGCCCGGGTTGGCACATAGAGTGCTCGGCCATGAGCCTGAAGTATCTGGGCCCCGGCTTCGATATCCATGGCGGCGGCCGCGACCTGATCTTCCCGCACCACGAGAACGAGATCGCGCAGGCCGAGGGCGCCCTGGGTGGAGAGTTCGTACGGTTCTGGGTGCACAACGGCATGCTGAACACGAAGGACGAGAAGATGTCCAAGAGCATCGGCAACATCTTCATGCTCCGCGAGGCTCTCAAGGAGTACCGGCCCGAGGTACTGATCGCGTTCTTCGTCGGCAGCCATTACCGCAGTCCGATGGACTTCAGCCGCGAACTCCTGGCCGAGGCGGGCCAACAGGTGGGACGGCTTCGCAACCTGTTCCGCACGCTCGACGACTACATCTCGGGCGGCGGCGACGCGGACGCGGTTCCTTCCGACGCGCGGGCCGCGGGCGCGCCCTCCTCAGACGCCGAGGTCCTCGCGGCAGCCGAAGCTCGCCGTGTCATCTTCGACGAGGCCCTCGCGGACGACCTGAACACGGCCGCCGCTCTGGGTGAGGTGTTCGCCTTGTCGCGAGAGGCGAACACGGCGCTGGCCGCAGGCACCCTCACCGCGATCGGGGCCTCGGCTCTGCGCAAGCGCATCGGCGCGATGGTGCACATCCTGGGGCTTGACGCCGCCGCGGAGGTGGACGACGAAGTGCCCGCCGACGTGCACGAGATGGCCACGCAACGCCAAGTGGCCCGCGCCGCCCGAGACTTCGCCGAAGCCGATCGCCTGCGTGACGCTATCCTCGCCCGCGGGTTCGAGGTGCGCGACAGCGCCGACGGTTTCAAGGTGGTGCCCGGCGAGTAGGAGAGGTCGTGGCCGATCGTGACAATAGGACCGGACGAGGCGGGGGTCGCCGCCGGGAGGCGGGGCATTCGCAAGCCCCTGTCCGTGGAACGGCGTCCGGCAGAGGCGGGGCACCGGGCCGTGGGCCGGCACCCGGCCCGGCGCCGACATCCAGCCCCATGAGCGCGGCCGGCCGCACGCCGAAAGGGGCGGCCGAGTCTCCAGTGGGCCACGGTCACGACGTGGTCTATGGCCGCAACCCCCTGCGCGAAGCCCTTCGGGGGCGCCGCCGGGTGCACCGGGTGTGGGTGCAGACCGGGAAGGCCGGCACCGACCTCACGGCTGAAGTGCACGGCTGGGCGACCGAAGCCGGGGTGTCCGCGCCGTCGCTGGAGGTTCGCAGCCTCGAAGAGCTGGGGGTCCTGGCCGCCAGCTCCGACCACCAGGGTGTCGTCGCCGAAGTGGATGCCTTCCCCTACACTCCGGAAGGCGAGGTGCTCGAGCGTTTCGATCTCGTCCTGGTGCTCGACCGCATCCAAGATCCGCACAACCTCGGGGCCATAGTCCGCACCGCAGAGGTGGCGGGCGCAGCGGTGGTGATCCCGCGGCACCGCACCGCCGTGGTCACGGCGGCGGTGGTGAAGGCGTCGGCCGGAGCCACTGAGCACGCCGCGGTAGCGCAGGTGCGCAACCTCACCGACTTCCTCTCCGACGCGAAGGCCGCCGGCTTCTGGGTGTACGGCGCCGACGCGTCGGCGACCACCTCGCACTACGACCACGACTATCAGGGCAAGACCGTCTTCGTGCTGGGCTCCGAGGGGGAGGGACTCGGTCGGCGTGTGAACCAGGCCTGCGATGTCGTGGTGCGGATACCCCAGGCCGGCCGCGTGGGTTCTTTGAACGTGAGCGTGTCGGCCGGTGTGCTGCTCTTCGAGGCTCACCGGCAGCGCGCGGGGAAGGCGACTGCCTCCAGCGACGACCAGGCCGGCGGCGACTCCGGCGCCCGCGGTGCCGGTGCTTCCGGCGACGAGGTCCCTGGTGGCGGCGTCTCCGGCACCCTCGGAGGTGACGCCCGATGACGGTCTACCTCATCGATGGTTACAACCTCATGCATGAGCTGCGCCGCGCCGGAGGTCGCGCGATGGCGAGCGACCTCGGCCCGGGCGAATTGGAGGACGAACGTCGGCATCTAGTCGATCGCATCGCGAGCTTCATGGGGGGCAGCTCGGACCGAGCCATCATCGCCTTCGACAGCAGCAACGCCGCGTTGCAACAAGGGCAGAGTGCAACGGCGAATGTGGAGGTGTTCTTCGGCTCTCTGGAGCGTTCTGCCGACGCCATCATCGAACGCACCACGTACCGCCTAAATGCAGCGGAAAACGTGGTTGTAGTCACCTCCGACTACGGGCTGCAGAAGACCACCTTCCTACCCAATGTGACCCGTCGTTCCAGTCGCCAATTCGCCTCTGATCTGCAAGAACACACAAGAGAGGTTGCAATTAGCGAGAAATGCACTAGAATGGTGCATCGTGTGGAGGATCGAATCCCTCGCGAAGGACTTGAGGGGTTGAAGGAGCTCCGCCGGCGCCTCGAAAGGGAGCCGGAAGGGGAGGGGAGCTGAACCCGGTGTAGGCGTGGTGCCGGGCGGAGACCCGGTCGACCGCGGCTTGGCGGAGGGAGGCGAGGCATGGAGAGCACCGCTCGTATGGGCTATCCGCTCATCGACTGGAACGACGACGAGCAGCTGGTCCGGCTCGCCAAGGCGGGCAACGGCGATGCCACGAAGCATCTCCTGAAGAAGTACCACTACTTCGTACGCATGAAGTCATACTCGTACTTCATCGCCGGCGGTGATGGCGACGACCTCATCCAAGAGGGTTACATCGGCCTCTTCAAGGCGATCCGGGACTACCGCGAGGAGAAAGCCCGCTCCTTCCGGAGCTTCGCCGAACTGTGCGTGACTCGGCAGATCATCACTGCCATCAAGACAGCGTCACGCCAGAAGCACGCTCCCTTGAACACCTACCTCAGTTTCAGCCACAGCCCGGCCGGCACCAGCGGATCCGACGATCGCACCTTGGCCGATCTCATCCCGTCTGGACGCACGAGCGACCCGGTGATGCAGGTGATCAGCACCGAGGAGTTGGCCAGTCTCATGGACTGCCTCCAGCGGCTGCTCAGCCCGCTTGAGTCGCAGGTGCTGCGCTTCTATCTTGAGGGCCACTCGTACGAGGTGATCGCGGAGTACATCGAGCACGACACCAAGACGGTGGACAACGCTCTGCAGCGCATCAAGCGCAAGGTCACTCTGCACCTGGACAGCCGCAAGGTCAACGGGGAGTAGCCCCGAGGCGGGCGCCCTCGGGACCGCCCGCGAACCGCCGGCGTACCTCTTCGCCCATCCCTCTTCGCCCCGCCGCCTCCTCCGATGACTCTTGTGGCGGTTGGCACAAGTAGATCCTGGGTACGTAGAGGACCATGGTGACCGCGACGCCATCGTCAAGACCACCCGGCTTGGGGCCGGGAACCGGGGGCGGCGGCGCCAGGCGCGAGCCGGGAGCAACATCAGCTGTTGGAAGATATACGATTGAGGAGCCTGTCATGAGCCACCCATCGAGCATGATGATGGTCATGCGGGACCGTCAGGCCGACATGCTGCGTGAAGCGTCCCGGGCCGCATGGCTCTCGGTGCCGTTTCGCTGCGTATACTCCGAAGTGCCGGCGCTGCGAGGCGCGGCGCCGAGCGGTCTTCGACCGGAACTTCCGGCAGGCGAAGAACTGGGGAACCAAGAACGGGAGCGACTGGATGGCTGTGGACGACAAGAAGGTGATCTACTCGATGATGCGGGTGGGGCGGGTGTTCCCACCGAAGAACCAGGTGCTGCACGACATCTCGCTCGGCTTCTTCTACGGGGCCAAGATCGGTGTGCTCGGTTTGAATGGGTCGGGGAAGAGCACCCTGCTGCGCATCATGGCCGGCATCGACCAGGACTACCAAGGAGAGATCGCCGCCGCCAAGGGTTACTCCGTCGGTCTTCTCGAGCAGGAGCCTCACCTCGACGAACAGAAGACAGTCATCCAGGTGATCCACGAAGCCGTGCAGCCCATCGTCGACCTCTTGGCCCGCTTCGACGAGGTCACCGCGAAGTTCGCCGAACCCGACGCCGATTTCGACGGCCTCATCGAGGAGCAGGGGAAGCTGCAGGACAAGCTCGACCGCGTGGACGCCTGGAACCTCGGCTCCCGCCTCGAGTTCGCCATGGGCGCCCTCAACTGCCCGCCCTCCGACACTCCCGTCTCGGTGCTATCGGGTGGCGAACGGCGGCGGGTGGCCCTCACCCGGCTGCTCCTGACGGAGCCTGACATCCTGCTGCTCGACGAGCCCACGAACCACCTCGACGCGGAGTCGGTCGCCTGGCTCGAGCGCCACCTGAGTGACTACAAGGGCACGGTGATCGCCGTCACCCACGACCGCTACTTCCTCGACAACGTCGCCGGCTGGATCCTGGAGCTCGACCGAGGGCACGGCATACCCTGGAAAGGCAACTACACCTCCTGGCTCGAGCAGAAGCAGGAGCGGCTGCGAGTGGAGGAGAAGAGCGAGTCGAAGCGTCAGAAGACTCTGCAGCGTGAGCTGGAGTGGATCCGCATGTCGCCGAAGGCCCGGCAGGCCAAGGGTCAGGCCCGATTGAACGCCTACGAGAGCCTTCTGAGCCAGGAGTCGGAGAAGCGTCGGGAGGACCGGGAGATCTATATCCCACCGGGCGCCCGCCTAGGCGACGTGGTGATCGATTTCGCCGACCTCGACAAAGCCTACGGCGAGCGGGTGCTACTCGACGACTTCAGCGCGAGCATCCCGCCGGGGTCCATCGTGGGCATCATCGGACCGAACGGCGTGGGCAAGACCACCCTCCTGCGCATGGTGACCGGCGCTGAGTCACCCGATGCCGGCACGATCACGGTGGGGGACACCGTGCAGCTCGCCTACGTCGACCAGTCCCGCACGCTCGACCCGCAGAAGTCGGTGTACGACGAGATCTCCGGCGGCAAGGAGACCCTGACCCTGGGCAAGCGCGAGATGAACGCCCGTGCCTACTGCGGGAGCTTCAACTTCCTGGGCCCCGATCAGCAGAAGAAGGCAGGGGTGCTGTCCGGCGGCGAGCGGAACCGGGTGCACCTCGCCAAGACCCTCACCGAGGGCGCCAATGTGCTCCTGCTCGACGAGCCCACCAACGACCTCGACGTCAATACCCTCCGGGCCCTGGAAGAGGGCCTGGAGTCGTTCGCGGGCTGCGCCGTGGTGGTGAGCCACGATCGCTGGTTCCTCGACCGCGTGGCCACGCATATCCTGGCATTCGAGGGCGAGGGACGCGCCCGCATGTTCCTCGGCAACTGGTCGGACTACGAGGCCGACTTCAAGCAGCGCTTCGGGGAAGAGCCGGGAACAGCCAGGGCACGGAAGCACCGGGGGTTGGAGCGATAGTGCACGGGCTGGGCCGGGACACTTCGTCGTGGGAGCGGTGCTCAGTTGATGGATCGTGGTAGAGGTGGCGTTAGGAACCGTCAAGAAAAAAGTAGGATATAGGCTGGGGGTGGCGAAGTAGTGTCCCATGATCGACGAACAGGCCATAGGAGAGCGTTACCGGGCGCTGGCGGGAGAGCTCGATGAGAGGCGTCGGCGCCTCTGGGCGGCGGCGGAGGCGCGGGTGTGCGGGCGTGGCGGGATCGCCGCCGGGGCGCGGGCCACGGGGATCTCGGTGGGCACCATCACGCGCGGCCTCGCCGACCTCGACTCTCCCGTGCGCTTCTCCTGCGACCG
>JAHJSA010000062.1 GCA_018830645.1 Actinomycetota bacterium
CACCAAGGAGACGGCGAAGGGCACGGGGCTCGGGCTCTCCACCGTGTACGGCATTGTGAAGCAGAGCGGCGGCAACATCTGGGTGTACAGCGAGCCCGGCCAGGGGACCACCTTCAAGCTCTACTTTCCCCGGGCGGAGGGGCCGGTCGCCTGGACTCCGGAGGGCACCCCGCTTCAGAGAGGCCGAGTCGACGGCGGGAAGGAGACTATCCTGGTGGTGGAGGACGAGCCGGCAGTGCGGGCTCTCACCGTCCGGGTCCTGGAAGCCGCGGGCTACACGGTCCTGCAGGAAGGCGATCCTGCCCAGGCGCTCGAGTTGTTCGACGAGTATGGGCGTCTCGTCCACCTGCTCTTAACCGACGTGGTCCTGCCCGGCATGAGTGGTCGGACGCTGGCCGACACCATCACCGCGAGACAGGGCGTCTCCCCCAAGGTCCTCTTCATGTCCGGCTACACCCAGAATGCCATCGTGCACGAGGGTCGCCTGGACGTCGGCGTCGACTTCTTGGAGAAGCCGTTCACCCCGGACGGGCTCCTCCGCAAGATCCGCGAGGTACTCGACCGACCCCAGGACAGGCAACTCGAGATGGACGTCTAGCAGCGGCGCCTCCGGCGCACTCACGCCCCGCTCAAGAGTCTCTCGATCGCGTCCCTCAACTCATCCGGAGAAAAAGGCTTTTCCAGGTAGGATGTCCTTGTACCCGCGTCGGACCGGTGCACGTGCCAGCTGGCAGCGTAGCCGGAAATGAACAGGACGGGGAGACCCGGACGTCGTTCGGCGAGTTTCCGGGCGAGCACACGTCCGTCCATGCCCGGCATCATGATGTCGGTGATCAGTAGATCGATGGGTGCGGGGAAGCTGTCGGAAAGGCGAAGCGCCTCCCGGGCTGTGTTCGTCAACCCAAAAGTTGACCACCTCGATCATCGAAAAGTTGACCACCTCGATCATCGAAAAGTTGACCACCTCGATCACTTGTTCGCCGGACGCTCCCGGCGCCTCTTGCTCTCCCTGAACCGGTAGGACTCCCCCTCGAAGACCAGGATGTGACTGTGATGGGTGAGCCGGCCAAGGAGGGCGGCAGTCAAGACCGGATCCCCGAAGACTTCACTCCGGCGGGAGAACTCGAGGTTCGAGGTGACGATCACCGATCCCGACTCATAGCGCTCCGCGAAGAACTGGAAGAGGAGTGGCCCCCCGGGCCCGAGTTCCAGATAGCCGAGTTCGTCCACGATGACCAGATCCACCTTCTTCCAGGTCTTCAGGTAACGGGGCAGCCGATGCTCGTCTTGCGCGAGAAGAAGCTCCTGGGCCAGGGCGCGAACTCTGTCGGCCCGAGGACCCAAAGTGTGCGACCTGCTTTCTCAATGAGGTCTGTGCGTACGCCGACGGTCGTGGCTGAGCGACGAAGTCTCCTCCGGCGCCCTTGAGGTGGATGGCGCTGTCAGTCGGCAGTCGGGACCAGACACCACGTGCTCATAGTGTCAATTCCCGAGAGGATACTATTGGGTTTGCGTGGCGCGGGAAGAGGCCCGCTCGAAGAGGTAGCGCCGGCCGCCTCCCCCAGGACTCGAGATGGGTCGGTTCAGCTCGACAAGCCGAGAAAGCGCTTGACGTCCGGGACATTCCGCCGTGGTACAGCTACCCGCGTCACTCTGCCTTCCCGCATTCTGAGCTCGTACTTCGTGGGGCTAACGAGCGCGATGTTCACAACCTTGCGCATGTTGACGATGTAAGAGCGATGCACCCGGAGGAACGGTGGGCTGGGCAGGATACTCTCGAGTTCGGTCAACGAGTGAGTACTGCAAAGAATGCTCTCTTCCCGGCAGTGCACGTAGCAGTACTGTCGCTGTGCCTCGAAACAGACGATCTCCTCGAGAGGGACCAGCTTGATCATGTCGCTCGATGAGCGCAGGGGAAGAACATCGATCAGGCTGCGCCGAGGAGCCGTGAGGTTGAGCCCGCGCCGGTAGAAGTCCTCTAATAGGTTAGGCCTCAGAAAACAATTACTTGGACTTGTGCGTCATCAATTGCTAGACTTGACGCATGGAAGCGGATGAATCGATCACGGCGCGCTACATGGCTCTCAAGAGCGTTCTCGATGAGCGTCAGAGGCGGCTGTATGCGGCTGTCGAGGCCAAAGTACTCGGGCGTGGTGGCGTCAAGCGTGTCCAGGAGGCGACCGGCGTGGCCCGCGGATCGATACTGGCCGGGCTGAAGGAGTTGGAGCAAGGGATAGCGCCTTCGGTCGGTGAGCCTCGTCGCATCAGACGAGCTGGAGCCGGTCGCAAGAAGCTGACCCAGAAGGACCCCGGGCTGCTGGAGGCGCTGGAGCGGCTTGTCGAGCCCGTCACGCGAGGCGACCCGGAATCGCCGCTCCGGTGGACATGCAAGAGCACGATGCGACTCTCGCGTGAGCTCGGCGCCTTGGGGCACACGATCAGTCACACGTCGGTAGGTGCCTTGCTCAAGGATCTCGGGTACAGCCTGCAAGGCAACCGCAAGACACTCGAAGGGGCCGGCCACCCTGATCGAGGCGCCCAGTTCGAGTTCATCAACAAGAAGATCGAGGCGGCCCTTGGCGCTGGTCAACCGGTGATCTCGGTGGACACGAAGAAGAAGGAACTGGTCGGGCGGTACAAGAACGGCGGGAAGGAGTGGCGGCCACACGGGCGACCCGAGGCCGTCAAGGTGCATGACTTCGTGGACAACGAACTGGGTAGGGCCAATCCCTATGGCGTCTATGACCTCGGCAGCAACAGCGCGTGGGTGAGTGTCGGCACTGATCACGATACCGCGAGTTTCGCCGTGGCCACTGTCCGGCGCTGGTGGTTCGCCATGGGCAAGGCCATCTACCCCGACGCAAGGGAGCTCTTGATCACGGCGGACGGGGGAGGAAGCAACGGCTCACGGGTCCGGCTGTGGAAACTGGAGTTGCAGCGACTCGCCGATGAACTCGCCATCCCGATCCGGGTCACCCATCTCCCGCCGGGGACCAGTAAGGCGCCGTCAAGAAAAAAGTAGGATATAGGCTGGGGGTGTCGAAGTAGGCCTCCATGATCGACGAACAGGCCATCGGAGAGCGTTACCGGGCGCTGGCGGGAGAGCTCGATGAGAGGCGTCGGCGCCTGTGGGCGGCGGCGGAGGCGCGGGTGTGCGGGCGTGGCGGGATCGCCGCCGTGGCGCGGGCCACAGGGATCTCGGTGGGCACCATCACG
>JAHJSA010000063.1 GCA_018830645.1 Actinomycetota bacterium
CCCACAACCGTCGACGGCGCTCGTCAAGCTCGCCCGCCAGTGCCCGATAGCGCTCACCGATTGCCTCTTCGCCGCCCATACCCCTCTCTTCGACGAAGTGAGCTCTGCTCCTTTCTCTTGTTTCCTGACGGGCCCTTAGCGCATCAGGAGTGAAGGGCTTCTCCAGATAGGATGTCCTCGTACCCGCGTCGGACCGGTGCACGTCCCAGCCGGCAGCGTAGCCGGAGATGAACAGGACGGGGAGCCCCGGACGTCGTTCTGCGAGTTTCCGGGCCAGGACACGTCCATCCATACCCGGCATCATGACGTCGGTAATCAGCAGATCGATGGGCCTGGGGAAGCTGTCGGAAAGGTGGAGAGCCTCCTGGGCGTCGTCCGCCTCCAGGATATCGAACTGCGGAAGGGTACGTACCACCATGCGGCGCAGGGCAGCCTCGTCCTCCGCCAAGAGCACGGTCTTGCGGCCGGGGGCGGACTGCGGCTCCGGTTCAGGCGGGACCGGCGTGGTCACGGCGAGAGGAGGCGTCTCGGGGTGGCGGGGCAGGTGGATGCAGAACGAGATCCCACCAAACCTGGACTGTCGTGCATGAATGCTGCCGCCCAGGCGGATCGCGATCCCGTACGCAGCCGGGAGGGCGAAGGCGACCTCAGTATCTGTGGCGAAATCCAAATGAGGCTGGAAGATCTGGGCCAGCACCTCATCGTCCACTCTGGGGCGGGAGTCTGAGACGGTCAAGACGGCAGGGTTGTAGTCGTCATCATCCGGCCCACAGGCGGCTTCCTCCCTCTCGGAGCCGGCACCCACCGTTCCCAGGACGACCTGGCCCCCCTCGGGTAGGGCGGCACGGGCGCCGACGGCCAGATGCGTCAGCATCTCCTCCACCCTCCGCGGGTCAGCCGACACCAGGCCCGCGTCCGCCGAGAGGGAGAGCTCCAGCGTGACGCTAGGGCCGAGAACGTCCGCTAGGCGTGCCCTGGTTTTCTCGATGAAGGGGTTCAACCGGAATGTCTGCGCCTCCACGGGAAAACCGCCCGAGAAGGCGACCAGGCGTTCGGTGAAGAGCCCGGCCGCCGCCGCGGCATCCTGGATCGCCCGCACGTCTTCGCCTGCGGCTTCCGGTCCCAGGGCGGCCAGCAGCCCGTCGGCATGCCCCATGATGGTGGTGAGCTGAGAGTTCAGGTGGTGGGCGGCAATACCGGCCATGTCTCCGAGGAGTCCGAGGCGGCTCTGCCGCTCGAGTCCCTGCTGCAGGCGCCTGCGTGCCAGGGTGCGCTCCAACTCCTGACCCACTCTCGTAAGTCGGTCCAGATCATGAGTCCGGAACGCGGTCCTGCCGCTTATGTCCAGGAGGGCGAGCGGCCTGCCTTCGAGGATGACCGGTACGGACATGACCGAGCGAATGCCGAGCAGGGTGGGGATGGCGGGGATGAAGCGAGAGTAAGCTTCGCTCCCCTCGAACGCCTCCATCATCCCCCGTATTTCGCTCGGATCACCGGTGAGCATCGGCTTCCCCTCCAGGAGAGTCCGTTGGTACCAGCTCCTTTCGGTTAGGCTGACACGGGGGTGGGCGATATCCTTACCCAGGAACGACTGCACACGCCTCATTATGCTCGGATCGAGGGTCCCCCGCACCGGAACCAGGTAGCGCTCGTCATCGGACACCAGGTAGACCGTAGCCCCGGAACCGGAGAACATCTCGGCCGTATGCTCGGACAGCAGGACCAGGATGTCGCGGAGGCTCTCGCCCTCTTCGACTGCCCGATCGACCAGCCGAATCAGCGCCAGGTCCTGCGCCACCTCCCGGTAGTCGGTCTCGATGTCCCCAAGACGCCCTTGCGCCCGCAGCCGGGCCCGTCGCTGGCGCACCGCGCTGACGCCGAAGAGGACGGCCAGGACCGTCGCCACGGTGAAGATCTCGTCGAGGTGCCACCTTCGGTGCAGCGCGACCCAAGCTGGGGAATCCTCGAGAGAGTGGAAGAGCTGGGCAGTGAGGAAGGCCAGGGCGAGCAGGCCCAGGCCGGCCACCAGCCACCCTGCCAAGCGCAGGTATCCACGCGGGCGCGTTCCTGGTCGATTCGACTCCATGGCGCGGTGATCGCCTTCCTGCCACTTGGGAGCAGTCGCATGCTTCTGGGGGTTGCAGCGCCCAGCAATTGTATAATCGGCGGGGAATTTCCCGAACATGATAGGTAGCTTGATCCAGTGGGTTTCCGAGGAGTTAGCTGTCGTGCGTGGTGCTGAGAATCCCGTCCGGAGTGACCGGGGTGCGGCCGGATGCAACACCGCGTACTTGGCGACTCGGTGAGATGTACCAGCTCTCTGCCCTTATAGTCCGATGGTCGTTGGTTCGAGTACGGCTCACCATACAAGAACCCCTGCTTCGGCAGGGGTTCTTGTATGGTGAGGGGGAGTCCGCGCAGGCGAGTTCGGTCCTGCACTCAGGTCCTACGCACTCTCAAGTGTGATCTTGATCACGGACTTCACCGGTGGAAGGCCTGCCTGCAGCCCTTCGATGGTGCCCGACACCTCTTCGAACAGCGGCCCCGCGTCGACGAACGACGCCTCGCCCTTCACCTGCCCGGTGACATCGTCGTCCGACTTGTAGATCGCCACGGCCACAGTGCTGTTGTTGAGCGGGTTGGCTCTGGTCCACATCGAGAAGAACCTCCGGTATCCATCAAGCCTCGCTATGAAAGAACCCCTGCCTTCGAGTGGTCTTCCTGCTCGCAGTATGCCGCGAGACTCCCGTGACCCGCCCGCAGACGTCAGACGTCAGCCGGCCGTCCCATTCGAAATATCTAGCTAAACCATGATGGACGTGGTATGAAATACAAGTAGCTGCGTCCAATTGTTCTTTACGACCATCCTACTCGCTCAGGAAGCAGTCAACTGAGCGTACGTAACCGGCTCGGTGTAGCGCACGCAGCGGTTCAGGATACGGCGGAAGAGATCGGTTCGCTGCCAGCGCCGGTTAAGCCGGTAACAGAACTCATCCAG
>JAHJSA010000109.1 GCA_018830645.1 Actinomycetota bacterium
CGCCTTCCAAGTGATGGCCCACAACCTGGGACTGTGGGTGAACTCACTCGGACTGCAGGGCACACCGCTGCGCATGAAGACGCTGCGTCGCCGCTACCTCTCCCTCCCGGGCAGGCTCACCAGTCGGCGCCGGCGCTTCTTCCTGGCCCTGCCTACGGCCTGGCCCTGGCGGGAGGGGTTTCTCGCGGCGCTTTCTCGACTGCGTTCTCTGCCGCTCCTCGTCTGACACCCCAAGAGACGCCCTGGAGCATCACTACCGAGAAGGCACGGCCGGCTTTTGCCTACCTTGGGGGGGTCGTCACCCTGCTTGGATCGCTCCCGGCGGTCGGCGACAGTCTTGATCCTGGCGCGCCCGGCCGGAGGAAGCGGTCACGCGGCCACCGCGAACTCCAATGATGCCTTTCTGGGCTGGTGGGACGGGGGTTTCGGAGGGGGACCGGTGGATTCGGGCTAAGACGCCGTTGATGGTGGCGGTCGCCAGGCGGCCGGCGGTCGTGTAGGTGTAGGAGGCGGTGATGGCGCCGGCGGTGCCGACGCTCTGGAGGCGTAGGTTCTCGCCTGTCTTCAGGCCGGTCGTGGCGCTGTAGGTGTAGGCGTCGGTGGTGGCGGCGCCTGCGAGGTAGCCGGAGCCCGCGGTGCCTGTGGGACCCCACTGGCGCTTCAGGCGCCCGGCGGTGTCGTAGGAGTACTGGGCGGAGATGGAGGTGGAGGCGCCGGTCTGGGTGGTGGCGCTGGTCGGGCGCTGGGCGGCGTCGCGCGAACCCACCATGCGCGTGATGGTGGGGAGTTGCGGACTGCTCGCAATCACGCTCGCTCGGCTGGTCTCGTATCCGTCAGCAGCCACGGTGAGGGTGGTCTGGACGGAATCGGTGCCCGTGGTGCCCACCACGGCCTGGTCGGTGGTGGGGCCCGCCGTGTTCACCGGGTAGGTCAGGGTGTGCCCCAGATTGTGAACGGCGTCTGACGTGGTGAGCACCCGCCCGAGCGAGTCGTAGGCGAGGGTGGTGTCCTTCACCGATACCCGTGGGGTGCCGGGAAGGGTCTGCAGATCCCGCGTCACCCGCCCCATGAGGTCATAGGAGAGCTCCCGCCAGCGGCCTTGATGATCCACCTGCTTCGTGAGGTGTGCGGCGGGGTCGTAGGTGGAGGTCGTGGTCTCCTCGGCGGTCGTCTCCGAGATCGTGCGTCCGAGTTTGTCGAAGACCCGGGTCGTCGCAAACCCGTCGGCGTCGGTCACCCGTAGTTGCCAACCGAGGGTGTTGTAGGCGTAGGTGGAGGCCGTCGAGCCCGCGCCCGCGCTCGTGACCCGGGAGAGGAGATCGTAGGTGAAGCTCGTGGTGAGGCCGGCGGCGCTCGTCTGGGTCAGGCGGCGCCCGCCGAGGTCGTAGGTGGCCGAGCTCGTGCCGTCCTTGGTGGAGACGGTCTGCGTGAGGTTGCCGCCGGCGTCGTAGGTGTAGGTCTCCTGCGAGCCGTCGGGCAACACCTTCTTGAGAAGGCGCCCATCGTCGTGGTAGGTGAAGGTGGTGGGGTCGTCGCCCGGGGGAGCAGTCTTCGTCACCCGACCGAGAGCGTCATAGGCGGGGGTGGTTCCGTCGAGGTAGCGGGTGGCTTTCGAGATGTCGTAGGTGCTCGTGCACGTCCCACCCGCCCAAGTGGCGACGACCTGCCCCCGCGCGTCGTACGCGGTGAGCGCGTCACGGTCGCTGACCGTGGTGTCGTCGGTGGAGATGAGGAGTCCTCGGCCGTCGTACGTGTTGGTGCGTATACGCACCAACGTCCCGGAACTCAGGCGATCCTTGACCGTCAGGACCCGACCGGCACGGTCGTAGGTGACCACCGAGCGGTTGTACTTGGCGCCACCGAGATCGGCGCTCGAAGTCTGATAGGTCTCGGTCTCGAACCCCCAGCCGTTGTACACGTGGTGGGTCTTCACCTGGGCGGCAGGACCCCCTTCGTAGGGGAAGGCGGGGCCGGTCGAAGTGAGCAGCCGGCCGGCCTCGTCGTAGTCGTTGTCGGCCACGAGGACCCCGTCAGGGTTCTTCTCCGTCTCGAGTTGTCCGAAGTCGTCGAAGGTGTAGGTGGTGGTGAGGTCCGGTGGGGAGGATTGGCCTTCCTGCAGGGCCACCGCCTTCTGGACCACCTTGTTCGGTTGTCCGCTCGTCGCGTAGCCGCCGGTGTCGTAGTCGGTGGCAGCGGCAGTGTTGGCACCGCCCCATGTGCCGCTGATGAGCTTCTCCTCCAGTGTGAGAGCGCCCTTGTAGGTGGCGGAGCCGACCATCTCGTCGTCGTAGGTGTACTTGGTGCTCTCCGACTGGGTCCCGTTCAGAGTGCGCGTGACCTCGGTGGGGTTGGTGCGCTCGTCGCGGGTGACCGTGGTCCTCGACCCGAGGGGGTCGGTGACCCCGCCCACTTCGTCGCGGTTCAAGTCGAAGGGGACAGTGTAGTAGACGGTGAAGAGCGCCGGGTTCCCACCGTAGTAGTCGCCCGACTTCAGGTAGTTGCCGCTCGCGGTCCCGTTGTCGGCCCAGATGACGGCCATGGAGTTCCCGGCCGCCCAGCCGGTGCGCCCGATTACCTCGGTGACCGAGGCGGAGAGATCGGGTGAGGAGTACCATTGCCCCTGCTTCCAGGCACTCACCGACCAGGTCGCCTGGGCGGTGGTCAACTTGCTGAGGACGGGCTCGTGCGTCGTCTGCGCCCATGCCCCGGGGTTGTCCGCGTCCTCGAGACCGATCTTCGAGACCACCGAAGCCGGATTGCCGTTCGCGTCGTACGCTGCGTAGAGGTGGACCCGGGCATCGCGGACCGTGGCCCCTTTGGGGATGTCCACGTTCCGGAAGCGCCAGCCTTCGCTGAGCACCGAAGAGCCCTTCCCCACGGCCTGCCAAGCCCACCCGGTCGCGTAGACAGTCGAGCCCTCTTTGCGTGCGTCGTCTCCGTCCGCAGCTACCCGGATCTGAAGGTAGTGCGGGATGCCGGGGTCGGTGTCAGGATACGAGTAGGTGGTGGTCCGGTTCAGTTGGTCGGTCTCGGTGAGTTGGTTCCCACGCAGGTTGTAGGTCCAGGTGCGGGTCTTGCCGAGCGGGTCGGTCTCCTGAGTCTGAAGGTTGGTCCTCGGCTCGTATTGGTAGTACCAGGTCTCCGTCGTGCTCTCGGACGACGTCTTCGGATTCGTCTTCGAGGCCATGGTGCCGGAATCGTTCCAGGTGAAGATTTGGGTGATCGGGGTGTTCGCGGCACCGGTGATGGCCGAGGCAGAATACACGGACCCGTAGGCGGTGAGTGTGGCCGTCTTCGTGCCGTAGGCGATCTCGGTGCGGGCGTCAGGGTTGGTCGTGGCGTTGTAGTCGGGCGCCTTGTACTGGGTGAGGAGACCGGACGAGTAGGTGAACACCGCCGCCGGATCGCTGCTACTAGTGTAGTCGAGAGCCTTGATGGATGAGACTAGACCACCCGAGTAGGTGTAGCTCACGACGTGCTCGAGGCCGGAGACGCCTGGGAGGTAGGTCACCGTCTTCGCCGCCTTGTCGTATGCGACCCCTCGACTGCCGTCGGCTGTAGTGTAGACAGCATCGGTCAACACGCCGGCGCTCACGCTCACGTCGATCACCTGCGCGTTGGGGGCCGTGATCTTGTCGATGACGCCCCCGGTGTAGGTGTAGGTGGTGGTGTTGTCGTTGGGGTCGGTTTCGGAGAGCAGCACGCCGGAGGAGTCGAAGACAAGGGTGTTCCCGCCGGGGAGTTTGAGCTTCCACTCGCTGTCGTCCTTGCCGAGGTTGGCGGCGTAGCCCGCCGGTGGTGTCCACCAATCGGCCGTCGAGGGGCCGCTCCGCACGAAGATGTGGATGTCGCCCGTTGGATCGGTGTAGTCGATCCTGTTGGCGTTCGGGAAGCTGAGGGACTGCTCGAACGTATACCGCCACCCCGGGAGGCCCAGGGTCTCGGTCGTCCGCGCCGAGGAGTAGACGCGGGTGAGCGTGGCTGAGGGGCCGAAGGAGTCGATGGCGAGGTCGGTGGCCGCCACCTGCAGGGCTCCTTGGTCGAGCCTGACACCCATCTCGTGTCGGGCGAAGACACCGAGGCCCACCGAGGTGTGCTGCGGTGCCTCGGGCAGCCAGGCGCCGCAGTTCTCATCGGCCTCCCAAAGCGAGGGGAGGGCGATGTAGTCGAGGGTATCAAGGGCGGCGTAGTTCGCCTTGAGGAGCGCCACCGAGTCTGGAGCGATCGAGGTCCCGTTGGTGAGGAGCAGTACACCTCCGTCGGCGCCGAGGTAAGAGCCGGCGGCCAGAGCATCAGGGAAGTTGAGCCCGGTGGCAAGCGCGGTGTGGGCATAGGAGGAGCCGTTCTGCACGGCGTACTCAGCCACGAGACGGGACGTCGCGAAGACGTCGGTACCGTTGATGCGGTAGGGACTTGCGATGCCGGGGATAGTCACGCCGGTGTTCACGCCCACCACGACGGCCTGGTTCACGCCGAGGGTAGTCTGATAGGCGGTCTGCGTGGCCGCGGGTATGGGCCCGGCTTTCGGGGTGAGGAGGATGGGCCAGCCGTTCTTGGCCGCCATGGGTCCAGATGTGAGTCCGTCGGGGTAGTCGTCACCGGGGACGATGACCACCTTCGTGACGCTGAGGCCATCGAGGGAGCGCTTGGTCTTGACCTCTGCAGCCACCAAGGCGGCTGTGTCGTACCGAGTGGCGCCCGCGAGCCGAGTGACCTGGGCTGAGGGCAGGGCGTGTGTGACCGCGTCCGATACTGAGGTGCCGAGACCGACGACGAAGACCCGGCTTGGGTTCAAGCGCTGCAACTCCGCTTTCGTGCCCACATCGAGTGAAGCGGCGTGAGTGAGCAGGGTGGGCCCGCCGTAGGCCGCCGCCAGGGGGCCTGCGGAGAGCGCGTCTGGGTAGTCCTCACCGGAGACCAGCACCACCCCTTCGGCCCAGGTGGGGAAGGCGGCTTGGGAGAGGCGGATGGCCGTGTGGTAGCGGTCGATCCCCCACATGAGGTCGGCCCTGTAGGGGGCGGTGGGCATCGTGTTCCGGGCCACGATGCGCTCGGACCCGGAGCCCCCTTCGATGTCGAGCGGCACCGAAGTGACCAGCGCCAAGTCGTTGTCGGTGACCTCGACAGAGGTGAAGTTCGCGGCCACGCCAAGGGCGTGAGTGGTCGCCGAGTCGTTGCCTCCGGAGAAGGTGTTGTTGCGGATGCGCACGTTGCCGCCTCCGCCCGCGCCCGCCACGCGCAACCCACCGCCCGACGCGGGGAGGCGCAGGTTGAGGTTCTCGACGAGCACGTTCGTGACGGCGGTCGCCCCACCGACCTGGATAAGATGACCTTGCGCCGTGGACGCGGGCACGAGCACGCTCGCGGTGCCCAGACCCCGGAGCACGACGTTGCTCTTGGTCACGTTCAAGCCGCTCACCTTGTACGTGCCGCTCGGGAAGTAGACGACTCCGCCGCTCGAGTCGGCGGCGTTGATGGCTCCCTGTATGGCCACGGTGTCATCGGTCGTGCCGTCTCCTTTCGCGTTGAACGGGGAGGCGGTCACGTCGAGTGGTGCGGTGTAGGTGATGGTGAGCTTGGGTCTGTAACTCGAGGTCGGGTGCTCCTTGCTCAGGATCTTCCGCCAGTAGGTCTGCCCTTCGGTCCACTCCTGGTAGATCGCGAACCCGTGGTTCACGTACTGGCCGGTGGCCCACCGTTGCACCACCTGGGTGAAGTCGAAATGCAGGTCCTGGGCCCGGGTCGCGACGGTGGCGACCTCCTTGGCCTCGATGATGTAATGGCCGCCCAGTGAGTTGTAGGTGCTCGATTCGCTCCAGGCCCGGTCGATGGCGCCCACACGAGCCACGCTCGGGGCGAGCACCGACTGCCAGTTCTGGCGCAGGTAGAGATCGGCGCTCTGCACGTAGCCGCCGGTGAGGAGGTCGGCAGGGAGGTCGAACCGAACGAGACCGCGACACCAACCCGTGGTCGAGTCGTAGTACCCGATGTGCATGTCATCATCGGACCCGTAGCTGGTGTTGGGGGAGGCGCTCGATATGAATGTGTCCCCCGTGGAGGCGACAGCGGTGACCGTGGGGTCGATGAGGACGGGGTAGACGCGCTCCTTGTCGTCGAGCCAGGAGCGCGGACGATGTAGGTGATGGTGCTCTCCTCGGTGCCCGGTTCCACCCGCATCTCGGCCTCGTCAGAGTAGGCGGGATCGCCGGCTTCGTTCACTGAGGAGTCGGCGACGTTCAAGCCTCCGAGGACGAAGAGCGGGTCGTGCTCCATGGCGGCGCGGAGCCCCCACTGCCCGGTCGTCTCATCCTGCATCAGGAGCAGGCCCGGGTGGGAGAGGGTGAAGGAGTAGGTGTTCGCCGCCTTGGGAGAGCGCAGGACGATGGTCTCCTTCACGCCGTCGTCGAGGACCTGATAGGTGAGGTCGGCCTCTGATTGGAAGGCACGGAATCGGGCGAGGGAGCCGGCGGCGGAGAGAACCGACGGCAGAGCCTGCTTCGGGGTCAAGACGATCCGGGCACCCGCTCGCTCAAGCGCCAGTGAGGGCCGCTCGCCGGGAGAGATACTGACGGACACCGGAGTCCGGGCTGAACGGTACTCCCCGGCCTTCTCCCCGGGGATGAGCGTGGTGTCGATCTTCTGCCACGTGCCGCGTTCGTCCCGGAAGTTCACGGGGCCGCTGCTCACGACCGCCCGCAGCCGACCATCCTTGAGGAGGTACGTATTCGAGTTCTCGGTGCGCTTCTCGACCACCTCGCGCACTACATCCGGATCGGAGAAGCTCTGGGGGGTCTCCCCCTGGGCGGGGGTAGCTGGACCGCCGAGCGCCAACGTGAGCGTGAGAAGCGCGCAGAGCGTCGCGCCCATCTTGACGTACCGCCCTGGCCCCCTGGAAATCATCACACCCCTCCCGTGGTTGACGATTCGGACTCAACGCTGGTCTCGACCTTGGTCAGGTAGCGTACAGGTCGAAGCAGCGCAAGAATAGAGACCAGGGGCGACTGAAGTCAATAGGGGCACCGGGTGCATGCTCTGCCCCTGCTGCTGGCGAGAACCTACGCCTGCAGAGCGTGGGTACGGCCACCCCCATCACCGCCTCCTACACCTACACGACCGCCGGCCGCCTGGCGACCGCCACCATCAACGGCGTCTTAGACACCACCACCTTCGACGCCGCCGGGAACCTCGTGGCCTTCACCGGCACCACACTCACCTACCAGAACAACATCCTGCAGACCACGGTGACGGGTGGTGCCACCACCTACTACACCTACGACACCGGGAAGCGCTGGCGTCTCTCCCAAGGCACGACCACCGACACGAACGACCCGAACCGCATCCGCTACACCTACACGGCCCAAGGCCGCTTGGCCACCTACCTGAACCCAAGCGCGTCCGTCTCCGCCGCCTACACCTACGACGAAGAGGGCCAGCGCACCCGCTCGGCGGTGACGGTAGGCTCCCAGACCACCACCACCGACTTCTCCTACCAAGGACTCCAGCTCGAGAGCCTGAAGGCCAGCCAGAGCGGCGGCACCAACCCCACCTCCTGGAAGATCACCTACCTCTACGACGAACAGGGCCGCCCCTACGCCGGCGTCTACCGGAGCCCGAAGGAGAGCGCCACCCCCCTCTACTTCGGCATCCTGACCTCGGACCGAGGCGACGTCGTCTCCCTCCTCGATGCAGCCGGAGCCCCCTTCGCCGCCTACCGCTACGACGCCTGGGGCAAGCCCACCGGCACGGGGAACGTCGGGACCGGCGTGTGGAGCAAGAGCACCTCTCTCATCAGCCTGCAGGTAGCCACCGACCTGGCCAAACGCCAACCCCTGCGCTACGCCTCCTACTACTACGACGCAGAGAGCGGCCTCTACTACCTCTCCTCCCGAAGCTACGATCCGGCGACCCGACAGTTCCTCTCCAAGGACCTCTCCCGCAACGAC
>JAHJSA010000011.1 GCA_018830645.1 Actinomycetota bacterium
GCTCCCGGTGAAGGACGTCTACCTCCACCCCCTCCACCGCGGCTACCGGCGCATCCTCGGCGCTCCCGTCTGACCGCCGCGTGGCTGGTCCGGGCGCACCGTCGCCATGCTGCCTATGCAGGGGTTGGCCGAATACTTACCCAGAAAGAAAGCATAGCCCAGATTCTTCAGGCGGGATGGCATCTGCTGAAGTTGATCGACGAAATCCTCGATCTCGCGAAGATCGAGTCCGAGCAGGTGCCGCTGTCGCGGGAGCCGGTGTCGCTGGCCGAAGTCATGCTCGAATGCCAGGGCATGATCGAACCGCAGGCGCAACTGCGTGGCATCCAAGTGACCTTTCCCCAGTTTGACGTACCCTGTTTTGTCCTGGCCGCTCGGACCCGGTTGAAACAGGTTCTCATCAACCTCCTTTCAAACGCGGTCAAATACAATCGGCCGGGTGGAACGATCATCGTGGACTACACCACGAGCGCTCTGGAGCGCACCCGCGTCAGCGTCAGGGACACCGGCGCGGGACTGTATCCGGAACAGCTGGCGCAGCTATTCCAGGCGTTCAATCGTCTCGGACAGGAGGCGGGTGGCGAGGAAGGCACAGGCATCGGCCTCATGGTGGCCAAGCGACTGGTCGAACTGATGGGGGGCGTAATCGGCGTGGAAAGCACCGTCGGGGTGGGAAGCGTATTCTGGTTCGAACTCATCTCGGTTGCCGAACCACACCTTTCCACGGAAGGAGACGACGTAGAGGCATCGGCCCGACCGCATGTGCCTCGCGAAGCGCGGCTACACACCCTGCTCTATGTCGAGGACAACCCGGCGAACCTGAGACTGGTCGAGCAAATCATCGCGCGCCACCCCGATATTCGTCTGCTGACCGCTGTGGACGGGAGAAGCGGTATCGAGATTGCGCGCGTGTCCCAGCCGGATGTGATCCTGTTGGACATCAATCTGCCCGGCATCAACGGCTTCGAAGCCCTGAGAACCCTGCGCTCAGACCCGTCCACGGCGCACACCCCCGTCATTGCCATCAGTGCGAATGCAATGCCACGTGACATCGAGAGGGGCCTGAAGGCGGGATTCTTCCGCTACATAACCAAGCCCATCAAGGTCGATGAGTTCATGGAGGCGCTGGATGTGGCACTGGAAGCTGCAGGAAAAAGATCTGACAAGAGCAAATAGAGCGCTGCGATTCTCATGACAAGTTCATCTGACATTCTTCACGGCAAAGTCCTGATCGTCGACGACCAGGAAGCCAATGTCCTTCTGCTCGAGCGGATTCTGCGCCGTGCCGGCTATGTTTTCATCACGTCCACGATGGATTCGGGCGAGGTCTGCGGGCTTCACCTCAAGAACCGCTACGACTTGATCCTGCTCGATCTTCAGATGCCCGGCATGGACGGATTCCAGGTGATGGAGGGGCTCAAGGAGCTTGAGCCGAACGGCTGCCCTGCGGTGCTTGTCATGAGCGGCCAACCGGCTGACAAGCTGCGCTCGCTCCAGGCCGGTGCGAAGGATTTCATCAGCAAGCCGTTTGAGCTGCCCGACCTGCTGACGCGCATTCACAACATGCTGGAAGAGTGTCTATTGCACGGGGAATTGCACAATTGCGGCGACCTGCCGGAACAATGAGTGCGGGAGAGGACCGCCGATCTTCAGGAAAGCTATCTGGAAACCATTTTCGCGATGACGCGCGCGGCGGAATACAAAGATGAAGACACCGGCGCTCACGTGCAACGCATCAGCTATTACAACCGCGAGCTTGCCAGGATGCTCGGCCTGGATGAAGAGTTCGTTGACAAGATCTTTTTCGCGAGCCCGATGCACGACATTAGGCAAAATAGGCATCCCCGACCATATCCTGCTCAAGCCGTGCGGCTTCACGCCGGATGAGTGGGAGGTCATGAAAGGGCACACCTCAATGGGCTTCAAGATCCTGGGCAACGCCGAGTCACCCTATCTCCAGATGGGCGCCGAAATCGCACTCAATCACCACGAACGTTGGGGCGGCGGCGGTTATCCGAATGACAAGCGGGGAGAGGACTTTCCACTGCCGGCGCGCATTATGCATATCTGCGACACCTATGACGCCCTTCGAAGCAGGCGGCCCTACAAGCCCGCATTCGACCATCTGAAGACCGTGGACATCATTACGCGCGGGGATGGCCGCACCCAGCCGGAGCATTTTGACCCAGCTGCCTTTGTAGCGTTTGAGCAAAACCACCAATCGTTCCGCGATATCTTCGAGGCATGCACGGCATAGACTTTGATGGTTCTTCTATCTTCAGCGGGGAGTGTGTGATCGCACCGCTTCCTCCTGGCTATCGGAGACGACCGCATGACGATAGCTGAGGCGGACGCGGGTGAGGCGGCCCTTGACTCTGCCACCCACAATGAACGGTTCATCAGTGCTCGGCATCCCCGTCCGCTTCGCGTAGTCCAGCGTTGAGGCTGGATTCTGCCCGCTTTGTCGTAGACCCGGCTCGTGGCGAAGCCGTCGGCGTCTGTCACCGTGAGCTGCCGGCCGAGGACGTTGTAGGTGTAGCGGGAGGGAAGCCGACCTTGGGCGCCCGCCCCGACGGACTCCTAGTTGTTAGTCCGAGGCCTTCAAGATGTAGTACGGGTTCACGGCGCCGCCGCCGCCGGGCCGGATCTCGAAGTGAAGGTGGGGGGCGCCTCCCCGAGCGTTCCCACTGCTTCCCACGTACCCGATGACCTGACCGGCCCGCACCGAGACACCACCTCGGATGCCGCCCGCGATGCCTTCGAGGTGCGCGTAGTAGTAGCTCGTGCCGTTGTTCCCGTTAAGCCAGATCGTCGTGCCGCCGAGGCCCGAGCCATACGACGTCCGGCTGATCCGCCCGGAGACCACGGCGACCACCGGCGTGCCGCGGGGCGCCATGATGTCGGTGCCCTTGTGCGAGCGTCCCCCGGAGCGGGGGAAACCCCAGTCGTTGATGAAGGAATGTGGTCCGTCCACCGGAAAGACAAAGCCCTTCGCCGCGGCCGCGGTGGCCGGCGTCGACGATGCGACCGCCCGGGCCCGGGCCCGCTCCGCCTCCGCGGCCCGCCGAGCCTCCTCCTCGAGTGCGGCGACCCTCTTCTTCAGGCGCCGGTACTCGGCGGCTACAGCGGTCATACGCTGGTCCATGGCGGCTTGGGCGGCTTCCAGCTCTTTGAGGTCGACCTCCTGCTGGTCGCGCATCTGGGTGAGCTCTCTCTCGAGCTCCTCCACCTTCTGGAGATGTCGAGCCACCTGATCGAGCATGTCGTTGTCCTGCGCCGCCACCAGGTTCAGCAGTTCCAGACGCTCCATCACCGTGGTGAAATCGCCGCCTTCGAAGAGCACCTCGAGAAAGATCGGCACGGACCCGCGCCCCTCCTTGTACACCCGCACCATCCGGTCGATGAGCTGCGCACGCACAATCTCGAGGTCCTGGCGCGAGCGGACCACGTCCTTCTCGGCCACCTCGATGGCGTTGTCCAGCTCGTACAGCCGGGCTTCCGCCCGCATGTATCGCCCCGTAAGCTGGTCAAGCTCCGTTTGGATCTTGTTGAGCGACGATCTCGTGGACTGGAGATCGTTCTTGGCGTCACTCAACTTGGACGCCGGAGCCTGCGCAGGGAGCGAAACCGCGGCGATAAGACAGAGGAGGGTCACGGCGAGCACCCGAACGCCGAGAAGTGCCCAACGTGGGCGCGCCGTCCTTCGGTCGTCAGCCCGAGATACACGATGTGATTCGATCCGACAGCCGGAGTTCACGCGACTACTCACCTCGCATACCAAGGCCGGTTCCTTGTGCCGACTCATGTAATCCTATCAAACAGGACTCCGAACCTCCGTCCGACTCCGGCGAACGCCCAGGTACGCTCCCGCCCCTATGGCGCCAAGAAGCACCAGGACGGCAAGAGCGACTCCGGCGATCGCGGGCCACCGATAGGCCACCGACGAGGCCGTCATCTGCGTGACCCCCGAGACGAGCGGCTGCCACACCAAGGTGTTCCCCTCGACCAAATCGGCATTGTGGTCCTTGATCGAGCCGGGCAGCGTCACGCGGTTCTCCACCTGGAAGATGCTGGCGAGAGACGCCAAATCCGTACCCAGAGGAGCTTCCTCACTCACCTCCGCCATGGCCGCGGCGGGATCCCAGTCGGCCGAGAACTCAGTCTTCACGGTGAAGAAGGTGCGCTCCTGCGAGAGCGAGAAGTCCTGGGCTCCGATACTGTCTGCCGGTCCCTGGGCCTCCTCCGTTCCTTCCGCCAGAAGCGCCTCCAGCTCGGCCGGGTCGGCGAATGAACGGGTCGCCTTCACCCAACGCGTGCCGTCCGCATCTGTGTCGGAGCTCGACTCCCATCCCTCCGGTACGCCGCTCTCGAACTCACCGAAGAGATCACTCTCGTCGCCTGCCTGCTGCGCGATCAGATCGCGCATCTCCTTGTCGGCGGCGAGGCGCACTCCCACGGTGCCGGAACCGTCGGCCTCTATCACCGTGTCGAGCGACATCTCGATCTTGCACCCTCCAGACGCGAACGCCAGCAGCACCAATCCCGATGCAATCAGTGGCGCGAACCACCTGCGACTATCACCAGTGCGAGTCGTCATGCGCCCTCCTCCTCCCGCTCGTGCCTACCCGCCCCGACGCGTCGCGTCGTACCCCTGAGACGTGCTCCGAGCACTCTGTGCAGTATCACCCTCGAGATCTTCGCGCCGGCTCAGAGCAATCCTGCGGTTGCGCACGTAGTACGCCCCGAAGAACGCGAAGAAGCCCAGAGCCACGAGTCCGAGGGCGACGGCCGCGGTCTGAAGGAGCGATACGGCTGCCATCTCAAGCCGCCCCTGTGCAAGCAGCTGAATCTCCGGAACACATGTGTGCAGCATACCACTGGACCCCCAGGGCTCGTCCTGGCTACTGTGGCCACGATCGGCGGCGATTCGAGGACGACCCCGCGCCGCCCTGGGGGATCATGCACTCATTCTCAGGCATCACGTCGTCGACTCCGAAGTCTGCATCGGCCAATCGCCGGCGCACCTCGGAGGCCGGCACCGAACAGGCGTATCGCCGGCGGGCGCACCACGTCGCCTCGAACCGCCGAGGAGCCCTGCTGTCGCGCCGAGTCCCTATTGACCGCACAGCCGGTCAGGAGTACTCTGACCGCGTCGCAGCGCCCGTCGCAGCCACCGTCGCAGCGACCGCCGCAGCGCCCGTCGCACCGCCCAGACGCACCACCGGGGGAAGAGACACGCAGCATGCCACCGTGACATCCAGCGCCGTACAGCCGGGCCGACCCCCGTTGCGGGGAACCGTCGTCCTCGACGTGACCCGAGTGCTGGCCGGTCCCTACGCCACGATGGTCCTCGCGGATCTGGGCGCGGAAGTCATCAAGATCGAACACCCCGGACGGGGCGACGACTCACGCGGCTACGGTCCGTTCAACGAAGGCTCCAGCGCCTACTACGCGAGCCTGAACCGGGGGAAGAAGAGCGTCACCCTCGACCTCAAGTCCGATGCCGGCCGCGAAGCGTTCCTCCGACTGGCCGAACAGGCGGACGTGCTGGTGGAGAACTTCCGGCCGGGCGTGATGGCCGGCCTCGGGCTCGGGTGGGACGAGATCCACGCACGCAACCCCGGGCTGGTGTACGCGAGTTGCTCGGGATTCGGACAGACCGGGCCCTACGCCGATCGCCCCGCCTATGACATCGTGGCCCAGGCCATGGGCGGCCTCATGGCCGTCACCGGCGAGGAGCACGGTGGCCCCGTGCGGGTGGGCATCTCGATGGGCGACCTCTCCGCCGCGCTCTTCTTGGTGACCGGGGTGTTGGCGGCACTGCTCGAGCGCGAGTCCACCGGCCTCGGCACGCGCGTTGACGTGGCGATGCTCGATTCCGTGGTCGCCCTGCTCGAGAACGCGATCGTCCGCAACGATCTGGACGACATCTCCCCCGGCCGCCTGGGCACTCGTCACCCCGCCATCACGCCGTTCCAGGCCTTCGCGACGTCCGACGGGCACATCGTGGTCGCTGCGGGCAACGACGGGCTCTGGAAGCGCTTGTGTCGCGCTCTCGACTCCGAGGCGCTCGTGAATGACGCCCGCTTCGCCACCAATTCCGACCGCACCTCGAACCATGAGGCCCTGGAGGTGATGCTCTCCCCCATCTTCGCCTCACGCACCACAGAGGAGTGGCTTGCGGCGCTCCAACACTCGGAAGTGCCCTGCGGACCGGTCAACGGCATCGACAACGTGGTGGACGACCCGCAGGTCGCCGCCCGCGAGATGCTCATGCGAGTCACCGACGGCGACGGACGCGCCTTCCGGGTAGCGGGAAGCCCGCTGAAACTCTCCACCGGAGGGGTCGAGCCCCGCACGTGGGTGGCCACCCTGGGGGAACACACAGAAGAATTACTTCGCGAGCGCCTCGACATGGACCACGAGTCGATCGAAGCGCTGTGCCGACAGGCAGTGATCTAGGCACGAAAGGACGGTCGGACTTGAAGACGATCATCACCAACGGTGTAGTCGTGAACGCGGGCGGCGAGTTCCGCGCCGACGTTCTCGTCGAGGACGCCCACATCGTGGCCATAGGGCACGATCTGAACGCCGAGGGCGCGTCGGTGATCGACGCCCGGGGGGCGTACGTCCTGCCCGGATGCGTCGACGTGCACACCCACCTCGACATGCCGTTCGGGGGCACCACCTCCGCCGACGACTTCTTCACAGGCACGAAGGCGGCAGCCGTTGGCGGGACGACCGCTATCGTCGACTTCGCCATACAGTCGAAGGGCGAATCGCTGGGCGCCGCGCTCGCGGCGTGGAAAGAGAAGGCCGCAGGCAAGGCGGTGATCGACTACGGCTTCCACGTGGCCGTCACCGACCTAACTGACGAGACCCTCGCCGAGTTCTCCGAACTCGTGGCCGAAGGCGTCACCAGCTTCAAACTGTTCATGGCATACAAGGGCGCGCTCATGGTCGACGACGGCACTCTCTTCCAGGCGCTCAAGAAGGCCAAGGAGGTTGGCGCCCTCATCAGCGTGCACGCCGAGAACGGCGACGTGATCGACGTGCTCGTCAAGGAGCACTTGGCCGCCGGCCTCACCGAGCCCAAGTACCACGCCACCACCCGTCCCGCGGGCGTGGAAGGGGAGGCCACCGGCCGCGCTATCTTCCTCGCCGAGCAGGCGGGCGCCCCCATCTACATCGTGCACCTTACCTGCAAGGAAGCCCTCGACAAGGTGCGCGCGGCACGCGATCGCGGCCTCCCGGTCTACGCCGAGACGTGCCCCCAATACTTGGCGCTCTCTGTGGACAACTACGACGAGCCCGATTTCGAGGGCGCGAAGTACGTCTGTTCGCCTCCCCTCCGCGACAAGAGCAACTGGGAGGAACTGTGGGCCGGGCTGATCACGGGTGATCTCCAGGTGATCGCCACCGACCACTGCCCCTTCAACTTCTCCGGCCAGAAAGAGATGGGTCGTGGCGACTTCAGCAAGATACCGAATGGGACCCCCGGTCTCGAGCACCGACTTCTCGTGCTGCACACCCTCGGAGTACACGGCGGCCGTATCGGCATGTCGAAACTCGTAGACCTTCTGTGCGCCGCCCCGGCCCGATTCTTCGGCATGTATCCGCGTAAGGGCGTGATCGCCCCCGGCAGCGACGCCGACCTGGTGATCTTCGACCCCACGCCGGACTCGGTGATCTCCGCGGCCACCCAGACCCAGAACCTGGACTACACGCCGTACGAAGGCATGGCCGTGAAGGGCGCGGTGCGCACCGTGATGCAGCGCGGGCAACTCGTGGTGGACGCCGGCGCCTTCGTGGGCACATCCGGCGCGGGCGAATACCTGAAACGCACACCGTTCGTGGGTGTCTGAACCACGAACCCTAGGGAGACATCACGTTGACAGGACTACTCAAGACCGACTTCTCCGGGCTCAGCTTCCCCAACCCGTTCGTGTTGGCTTCAGCGCCTCCCGCGCGGACCGCCGAGATGATGAAGCGGGCGTTCGAAGCCGGCTGGGGCGGGGCGGTCACCAAGACCATCGGCCTGCAGGGCGCCACGAACGTACGCCCCCGCTTCGGCTTCTTGAAGGAACGCGCCCGTATCGTGGTCATGACCAACTTCCTGCTGATCTCAGAGAAGGGTCTTTACCACTGGGTGGAAGAGATAGGCGATGGGAAGCGGGCCTTCCCCGACCGCCCGCGCATCGCCAGCATCA
>JAHJSA010000064.1 GCA_018830645.1 Actinomycetota bacterium
CATAGAGCATCGCTATGTGTCCGTCACTCCCCCGCTGGTGGTTGGCGGTCAGCAGCTCTTCCTGGGAACGCAGGTGCTCGAACAGCACCTCGCGCAGCAGGTCGCAGGCTCGGATCATCTTCGGGTAGGCAATGCTGTAGAAGACCTCGCTCCCGTTCCTCCGAGTCCGCAGTAGGCCCTGGTTGCGAAGTACGCCCAGGTGTTGCGAGACGAGAGGCTGGGCCGCCCCGATGGCATCGGCCAAGTCGCCCACGCCCCGCTCTCCGCTGCGCAGGGCGTTCAGCAACGCCAGTCGCACAGGGTGTGCCATGGTCTTGCACACCCTCGCGTGCAACTCGAGTATGGTCGGGTCGATGCGTTCGTCCACGGGGGTCCTCCTCACGAAGCCTGCCGTAGTTTCAGTAGATGAGCACCTTGTCTGCCTCCATAGTCCACTGAGCCAGGAGATCCATCGATCCCCTCTCTGTGCCTTCGATCAGTGGCAGCGACGCCAAGCCACGGGCGTCCATGCAGGTGCCTCATAAGCCGACGGAGGCCTTCTTCGCCACCAGGCCCTTGAGCATGCGTTCGATGGAGTAGTACCCCACGGGCGGCGATTGTCCCGCGATGGCGCAGGCGGTGGCGTCGGCGGTAAGGAAGAGTCTGACTTCGGCGCCCTCCTGTTTCGAAACCGCCAGGGCATGGCGGAGTGCGTTGTAGGAGCGCTCGGACCCGTAAGGACCGTCATTGAGCACGAAGAGCACGGAAACCATCGATCCCCCTTGCCTCGGATGTCTGCTGACCTTATAATATTCGCACATTGCAATATTGCAAGTGTTTCACGGCACGCAAGGGGGGACGAATGGCGAACGGTAAGCACCGGGTAGTGGTCGTGGGCGGTTCGTTCGGGGGTGTGAACGCCGCCTACCAGTTGCGCCGGAAGCTCGGCGACCGTGTCGAGGTCACGCTCATCTCGGCCGATGCGGACTTCCTCTTCATCCCCAGTCTGCCCTGGGTGATGATGGGTTGGCGTAAGCCGGATGCCATCAAGGTGCCGCTGGCGGGACCGCTCCGGCGCAAGGGTGTCTCGTTCATCCACGACCGGGCGACGGCCATCGATCCTCAGGCGCAGACGGTGACGACGGCAGGTGGCAAGGTCTTCCCCTACGACCACGTGGTTCTCGCCACCGGTTCGGACCTGGACTGGTCGAACGTTCCCGGCTCGGACCCGGCCGAGGGCACCGTGCACACGTGCTTCACCGTGAAACAGGCGGTCGCCGCCCGCGATGCCATTGCCCGCTTCCTGGCCTCGGACGGCGGACGGGCCATCATCGGCGCCAATCCGGGGGCGAGTTGCACTGGTCCGGCCTACGAGATCATCATGATGTTGGAGACGGCTCTTCGGAGGCAGAAACGTCGCCATCTCTTCGACCTGCACCTGGTGACACCGGAGCCCTTCTTGGGTCACTTCGGGGTGAACGGCATCGGCAACATGAGCCGCATGATGGAGGACGAGTTCCATTCGCGGCACCTCAAGTGGACCACAAGCGCCGCGCTCACGGCGGTCGAGCCGGGCAAAGCCACCCTGGCCGACGGCACCGAGCTACCCTTCGACCTCGCCGTCCTCATCCCGGCCTTCTACGGCGCCCAGGTGGCACGTGACGTCGAGGGACTGGGCAATCCCCGCGGCTTCATCCCCACCGACAAGCACCTCCGCAGCACGAAGTACTCCA
This sequence comes from Actinomycetota bacterium, assembly GCA_018830645.1. Classification (GTDB taxonomy): domain Bacteria; phylum Actinomycetota; class Thermoleophilia; order RBG-16-64-13; family RBG-16-64-13; genus JAHJSA01. The sequence continues at coordinate 1,713 of JAHJSA010000064.1, forward strand.
ACATCTACGCGGTCGGTGTCTCGGTCGCCATCGCCCCGCCCGTGCCGACGCCGGTTCCGGTGGGTGTACCGAAGACCGGGCACATGTGCGAGGAGATGGCCACTCGTGCGGCCGCCAACATCGCCGTCGAAGTCACCGGGTCAGGCGAACTAGTAGACGGTCTCACGCTGCCCGCCACCTGTGTGGCCGACGCCGGCGACGTGGGATTCTACATCAAGGCCGACCCCTTCCTCCCGCCGCGCAATGTGGCCGTTCTGCGGCGCGGCGTGCGTTACCACTATGTGAAGCTCGCCTTCGAGCGCTTCTACCTAGAGAAGGTGAAGCGGGACCTGCCCGCGATGCACTTCGGCTGGTAGGGCCATTCCTGGGAGTGGGCACGCCGCGGGACCAGAATCGCGAACCAAGGAGAGCCATCATGATGTGGGGAGGCTGGAACGGCGGTGGCTGGAACGGCGGGGGCGCCTGGGGATTGGCGGGCGACCTGCTCTCGCTCGTGTTTCTTGTGGCGCTGGTGGTCGGGGTGGTCCTCGTGGTCAGAGCGCTGCTCTCGAGCGCCCAGCGGGGGTCCGAGTGGCGGCCAAGCGGGCCTCCGCCGGTAGATCGAGCATACGAACCGCCTTCTGCGCTTCGGATTCTAGAAGAGCGCTATGCCCGCGGTGAAATAGACCGCCAGGAGTTCCTCGAGCGCAAGGACGACCTCCAGTCATGAGTGCCCGGCCGGACGGGACTGCGAGCGCCCAGAGACGACCGAAGTCCCTGTGGCTCGGCATCGCGCTTGCGGTCATCGGTCTCTTAGGCCTGGTGCTCCTCTCGACCTTCGGCGCCCGGACGGGTCCCGGTGCATCGTTCGGTCCCTTCGGTAACAACAGCGCCCAATCATTCGGGTCATTGGGCGAGCGCATCTTCCTCAGCGGCACGGACGCGACCGGGAGTGCCATCCCCCGTTCCACGCCGTCGATGTACGGCATGATGTTCGGTCAGACTGGCTGCGCCTCTTGCCATGGGCGCGACGGACGCGGGGGCGCGGTCGGCGCCATGATGGGGAGCTTCCGCACCCCCGACATCCGCTGGAGCGCCCTGACCTCGGATGAGGGCCCCGATGAGGGTGGCCACGCGCACTCCGCTTACGACGAGGCGAGCCTCGCTCGCGCGCTGAGAGACGGGATCGACCCCGAGGGCGACCGGCTCGACGCGGCCATGCCACAGTGGCGGCTGACCGACGGTGAGATAGCCGCCCTCGTCGGCTACTTGGGAAGCCTCAGGTGATGGGCCGGAGTACCTCAAGAGACGCGAAGACCTCGGCCGATGAACCGGCGGCTGGAATGACGTCCACGACAGGCGGGCCATGACGACAGGAGCGGAGACAGCAATGGTCAAGGATGACGGGCTGATTCGAGGCCTCGCGACCCGGTGCGTACACGCGGGCGAGGAGCTGGACGCGCAGGGGGGCATCCACGCGCCCCTGTACAACCATTCCACCTTCGGTTTCCACAGCACCGCCGATTTGCTCGACGTCGTGGAGGGCCGCAAGGAGGGGAACCTCTACACCCGCTACGGGCTCAACCCGACCATCCGCTCTTTGGAGCGCAAGCTGGCCGACCTCGAGAACGGCGAGGCGGCGTTCGCGTTCTCTTCGGGCATGGCCGCCGAGGCGGCGACCTTCCTCGCCCACCTCAAGACCGATGACCACATCGTCTGCATCGGTGACGTCTACGGCGGCACGTACGAGCTGTTGGGAACCAACCTTCCCGGCCTCGGCATTGAGACCACGTTTCTGCTCGCGAACGAGGCGGCGAGCTTGGCTTCGGCGTTAACAGAAAGAACCAAGATGGTCTTCTTCGAAACACCGACCAACCCCACCCTGGACGTGATCGACATCGCTGCCGTCGCCCGCGTGGCCAAATCCGTCGGCGCGCTCACGGTGGTCGACAACACCTTCGCCACGCCTGTCAACCAGAACCCGCTCGACCTTGGGGCCGACTTGGTCGTGCACAGCGCCACCAAATACTTGGGGGGCCACAGCGATCTCACCGGTGGAGCGGTGATTGGCCCCAAGGACCTGCTGGAACCCATCTGGCTCTGGCGCAAGAACTTGGGTCAGATGATCGCCCCCGAGGTCGCATTCCTCCTCTCCCGCAGCATTCGGACACTGGTCGTGCGGGTCCGTGCTCAGAACGCCACGGCCCTGCAGGTAGCCGAATTCCTGGTTGCTCATCCTCGCGTACGGCGGGTCAACTATCCCGGCCTGGGAGGCGGCCCCGAGGTCGCGCGCAAGCAGATGCGAGGTTTCGGCGGGATGCTCAGCTTCGTCTTTGACGGGGGCGCCATGGAGACGGCGGCGGTCGTCGATCGCCTGCGGATCTTCAGCATCGCCGCCAGTTTGGGCGGAGTGGAGAGCCTCGCAACGCAGCCGATCACGACCACTCACCACGGCATGTCCGTCGAAGAGCGGGCCAGGCGGGGCATCGTCGATGGGATGGTGCGTCTTTCCTGTGGGCTCGAGGACGCGGTCGACCTCGTCGGCGATTTGAGACACGCGCTGAGCTGACCCTCGCCGTGTGACGGCGAGAAGAGAACCCGGCCGCCTGCTTCGGCTGCGGCGCGGCTACCTTCCTGTGGATTCCGCGTCGTCCGCTTTGGCTGAGTCGAGCCCGGCAAGAATCCCGCACGTGCCTGCGGGCCGCGGACCATCACAGCAGGCTCTCAGGTCGCGCAGATATCCATCCAGGTGGCGAAGATCACGCAGCTTCTCTCCTAGACCTGCGATATGTGTGTCGAGCAGTTGGTTGATTTCGCTGCAGACCAGATCGGGCCGGTCTCGGAAGTAGAGAAGTCGCCGGACTTCCTCCAACGTCATCCCGATCGCGCGGCAGTTGCGGATGAACCGTAGACGCTCCAGATGTCCATCATCGTATATGCGGTAGTTGCCCTCGGTCCTGGCAACCTGGGGCAACAAGCCCATCCGTTCGTAGTACCGTACCGTTTCCGGCTGAGAGCCTGACTCCCTCGCCAACTGGCCTATCCGCATCTGTTTCCCTCAGATCTCTTGACCCTGTAGCAGGTACAGACTCTATGATAGCCCGATCATGCCTCGTCGTACTGGTGGATCATCGGAAGGAAGACCATGAGCGACTGCAACGATCTGTCGTGCGGAGGGCCGATTCAGCTGACGCCGGAACCCACATCCCCCGCGCTCTCGGCCGAGAGCGTCCGCACCGTGCTTGCCATCGCCAAGATGGATTGTCCCACCGAGGAAGCGATGATCCGGGGCAAGCTCACCGGGATGGCGGGCATCGAGGGACTGGACTTCAATCTTATACAGCGCCGGCTCACCCTTACCCACCGGCCGGAAGCCATCGACGCGGCGGTCAAGGCACTCGGGTCACTGGGCCTTGAGGCTGTGGTGGAATCCGAGGTCACCGATCGAGAGAGCGCCACTCAAGGCCCCACCGTTTCACGCCGTAGGTGGGCCCTGCTCGCGGTTGCTGCGATCGCCGCCACGGCCGCGGAGGTCCTCGACCTTGCCTCGCCCGACAGCCGTTGGCTGATCATCGCCCTCAGTCTGCTCGCGGTTGGAACGGGCGGACTCGAGACCTACTGGAAGGGTGTAATCGCGCTCAGGAATCGCACCCTCAATATCAACGCTCTCATGTCGGTGGCGGTCACCGGGGCCATAGTCATTGGTGAGTGGCCGGAGGCGGCCATGGTGATGGTCCTCTTTGCCTTGGCTGAGGTGATCGAGTCACTCTCCTTGGATCGGGCACGCCGTGCCATCCGGCAACTGATGGCCATGGCTCCCGAAACGGCGACGGTACAAGGAGAAGATGGCCGGTGGGCTGAGGTGGAGACCAAGAGAGTCGCGGTCGGTTCGATCGTGAGAGTCGGTCCGGGCGGGCGCATTCCTCTGGACGGTGCGATCGCCAACGGCAGCTCGACCGTGAACCAAGCACCCATAACCGGGGAGAGCATGCCGGTGGAGAAAGAGGGCGGCGATCAGGTGTTTGCCGGCACCATCAACGGCGCGGGCTCGTTTGAATACCGGGTGACCAAGACCGCGGACGACTCCACCCTCTCCCGGATCATTCACGCCGTGGAGGAGGCCCAGGGCACCCGCGCTCCTACGCAACGCTTTGTGGACCGATTCGCCCGCATCTACACGCCGACCGTATTCGGTCTCGCCGTGCTCGTCGCTCTGATCCCGCCTCTCGCTTTCGGCCAACCCTTCCTTTCGTGGATCTATCGGGCGCTCGTGCTGCTCGTCATAGGCTGCCCCTGCGCTCTTGTGATCTCCACGCCGGTGACCGTGGTGAGCGGACTCGCTTCAGCAGCCAGGCGGGGGATCTTGGTCAAGGGGGGAGTCTACCTAGAGCAGGGGCGCAAGCTACGGGTGTTTGCCTTCGACAAGACCGGCACGATCACCAAGGGCGAACCGGCGGTCACAGATTTCGTGCCGCAACCGGGCCGGGAAGCGGAGCAGGCGCTGGTGTGGGCGGCCAGTCTGGCTGCCCGTTCCGACCACCCGTTATCGCGGGCGATCGCAGCCTATGCAGCGCAGCGCTCGGTTCTTCCGGCCGAGCTTGCCGAGTTTGCGGCTCTGCCCGGCCGCGGTACCAAGGGGCGACTGAACGGTGAGTGGCTCTACTTGGGCAGCCACCGCGTGATCGAAGACTTGAACCTGTGCAGTCCGGCCCTGGAAGTGGCATTCGAGGCGTTGGAGCGCCAAGGCAAGAGTCTCGTCGTTCTTGCCACCGACGCGGAAGTTGTTGCCGTCTTCGGTATCGCCGACACGGTGCGAGAAACCAGCAGGAGCGCCATAGCCGATCTGCACACCTTGGGAGTTCGGACCGTCATGTTGAGTGGAGACAATCAACTGACGGCCACGGCCATTGCCGCCCAAGTGGGGATCGACGATGCCCGCGGGAGTCTGCTCCCGGAGGAAAAACTGGCGGCTATCGAGGCGCTGGTTGAGCAGTTCGGGCAGGTGGGCATGGCAGGCGACGGTATCAACGATGCTCCCGCCCTTGCCGCCTCAAGCATCGGCTTCGCCATGGGAGTAGCGGGCTCCGACACGGCCCTCGAGACTGCGGACGTTGCCCTCATGGACGACGATCTTCGTAAGCTGCCGGCGTTCATCCGTCTCAGCCGTCTCACCGCGCGCATCCTCACCCAGAACATCAGCCTGGCTCTGGGTATCAAGGCCGTCTTCCTGGGGCTCGCAGTTGCGGGAACGGCGACCCTGTGGATGGCCATTCTTGCTGATATGGGCGCGAGCCTCCTCGTCATCTTCAACGGCCTTCGGCTCCTTGAAGCCAAGGCTCCCTTCGCGTCCGGCTCGGAAGAAGCGATCGCATGGTCTCCGCCCGCCCCGTTGGAGGCGGGTCAACCGTGAGCATCTCTCTGGATCTTCCGGCAGTGCTATATGTGGCCGTTCTCCTTGGAGGCTTCGTGGCCCTATGGGCGCTCAAGCGGGCTGGGCAAAGAAGGAGCACGGGGGTGGACCCCCTGGTGATGGGCAACTCCAAAGATCCTCTCCAACTCTACTTCTTTCGAATGAGCGTTGTACTCGAAGTGGCAGCCGTCGTCCTCATCATGCTTCACGCCTCAGGTCTTGGCGGCACCTGGGGTTTCGGGCGGCTGGCGGTGCTCAGCCGTCCGGGGGTGGACGAGGCCGGCCTCGTCCTCGGGTTGCTGGGACTCGCTCTTTGCCGCATCGCTCAGTCGACTATGGGCAGCTCGTGGAGGGTCGGCATTGACGAAGAGATGCCCACCACCCTTGTCGAAACAGGTGTGTTTCGGTACATCCGCAACCCTACCTATATAGGACTGTTCACCATGATTCTTGGTCTATGGCTCATCTGGCCGACGCCGTTCATCACCATGACCGGGCTGCTGTTTGTGGTCATGCTTGAAATGCAGGTTCGGAGCGAAGAGCGATTCCTACTCGACCAGCATGGAGAGAGGTATGCGGTCTACCTGTCAAAGACCACGAGATATGTACCGTGGCTCTACTAGCCCGCGGTGCCTCAGGTATGGTCTTCGATCATCGTCTTGGCCACTGCGGTCGCACCGGACGGCGCGATGCAGTGTAACCGGTCCAAGCCTCGAGCTAGACGTGCCGGTCCGCCTCGCTGAAGCCGCTGGGGTCGCATTGGAGGGTTGCATGCGATACTTGGAACTCACGTTCGAGGAGGGAGGTGGCCTCGCGCAGCACCGATCCGTTGTCAGCCCCCTCGGCGAGGCGGAGATGAGCACTCGCCATCTGCACGCCCGACGTGATCGTCCAAACGTGGAGGTCGTGCACAGAAGCGACTCCGTCCAGATCGGTGAGTCGCTTCTGTATCCGACCGATGTCCGTCTCCTTCGGAGCGATCTCAAGGAGCACGCGGAGCGCCTCCCATCCGAGCCGCGCCGCACGGGGAAGGATGAACAGGCCGATCGCCGCGCCGATGATGGGGTCAACCCATCCCCATCCTGTGGTCAAAAGGATGACACCGGCCACGATCACCCCGAGCGACCCGAGCAGGTCGGAGATCACCTCGAGAAGGGCGCCACGTACGTTCAGGCTCTCCTTGGCCCCCACTCTGAGCAGGCGAAAGGAGATGAGGTTGACCAGCAGGCCCCCGGTCGCCACGATGATGAGCGGCGCACCCGCCACCGCGGGCGGCGCCATCAGCCGTCCGTACGACTCGAAGAGGACGTAGATTGCCACGGCCAGCAGCAGGAACGAGTTCGCAAGTGCGGCCAGCACTTCGAGTCGGTAGAGGCCGTACGTGCGCGAGGGATCACGCCCCGCACTTTCTGCGAAGTGGATCGCCGCGAGCGCCATGCCCAGCCCGGCGACGTCTGTGAGCATGTGACCGGCGTCGGACAGGAGCGCGAGCGAATTCAGCAGCAGACCGCCCGCGGCTTCGACCAGCATGTACGTCGCGCTCAGTGTGAAGGCGACGATCAAGGCTCGCTTGTGCCGACCGGCCGCCGATCCCTTGCCTCCGCCTACCACGTCTTGGTCCATACCGGTCAGCCTACCCCATCGAAGCGTCGCCCGGGGGACGCCTCAGACACCGGCAGGCCGGGCGGCGCAGCCGTTGACCATCTACTACCGCGCGTAGTATCATGCGGCGCTGCCGAGCGGAAACGCACTCGATCTCGCCAAACGACCCGCCTCGGCCATGACGCTGCGGTCACGACCCACTGAATGCTCCGCCGCTGGCATCCTTCCCATGTGGGGGGAGGACAGGTACGTCCCCTTGACCCGCCATACCCCTGAGGAGATACGCGTGCTGTGCCGACCAACGAACCTTCTGAACCGCAGCCTTGTCGCCGCGATTATGATTGCCGTTTTCGTCGTCATGCTGGGCCTCTCTGGCCCTGCCGAAGCTGAGACCACTACGACTGCTACAGGAACCGTCCCGACGGCCACGAACCAAGCCGCCTCGACCGAGACGACGTCCGCCTCGACCGAGGTACCCGCTGCGGGCGTGGTGAAGAAGCCGGCCGATGCGGAGGAACTTAACCCCGGAGTCTCCTTCGATGAGGTCGATCTGCAGGTGTGGCCGGAATACGATCAGCCCGGGGTACTCATTCTGGTGGACATCCGGCTGCCCGAGGAAGCCACGCTTCCCCTTACATTTCGCTTCGCCATCCCCAAGGGGGCCCAGCTCCACGGGGTCGCCGAGGTGAGACCGGACGGCACGTTCACCCATGGCCCCGCTCCGCAGTTCGACCGCTCCCGGCCGGACAAGGATATCGTCACCGCCGAGGTCCAGACGTCGCGGAACGTTCGCCTGGAGTGGTACTACGATCCGGGGCTCGACGTGGCGGGACAGCGGGACTTCGGCGTGCTCTACGAGGTCCCGGCCGATGCCGGGGAGGTCGGCCTCTCCGTACAGCAGCCCGCTCGTTCTTCCGGCTTCACGGTCAGCCCCTCCCTCTCGCCGTCGACTTCCCAAGACGGGTTCGCGTACGTGGGTGAGGTCCTTGGAGCGCTCGGGGCCGGTGATCAACTTCAATACAGGGTCAGCTACAGCAAGCCGGATGGGAACCCTTCGGTGGAGCCCGATACGGGCGACGCGCCGTCCTCCGACACCAACAGGAACTCGATCCTGATAGTCCTGGTCATCCTGATCGTGGGCGTAGGCGGCTTCGTCGCGCATCGCAGTCTGCGTCCGCAACCCGCAGGTCGCCCTCGCGCGCGCGGGCGTCGTCCGCCGCCCCCCCGGCGGGGGGCCTCGAGCTCCGGAGGGCGCAGCAGAGCACGTGCGGGCGGGGTGAGCCGGAGCGGCGCAGGCACCTCAAGATTCTGCACTCACTGCGGGGCGGAGCTTACGCCCGACGGCAGGTTCTGCGCCGAGTGTGGCGCGGGGCGCGGGTAGCCTTTGCCCCCGCGCCGAGGGCGATCGGCGCAGGGCGACCGACCCCCTTCTGAGACCACCCGCAGCCCGTCGACGACACACATCGGCGGCACCTCTTCATCTCGTAGAAACGGTTCGAGCACGGTGCTGCATCCCGGAGAAGCCGGGCGGAACCTAATGGACGTGACGATGCTCGGCGTCGGGCACGTGCCAGTGGGCATGTGTCGCCCCGTCGTGCTCATGTTCGTGCACGTGTTGCTCGGACACCATGAGGACGGTGGCCACGAGCATGAGCACGGCTGCGGCGAGGAGTGAGAGCGTCGGGTAGCTGCGGGCGATGACCAGCGAGATCACGGCGGCAAAGAACGGACCCGCCCCGAAGTAGGCGCTCGTGCGCGTGGAACCGAGGTAGCGGAGAGCCTGCACGAAGAGGACGAGGCTCACTCCGTAGCTCAGCCCGCCAACGACGAGCGCGGACAGCACCGAGGGCCAGGGGGGCAGGGACCCTCCCACGGCCAGCAGCAGCAGGAGGTTGACGGTACCGGCCGCGAGGCCTTTGAGCTGCGCCACCGTGCTCGGTCCGAGCGCAGCGATGTTCCTGGTCAGGTTGTTGTCCAGGCCCCAGAGTGCGCAGCCAGCGACGATGGCCAAGGCGCCCAGGGAGACCCCCCAGCCCCCGCTTCTCTCCAGTCCCAGGAGCACGCCGCCCGCCGTGACGGCGAGGACCGCCCCCCACACCTGGGCGGCCACGTGCTCCTTGAAGAGGCCCGCCGCCCAGAGCGCGGTGAAGACGGCCTCGAACGACAGCAGTAGGGAGGCCGTCGCCCCCGCAGTCACCCTCAGGCCCCAGAGCAGGAGCAACGGAGCACCAACCGCGCCGGAGAGCGTGGCGGCCGTGAGCCAGGCCCAATCACGTGCGCCCCCCCGGGAGACACGCGCTTCCGTGGGACCTTGGCCGCTCCCCCGCCGTCTGGCCGCCCAGGAGACGAGACGGTAGAGAGTGAGCGCAAGTCCGGCTCCGAGGTAGAGGAGGCCCGCTACTGCGAGCTGTGAGGTGTCTCTGAGGAGGAGTTTGCTCACCGGGACGCTGAGCGCAAAGGCAAGGGCGGCCGAGATAGCGAGGAGGGGCCCCACCAGCCGTCGCCCTACGATACCTACCCCTCTCCGCTCTCTCATCTGTCTCCGCTCGGTCGAAGTCGCGGGCCGATTGTATCCAAGAACAAGCCGGCCGGGTCGAGAAGGGTCGACCGAGACGACCGGTCGGGGTTGTAGTGAACAGGACTGGCTGTGCGCTGACAAAGGAGACAGAGGCTCGTGGCCTACACCATGTGCTGGCATTGAACATGACAGACGGGCACGCGCTCGCTCGTCTCGGGCATGACGACGTGGTCCTTCGGCGGGTAGTCACCGAACGCGAGGCGTTGTTCGGTACCCAGGCCACTGGGTTCTTGAGCGGCGCGTCCCAGCCGGGCGATCGCGTGGTGATCAGCCGGATCCCGGGTAACAGTCTGGTCGCAGGACCACTTTCCGAGGGACCAACGGGGACTCGAACAGGATCACCGGCCTTTCGTCTACGCTCGCACCACGAAGAGCTTGACGATATCGAGCCAGAGATCGGTCTCGGATTCGACAGTGAGGCCCGCCGCCTCGATGTTCGTCCGGGTCTGCCGGTCGATGTTGGCGCCCATCATGGGTCGCACCAGAGGACTCAGAGCCCGCATCGCCTGACGGACCACCGGCATGCCGGAGAGGACGTGCTCGAGGAAGACCGCTTTGCCGGCAGGTCGGAGCACGCGTCGGATCTCCTCGAAGCCCTTCACCGGATCGGGCACGGAGCAGAAGACGAAAGTGGTGACGACGCTGTCGAAGGCGTGATCGGGGAAGGCGAGCCGCTGGACGTCCATCTCGCGCAGATCGACCCCGGCTCCGGTGTGGTCGGCCAGTGTGCGGGCGTGACGGAGCATGCCGGGGCTCAGGTCGACGGCGACCACCTGAGCATTCTCGGGGTAGAACGGGATGTTCTTGCCGGTCCCGACGCCTACCTCGAGGACCTCGCGGCCCTCCACAAGCGACCACACACGCTGCCGCCAGGCCTGGAAGGCCCGTCGCTCGGCCGCCCACTCCATGAGGTTGTAGTAGCGGGAGAGGCGGTCGTACCGTCGACGGGTTTGAGCGGTGGCGTGGTCGCCAGGTCTTTCGTGCTTCTTTGGCGAGTTCGTGCTCATCAACAAGCGAATCTGGCCGAGGCGAATCTAGCCGAGGTCGGTCTTCCTGGCCAGGTACTCGTCTCGATCGATCTCGCCGCGCGCGTAGCGCTCGTTCAGGATGGCGAGAGCGCCCGCCTGTGGCGCAGCGCTCTGCGCGGGGAAGGAGGGCCCCGCGTAGGGCGCTTGTCCGCCTTGGACCCCGTACTGCTGGAGACCCGGCTGGCCGTATACGGAAGGCGGCGGCGCATGCTGCAACCCGCGGTTGCGGGTGGCCTCCACCACCGCCCAGATGATCACACCCAGGATCAATAGGGGGATCAACCCCATCAAACCGAATCCCATCAGAAGACCTCCGATATCTCCAAGGCCGCCGCCCAGTCCACCCAGGCCACCGCCCAATCCACCCATCATTCCGCCGCCGCCCATCATGATCGGTCGGCCTCCTTTCGCACCGATAGCACGGCGCCACGTCCAGCTCGAGTTGACTCGATATCGGCCGCCTCGAGCGAGTTCTTGTTCCCTTCCTCGTCACTATCGCAGACGGGTGTGAAGGGGACGTAAAGGGTGGTGGACGTGGGGAGGGCGGGCGGCTTCGCCCAATCAGCGGCCGTGTTCCCCGCCCGCCCTGGGGAACTACGTGGTCTCAGTGCGCAGAGCAGCCAGCCGCGCTTCCACCTCGGCGTTCTCGATCTCGTCCTCCAAGCCTTCGAACTGCGCATCCAGGGATGACGCGGCGAGTTCGGTCTGCCCCGCCACCTTGGCCTCCTCCCGGCGGATCTTGTCCTCGAAGCGCGAGATCTCGCTCGTGGGATCGGTGAGGTCGATGCTCTTGATGCTGTCGTAGACCCGCGCTTGGGCCTCAACCATCTTCGCCCGCGACACAAGCTCGGCCCGCTTGCTCTTCAACTCGTCCAGCTTCACGTGCATCTGGTCGAGGCCGGTCTTGAGCTTGGTTACCACCGCCGTCTGCTGGGCGATTTGCGGCGCAAGCTCCCGGGCGTCGTTCTCGTAGTCGATCTGCTTCTTCAAGGCGATCCGCGCGAGGTTGTCGAACTTGTCGGCCTCGGCCGCGCTTCCCGTGGCCCGCAGCTCCTGCCCTTTCCTGGCCGCCGCCGCCGCCTTTGCTCCCCACTCGGATGCGGCCTTGCCGCCCTCGTGCGCGTCCTCTTCCATCATGCGCAGGTTGCCGATCGTCTGGGCGACGGCCTCCTGCGCTTCCGCGATGGCGTTGGTGTAGTCGCGGATCATCTGGTCCATCATCTGCTCGGGGTCTTCAGCGGCGTCGATGAGGGAGTTGAGGTTGGCTTTCACGAGTTGCGCGATCCGGCCGAGTATCGATTGCTGGGCCATGGTGTAACGCTCCTTTTGGTGTGGTGGGATTACCTGTGTCAGAATCTGCCGCCGCCGCCTCGGCGTCCGCGGGTGCCCCGGCCGCCGAAGCTTGCGGGGCCGAAGCGCCCCCCGCCGGAGGAGCCTCGCCGGCCCCTGCCCCCTCCGCCCATCATGCCCCCCGCCCCCCTGAGGACCTCGATGAGGACACCGCCGAGCAGCGCACCGGCGAAACCTCCCAGGTCGCCGCCCGCGGCGTTGGGCACGGGGTCGGCCGCCGGCACGTGGTAGCCGCTGACGTCGCCCTGGGCTGATCGCAGTGCCTGCTGGGCGAGCGTGTCAGCGGCCTCTGCGTCCCGGAGCGCAGTCGCAAAGTCGGTGCTCTGGCCGGCCAGGGCCTTCTGGTAGAGGCGCGTGGCTTCGGCCAGTTCGGCCCGCGCGCGGCCGCCGATCGCCCCCCGGCGGGAGGCGATGAAGTCCTCGGCTGCCGCGATATCGGAGCGGCCGGCGGCGAGGGCCTGCTCCAGCGAGGCCTGCGCGCGCTTCCGCTTCTGCTCCGCGTCGCGGGCGTTCACCAGGGCACGCTCGAGGGCTAGGTCGGCCTCCTCGAGGCGGCGGAGCGCGCTCAGTGGGTCCCGTCCTCCCTCGGGGGAGGCGGCCTCTCGGGCCAGGGCGACGGCGGCCGCGGCCTCCGTCGTGGGGGCGGCCAAGGTGAGGTTGATGGCACTGAGCGCGCGGGCTTCAGCCAGGTCGCGCTCGGTCTCCTCGAGCGCCGCGCGGATCTTGTCGGCCGCCTGGGCGAGGTCGCTGCCGAGGCGGTCGAGGGCGTCGAGGAGCTGGGCGGCCTGTCCGGTGGCGCCTTCGGCCGCGACCAGGTCGGCCACCGCCATACCGGCGATGCCGGCCGTCACGTCGGCCTGCGCGGCGGCGACGTGACTCCGGGAGAACTCCAAGCGCTCCTCCGCCTGCTTGGGGTTGTCGGTCACACCCGCGACTGCGGTGGGGGCATAGGTCCCCTGCATGTCGGTGAGTATGGCTTGACTCTGCGGCAGGCGCCGGGCCAGAGCTTCGATCTTCTGCTCGAGTGCCGCGAGGAGCTGGGGTGCGTTGCGCTCCAGGTCGCGGAACTGGTCGAACTTGGCCGACTCGGCGTCGAGGCGGTCGCTGGCCATATCGGCCAACCGGATCATCTCGAGCAGTGTCTTCTGCCTGGTCGCCTCGTCCTCGGGCTCGGCGTCGGTCAGCTGCTGCTGTAGCTGGAAGGCCTTGGCCAAGTCGGCCTTGGAGGCCTCGACCGCCGCGGCGAAGGGCGCCGCCAAGTCGGCGCCGAACTGCGCCTCCCCGAAGCCCACTTCCTGCTCGCTGGTCTTGACGGCGTCGTCCGTCTCCACCAGGAGCCGGGCTGCCTTCTGCGAGAGTTCCTTGGTCAGGAGGGCTGAATGCGCGGTCTCTGCTACTGGTGCGCCCTCTAACACGGGCCCGGCGGGAGCCTGCGCGGCGCGGCCGCGGCGAGAGCGCCGCCACAGGAGACCGGCGACCGCCGCGGCTCCGACGCCTATGAGCAGGACCCACGGCAAAACCCACCCGCCCTTGGACGACCCGGGCTCGACGGGGGAGGTGGTGGACGGCGTAGCCTGACCGCCACCAAGGGTCTGGGAGACGGCGGCGGTGGCGCCTACGACTGCTCCGGCCCAGTCGTCCTCCGCGAGGGCCGGTTCTATGGTGTTGGTGGCCACCTCGGCGAGTTGACCGGCGGAGAGCGGGAACTCCTGATCGACGGAGTAGGCGTACGCACGATCTCCGGTGGCCACCGCGAGGAGCATGTCACTCAGACCAAGATCGCTCAGCCTCGCCGTCTCAGCAGTCCATTCCTTGGCGTTGATGCCCTCGAAGGAGTCGACGTAGACGACCCACAGCTGGACGTTGTCCCCGCGACGCAGCGTGTCGAGGGCGGCCCTGACCTCCGGCTCGCGTCCCCTGAAGGCGTCCACCTGGTCGGTGATCTGGTCATTGAGCCGGAAAGGCTGGGCGGCCGCAGCCGGCCCGGCGAGTGCCAGTGCCAGCAGCACTGAGGCGGCCAGGACAAGGAGCCGCGAGCGCATGCCCGTCGGCGTCTTAGGTCCCGCCGGTGACAAGCGGGCGGAGGTGAGTGACTCCGGGGATTCGGCGTGTATTCCTTTTGCGAGAACGTGCCGCATGCTCACTCACCCCTACCTCGATGGCGTTCATCCTGCTCTACCCGAACGTGTTGCGTGGGACACACACCCTCGGCTCCAGACCGTCGGAGCAAGAAGGCAGCCGAGGCAAGCATGAGCGTCGCCGTCCAGAAGAGAGCCTGCCGAACGACGCCCCCTCGGGCACAGCTTCGACCCTCGTGCCGCACGCCCCGGGCTTCGGCCAGGACTTTCCAGGCGGCCTGATGCTGACGGCGACAAGTGCGATAGCGCAGGGGCGGCCTCGTAGCGGATAAGGGTAGAGCCCACTGAGATCGGCGGCATGCCGGCCCTCGACACCGGCCGCTACGCGCCCGTGCATCCCGAACCATGTGGTGAAAGGCCGGCCCAGCATTGGCGTGGGCGCTCCGATCATCCGGATCTCCTCCTCGGGTATCGGGCCTCGGCAGTCACGCGGCTTCAAGGGGGTCACTTTCATTCGTCAGAACGGGGTCCGTTTCAAATCGTCGTTCACGCCTGCCAGGCCGCGTGGGCTCAATCTGGGGGCAGGACGATAGTGAAGGTGCTTCCTTCTGCCAACTGGCTCGAAACCTCGACCCAGCCACCATGCGCCTTGGCCAGCGCATCGACTATGCTGAGCCCAAGTCCGTAGCACCCTTTGCCTCGGCCCTTCCTGGTGAAGAAGCGGGTGAAGATCCTCTCGTGGTCGGCAGGCGCGATACCCTCGCCCTCGTCCCGGACATAGATCGCGACGAACCGGTCACGGACCGCTCCGCCAAGCGCGATCCTCTGGCCCGGCTGGGTGTGTTCTACGGCATTGCGCAGTAGGTTGAGCAGCATTTGAGTCAAGCGGTCCGCGTCGGCCTGCACGGTGATCGACGGAACCTCCCCCAGCTGCCAGTCACGGTCGCCAAGGTAGATCGCGTTCGCGAAGAGCTGTTCCAGGAACTCGTCCAGGCGGACGGCATCCTTCACCAGGAAGCCGCGGTCGCCCGACTTGGCAAGCGTCAGCAGTTCCGATACGACCCGGTTCATGCGGTCGATCTCCTCCGCGACCACCTTGTGGGCGTCCCGACACATGTCGGTCGTCACCTCTCCCATGCTGTCCAAGACCTCCAAATGGCCCTTCACGATGGAGAGGGGAGTCCGCAACTCGTGGGAAGCGTCATAGAGGAACTGCTGCTGGTCCCGGAAGGAGCGCTCCACTCGGTCGAGCATGGCGTTCAGCGTCGTCACGAGATGTCCGATCTCGTCCGGCGGACCGGTGTAGGCAATTCGCCGTGATGGCTCCTCCCGAGAAAAGAGAGCCGCCGTCTCGCTGATCACTTCGACCGGGCGCAGGGCACGGCCCAATAGGAACCAGATCCCAATCCCACTGCCGGCCAAGGCGAACAGACCGAGTCCGGCGAGGAGCACCGCGAGCTGCCGTAGGGCCCCATTGAGTTGTTCGAGGGGGGCAGCCACCACAACCACCCCGAGACGCGCGTCTCCCTGCAGCACCGGAACGATTGCGGCGCGATAGTGTTCGCCCGTAGGAGAGGTGATCGTCTCCGGGCTGCTGAACCCAGGTCCACCCAGGAAGACACGCTGGGCGGCGCTGAAGGTCTCGATCTGAGTCGTGGCGTTGGAAACTATCCCCCCATCCGTCCAGAGCAAGAGGGTGAAACCGAGGTTGTGTAGTTCCTCCGAGGCAGGGGCTGCCAGGTACGTATGGCTGATCTGGCGGAGTTCGTGTTCGCTCTGAGCCTTCCCGGCTTCTTGAGCGAAGACACCCACTTGGAAGGCGATCTCGCGGTCGATCGGCTGCAGCAACCCGCTGCGCATGAAGAAGAGGGTCGCCGCGACTCCGGCGATTACGACCACCACGACGATGGCCGAGTACCAGACGGTGAGCCTCGCCCGTAGGCTCACCCTACCCATAGCGCAGCCGGTAGCCACCCCCGCGCACGGTCTCGATGAAAGACTCCTCGCCGAGCCGATCTAGTTTGTGCCTCAGGTATCCCACGTAGACTTCCACGATGTTGCTTGCCGGGTCGAAGTCATATTGCCACACGCCGTTCAGGAGCTGCGTCCTGCTCAAGACTTGGTTGGGATGACGCAGGAAGAACTCGAGGATCGAGAACTCTTTAGGCGTCAGGTGCACCTCGGCCTCGCTCCGCCTTACCTTGCGCTGTCTGAGGTCCATGGTGATATCGCCCGCGGTCAGCATGAAGGAGGCCTCTTGAGGCTGAACCCGGAGCTGCGAGCGGATGCGTGCGACGAGCTCAGTGAAGGCAAACGGCTTGGGCAGATAGTCATTGGCGCCGAGGTCCAGACCGCGCACCCGATCCTCTACCTCGCCTCGGGCGGTCAGCATGATGACAGGAAGGGCAGGCCGTTCGCGCCTGATCTGTTCCAGCAGAAAGAAGCCATCCACGTCTGGGAGCCCCACATCGAGCAACACAAGGGCAACCCCGTCGCGGAGCGCGGCCTCCAGTCCTTCGGCCGCCGTTCCGGCCTTGTCCACCGCGAAGCCCGCCGCCTCGAGACCTTTGGCCACGAAGGCGGCGAAGCGCTCCTCGTCATCTACGATGAGGATTCTCATTAGTTCCTGACGCGTGCGGCCAACTCGCTCAGTACCCGCCCCCCCAGTCATTGGTCGACCCCATCCCCCGGCGGGAGCCGTCGTCCGGGTCGCAGTCCCAGCCCCAGATCGGCCTCACCACGTCCCGGTTCGCAGGAACCGAGCCGACGGGCGCACCGTCGGGCCTTGGGACCCCGCTTCCGGTCGAGCCGCCAGACACCGACGTCACTGTAGGGGGAGCAGTGGTCGGAGGGGCGATCGAAGTGGTCGGGGGCGTCTCCGTCCTGGCCGATGTAGCGGTGCTATCCGCACCCAGTGACTGCGGCATGGTCCGAACGGTGCTCGCCATGGTGGTCGAAATGAGCCTCTCCTCGGTCGAGACAACGGCCGTCGGAGCGGTGGGTGTTGGGACTGCAGTCGGCTGAGCAATGGTGATCGCCTGGGGGAGGGCGACCACGGCCGAGGAGTGCGTGGTGCCGTACAGGTAGGCACCGACCAACGCCAGAGCAACCACGGAGGCTGGAAGTCCTAGGCGCAGCACAGCCTGTCTTCCAGCGGTCTTCACCTTGTCAAGTTCTTCCCGCATGCGAGTATGTTCCTCCTTTTCGTGCCCCTGACCGGCCGCCGCTGCTGACCGGACCGTCAGAGCATGCTGGCCGCCTGGGCGCGTGATATATGATCATATACGACCATCCTACTCGCTCAGGAAGCAGTCAACTGAGCGTACGTAACCGGCTCGGTGTAGCGCACGCAGCGGTTCAGGATACGGCGGAAGAGATCGGTTCGCTGCCAGCGCCGGTTAAGCCGGTAACAGAACTCATCC
>JAHJSA010000065.1 GCA_018830645.1 Actinomycetota bacterium
GCGCCACCGACGGCGTCCACCAGACCAGGGCGCACCGTCTCGGGGAGGCCGATGAAGAAGACCTTCCCGGGCTTGAGTCGCTTGAGTTCGGCCTTGACGGCGGGGGTGAGACCACCCGAGGGGGTGAGGATGACGGGACCGTCGAAGGCGTAGGCCAAGGGCGCGGCGGCGAGGGCGTCGGGGAAGTCGTCACCCTTCACCACGCAGACCGCCGGGGCTCCGGAGGGGTAGGCCTGCCGGGAGACCAGGATGGCGGTCTCGTAGCGGTCGGTGCCGGTGAGGGTGGCGTAGGTCATTGGAGGTCTGTTGTTTATCCGTACGGTCACCTTGGCGGTGCGACTGTTGCCGGCCGCGTCGTACGCCTTCGCCTCGATCGTGACGAGCGAATCGTGCGTATCACCGTTGGTGTCGTAGATGAACTTGATCGGCGACTTCATCGAGTTCACCATCCAAGGGCCCCACTTCGAGGCGTCCCAGGTATTCGGGTTGGGGGCCCGCGGAACGAACGCGCCCAACGGCTTCCCGTTGGAGCGGATCTCCAGCCGGACCACACCGACGGCGTCGAAGGCTTCCATGGAGACCAGGACGTCGCCGCCCACCGTGACGACGGGCGCAGGCGACAGGAAGGACACATCTGGAAGCGTGGTATCGGCGGCGGAGACGAGGGCGGAACCGGCGTCGACAAGCCCATCACCGAAGCCCTTGTCCCAACCTACCGGTCCGAGGTCCTTGGCCGTAGACGACAGGAGATCGGCCATGCGCTTCGCACTCATGCTCGGGGCCACCGACCTGATCAGGCCGGCAACACCGCTCACGATCGGCGCTGAGAACGACGTGCCCTCCACCGATTGCAGATAGAACGACCCGCCGAGCGAGGTGAGGGTTAGGATCCTCTCTCCGGGGGCGACGAGGTCAAGCTCCGGCCCGCCGTTCGAGAAGCCGCTCCGCGCCCTCCCTTCACCGATCGATCCCACCGCGACAACCCCGGGGAGAGCGGCCGGATGCTGTACAAGATCGCTCCTGCTACCGTTGCCGGAGGCAGCCACCACCAGCACGTCGTGGCTTTCCGCATATGCGACGCTCGCCGCGACTGTCTCACTGCGTGTGTCGCTCCCCGCGGATATGTTGATAACATCGGCGCCATTATCCACCGCGTAGTCGATCGCGAGGGCCAGGTCGGAGGCATACGCGGAGCCATCGTCGCTGATGTGGATCGGCATGATCCCCACGCCCCACGCCGTCCCGCTGATGAGCGATCCGTTGTTGCCCTGGGCCGCGACGACCGCGGCCACCGCGGTGCCGTGACCGAAGTTGTCCTTCCACATGCGCTGTTCCGACGAATCCCAGATGACGCTGTAGGGCGCCACCACCCGTCCGAAGAACTCGCTGTGATACGCGAGCCCAGTATCCAGGATTGCGACGACCGCCGTCGGCGAGCCGGTGGACACCTCCCATGCAGCGGGCAGACCGACTGCGGGTAGGTACCACTGGAGCGCGTAGTCGGGGTCGTCGGGCACCTTGTCGAAGTAGAACAAGGTGTCAGGCTCCGCCCAGGCCACGCCGGGCTCGCGCGCCAGCGCCTCCAGATCTGGTCGTGCGGTGAGTTGACCGCTCAGACCGAACTCGCCGCCGCGGCTCCCAGCACTCTCTCCCCGGCCGGTGCCGTTCGCGGCGGTGGGAATCGCGACCAGCGCGCCGATGGAATCGAGGGTCTCTTCCACCTCGAGCGAGTACCGTTCGAGTAGCGCATTCCGCCCCGCTTCATCGAGCGTGCGGTCGAACTTCAGCAACACCCTCTCGCCACGGTGGCCCGCCTTCGGCACACCGTCGGGCTGGTTCGCCGTCGTGGCGCCCGCGTCCCACGAAGGGACCACGGCGAAGAATAGGAACAGAGTCGCGGCGAAGCACCCGAATACTGCCATCCGCGTCGTCCGCGAGCGTCCCATGTCGACCTCCTCCCATGATGTTGCGTCGATCCCGCACGCCGAGGCCGCGGCGCTTGACGCTTCACACCACCTATTGTGGCAGAAGTGCCACCCGAGCGTCAGATAGTGCGGCCGACGGTTTCCGGCAAGCCGGCGCACGACCGACCGCGCGCCGCTCGCCCACTACGACCGGGTGAGTGCCACCCGCAACCGCCACGTTGCCAGCACGAACACCACTGCGGCAAACGCCCCTAGGATGCCGAGTTCCAACACGATGTCGGCCACCGTGCCGTCACGGATGATGATCTCTTCGAACGCCTCGATACCCCACGCGTGAGGGGTGACATGCGCGACCCGCCAAAGGCCGGGTGAGAAGAGCTTCATGATGGAGAGGGGCATCATAGCGCCTCCCAGAGCCGCCAGCCCGAGCCCGATCACCACGCCGAGCCCGCCTGCCTGCTGGTCGTTCTTGAAAACGGCGCCCATCAACATTCCTGTCGCCGCCGCCCCCGCTGAGAATACGATCACGATCGCGGCGGCCGCCACAGGGTCACCCCAATCCACTCCGAATACGATCGCCGACCCGAAGATGATGAACAGCCCCTGAACCAAGGCCACGGCCAACCGCCCCAACGATTCCCCGGCGAGGATGGTGCCTACCGACGTGGGCGTGGCGAGCATGCGCCGAGAGACGCCGAGTCGCCGCGACTGGATGAGTGCCGACGACCCCGTCATCGAGGTGAGGAAGATGAACAGGAGCAACTGTGAGTATGCGCCCATGTCGAAGGCGCCGAGACGCTGGAAGATGAACGGCTCGCCTACCGCCTCCTGCGCCACAAGCACTTGAGGACTCGTCTCGGCTATGAGCCCGGCCAACTCGAGGGCGTCCGAGAAGCCCAACACCCCTTGGGAGTCGGCGAAGGCGGCGGCACGCAGCAACGTGCCCTGCCGCACAGCGGCCGAGTCCACCGTGTTCCGGAGCGCCTGGGACGTCGGATCGGTGCGGGCTACGAACTCGAGGTTGACGGACCCGCCGGCGCGGAGAGTGTCGTCGTATCCGGTGGGGACGATCAGGCCCGCCTCGAGCTGACCTCTCTCCACCGCCAGAATGAGCGCGTCCCTGTCGGAGTAATCACGCACCTCGACGCCTTCGGTCAGACGCACGGACTCGGCGAGCTCGGCGCCGAGTTGCCCCGAACCCTCGGTGACGATGCCCATTCGCGGATCATATGAGCCCCCGAAGGCCGCCCCGAGCACGAGTATGAGCAGCATGGGCAGCATGAACACGAAGAACACGTTGGCTCGGTCGCGCAAAAGACGCCGCACGCTGTTCGCGCCGATGACTAGAGCCTTCATCGGGCCACCGCCTTCATCGGGCCACCGCCTTCATCGGGCCACCGCCTTCATCGGGCCACCGCCTTCATCGGGCCACCGCCTTCATCGGGTCACCGCCTTCTTCAGGAAGACCCAGGCGCCCGCCGAAGTCACCACTCCGAAGGTCAGCAGCGCGCCAACCGAGGGCCAGATGGCTGCCACCTCGCCGCCGGCGAGATCACCAAGCCCGCGCAAGAACCAGGCGTGTGGAGCGATGAGACTGACCTTCGAAAGCACCCCACCCACCTGGTCGACGGGGAAGAACGTGCCGCCCAACAAGCCGAAGACCAGCGAGACGATGGACGCGAACATGCCGGCCTGCTCCTGCGTACGCGCCACTGACGCCACGATCGCGAGCACGCCCATGGCCGCGACGACGACCGCTACCACGAGAACAGCCACACCAAGCGGATCGCCCCACTCGGCCCCGAGCAGGATCGTCGAGGCGACCACCAGCACTGCCAGGCTCGCCACGCCAAGTGCGAAGGAAGTGATGGCCTTGCCGAGGATTATCGACTCACGCCGGATGGGGGCGGCGAGGAGGCGGGTCATGGTGCCGTAGTGCCGCTCCTCGAGCAGACCACTCACGCCGAAGGCCACCGTGAAGAACACGAAGAACACCGCCATGCCGGCGGTCATCTGGGTGGTCCCGTCCAGCTGCTTCGTGCCGGCGCTGATGTCTTGCACCGCGATGGGGCTCGGCACCGCCATGGCCGCCGGGATCAGCGCGCCCACCTGCTCCGGCGTAGGCTCTACGCCGGGCGGGAACGTGGTCTTCACCGCCACGTCAACCGCGTGCAGTTCGGCGACGAAGCCCTCAGCGAGCGCTCGGGCCACGTAGGCCCCGAGTTCGGAGCCTCTGGCTCCCACCACCGTCAGCTCTCCCCCTCGGCCGGTCAACACCCCCTCACTGAAGCCCGATGGGATGAGGAAGGCGGCGTCCGCACGTGCAAGATCGTCGTCGGCGAAGGCGTCGGAGCCGATCTCGACCTGACGGCGGGCCTCTTCGGCACTCTCCACCGCGCGCACCGTGACGATGCCGCCCTCTTCCATGTTCGCGAGCGCCGCTTCGAACCCATCGGCGACGGGGCCGCCGTCTTCGTTCACCACGACGTATTCCGCGTGGAACTCGCTCTCCGAGACGGGGTTGAACACGAAGCTGAAGATCAGGGCAAGACCGAACGGTGCGATGAGACCCCAGATGAACACCGAGCGGTCGCGGATCCGCTGACTGATGTCCTTCCGGGCTATGAGGAGCGCACTCCGCAGGAGAGCCATGTCAGTCTCGGAGCGCTTTGCCCGTCAAGTGCAGGAACACCGCCTCGAGGTTGGGCTCGTCCACGCGGACACTGCTGACCGTCACGCCGGATCCGCCGACCTTGGTGAGGATCTCTATCAGACGGTCTCCGGCCCGGTCGGCCAGGAAGTCGATGCCGCCGTCGATAACGTCGGCACCCTTCACACCATCGATCGCACACGCCGCCTCGGCTGCGGCCTTGAGGTCGCCGGTAGCAGTGAGACGCACGCGGTCGTGCTGACCCACGAGTTCCACCAGTTCTCGGCGCGTGCCCTCGGCGACGATCTTGCCGGAATCGATGATGGCGACGCGGTCACAGAGGCGTTCGGCTTCCTCCATGTAGTGCGTGGTGTAGAGGACGGCCATGCCCTCGACACTCAGGCGCTCGACACTCTCGAGGATAGCGTTGCGACTCTGGGGGTCGACTCCCACGGTGGGCTCGTCGAGGATCAAGAGTAGGGGTCGGTGGAGTAGACCTATCCCGATATTGAGACGACGCTTCATGCCGCCGGAGAACTCCTCCGCCCGGTCGTCCGCCCGATCTGTGAGGCCGACGATCTCGAGCACTTCAGCCGCGCGCTCCTTGAGTTCGACCTTGGCCATTCCGTAGAGACGGCCGAAGAACAAGAGGTTCTCGCGGGCGGTGAGGTCGGGGTAGATGGCGATGTCCTGGGGCACGAGCCCCACGACGCGCTTCGCGTCGGTGCTCCGCGTGGTGAGAGGCTTGCCCGCCACCGTCACTTCGCCCGCGTCGCGCTCGAGCAGGCCGGCGATCATTGAGATCGACGTTGTCTTCCCGGCGCCGTTCGGCCCCAAAAGGCCGTAGGTCTCGCCCGGCGCGATGTGGAACCCCACACCGTCCACAGCGACCAGATCGCCGTAGGTCTTGCGCAGCCCTTCGCAGCGCAGCACCACGTCGGTCGCGATGTCTACCATCGGATGCCATTCCTTCCCGTTCTCACCGTGCGGTGGCCCGTCCCGAGGGACTCAGCGCCGCAGCGACGAGGGCCCGACCGCCGCGGCCGAGCCCTTCTTGTCGCGTCCCCACGTTGAGTCGACACTGTCGTGAGATCACCTGTTTCGAGCTACTTCGCCGGGCGCACTTCCACCTGCATGAAGTTGCCCTTCGCGCTCACGCTCCTCACGCGCACCTGGGTACCCGTGTTCGGGTTGATGACGCCGCCCAGGGGGTTCGCCGGGCGATAGTACTGTGTGCGGTCGTCGAAAACCGGGACGGCCTTTTGGCTCGGATGGAACGACGACACACCCTTCCAGTGCAGGGTGATGGCATCCGTGCGCTCCAGGCCGAACGTGGAGTCGAAGGACTGCACCCGGTTCCGCCATATGCCGCCGTCACCGCGCTTCATGACGGTCGGGTGGGCGTCGATGGGAAGCAAGAGGCCCATGCCCGGGTGATCGCCCACGTCGTTGTCGGCCATCGAGGTGTCCCAATAGCTCATGAGTAGCCCATCCTGATACGGGAACCGCTCGACGAAATCGGACAAGATGGCATCGGTCGCCCACCCGAAGTTGTACGCGTTGCGCAGAGTGGCGTCGTAGCCTCGGTATTGACGGTACTCGCCCACGTAGTAATGGCTGAACATGGCACTCTCCGTACCGGTGGAGACCCGGAACCCGCCCGTCGGCGCGAACGTCCAGCCGGCGTCGGTCTCGGCTCCATCGGAGGGATACCCGGTCACCATGATCTCATCGACCATGAAGCCGGGCTCGACCACGGCTCCGTCCGTCCAGTATTTGAAGCCGAGGAGTACATCGCCCGTGAAAGGTGTCAGGTCTACCGTGAGATCCACCCACGCATCGCCGGAGTCCCCCGTGATCCCGTTGCCGAAGTTCTGACCGTTGGGGTCGGTAGCCGTGGAGAGGTTGGTGGGGAGATGCATCCAGGTAGTGCCGCCGTCTTGGGAAAGCACCACGTACGCGTAGTCCCAATCGACCTCGATGCTGTACTTGACCTTGGCACTCAAGCTCGAACCCGAGGCCAGGGTGAACGCCCGGTACGCTCGGTTGTCGAGGTCGTTGCCGGCGCCGCTGTAGTAGAAGTAGTCGCCGACGAAGGGGTCGCTGATCTTGCTCACGACCTGCTTCTTCGGCAGGATCACGAAGAGGCCTTGGGCCTGCTTGGTGTTTGTCTCAGCTGGGCCCAGCTTGTGCACGGACAGGGTGCCGGCCCGAGCTACCTCGTAGTTCAGCCAGCCCAGCTGGAACTTCTCCCACACGCCCATGTGGTTCGGCATAGAGCCGATGTCCTCCGTGCCGTCGCTGAGCCACGAACCCGAAGACATGAGGGTCCAGAAGCCGGTGGAGTTCTCGCCGTTGTAAGAGTAGAGGTCGGGAAGACCCAGGTCGTGTGCGTACTCGTGTGCGAACACGCCCACTCCGCCGTTCTCGGGCTGGATGGTGTACTTGTTGACCCAGTACGAACTCCCACCGATCTGCACGCCGCCCACGAGGAAATCAGGCGAAGGACCGGCCACGCCGACCAAGCTGAAATAGGCGAACCAACTGTGACTCCAAATCGCGTCGTCACCAAGGGCGCCGCCACCGGCTTCGTTGCCCTCACCGGCGTGTACCGACTGGAAGTGGTCGATGTATCCGTCCGGCTCGGCAAAGATCCCGTCACCGTCCCAGTCGTAGCGGTCCCACACGTCGAAGCGGCTCAAGTACTCGTCGATCTCGGCCGGGGTCTTGCCGGCGGCGATCTGCGCGCCGTACCAGCCGTTCAGGGAGTCGACTAGGAACTGCCAGACCGCCGGGCCACCCAGGTCGTCGTCGTACGTCGCCGCCGCACCCGGCACCGTGACCCAGTCGGTCACGTCTCCCTTGACAGTGTAACGGTTGGACGATTGCTCAATGTAGTAGGCCCGCATGGAGTTGGCGCCAGGACCCTCGGCGAAGAGGATGTCGAGGTAGTAGTCCCGGCTGAAATCGGGCTCCCAGATCGTGGAGTTGTTGAAGGCGCGATTGGGCTGCACGATGCTGTTGTGTGCGAAGTCCGAGAACTCCCCCAGGACAGTCCACACCGGGTCCTCACCCTCGCGAGCGAGTTCTACGAACTGGCCGCGGGCGACCTCGCCTATCTTGCCGTACGCCTTCCCATTGAGCTTCGCGTCGAGCGCGGCCTGCCGCAAACTGTCCTGCTTCTGCGTCAGTGGGTCGACTCTGCGGTCGCTCCTGGGGCTGAGTTCCTTGCCTGCCGCTCCCGCGCCTTCCGCCGTCAAGGCCCAGGCCGCCGGTGCCGGGATCAGCGCCAGAACGACGACGAGCATGAGCGCGAAGCTCACTCTCCTGTGCATGTCTCCTCCTTCTCGTTGTTCCTCGGATCGGGCGAAGGGCCCAAACGGCGCGTGTGGCCGTCACCGACACCCCCGTCACAGGCCTCGTCACGTTCGACCCGCCCGACCTGACCGCTATCTCCCAAGACCACGCGCACGCACATCCCTGCGTGTGCTGCGGCCCCGGGTACTCCCGCCTGAGCATGACAGCCGCTCAAGACCGATGCAACCCCTAGTACGGAACCGTAAGGGGATCGGCCGCCCACCCCGCTAACACGTCGAGAGCGCCCTCGACGAACACCCGTTCCACGGGAAGAGAGCGTTCGGTGGCAGGAAGAGCGAACTGCTGGTACAGGAACGCGTCGTCGAAGCCTACGGCCGCCGCTTCGGCCGCGGTATTCGCATGGTACACCCGCTCCAACCTCGCCCAGTAGATGGCCGCCAGGCACATGGGGCACGGTTCACTGCTCGAGTAGATCACCGCCCCTTCGAGCGAGAACGACCCGATGGCGCGACACGCGTCGCGGATCGCGACCATCTCCGCGTGGGCGGTGGGATCGTTGGTGCCCGTCACCCGGTTCCACCCACGCCCCACGACCACGCCATCCTTCACCACGAGCGCGGCGAAGGGTCCTCCTTCATATGCCTTCCACTTCTCCCAGCTCAGCTCGACCACCTGCTGCAAGAAGCCCTTGTGGTCCATCGCACGTCTCCTCTCAGGCACATGACTCGCGCACGTGCAGATACCCCGCCGGCATCACAGGGAACCGCGCGAAGCGCGCCGGCCGATCGCCGTGGCGGCTCCCCCGGGCGAGATCAGCCGAATACTCGGGGCGGCTCAGCCTGAGGCCTCGGTGGCTGTGGGGCCGGCGGTAGCGGCGCCGATCGCGGAGCCCAACTCCACGAACCCGAAGCCGGCCGCGCGGAGCCCGGGGATGATCTCCGAGAGCGCGGCGGCGGTGTTCTTGCCGCCCACGTGCATCAGCACGATGGCGCCCGGGGCCGCTTTCGAGAGCACGGTGTCGCTGATCTGCGCGGCCGTGCGCTCGGCTTTCCAGTCCAGAGTGTCGATGGTCCAGTAGACACTCACGTAGCCCTCTTCGCCCACAAGAGCCAGAGTTGCGCGATCGCGGGCGCCGTAGGGGAAGCGGAAGAGCGGCCGCGGGTCACCGGCACGGGTGGCACGCAGCAGGGCGGCGGTCCTCTCGAGTTGATCGCGTAGCTCGGCGTCTGAGATCTTGGTGAAGTCGGGATGCGAGTACGCATGACTCCCTATCGGGTGACCCGCCTCGGCGATCGCGGCCACCTCGGCCGGGAAGTCCTCGATGAACTCGCCGGTGAGGAAGAACGTGGCCGGGACGCCCTCGACGTCAAGTACCCGGAGTATCTCGCCGAGCGGAGCGGGGTCGTAGGCGGCGTCGAACGTGAGCGCCACGACCTTCGCGTCGCCCGGCACCCGGACGAACTCCAAGCCTCCCTCGGGGATCGGTGACGCCGGGCGGCGGCGGGTGGTCGTGGTGCGTGCCGCCGGGCGCGTGGTGGTCGTGGTGGATGACTCACCAACTCCCGCAACGGTGGTCGTGGTCGTTGATGCCCACACCACACCCGTGGTGGTGGTCTCAGGCCGCTCGCGTGCGGACCATGGGCATGCGGAGCCGATGACGCCGGCCATAAGGAGCAGCCCGATCAGAAGTGTTCGGAGCGCCGCGCTGCTCCGGCGGCGAGCAGCAGGAGGCATACCGGTCACCCAGCCAGACGTTCGGGGTTCAGGGCCTGCAACTCGGGAAGTACGAAGCGGCCGTCCTTGCGCACGAGCACACCGTCAAACCACACCTCCCCTCCTCCCCACTCCGGAGTCTGTATGAGCACGAGATCCCAGTGGATAGCCGAACGATTGCCGTTGTCGGCCATATCGTAGGCGAGTCCCACCGCCAGATGGAGACTGCCACGTATCTTCTCGTCGTAGAGCACGTCCTTCATCGGACGTTCGATGTGCGGGTTCATGGCCAGCGCGAACTCGCCCAGGAAGCGGGCGCCCTTGTCGGTGTCGAACACTGCGTCGATCTTCGCCTGTGGCGAGCCGGTGGCCTTCACCACCCTACCCGCCTCGAAGGTGAGGGTCACGTCGTCGCAAGAGACGCCGTCGAATACGGCGGGAGCGCTGAAGGCGATCACGCCCTCGGCCGAATCGAGCGTGGGCGCCGTGAACACCTCACCGTCGGGCACGTTGAACCTGCCGGCGCACTTCACCACCGGCAACCCCTCCAGGCGCAGCGTGAGGTCGGTGCCCGGTCCGGTGATGCGCACCACCTTGGTTGCCGCCATCAGAGCGACCAAAGGGTCCATGGCGCGGTCCATGGCCGCGTAGTCGAGGCTCGACACACGGTAGCAGTAGTCCTCGAACCCGTCGGTGGACATGCCCGCGGCCTGCGCGCCGGCCGCATTCGGAAAGCGCAACACCACCCACTTCTTCTTGAGGCCCTCCTCCAGAACCGGCCTGGACGCTTGGTGCCCCTCAACCATGATCTCCGGGGGCACGTCCGCCAACTCCGAGAGGTTGGCTCCGGCCAAGATATGGAGCCTGGCATCGACATCGTGCACGCGGGCGAGACGCCACGCCATCTCGATATCCAACAGCTCGCGGGAGGCGCCGAGGAGCTGCGCCCGACGCAAGCGAGGGTCGACGAGTTCGAAGAAGGGTAGCGCCCCGCGCGCGTGGGCTTCGGCGATCAACCCCCGCACGAGTTCCTCGCAGCCGGTCTCACCCTCGATGAGGAGCTTCTCGCCGGGCTGCAGGTTGAGCGAGTGGTCGAGCAACTGGCGGGCGAGTGATGCGACGCGGGCATCCACGAGACGGGTCTCCTTCGCGGCATGGGTCGGTTGACGACGCTGCGGCAGGCGCGGGCGGCCTCATAGGCTACCAGATGCAGATGCCGACGCGCTCGAACTACCGGGGGACCTGCCGCCTAGGCCACCCGGCCGCCGGGACGGTCTCGAAGATCAGCCGGCGCGCGTCCACCCGGCGGTGCAAAATCGCCGCACTGTGCGGGCCGAGGGTGATCGTGCGCACCGCCGCGCCGTGGGAGTCCCGATACCCTCTCACCTCGAGCGTCAACTCACCGGTCGACCTCGGATTGACCGCGACCATCCCCTTGCTGAACGCCCTCGTGTAGACGCCTTCGGGCGTCACCCTATACGGCCCGAGGGCGGCGCCAAGGTCACGTCCCCATACGCCATACCAGGTGGGGTCGTCCATCGATCCGTCGTGGACGTGAGAGTAGTACGAGGCGCCGTCCGCCGCAAGCATGTACGTGGCGTACGTGAAGAGCATGGTCTCGGAGTCCCCCGCCGCCCCGTGACTCACGAACACGGCGGCCTTCCCCATCCGCTCCGCCGTCTCCACCTGTGCAAGCTGCTGCTCCCACTTGTCGCCGAGCGACTTGAAACCGGACTCGCTGTGCGCGCCCGTGTGGACGAACTGCTCGTCCATCAGACCGTCGGAGATCGTAAGCCAGTCCTCGAACAGGTCTGGGGCCTCGAGGTGGTCCACCACGTTGCCTACGACCAGGAGATCGGGGTCCCGCGCCTTCACGCGGGCATGCACGGTGGCCAGGAACCCCCGGACGGCGGACTGCAGTTGCAGATCGTCGACATACCGGTCGAGCGGCCCGCTGATGGTGCCCCAACTCCTCGTGTAGAGGTCATCGAGGAAGAGTCCGTCGAACCCCAGGGCAGTCGCCCGCCGCACGGCTCGGTCCGCCCAGTACTCGCGCCACTCGGGGTGGCCCCAGTCCATGGCATAGAAGTCGACTTCCTCGTAGTACTGGAACACGATCCTCTGGCCGGACCCGTCCTTGAGGAACCAGTCGGGGTGTCGAGTATCGATACTCTCCCCCGCCCCGAACCCCCCGACCGTCGAAGCATTGTCGTCGCCGCGAAGGAAGAAGGTGTTCTTGTACAGGAGCACCCGGACCGAAGGGTCGGCCGCTTTCAGGAGGGGGATCCACTCGTGGTTCCACTCGTTCAGTATCACGAGGCCGTACCGGCGGCCCGCCTGCGACGCGTTGCCCGGCTGGAACAACGCCGCGAGTCGCTGGCCGCTCTCGGGAGCGATCCCGGCCGTCGACGCAGACGGCCACGCGGTGAGGTCGGCCAGGAGCATCGCGGTGACCAGGAACAGCACCGCGCTGAACGTGCGAACGAAGTGCCTCATGCTCCTTGGCGACTCCACGATCCCTCCTTGATCCCCCGGACCACCCTCAACCTACGGCCTCCCAGCCCCCCGGGCGCACCTCAACCTACGGGGGCGGGGAGCGAACGTCAAGGTGTGGGGGCGCCTTGACGCCCACGCCGGCGTGACTACGCGTCCCCCCGTGCTCGGCGTGTGTGCGCGTTTGAAATGCGCTTCCTCCGGCGAGATTCGACCCATTAGTAGATCAGAATGTCTGCCCTGGTAGCGGGAACGACGCGGCGGAGGTCGCCTTGCGCAGGTCCATCTGCATCATACTCATGGCAGCATTGCTCGTCGTGGTGGCGGTATCGCCGGTGCTGGCCGCCAAGCCCTCCATGCCCTTCCCCCCGGGGAAGTGGAAAGGCAAGGGCATCTGGACCGGTTCGATCAGCGGCAACCAGGTGGGCGCCACGGTCGTGGGAGCCGCGGTCTACGACTTCGAGCTGAACGTCGACCCAGAAGGCAACATCGACGGCCTGTGGACGCTCGGCCCGACCAAGGTCAACGTAGCCATGCCCGCGGGTGAGTCGGCTTCGGGGATCATCAGCGGCATGGGCGGCCTGGCCGGCAACGGTTCCGCCACCGTCAACGGCACCTACACGATCTCGATCACGATACCGAGCGTCGGCGTCAGCGGGTACGAGGTCGACCTTCCCGCCGAGGGCAGTTTCTGGCCCACGACCGGCTCCTGCACCTTCGTCCAAGGAGACATGGCCAACCAGGCTCGTGACAACCAGCAGGCGGTGGCCTTCGCCACCAGTGTCGTCGGTCCGTTCACGGCGAAGCGCATAGCCGCTCCGGGCGACGATGGCACCCAATCGTGGGACGAGTCGTACGTGGAGCTGGTGGAGAAGATGAGCGAGCTGTTGGGCGCGCCGAACCCCAGCACCAGTGAGGTGCTCGCCCTGGTCATCGGGGTGGATGAGTTCAACGCCAACCTGGTCAAGGCTTCGGAGTGCAACGAAGCGCCGTCGAACCTCGAGAAGGGCAAGCAACCGTACACCTGGTTCATCGAGAGGTTCACCGAGTTGATGAACAAGATCCTCGACAACCCGGCCGCATACTCCGGCGCGGACATCGCGGAGATGCTGATCGCTTCGGTGAACATCGGGGCGGTCGGCTCGGCCGCGCCCGACCAAGCGGCGGCGGCGCAGCTCAAGGCCAAGTTCGAGCAGGTGTTGAACCAGAAACTCGACGACGATATCGCCAAGGGTGACAAGGTCGACGCCGTGCTGATCTACTTGGCGGCCGCCCAGGCGGGCCTCAAGGAGCTTGCGGCCAAGGCCCACGGGTTCGCGTTCTGATGATGAGCGTCTCAAGAAACCGTCTGACGCGGTCAACCGCCGCCATCGCGGCGTCGCTCTTGGTGCTGCTGCTCGCCGGCTGTGGTTCTTCCACCGAGAGCGGCAGCGAAGGCGTTACCACGACCACGGCCGGCGGCGCCGGTGCGGGTACAGCGACCACCAACGAGGTCGTCGAGGAAACCCCGGGAACTCCGATCGACGCCGGCCTCGCGCCCATCGAGTTGACGGGCCCCGCTACATCGGGCGCCGGCGAGGTGCCGACGTTCGAGTGGGAGGCAGTGGACGGCGCCGCGCGCTACCGCCTGGTGGTACTCGACGGCGACGGCGAGCCGCTCTGGGCCTGGAACGGCGCCGAGACCAGTGTCAACCTCGGCGGACTACCCGAGGAGCGCCCGGCGGATATCTCCGGGCCGATCATCACCCCGGGCAGCTCGTGGAGCGTGGCGGCGTTCGCTGCCGACGGCAGTCCGCTGGCGGTGAGTGTACTGCGGCCGGTGGGGCCCTGACCGGGGTGGGTGAGCCGCCGCTGCGGAGGCACTGGAACGGGCGGAGCCGCCACATGCGACACGTCTGATATCACCGCCCGGGATGCGCAAAGACGCGAAAGCCGGCGAAGGGAATCGAACCCCCAACCTGCTGACTACAGATCAGATAAGTGCACCTGCATAGGTGAGTCTTCCAAGACATCGGTAAGCGCGGGCTAGGCAAGGAGAACCACGCCGGCTGAGTCAGTCCAGCCGGCGAAGCGAACCGTTCTTGTGTACGCTGAATATGAAGGGGCCCGGGACGGTCTCGATCACGTTCTCTATCCGGCGACGGGCTCTCAGAATCACCTGAGCAGTCTCTTCCGCGCTGAGGTTGCCGCTACTCACAACAAACACTCGCAACGAAGCGCCTAGGTATTCCTCGCGCTCTGGGGCCCGATAGCGAGTCTTTCCATCTTGAGTGAGAAAGACCCAGCCTTCCTCTCCGATGGAGCGCAGCAATTCTGGGTCCTTCGTATCCTGCAAGAAATGGTCATCGTGGGTCAATACTTCCCACCCCTCGTCGCGCAGTCGACGCGGGACCGATCGACCAAGATTCCTGTCGCAGAAGAACTGGGCTATGCAGCCTGCTCCAACGCAAGTTCAAACCGAAGGGCTTCTTCAACATCTTGTAGTGTCAGGCCGAAATCCTCTGCAATGAACTCCACCGACTCACTCGCGAGGAAGCGGCTCCGGAGTATTTCGGTCCTGATGCCTCGAACACTGGGCTGCCCAAAACTGATCCCCGGGTTCAAGCTCACCCCTGCCCGGGGGTACCACTCTACGGGCCATCCACCTTCCCATGTTATCTGTTCCAAGTACTCGTGGAGGACTGGTTCCAGAGCGCGCTGACCGCCCTTGGTGAGATTGGTGAGATGCTCAGCCTCATGGGCCACATACTCGGAGGCTCGCATGAATATTTCCCGTCCACCCACGAACACAGGTTGTCGCGCGAAGGGAAACTCACCGAATTCATCTTGAGCAATACGATGGGCCTTGCGAATCGTAGGCAGGGGAATGCTCTTCCGCTTCAGTCCCGCCACGAAGGCGACCTCGATCAGGTTCTCAAGGGACAAGGCCAGTTTGCCCCTGGGCCGCCCCGTCGGCGGTTCAAGAAAGGGTGGGTACGCCTGCCCCTTGACGGTGTAGCCCTCAAGCCACCGCCGGACATCATTCGGCTTGGCGTGGCCATACCTCGCGGCATCCGCCACAATGTACAGCGGCTTGGCGCTTGGTCTGCTTGGCAATTGACTCTCCTTGGCCCTATTCATCACTGTCTCCTTTCAGAGACTTCTCCCCTCTGTCATCTTATCCTTGATGCCCTACAGAATACACGGGGTATCGGACATCGCCTCGGTCGGTGCTGAGGATGCCGAAGACCAGGGGGTGGTGCCGCCAGCGGGCCCAAGAGTAAGGCGGCGCTTCGGGAGCGAGCCGCTCCACGGTACGACGGGTTCCCCTATCGACCGCACTTCCGGCACTTCACCCCGAGCTTCACCCCGAGCAGGAGTTGAGAGGGGATGTCACCCCGGTGAGGGGTCTCGTGAGGTGTTCAGCTTCGCGAAGACCACCACCAGGGAAAAGCCGGCGAAGGGAATCGAACCCCCAACCTGCTGATTACAAATCAGCTGCTCTACCTTTGAGCCACGCCGGCGGGTGTTGCCCGTAGATTGTACGGGTCGAAGCGTCGCGTGACAAAGGCCCGACGTCACGTGAGTGGTCCGCCGTGCGCGGTCCCGGCGTGACCTCCTCGGGCCTCGCGAGCCCGCACGGCCCCCGTACTGGTCGCGCCTCGTCAGCCGTGCCCTCGCGGTCGCGACTCAGTCTTCTGCGTCACCGATGAGTTCGACGCGTTCCGCAAACTCAAGAAGCTCGACCAGAAGAAGCGCGTGCATGGAGTCGAGATCATCCACGAGCGATCCGATCTGGCGAGGATCCAGGCGGTAGGAATAGACGTTCCGCACCACGTGACGGAACCCACGGTATCGGTCCAGTTGGTCGAGCAGGGCCGCATCGATCACCGGAGGCCGCACACCAGGAACCTCTGCCGCCATCTGTCGCAACAGCTCGACGTGCCACGCGTCTCCTGTCGGTAACGAGCGGTCGAGTCGCACCGCGATCGAAGAGAAGACCCGTTCGAGGCCGGCGTAGTAGCCATGGAGGTTGAGTGCGGCCGCATCGACCAGGAAGTCATCCGGTGAGAGGGTGCTCACAGCCCATATCCGACCGACGCGCTCAACGACCCGGGCCAGTTCATCGAGCTCCAGGCGGATCCTGCCCGCAAGCGCTCGATACCCTCCGTTCATAGCTCAAACCCCCCGGCGAGTATGCCCTCACGCAGACCAGGTGTGCACCGATCGAGATCGACCAGGTCCGCCTCGAACTCCCCAAGAAGCCCCTGTAGAGCTGCAACGGCGACGAAATAGTCTTCCTCCCGTACGCCTGTCGCCGCGAAGTCGATATCCGAGGACGCGCCGAACCACTCTTCCTCCGCAAGGGACCCGAAGACCATAACGGACGACGCGCCGAAACGCTCCCGGAGAATGCGGGCCCCTTCTCGGGCGGCCTCACGCGCACGATCGAGGCGGTCAACGGCTCGTTGACTCTCCTCCGCCCGCGTTCTTCGAGCGGTCGCCCTGTAGGCTTCGAGCTGCTCCTCTGTCATCGGAACCGGCATGGCCTCCCCTTCGGCGCAGCACAGAATGGACCTGCACCAGCCACTGTCACAACCAATCCGATTATACGACCATCCTA
This sequence comes from Actinomycetota bacterium, assembly GCA_018830645.1. Taxonomy (GTDB): domain Bacteria; phylum Actinomycetota; class Thermoleophilia; order RBG-16-64-13; family RBG-16-64-13; genus JAHJSA01. The sequence goes on from JAHJSA010000065.1 coordinate 16,703, forward strand.
CTCGCTCAGGAAGCAGTCAACTGAGCGTACGTAACCGGCTCGGTGTAGCGCACGCAGCGGTTCAGGATACGGCGGAAGAGATCGGTTCGCTGCCAGCGCCGGTTAAGCCGGTAACAGAACTCATCC
>JAHJSA010000066.1 GCA_018830645.1 Actinomycetota bacterium
GATTGCGCCGAGGAGGGTCGCGGCGAACCCGAGGAGGAGCACAACGGTAGTCACCCGCAGGCTGATGAAGAGCGCCATGAGACGGGCTCCCCACCGCCGAGCGCTCCTATCCCGGCCGGTGCTCATCGAGTGGTTGCGCCGGGGTCAACCCCGCCGGGCGGCTCGGCTGGAGGGGTGGCGGGTCCGCCGGAGGAGCCGTCGTCGACCGGGGGCGGCGCCACTTCACCCCCATGGAACACACCAGGCGGAGCCTCCGAACCTGGGGAATCCGGCGCACTCTCCCCCCCGCCCGTGAGGCTCTCCCGCACCTGCTTCACCATACCCTCGTACTGCCGGTTCCCCGGATCGAGCCGCGCGGCCGCCTCGAAATAGGGGAGGGCGGTCTCCGCCGCTCCCAGCCGGAACTGCACCACACCCATCATGTAGTTTGCCAAAGGCGACTGCGGATTCCCGCGCACGGCGACATCAAGGTATCGCTCGGCATCGTCAAGTCGATTGGCGAACAGGTACTCCTCCGCGAGACGGAGGGCGGCAAGCCAGTTGCCTTCGTCCACCGTCAGAGCGTCCTCGAGTACGGCTGTGCGCGCGTCGCCGGCAAGAGCGCCCGCCTCCCGGGTCATGCCGTAGGCGGCGGTTCGGCGCGCGTCGCCCCAGTACGTTTCGAAGAGGAAGACCCCGAGCACCACCGCAACGGCGAGCGCCGTTGCGAACAGAGTCAGACGGAGTAGTGCGGAGGATCGCATCGAAGAATCATCCTACAGGACGTGGCGGTGCGGCAGGCCTATGCGGATGCTGGAACCGAACGCGCTTGGACACTACCGAGCTACCAGGATCGCTTGTCTCCGCGGTTGACGTCGTTGTCGTGAAGACCATCCGTGCCGCCCTGGTAGCGCGACCAGCGGTGCTCGTTGTCGCAGCGTGTGCTGGTGGTGGGCGTGCCGCCCATACCACCCTTGTGGTCGCGCCAGTCACCCGAGCCGGAATGACACGTGCCGCAGAACTTGCCGTAGAAGTCGTCGTATAGACGGCCGTTGCCGTCGATAGGCCACGCCGGGATGCTGATCGCCGCTCCGGGAAGATAGGTGCGGCCGGCGTTCATGTTGATCCCGTCCACGACGATGTACTCGCGGAGTAAGTAGACGTTCTGGGAACCATGGGGGTCGTGACAGGTGGTGCACTGGATCGCGGCGTAGGCTCGGGCGGGCGGCGTATTGCTGTACGTGGAGCTCTGAAACGGATAACGCGGCCGCTGGTCGTTCTCGTTCATGTAGTTGCCGCGGCCGTTGCCGTGTGCGATGCCGGTGTTCCCGGTGGCGAGATAGCGAGTCGCGATATTCATGGGGAGCCCGGCAGGGTTCGCGGCGCCCATGCTGACTGCAGGCGACGTACCCGTGGGCACCGTGTTGTCGTGGCAGGCCAAGCAAAACTTGATGGAGTCGGCGGTGGCGTCGGCCGAGCCGCTGGCCGGGTTGTAGGGATGACCACCGACCGGCGAGGGGTTCGTGCCCAGGGGTTTATCCGGGTTGGCGTCGGCGTTGGGAGCCGCGGTCCCCGAGTTGTAGCTGTAGGTGGTCGCACCGATGGTCAGGGTGTTGGTAGTGGCATACACGCGCAGAGCCGTCGGATAACCCACCTGCCCCGGCTGCACGTCGGCATCGAGCACCTTCCAATAGTTGCTAGACGGATTGGCGCCTGCGTTCACGTGCGGATTGTGGCAGTTCAGACATTCGATGGCGCCGGTTGTGGCGGTGACCGTCGTGACGGTTCCGTTGTTGTTCTTCTTGATGGTGTCGAATGTCTTGGTCTGCTCCGCATCGAGCACCGGGTGCCGGCTCAGAGGAACCGCGGCCCCCGCCGCGGCCCGGTTGTAGGCCCGCGTGAAGTCCGGAACCGTCGTGGAACCACCCGCGCGCCCCTGGGTGAACTGGCGCTGCACGCTGTAGCTGCCCGGACCGAGCAGACGCCCCGGTCCAGCCGCCGCGTGGCACTGATAACAGAGGTCTTCTTCGAACGCCAGCGTGTAGTTCGCGAACTGCGTGCCGTGGGGGTTGTGGCACTGCTTGCACACGCCCACCCGCAGGTTCTGCGCGACCGCCGGCACGGGCGGCGAGTAGGTCAGGCTGCGGTTCTTGGCAGTCACGTCGTGACCGGAACTCGTGTAGGCCGCCGTCGAGACGCTCGTGCCCGGCCAGTAGATCCCTCCGAGCCCGGCTGCGGAGTGGCACCTGAAGCAGAGGGGATTGTAGGTGGTGTTGTAGCCCGTTACCGTCGCGCTGTTGAACGTGATCGCCGCTCCGTTCACCTGCTCAGCTATCAGCTTACTGTTCGAACTCCCATGCTCGCTGTGGCAGCCCTTGCAGGCGATGTTCTGCTTCGACGGCACCCGCTGGTTGTTGGTCATGATCACGGCGCCGGTGGTCTTGTTGTGGCCCGCGTCGGTGGTGGGGTAGTAGGTCTTGTGGTCGGAGCCGGTGCTGGCGTTCCAGGAGGCGCTCGAGATGTAGCCCGCGGAGGTGGCGGCCGTTGTATTGTGGCACGTCCAGCAGAAGTCCTTGCCCGTGTTGACCACGTACGCCCCGGAGAAGCTGGGGTCGACCTTCTTGTTGACGAGGAAGCGTGCGCCGGTGCCCGTCATGTTGTGGGCGTTGTGGCAGTTGGAGCAGCGCATGGTCACGCCGGTGTTCGTGGTGGTCGCGTTGACCCACGAGTACGTCATTGCGCGGGCCACCGGATGCGACGAGGTCATCACGGTCGTGCCGATGGGGTTCTCGCGGAAGTCCCAGGAGAAGGGCGAGACGTTGTCGGCGGTCTTCACGTTGTAGGAAGACCCGGTCCCGTCGTGGCAGGCATAGCACACCTGCTTCTCGGTGGCGGCGGGGAAGAGCTTGCCGCCGCCCGTGGCGGCCCGGGTAGCGGCTCCGTGCACCGAGTGGCAGTTGCGGCAGAGATTCTTGGCCGTCGTGTAACCCCCGTGCGCCGTGATGCCGGTGGCTGCCGTGGTGAAGGTCGTGGTTGACGCGGAGCCGAGCGGGTTGCCCGCGAGGTCAGTGACAGCCCCCGAGATCCACACGGTGTACACCGTGCTGATGTCCATCATGGCGTCGGGATAGACGTAGACCCGGGTGCGATCCGAACTCAGCACGACGGTCTCCGCCGAGATGGGCGTCGCCCCGATGCGGATCTGCACCTTGTCGTTGGTGAGGGTGCTCGGGTCCATGGGTTCACTGAACACGATGGTGACGAACCCGTTCACCGGGACGCCGGTGGCGCCGTTCGCCGGGGTGACGCTCGAGACGGTGGGAGCCGTCACGTCAAGGCTGGCGGCCGCGAACTCGGTGAAGTGGCTCACGGTGCCGGTGACGGTGTCGGCCGCCTGGTTCACCACGGAGCCGCCCTCCACCTGCACCCACGCCGAGCCGTTGAAGTAGAGGAGCTTGATGGTCGATTCGTCCACAGCCCCCGGAACGTACTTCAGCGTGATCTGCACGGGGTTGGTGAACAGCTGCCCCGCCGGCGTGAACCGATAGCTCGGGGTCACGAAGACTTTGGGCGGCGAACTCGGGGCGGCGACCTGCTCGGTGATGGCGATGGGGGTGACCCCGGCCAGCGCACCGGCCGGTACCACGATACGCGCTTCACCGCTCGAGGAGCTAAGCGTGCCCCCACCCGAACCCACGTTCGAGTTCACCAGCACCATCCCGGTGTCGGCGACATCGGACTTCACCGATTCGTTCGCGCTCGTGTCGACCGCCGTCACCTTGTAGTAGTAGACGACCCCTTCGGCTCCATAGGTGGTGTCGTCGTAGGTAGTGGCGGCGATCAGAGCGCCGTTGACCTTCGTCGCGAAGGCGCCGCCGGCCGAGGTGTCGCGGTAGACGTTGTAGCCCGCGAGGTCGGGGGCTATCGACGCATCCCACGAGAGCCGGTTGCGGGCGTGGCCGGAGAAGGCGGTGAGCCCGGTCAGCTGCACCGGCGGAGTCACGTCGAGCGCCGGGTTGTAGCCCAGGAAGCCGGCGGTGCCCGGAGCCTGCGGCAGATTCCCGGCCACGTCGGTCACCGAAGGGGTCGTGAGCTTTACGCTCACCGTGTAGGGGGCGCTCACGGTCTGGGCCGATGTGGTGAGCCGCACCGTGCGATTGTCGGGAAGCAGGGTGGCGCCGGACACGGTGAGGCCGGGGATGGTGAAGTAGGCCGGAAGCACCGAGGCGGGCGCCAGGTTCTCGCCGAAGAGAACATCGACGTTGGTGGCCGCGATGGCCACGGCCGCGACCACAGCCGGGCCGGTGTTGTCGATGGTCACGGGTGACACCGTGATCGTGGACGAGTTCGTGAGAGCGTCAGTGGCCGTCAAGCGGAATTGGTACTGCCCGTCGGAGCGCGTAGTGGTGTTGAACGTGTTGAGGACGGCGTCGGTCACATTGCTCGTGCCCGTGGCCAACGTGGTCCATGACACCGGAGACACTGCGGAAATGGAGAGAGTCCAGTTGGAGATCACCGCGTCGCTGGCGGTACCGCGGATCTGATACGCCGTGCCCCTGATGGTCGCACCGGCCGCGGGGGCGGTGATTGCCACCGTCGGGCCGGTGTTGTCCACCCGCACGTACTGGGCCGGAGAGAAGGAGGTGTTGCCGGCCACGTCGCGAAGCTGCGCCTGCAGCTTATACCTGCCGTCGGCCACGAGGGCCGTGTTCCACGACACTCGGTAGGTCGAACCGGACACCGGCGTCGTCTGGTTCACGCCCACCTGGGTGCCCACCGCGTCGTAGGAAGAACCGTTCCACGCATAGTAGTAGAAGGCCACGTAGTTCACGCCCGAGCCGGCGTCGGTGGCCGTGGCGTCGTAGTTCACCGTGCCCCGGATGCCGGTGGGCGGCGGCGCGCCGTCCGCACCCGTGGGCGTGGTGATGGTAGGGGCGGCGATGGTTGCGTCCACATTGAACAGTTGGCTCTTGTGCGGCGTCTCCTCGTTGGGGATGGCGTCCCGCGAGTAGTACCAGAGGGTGTTGGTGCCCGTGAGGGCCGGGAACGTACCAGCGTAGAGGGTGCCCGTGCCGGGGGCGGGGTCGCTGTTCCAGGCATATCGGGTGGTGGTGGGCGAGCCCTCGGGGTCGGTGGCACTAAGTGTGATCGTGGGAACTGTCTTGAACCAGCCGGAGTCCCCGTCGGGCGCGGCGGGGCTGGTGGAGAGCATGGTGGTGGGGGCGGTAGAGTCGGTCAACTCATCCACGGTGATGAAGCTGCGATCGGGATCGGCATTCATGTTGAAGTGGATCCTGTGTCGCAGGCTCGAAGGGTTCGTCACACTGACGCGCACCCCAAGGCGGTGGCCTGCCTGGATCACCGTTGGCGTCGAGTTGTTGAAGGTGAAGCTGAGGGCTGTCGCGGTGGCGGCGAGGGTGCTGGTCGAATAGCTACCGATCACCACGAACGAGCCCGTTGCCCCGTCGACATCCACGAGGTCGAAGGTGAATGTGCCGCCCTCGTTCCTGTACCCGAACGTCGCTGTGGAGTTCGGTGCGATGGTCACCGCGGTGGCGTAGTCGCTGGGAAGGACCGCCATCCCTATGAGGCGCGTCCCGGTCGTCGCGAACTCGTACAGCCATCTGGTCTGGCTGCCGGCGGGCGTCGTCGTCTGAAGGTACGTGCGGCCGTACTGCGTAGCAGTCGGATTCTGCGGGACGCTGTAGTCGGTATTGTTCGCCGAGTTCGTCGTTACCGCCCCGCCTGGCCACGCCTGCCCGTTCGAAGCGGTGAGGTGGTACGTTCGAACAACGGCCTGCGCAGGAACCGCGCTGAAGACGAAGAAGAGCGCGAGCAGCATGAAGCCCACGAGGACGCGCGCACCCAGCCCCGTGATCCGCAGGCTTGTGGCCTTCTTCACACTCTCACTTGGACGTCCGATCGATGCCTCCCTCGACCAACCTCAACCTATCTTCTATCGGCACGAGGAGTGTTTCGCTAGAGTGCACATCACCCCTCCAAGCCGCCACACCTTTGTCCAGTCCGCATGCTATCAAAGGGCGGCGTCATCGGGGACACAAGAATGCCGGCCCGCTCAGTTGGCGACCGTGGTTGAGGTGGTCCCGTCGGCCCCGGGCTGCGTCGTGGTCGTGGACGTTCCCCGCAACTCGTCGAGCAACGCCCTCGCTTCAGCATTGTCGGGGTTCTCGGCGAGGGCCTTCTCGAGTTGCAGGGCGGCGTTGTCGGCCTGATCCACCGCCACCAGCTGCTCGGCCAGCGCCACGCGAATCTGGTCGAACTGCACCCCCATGGGGCGCATCTCGATCACCTCGAAGTAGAGTCGGATGGCGCGATCGGCGTCGCCCAGTCCGGCGACCGTCTCGGCAAGCGCCACGCGCGCCGCCGTGAAGTCGCTGTTGAGGCGGAGGGACTCCTCGAAGCTTGCTGCCGCCTCCTCAGGCTGCTCGAGGCGCCGGTACAGATTCGCAATGCGGAAGTGGGCTTCGAAATCACGGGCGTCAAGTTCGAGGATGTCCGCGTACACCTGCATCGCCCCGTCCCAGTCGAGCCCGCGCTCGTGCACGAGAGCCAGAAGGTAGCGGGCCTGCTTGTCCTGAGGGTTGGCCTCAAGGTGCGCCTCCAGCTTCGACTGCGCGGCCGCAAGATCACCTGATTGGATGTCCGAGGTGCCCGGGATCGCTTCCCCCAACGCAGGGCTGGTGGTCGCGACGATGGAGGTGGGGGTGCTGGCGACGGGCTCACTCCGCAACGAAGCCACGACCGTGACCGCGACGCCGCCGAGCAGCAGGACTATCCCGAGTGCCAGAAGAAGCTGTCTCACCGACACGAAGTCGCCTCCGTACTCATGCTGGACCGATGCTCGCCGCAGGCCAACGGCTGGTCGTGCGTGCAGGAAGCCACGACCCGGCCTCACGTTCCGAGCCGAGGATAGTATGACACAAGAGTCCGTCCGCGCTCCTCACGGGCCCGGGCAGAGTTTCACAAATCCTACCCCCCTTCTGCTATGATGCGGGCGATACCGGCGCGAGACGCGATAGGCATCACGACACGTCCGACGGAACAAGGAGGAGTGGGGCTACATGGCTCGCAGCGATAAGGATTTCTTGGGTCTGGAGGTAGTCAGCCTCGAAGACGCGACGGTCGTGGGTGAGGTGGACGCGCTCATCGTGGACGACACGAAGAACGCCGTCGTCGGTCTCGTTATCGACCTGGGCGTGTACGAAGCGAAGGCGCTCTCTTTCAGCGACATTCTGAGCATCGGGGAAGACGCGGTCATGATCGGCGCCTCATCGGCCGTCAAGCCCATCTCCCAGCACACCGCACTTGAAGCGCTCGCCGAGCGCGACGTGCAGGTGACCGACACCCTCGTCATGACAGACCACGGCGATCTCGTGGGCGTGGTTGGAGACTACTATCTCGACTCGGCCACCGGTGTCATCAAGGGCATCGAAGTCTTGCCGGAAGACATGGGGGACGACGATGTCGCCGCCACGTACCTCGTTCCCGCGTCGGACCTCATCACGATGAGCGCTGAACTCGTCATGATCAAGGCGGGGTTTGAAGATCGTGCGGTCGATTCCGAGGAATCTCTCTGACCGACCAAAGGGAGGGACTCGACGAGCGCCATGACCTCTGAAAGGCACACCATATGAACACGCTGGTGCTCGCAGTGGCCGGTGTGTTCGTGCTTGCGGGCCTGGTGCTCATCGTCCTCTCGTTCCTGGTGGGGCGCACGAAACCGGTGGCAGAGTCTGCGCGGACCGGAGTTGCCGTCGACGCCTCCCCAGCTGAGAACGCCGCCGCCTTCATCGACAAACCCCTCGCCAAAGACATGGAAGACGATCTTGGCGATCGCAAGAAGGCCGTGCCTACGCCGGCCGTAGCAGCAGCCGCTTCGGCCACCACCGCCCCCGCAGGCGCCGCTGCCGGCGTCACTGCCACGTCCGATGTAGCCGCGGCTACGGCCGCATCCGAGGCGGCCGAGACGAAGGCCGCCGACGCAGCTCCCGCGGAGAGGGCCGAGGAGAGGGCCGGGCCCGCGGCGACAGCCGCGGCTCCGACGCCGGCCGCCAACTTGGTGGGATTCAACTTCCGGGTGCAGCTCGGATTCAAGTTCCTGCAGAACGGCCTCTACGAAGACGGAGTGGCCGAGTTCCAGAAGGCACTCGCCCTCACGGACGACCGCGACGCCAAGCTCAAGCTCTACGTAGAGATAGGCAACGTCTTCCGCACCCAGCGCATGAGCGGTCCGGCGGCGGCCTCCTACATGCAGGCTACCTCGTACACGGAGAACCCGATGCTACTGGAGCATTTGGAGAGGACAATCTCGGACATGATGGAATCGGACACGTCTACCCAGGGCACGTCCGGATCAACAAAGGAGGAATGAGGTTATGGCAAGGATTGATACGGATCTCCTGGGTCTTCAGATCGTCGCGCTGGACACGGCCACCGTCGTGGGCGAAGTGGACGGCCTTCTGATCGACGACGCGACGGTCAAGGTGGCCGGCTTTCTCGTGGATCTGGGCCTGTATGAGGCGTCGGTATTGCCGTACGCTTCGGCCCATTCGGTAGGACTCGACGCGGTCATCGTGGAAAGCGGCTCCAAGATCGCCGCCATCTCCGCCAACCCCGCGCTCGCAGCGCTCGCGGAGAAGGACATCACCATCACCGACGCCAAGGCGATCACGCGTGAGGGTCGCACGGTCGGCACCATCGGCGACTACTTCATCGACACGAAGACCGGCGAAGTGGTCGGCATGGAGTTCATCGCCGCCGACCAGACGGTATACCCCCGTGAGACGGCCGTGATCCCGGCTTCCAGTGTCTACCGCCTGGGGCGCGACATCATAGTCCTCGAGGCCGACTACGACCAACACCTGCAGAAGGACGACAGCTCGCTCGAGCGGGTGGCCAGGACGCAGACGGTCGAGCCGGCGAAGACAGAAGCCCCGGCCGTGATTCCGGTCGCAGTGGCCGAACTCGAGCCCGTACAGCCCATCGCGGTCGTCGAGCCCGAGCCGGAGCCCCCGGTCGCGCTCGAACCCGCTCCCGTCGAAGAGCCCGCGCACGAACCGGCTCAGGAGTTGGAGGAAGCCTTCGAGGCCATCACGACTCCCGAAGAAGCGACGGCCGTCGAAGCACCGGCCGTCGCCGAAGCCGTGGCACCGGTGGTCGAGCCCGCGGTCGAAGTCGAAGAAGTCGTGGAGGTCATCGAGGAACCGCCGGTCGAATTGGTGGCAGAGCTCAAGGAAGTCGAGCCGGAGGTCGAGGTAGCCGAGGAGATCGCACCGCTTGCGGCCGTGACCCCCGCCTATGCCGACGACACGCTCACCTCGGAACCCGCCCTCGACCTATCGGAGCCCGAAGTTGCCGTCGAGGAGGCGCCGGTCGAAGAACCACCTGTGGTAGAGGCCCCAGCCGCGGGAGCTCCCACCGCGGAAGCCCCGGCCGAGGATGCGTTCACGTCGCAGCAGAAGCACTTCCTCATTGGGAAGCGCGTACTCCGCCGCATCGAGACCCCCTCCGGCGAACTGATCGCCGACATGGGCGAACTTGTCACCTTCGAGATCATCCAGAAGGCGAAGGGTTCCGACCAGCTGCTCATCCTGTCACTGAACGTCGAATAGCTATCGCGGGGCCCTTCGGGGCCGGCGCGTCGAACACCGTGAAAAGCCCGGCCTTCCAGCCGGGCTTTTCCTTTGCTCACCGCATGTCCCGTCGGCAGCGGACCACACCTCAGAATCCATGCGTCTGAAATCGGTGGTTTTTCTCCTAGTAGAAAGTCTTGGTTGCATGCGAATTATTCTGCCCGTCTCTAAGACTCGCTGTAAATGGCACATTCCCTGCTTGAAAGCGGGTCCTCCACGGGCAGGAATACCCCTTGACAGGCCCCTAGGATGCCGATACGCTATTGCCTGAGAGTAAAAGGAGTTGGAGGCATCGATCCCCGTTTCCGTACCTGGGCACTTGGGGCGGGGGGAGCTAGTAGTGCAACCGGCCGTGGGGATGGCCGGTTTCTTTCATTTCCGGTTCATCTCAAGAACAGGAGACGACGTTACTTCAGACCGGAGCCTAGGCTCCGGTCGACTCGTCTCAGGGGCATTACTACCTGCCGTAGTAGTGCCGAAGTTCACAAACTCCTTTCCTCCATAGACCAATGTGGAAAGGAGGTGAATCGCAAATGAAGATGAAGAAACTCGTAGTACTCACCATCTTGATCGCCGCCGTGCTTCTCGCCACGGCCTCGCCGGCTTTGGCACTCACAAACTTCGACTGCCTCGAGTGCCACAAGGCCCCCGGCGGGACGGCAACGGGCAAGCTGGTGAGCTTCACAGCTTCGCCGGTGGACACAACTACCAAGTGCGCTCCGTGCCACTCGGAGGCGTGGCTAGCGGACCATGACATAGCGCCCACTACCACGACGGACGTCGCCAAGATCCACCGGTCACACAACGGGATCCGGTCGGACGGCACTAACATGACGATCTACGCCGGCACAGGTCAAATCTGTGAGGGATGCCACTCGGGAGTCGTCGATTGCGAATGGTGCCACGGCAGCATGGTCACGCACCAACTTCCCTATCACGGCAACGGCTCGCTCCCGGGCACAATCGTGCCGGGCGTACCCACCCAGGTCGTCAGCGGAGGACTCGGCACAACGGCCGTGACCAAGTCGCTCACCTGCCTCGCAAGTCGGTGCCATGCGCTCCAACCGCCGGTGTCGCCTTCGCTGCAGCCCAGCATCCGCCTCGTGCCCTCCTGCGGCCAAGCCGGATGTCACGCAAGTGAGTCGCACGAGCTGGCGCACGAGCCGGACGCGGCCCTCACGGCCACGTACGCCTCGTGCGGAGCCGCCGACTGCCACGACCTCAACCTGGTCACAGAGCACCTGACGAACCAACCGCTTGGTTGCGGCACATGTCACGACTCGGTCGATCCGGCCGTTGTCGGGGCGATCGCCGCCGGCTCAGCGCCGGGTGGCGTCAAGCAAGGCTGCTACGTATGTCACGGTACCGATGCCGGTATGCATACTCCGGCTCACGCCCTGACGAACCCGGTGCAGCCGCCGCTCACCTGCCAGTCGGCCTCGTGTCACGTGGCCAACCTGGTCACCGAACACGTCGATCGTCGCGCGCTCACATGCAATACCTGCCACGCCGGCTCCGCCGCCGTTCAGGGTGTGATCACGACTTACGGCACGGGTGGCCTGAAGGCCGCCATGAACCCGACGTGTGAAGACTGCCACGGCCCGGTGTCCGGCCATGCCGACGACCATGCGTTGACGGCTCCGGTGGCACCTCCGGCCGAGTGTCAGTACTGTCACGCCACCAACCTGTTGCCCGTGCACATCGATCCGGACTTCCCGGCCGACGTGAACGGCAGCACCTGGGGCGTGTACGACTGCGACACGTGTCACGCGCCGAGCAGCAGGGTGGCGTCGCAAGTCTCGACGTTCGCGGCGAACACCGCCGCCAACCCGACCTGCGCGACCTGCCACACGGTCACGAGCATCCACGTCGATCGTCACCTGACGACCTCGACGGCATGCTTCGACAGCGGTTGTCACGTGAGCACCAACTTGGCCACGCTCCACGCGGGGTACGGCCGAGGCTGTGACACCTGTCATACTGCTTCTCCGCGCGCCGGTGTACGCGAGGCCATCCTCGCGAACAACACCTCGTGCGAAGCCTGCCACATGTCAGGGCACTTCGATCAGCACGCGTTGCCCGCCGGTAAGACCATCGGCTCCGGCTACTACAAGTACTCGAACCAATCGTCTGGCACCACCGACTGCGCCATCTGTCACACGAACAACGTGATCTTGGAGCACACCGGTGACGCCACGACGGGTCGCCCGGCTTGGCTCGCGGCGAACGGCTCACCGCTCAACTGCGACACGTGCCACAAGAGCACGCGCGCGGAAGTGGTGGCCGCCATCGCGGCGGCGAAGACCGGTCAGCTGACGAACTGCGACCAATGTCACACGGTCCACGGTACGCCCACGTTGGAGCACCAGTCGCCGACTTCGGCGCCTGACCAGAGCTGCGGTCAGAGTGGGTGCCACAACGCGAACCTGCTGGTGGAGCACGAGATCCGCTGGTCGCAACCGGCCACGGACGTGCAGAACGACACGACACCTACGAACGGTGTGTGCGCACGCTGCCACCTCGGCAACACGGGCGCCCTGTCGAAGACCTTGGTGTTGACGGCCATCGACAACGGCGACCGCACGTGCCAGGCGTGCCACGGCGCGAACGCGGGCGCGGGTCATACCGCGACTCACGATCCCGACGCGGCACTCTCGAACACGTACGCCTCGTGCAACGCACCGAGCTGTCACGTCCTGAACATCTCCACGGAGCACGTGGGACGCACGTTCAAGACGGGCACGGTCGGTTCGTGCAACACGTGTCACGCAACGACAGCTCCGGCGGTCGCCAAGAACGCCATCGTGGCGTGGAAGGCAACGGGTGTCAAGCAGGGCTGCTTCGTGTGCCACGGCGCCAGCGCCGGTCAGCACCTGAACCAGCACACGCTCACCAATCCGGTGCAGCCGCCTGTTGAATGCCAGTCCTCCTCGTGTCACGTGGCCAACCTGGTCACCGAACACGTCGATCGTCGCGCGCTCAACTGTGCCACCTGCCACAGCGGTTCCTCCGCCGTCCAGCAGGTCATCGCGACCTACCGCACCGGCGGTACCAAGGCCGCTATGAACCCGACGTGCACCGAGTGCCACGGGCCGACGGCCGGCCAGCACGTGCAGCAGCACGAGCTCGCCGCATCCGACTGCTCGCTGTGCCACTCCAACAACCTGGTGACCGAGCACACCGTCAACAACCCACTCGGGTGTGACGCGTGCCACGGCGCTGGGGCGTCGGCCACAGTGAAGTCGGTGATCGCCACGTACGGTGGTGCGAATCCGGCGCTGCCGCTGTGCACAAGCTGTCACACCGCGTATCACGCGGGCGCGACCGCCAAGCACACGGCCAACGAGGGCACCGACTGCCAGAGCTGCCACCTGATGATGCTCCCGACGGAACACGCTCGGAGCACCAGCATCAGCAACTCGCGCAGCTGTGGCAACTGCCATCCGCTGCCCCAGTCGTTCGTGTGGACGTACAAGTGCGCGGACTGCCACAAGACCGGCGGTCTGGCTCCGGTGCGCCATCTGGCTGAGACCACGAAACACGTGTCGTCTCAGACCGATTGCGCGAAGTCCGGATGCCACGCCACCGATCTGCGGACGGTCCACTCGCCCGTTGGCTGCAACGTCTGCCACAGCACGACCAAGTATCCGACCACGTCGGACTGCAAGGTCTGCCACGGCAGCGGTCCGCACGCCATGCGCGAGCCGTACAAGGCTAGTTGTGCCTCGACCGGGTGCCACAGCATCGGTGGCCCGGGCAAGAGCCTGCACGACAAGCACGTGATCGACAAGCGTGTGGCCTGCATCTCCTGCCACAGCGGTGTCAACGCGACGCCGCCGCAGCCGCCCGCCTGTGCCACGGCCACGTGCCACGAGCACAGCGTGGAACAGGTCCACAGCAAGAGCCAGCACCAGGCCAAGCCGTGCACGTTCTGCCACAAGTCGGGCGTGCCGGGTCACGGACCCACGCCGTTCAAGTACGGGTTCACGCCGTCGCAGTTCCGGACGCCGTGTCTGTCGTCGGGCTGCCACGACTACAAGTCGCACATGGGCAGCGGCGACTGCATGAAGTGCCACGGCCCCGCCTCGAACAAGAAGACGGACGTGCACCTCGCCAACAGCAAGCACGTGGCCGATCGCAACGCCTGCGGCAAGTGTCACGACCTCAGCAAGAACACGATGACCAGCTGTGGGACGTGCCACAAGTTCTACTTGGGCTGGTACGCCGCGTGGACCTCCACGACCACGACGTCCACCTCGTCGACGACCACGACTTCGTCTACCACGACGACTACGGGGCCGACGACGACCACGACGACAACGTCGAGCACCACCACGTCGACCACCACCACCACGTCGACCACCAGCACCACGGTGCCGCCGGCGACGACCGAGTACAAGGTGACCAAGGCCGAGTACCTGGAAAACCTCAACAACAGCGACTCAGACAGCCGAGCCGATAAGCGGTACGACGTCACCAGCAAGATGAGTGACAGTAGCTACGGCGACTCGTACGAGATCAACCGCAACCGCAAGATGATGTCGCTGCGGCTCGATCAGAGCGGCAGCACCGTCAAGACGGCCGTGTTGAGGCTCTACGTGAACTCGCTCAGAGACGGGAAGACGCAGACCATCCGCGTCTACCGTTACAACAGCGACGGCAACTCGTTGGAGTCGAGCTACTCCCAGTACACGGTGTCCAAGACCGGTTGGATCGACCTCGATGTCACCACCCTGGTCAAGGCCACCAGCGGCACGTGGTTCAAGCTGCGCGTCACGTGCGCCAGCGACGACTACAAGATCTCTGAAGCACGCTACGTGTTGACGAGGTAGCTCCGGGCACGATCGGCTCGTCCGCGATCTGGTCCCGGGCAGTGGTCCAAGAGAAGCGGGTCCCTGCGGGGGCCCGCTTCTCGTTGGGCCTACGGACGCGGGCGGGGCGCCGCGACCGGAAGATGCCTAATAGGAGTAGACCACCAGCCGGCGCGCGCCGCCGTCGGAGATCACGATGCGGTCGTTGGTGATGGCGATGCCCTCGGGGAGAGTCAACCGCCTGGAATCGCCGGGGCCGCGCCCGTACGTGTAGAGGAGGCCGCCGTCGGACCCGTACACCTGTACGGCCTGCCCGAAGGTGTCCACCACGTGCAGGCGGCCGAATCTGTCGAACGCCAAGCCACGAGGCAGAACGAGTCCCTCTTCGGTGTCCGCCTTGTCGATCACGGTGACCACGCCGCTCTCGGCGCCGATCACCTGCACCCGTTTGTTGTTGCTGTCGGCTACGTACACCAGCCCGTCACGGTCCACCGCCAACGCGTTCGGGAAGGAGAACTCACCGGGATGGAACCCCTCGCCCCCGAAGTACCGCAGGTATGAGCCCGAGGTGGAGAACGCCTTCACTCGCTGGTCTCCCACGTCGGTGAGCAGCACCTCGGTCGGGGTGACCGCGAGGCCCACCGGGGAGAGGAGTTCGGAGCGGGTGCGCTCGTCTTCCGAGATGAAATCACCGAGGAACGAACCGTCCGGGGTGAGTCGCCATACGCGTCCATTGGCGGCGTCGGCAACGAGGAGCGTGCCGTCGGCCAGCACTCCCACGGCTGTGGGTTGCGGATCGCGAGGCAGCTCTTGATCGAGACTGTCGGGCGTGATGGGGATGAAACCGATCTGGGCTTCCTGGCCTTCGGCGAGATCGAGTACCGCGACACGCTGGCCCTCGCTATCCGCGACGTACACGCGGCTCCCGGCTACGGCGGAATTGCGCGGACGGAAGGGGCGGTCGGCCGGCACCTGCACCGGGTAGAGGAACGAAGGCTCTCCGGCGTTCTCGCCGGGCCCCAGTGTGGTCATGGTGGACCCGACTTCCGGAGGCGCGCCGTCGACCCGCAGGTAGATCGCGAGCAGACTCACGAGGGCCACCGAGAGAACCACGATCAGAGCGATGTACAGGCGTCGAGGAGCCGCCGAGACCGATGAGCTCATTCGCCCCCGCAACACGATCCGCCGGTGATGGGCAGAGGCGTGCTCCGCTCCTCGCTCGGCGACTCCACTTGGCGGTTGAAGCACTCCTCACGCACGATATACTGTTCCTTCGACCGAGCGACACGGCTTTTCGCAGCCACACGACGCCTTCGACAGGTCAAAGACGCCTTCGGCAGGCTACCACCAAGGGAGCAGGTGTTCAAACCCGCAGAAACCGCGAAACGGGCCATGGCGCTGCTCGGCCGCCTTCCGCTCAAGGCTCTCCTCATCGTGGTGGTCTTCCTGTTCGCCGTCGCGGAGGTGGGCTTCGTTGTTCAGGCCACTACTCAGCGGGGCTGCTCGTGGTGCCACGTGCCGGAGCGCGTCCTCGCGGAGAACTCCGAGAGCAGCCACGCGCAGGTGCGCTGCCTCGACTGCCATAGGACCCAGGGCTCGCTCAACCTGCTGGAGCTGAACGTCCGGGCCGTCCGCAACCTGGTCGTGCACATGAGCCCGTTTTCAGACATCGATGCCTCCCGAGCGTTCGTCCCCTCCTCCACCTGCTTCTCGTGTCACGAGAGCCAGATCGTCGGGCGATTGGCCGTGGCCAACAACATCCGTATGCGCCATTCCGACGTACTCGACGCACGCATCCCGTGCGCCTCGTGTCACACGCGGGCACTCCACGGCGATAGTCCGGTCACAGGGGGGCTCACTCACGCCAGCTGCTCCTTCTGCCACGACGGCACGACCGCCGGCACGGCGTGCAGTGTGTGTCACATGACAGAGCCCACGGGCGGAGTCGCCCAGCTCCCCGGCATCGAGGCGATAGTGCACGGATCGGAAGTGGGCACCATCCACGGCATGGGTGATCTCAGCGCCTGCACCATCTGCCACGCCCGCACCTTCTGCAAGAGCTGCCACGGGGTCGAGCTCCCTCACGACCCGAACGCATTCCCGCACCTCCACGGCGCCCAGGCGATCGAAGCCCGCGGAGCCTGCACCGACTGCCACAAGCAGAGCTTCTGTGACTCGTGCCACCAGATCGAGATGCCCCATCCCGAGGGCTTCCTCCCCGAACACGAGGAGCGGATGCGCGAGCTGGACCGGGCCACGTGCGACCGCTGCCACGTGCCCGAAGATTGCCAGTACTGCCACACCGCCCACATCCATCCGGGGCTTCCTCCCGAAGCCCTCGAAGAACTGCGCGGCCCCGGATGAGCGAGGCGCCGGCATGATGTCGTTCCTGCGGACCCTACTCACCGATCTGCGCCAGGTATGGGCCGACCCTCAAGCCGACCCGCAGAGAACCGTGGTGTTCATCGCCGCGGCGGCCATCGCACTGCTTCTCGTGTTCGTGGTGCTCCTCCTGATCGTCTCCTGGGGGCCGCGTGGTGAACGAGAGCAGAAGCGCCGGTGGCGGGAACGTTTCGTCACGCCCCTCTTGGTGCCGGGGATCCTGCTCGTGTTCCTGGGTCTCTCTCTGGCCGGCGACGAGTTCGCCACCGCCCCCACCACCTGCAGCCGCTGTCACGAGATCGCGGCGAGCGTGACCTCCTGGAATCAATCGGACCACGCAGGGAACGACTGCCTGCGCTGCCACGGCGACCGGGGAGTCATGGGGTTCGTCGCCACCCGCGTGCGAGGACTCAGCAACCTGACGACGCACTACCTGGGGGGCACGCCTCGGCTCGACGCCGGCGTCAGCGATTCGCGCTGCCTACTCTGCCACGGTGACATCACTACAGGGACGGCCCAATTCGGTTCGCTCCAGGTGCGCCATGAGGACTTCCTCGGTGCTGGGATCAGCTGTCTCGGGTGCCACGGGAAACCGGGGCACCTGGTCACGAAGGGGTTCGTCGAGCGGCCGAGCATGGACAAGTGCCTCGCGTGCCACAACAATCAGGATGCGGCCGCCACATGCGAGACCTGCCACCTCACCGACATCGCAGAGGTCCTCGAGATCCCCGACTCCTACCCCAAGGCCCACCTGGCAGAGAAGGGCACGTGTGAGGGCTGCCACAGCCTGGAGCCGTGCAGGGAATGCCATGGTCTCGACATGCCCCACCCACCGACGTTCTCCACGGTCGAGCATGCTCCGCTGGCCGCATTCGGAGGCAAGGACGACCTCTGCTACCGCTGCCACGAGCCCGAGGAGTGCCGCGACTGCCACATGGCCTTCGACGCGCACGGGCCTGACTGGGAGACCCGCCATGGACTCCTCCAAGGTACGCCGGCGGCCAACTGCTCGAGTTGTCACGACGACATCCCCACCACCCCCATCTGCGAGTTCTGCCACCAGCCATGAGCGATCCCGCGGAGGTGTCCCTCACGGAGGAACCACCGCACCGGGCGCCTGGCCGGGCGCCACCGGGCCAGGAACCGCCCGTCCAGGCGCCCTCCGCGAGGGCGGCCCCCTCTCTGGCGGTGTGGGCCGCGGCGGCGGCCCTGCTCGCGCTGCCGCTGATCTACCTGCCCGACGCACATCACGTGTACGCCCTGCCCAAGGCGACGGTCTTCCGAGTCGCCGTGGTGCTCATGCTCCTCGCGGGCTTCATGCGTCTACTTGGAAGGGATGCAGGGCGGCCCGTCCTCCGCGTACCCGAGCTGCTGCTCCTCGGATTCCTCGGCTGGGTGGCCTTGGCCGCATCCGTCTCAGGATGGGCGCCGGTCGCGCTCCTCGGCACCTCTCCGCGATACGAAGGAGCTCTCGGGTTCGTGGGGTATGCGGCCTTCTTCTGGACGGCCTCCCGGGCCTCACTCGCACAGGCCAAGCTCCTCGTGCGGGCGATCGCACTGAGCGGCGCGCTTCTGGGCCTCGCCGCGCTCCTAGAGATGCTCGGACCGTTCCGCCCGCCCGGGTTTGGGGCCTTCGGGCTCCGAGCCACGTCACCGATGGGAAACCCGGTGTTCCTGGGAGCCTGGATCGCCATGGCGATCCCCGCCACACTCGCAGGCATGTGCCTCACGCGCCACCGCTCGGAACTCGTGCTGGCCATCGTCGCACTCGGCCTGCAGTCCGGCGGCCTCTATCTCAGCGCGGGGCGGGGGGCGTGGCTCGGTGCGGTCGCGGGCCTGACGGTCGCGGGCGCGCTTCTGCTTCTCGTGCGACTGGCCGCCGGGAGACCCGGGAGGCCCGGAAGGTCCGGAAGGTCCGGGGGAGCGGGGACGCGCGGAGCCATCTTGCCTCGCCGGTTGCTCCTCGGAGGCGCGGCCGCCGCGGTCATCCTGGTGGCGGCGTTGGCACTCACCACCGCCCTCTCGCCCGGCGTGGCCGAGAGCGGCACCCGCTTGACCGAGGCCTTCGACACCGTGGCGCAGGGTCAAGGCGGAGGCTCGGCCGAGACGCGACTGATCATGTGGCGGGCGACGCTCGACCTCGTCGCCGAGCACCCGCTGCTCGGTGCGGGCCCGGAAACGTTCCTCGGGGAGTTCCCCCGGGTGCGCCCCCTCCGGCTCGTCCAAGTGGAGGACGCGGCCGCCTACCCCGATCGCCCCCACAATCACTGGCTCTATCTGGCGTACGCGACAGGGCTCCCCGGGTTGGCTCTGTACGTGGGGTTCCTGCTCGCAATCGCCTTCCTGGCGCTCCGCTCCCTCCTCCGGAGCCCACACCCCTCGTGGCAGCGAACGGCTGCGACGTGCTCCCTTCTCGGAGGCGCGGTCGCCTACGAGGTGCAGGCGCTGTTCAGCTTCAGCCTCGTCTGGACCACCCCCGCCGCCATGACCCTTGCGGGCCTTGTGCTCGCCCTGATGAGACATGGGGAGTTCACGGCGACCCTCCGCGCGCCCACCTGGGCCGCACGGGTCGCGGGCGTCGCCTTCCTCGCCCTCGCCCTCGCCCTGCTTTCGCCGGCGGTACGGGACCCCTGGGCCGACCGGGAGTTCAGGCGCGGCTTGAGCGAACCCGCGGCGGCGGTGGAGGCGACCTCCCGGGCAGTGAGTCTTTCGCCTCGCGACGCCGAGTACGTGATCGGGTACGGCCGCGCCTTGGAGCAGGAAGCCCGCGAGCGAGCCGACTCCTCCCTCCTCTCGCGGGCTATCCTCACCTACGAAGACGCCGAGCAACGCATCCCCCACCACCCCGACATGCTCTTCTCACTGGCCCGCGTGCAGGCCCAGCGCGGCCGGCTCCAGGCGGCGGGGCGCACCTACGAACGGGTACTCTCCCGCGACCGCTTCCACACGGGGGCCCTCTTCAACCTGGCGGCCATCCGCCTCGAGTTGGGCGATCCCGCCGGCGCGGAGCCCCTGGCCGCGCGCATCCTGTCCTACGACGAGGCAGACGCCGGGGCCTGGTACCTGCTGGGCCGGACCCACCAAGCGCAGGGGAGGCTCTCAGAGGCCCGCAAAGCGTACGAACAGGCCCTCACCCTCGACCCGGCTCTTCGCGATGCAGAGAGCGCCCTGGAAAGCCTGGGAGGCTGATCAGGGCAGCCGGTCGAGCTCCTGCCGGGCCGGCGTGAACCGTGGATCCACGAGTAGGGCCCGCTCGAACGTAGCGCGGGCGCGCTCGACGTCGCCGGAATCCCTGAAGTAGAGGCCCACGGTGTGGAGCACCCGCGCGCTCCGCACATCCACAGCGAGGGCACGTTCCGCCTCGGCCAGCGCCCGCTCGGTCTCGCCCAACCGAAGAAGGGCGTATGCCAGCTGCGCGTGCGGCAGCGGCTCCACCGGCGAGTACGATGTGGCAAGCTGCGCGCTCTCTCGCGCCTTCTTCCACTCGCCGCGCTGCAGGTGCGCCGCCGTGAGGGCCGCGAGCAGATCCATGTCACGAGGCGAGAGGCTGAGCCCCCGCCGAAGATGCGTCTCCCCGTCCGCTACCAGGAGGGGCCGCCCCTGGGCTATCCCCTCCCGCGTCTCCGCGAGCGCGAGTGAACGCCAGTAGGACTCCACGAGGGGAAAGCCTTCGGCCGCCTCGGTGAGTTCGCCCATGTCGCCCCTGATCTCGCCCACCAGGTAGTGGCGATCGGCCTGGTACCAGGCCCAGGAGCCCACGGCCAACGTGAGCACAACGGCGCCGGTGATCACCGGCGGCGCGACTCTAGCGGCGCGACCCGAGCGGCGCGTGCCCTCGACACCCTCGACACCCTTCGCCCCACGGCCACCGGCAGCACCTGCGAGGGCGAGCCCCACCACCACGAGCGCAACCGGCGTCACAACAAGATTCTGGGGCATGGTGAGCGACCCCGCCAAGAAGGCCGCGAGCACACCGGCGGCCGCTGCACCATCTTCTTCGAATCTCCTACGGAATAGCGCAAGGCCCATGGTCACGAACCAGCCCAACAGGACGACTGCGGCTGGGATTCCCCACGTCGCGGCGATCTCCAGGAAGAGCGAATGGGCGTCGGCATCGCGCGTGAGTGGCTCCAACTCCAGTTTCTCAGCTGTCATGTGCTGCTGCGCCCCGAAACGATAGTTGTTGGGGCCCCAGCCCAGCAGCGGACGATCGAGAGCGGCCTCCGCGGCGATGCCCCACATTAGGAGACGGGTCTCGACACTGGAGCCCGCCTCGATCGCGGCTTCCTGTCCTTGTGCGCCGACGCCGACGCCTCGGGCGGGGGCGAGCGCGGGAACCACGAGCAGGCCCACGATGAGACTCCAGCCCGCCAAGGCGACGAACAGCGAAGCGACGCGCGCACGCGACCCCGACTCCGAGTCGAGTAGTGCGCTCCCCGCCCACACAACGGCCCCCATCGCCAAGGCCAGCCAGGCGCCCCGCGACCACGACACACCGAGACCGAGGACGATCAGCGCCGCCGCCCCTGCAGCCAGTGCGGTTCCAACGCCGGAATGGGCTCTACGCGCAAGATCCAGCGACAGGATGGCGGCCAGCGCGAGGAACGCACCCGAATACAAGGGATTGCCGAGAGTGGAACCCGCTCGTCCGTCCACCCGAAAACCGAGGCGGAAGCGCAGGGGTTCCCAATGCGCGGCCTGCAGGACCGCGAGCGCAGCCACCACGACCCCTGACGCCACCAATCCGATCAGAAGCGCACGCCTCAGGCGCCCATCGAGTCGCGACCGACGAAGAGCGAAGAACCCACCCACCGCCGCCGCCCAGAACAGCCAGCCGGTGCCCTGGTTGTAGGTGCCAAGAACGGCCGTAGCCACGCTGGAGGCCGTAGCCACGCTCGCAAGTCCGAGGGCAAGAAACGCGGCCGCAAGGGCCTCCGATGCACGCCGCCGCAACCCAACGCCACCCGGCTCGGGCCGATCACCCGGGTTCAGCCTCTCAACCTCGACCTTCGCTCTCGGAAGCACGGCACCCAGCACGAGCAGCCCACAACCCGCGTACACCGGCAGGAGCTTAGCGGTGAAGAACGTCGCGGCGGCGGATGAGGAGAAGGCGAGGGGGGCCACCACGACCAGGAGAGACCAACCGACCACCGCAATGATATCCGCCGGGGTCCACGCCACACCCCGACGCGCGATCGACTCTTCAGACACGTGCCCCCCACGTCACGAGAGAGGATGGCCGTAACAAGACGAGGGGCCCCTTGCGGGGCCCCTCGAAGTGTACCACTTGGACCTGACGATCCAGCGAAGGAGCGGCCTAGAAGGTCGAGCCTACGTCGGGATGGCATTGCAAGCACACCCTATCCAGCGGGCTGGTAGCGGTGTGGGTATCGGTCAGGAACTGAGCACCCGAAGTGAGGTGCGGGAAGCTGTTGGCATCCGCGTACACCGCGGCGCCCTTGTGACAGCTACGACACTTGGTCGAAGCAGCGGTTGCGACGACGGCACCAACTGCGTTGGTGAGCGTCGTGGTCTGGATGTGCGACCTCTGGTCGCGAGTCTGGTAGCTCGACACCAGCATCACATCAACGTGACAGTTGGCGCAGACTCCGCCGCCGGTGACCTGGAGGTTGTCGTGACAGTCACGACAGAACTCGTCCAGAGTCGCGGCGGGCGCAGCGAGTGCGCCGGTGGTAACGCCGACAGGGGCACCACCCGGGTTGTTCTTGAGAATCTTGCCGGCCGTGATGCCGTCACCGGCAGCCACGAACGTGTTGGCGCCGTGCACCGAGTGGCAACTCACGCAGCCGTTGTACCCTGAGCCCTGGTGCGTCGAAGCGTGGTTGTTCTCGTACTCGGTCGTGTAGAACGCGGGATCCGGCCCGTACGGCTTCTTGATCGTGTACGTGGCGCTCACGTGACAGAACACGCAGGCGTCCGCCTTGCTGCTCCGCAGGAGGGCTTGACCACCAACACCCGCGGCGTGGACAGCGTGACACGTCTTGCACTTGTTGGAGGTGTTGCTGTACAGGCTGTGCGGGTTCACACCAGCAGCAGGAGTCAGGTAGCCTGTCTGGTAGCCTGTCCCTGCGGACGGGATACCCGGTACTGCGAAGGCCACAACCGTCATCGAGAGTACGAAGATGAGGGCGAGGCCGATTACGATGGCTTTCTTCATATCGATATCACCTCCTCCCTCTATGGAGTATGCCGCTTCTACGGGATCCAAGTGCCTGATATCACAAACAACCAGACGCCTGTGGCCCGACAACAGCCTATGTCACCTAGGGTATCGGCAGGAGTCGATCTGGGCATTAGACCCCATTTCCACTCTGTGTCGAATACCTTTGGGCAACGCGCAGCATTATATCGGCGTCGCTCCTGTGGGGTCAACCCCGAATTCCCCTGCGGGGAGCAAGATTGACCCAATCTGCGGCTCCGCGTGCATCACTGAAGGGTGGTGTCGGGAGTGCCCATCTCCGGAGTCGCCGTCGAGGCGGCGCGCTCCACGGCGGCCGCGTCGATCTCCACGATCTGCACGCGATCATTGCCCCACTCGGTTATGGCGAACCGGGTGCCGCCCATGTAAGCGATCTGAGAGGGGTAGCTGAAGAACCCCTCCTCCGAGCCGGGCTCCCCGACCTCGCCCACCTTCGTACCGTCCAAGCGATAGAGGTGTATGGACGAGTTCAGCGGATCGACGATGTAGAGGACGTCGCCGGCCAGGGCCATCCCACCGGGAAGGCCAAAGAGCCGATCGGCGTCACTCATGTCCGCTGGAGGCGCCCCCACGATCCACACCTTCTCGCCATCCTTGTCGAGGCGCTTCAGGCGCATGTTGTTGCCGTCGGCGACGAAGACCGACTCCCCTTCATCGGTGACGATCAAGCCGTTCGGGAAATCGTATTCCGCTTCGCCGCGCCCACGGCGGCCCCAGGAAGAGAGCTCCTCATAGCCGGGGACGGAGAAGACCTTGATCGAATCGTACGAGGCCACGTACAGGCGGGCATCGTCCATGAGCCTCGGGATGAGCGGTCGTTCGACGTCGATCTCGGTGAGAAAGCTTCCGTCCGGTCGGTACACCACGATCTTGGCATGGGCCGAGTCTGCGACGTAGACGTCGCCCGCAACATCGACATCGATGCCCGCCGGGCTGTCGAGTTCACCCTCCCCGCGACCCTTGACGCCGATCGTGCGGACAAACTCACCCCTATCGTCGAACACCACGATCACGCCTCTCGTGATCTGGCCCACGTAGAGCAGTCCGTCCCCGTATGCCACGCCGTATGGCTGTGAGAGCAGGGCGTCGGCACCTTCGCCGAAGCTATATATGCTGCGGATATGCTTGAGGCCCGGCGCCACGTCGATGGGATCGGCAGTGGAATCGCCTCTGTCCAGAGACACGTACACGTAGACGAGGCCGAACAGCAGGAGCAGAAGAAGGATCAGGACTACGAGGAAGAAGAGTCTTCTCTTGCGCACAGGTATAGCCTCCTACTCGGCGCCGAGGCGCGCCAGAGCAGCCAACGCCGGCCCATAGTCGGGAATGAACTCGAGGGCGGCCCGGTACTGTTCTATCGCCATGTCACGCTCGCCCTGCGCCTCGTAGAGACGACCCAGTTCCACCATCACGTCAGAGGCCGTTGGTTGCGCCTCGACCGCGGCCTCGAGTGATTCCGTAGCGCCGGCGAGATCGCCCATCGCCTCAAGCACGATGCTCCTTTCGACAAGGGCCGGAGGGTGCTCGGGTATAAGTTTCAGCACCTCATCGTAGGCCGCGAGCGCCGCGTCGTATTCGCCCATGAGCCTTAGGGCGATGCCCTTCACGATATGACCGTCGAGGTCGAGCGGCTGGAGCGCGATCGCCCGATCGGCCTCGGCCACAGCGTCGTCGTATTCTCCGAGCGCGGCGTATGCCCGTGCCAGTGCGATCCGGTCGCTCACGGAGTCGGGCCGCTTGGCCACCGCGTCCTTGTAGAAGACCAGGTCGCGCTCGGCCATGGTGATCGGCACTTCGTCTTGCGTGAAAACGCTGTACACGAGGGCCCCCACCACTCCAAGGATCGCCACGATGAGAATGATCACAGCCGCAGTCATCCACGTGGGCACCGAATCACCGGCCGCCGAATCGCTCACCATGGATTCCATTCCGTTCGCTACCGGGTCATCGAGATCGTGCATCAAGAGACGCCTTTCGTTCGTGCCACTGGAGCCGCACGCGTCGGCGGCCCGCAGAGTATAGGGCATGGTCGAACCAAGGCCAACCGTCCACGAGGCGGCCAGGGCAGCGCGCCAGAAGAGTCATGCGCGCGTCATGCGTGCGCGGCGGATCAAAGCGCGCCCCGTCCCACGAGAACCACTTTGACCGTGCGCAACAGGATCCGCAGGTCCAGAGCCGGAGAGCGATGGTAGATGTACATGAGGTCGAACCGCATCTTCACGTGGGCTTCCGTTCCGTATCCTCCACTCACTTGGGCGAGGCCGGTGATGCCCGGCCGCACCCGGAATCGTTCGGCGTAGAGCGGGTCCTCAGCGATGAAGTCGCGTACGAACTCGGGCCTTTCGGGCCGCGGGCCCACCAAGCTCATCTCGCCGCGCATCACGTTCCACAACTGCGGCCATTCATCCAGACGTGACACACGCAACCAGTACCCCACCCTCGTCACTCGGGGATCGTCTTTTCTGGCCAGCACAGGCCCTTCGGTCTCAGCATCGGGCACCATGGTGCGGAACTTGAGCAGCGCAAACGGCCGCTGCGCCAGACCCGACCGCACCTGCCGGTACAACACGGGTCGGCCGCTCGAGACGAGCACGGCAAGAGCTACCGCGCCGAACACCGGCGACAGCACCACAAGTAGCAGAGCGGCGGCGGCCCTCTCCAGGGCCACCTTCGCGGCATCCTGCCAGAGTGGAGGGTCTCCGGCGCTGAGCCTCAACAGCGGGAAGTCATCGAGCAACGTGAAGTCGATCTCGCCCAGATGCATCTCGTACAGCTCGGGCGTCACCAGTATCTCGCCCCGGAAGAAGGTGCTCGTGGCCAACTGTTCCAGGATGCGCCGATGGCGCGAAGGAGTGGCCACGATCAGCTGATGCGGCCGCTCTCGCTCCAGGAGGGCGGGCAGGTCTTCCACCGAGGCGAACACGGGGTACCCGCCCAAGCCGCCCATGGGCTCCGCGCCCGCCGACACGAGCGCCACGACCCGGTATCCCCACCGTTCAACCGACTGGAGTCGCTCCAACACCGGGCGCACGTCCTCGGCATCCCCCACCACGACCACCCGTCTCTCGGGCCAGCGCACCCGCAGCAGCCCGGCCGCAGCCCGGCGCCAACCCCAGACGAGGAGCGTCTGCGTGAAGAAGGTCACCGCGATGACCGTTCGCGGGAAGCTGAAGGCCCGCAGTAGGAAGCTCATGGCGACCAGGGCCACGAGGCCGATCAACGCACCCTTGACGACCGTGCCGAGAAGCTGGGGGCCCGAGCGCTCGGCCGCCGGATCGTACAGATCGACGAGGAGGAAGATCAAGAGTTGCCCGATCGTGAGCGGAATAAGCACGCGCTGGTAGGCATCCATGTTGAAGGCCGGCAGCGGCCAGCCGAAGCGCACGAGGAAGGCGGCGAGAATGGCCAGGTTCACAGCCAGGGCGTCCATGGCCAGGCTGAGGATGATCCAAGATCTACGACTCACAAGAGGACGCTTCGGTACACCTGGAGAGTCTCGGCCGCCGCGTTCTCCCAGCTGAACAGGGCCGACTGCCGCAGGCCCTCACGACGGAGGTTTCCGTTGAGCTCTTCATCGGTGAGTACGCGCGTGACGCACTCGGCCAGCTGGCCGGCGGAGGTGGGATTGAACAGCATCGCGGCCCTCCCGGTGACCTCGGGGAGGGCGGAGGAGTTCGAGACCACGCACGGCGTTCCGCAGGCCATGGCCTCCAAGGGAGGAAGCCCGAAGCCCTCGTAGAGCGACGGGAACACGAACACATCGGCCGCCGAGTAGACCGCGGCGAGGTCGGCGTCGCGGATGAAGCCCGGGAAGACTACGTGATCGTCGAGTCCCCTGCGCGACACCTCGCGCCCGATCTTGCGGAACTCACCCTCCTGCGACCCAGCCATCACCAGGGTGAGCGGCTCCCCCAAGGATTCCTGTACCAACGCCCATGAGGACACGAGGAACTCCAGGTTCTTGTTCGGCCGGAAGTCGCCCACCCACAGCGCGAACCGTTCGGGAAGCCGATAGCGCCGACGCACGGCCTCCAGTGCTTCCGGATCGCTCACCTGCTGGAACTGCCGCGACACGCCGTTCTGGATCACGCGCACCTTCTCGGGAGCGACCCCGGCGAATCCGGTGAGGGTGCTCTGCGAGATCTGCGACACCGTGATGATGCAGCGCGCGGCGCCCAGCGTGCGGGCAAGCTGTCGCCGGTAGCGCGCCCGGGCGATCGGGTTCCGCACGGTGCGTGGGTAGATGAGCGGTATCACGTCGTGCACCGTGGCCACCAAAGGCACCGCCACCGGCACCGGAGCGTAGTGACTGGGCACGTGGAGAAGGTCCACGCCGCTCTGCTCCACCATCCCGGCGAACACCGCCCGGCCCGAGCGGGACAGAGGGTCGATATTCGTGGAGACGAGCGAGAAGAGGGGAGCCGGGGGCACGGACTCCCGCTTGCCGTCGGGACAGAACACGACGACGTCGAGATCGGCACCCGCGAACTGCGTCAGCAGGTTGCGCGAGTACGTACCGATACCGCTCCAATCGATTGTCCTGGCGTCGAATCCGATCCGCAAGCTGCGCCTCGCCCGATCTTCGGCAGGTCAGAACCCCAAAAGCCGATCGCCGCCGATTCTACCAGACGCCGCCCGAGGTCCGCGGCTCGCCGGAAGCCGGCGCGGCGGATCCCTCGTCTCTCTCGACCGGTCTGTCGGGCACCGGGAACAGCAGCACGCGGGCGCGGCGCTGTGCCGGGTCGCCATCGGCCCATCCGACGACACCCAGACCGGCAAGATCACTGAGGATGCGCAGGGACTCTGTCGGCGAGAACGGAGAGGCAGCGGCCACGTCCATGGGAGTCTTCTCACCGTCGATGTGGGCCAACACCTGTACCTTGCGATACGGAAGATCGCGCAGTGTGTCGGATTCGTCCACCTCGGCAACCACCCGCAACGCACCCTCTCCCGGGCCGAGGACTGTGCGGAGCCGCTCGAGCTCGTCCACGGCGGAGGTGATCTCGATGAGGAAGTCGGTCACGGGGAACATCACGGTGGTCTGCGACACCGCACCCAGGTGCATCTCGAAGCCGCCCTTCGCCTCGTTCTCCACCGCGAAGAGCAGAGACTGCATGATCAGCCGGCGCAGGATGCCTTCCATCTCAACCTTCGTGTAGAACCCGTGGTCGATCACCAGCTGTCCGAGCCGCTTGCCGCGGGTCTTGGCTTCGGTGAGGAGGCGCTGCTTGTCGACCTCCTCCAGGCGCCCGAGACTCGTGAGCAGGTCGCCGAGTTGCCACACACGGCCGGAGTCGGTGAGACCGCTGAGGTGACCGTCCTGGAAGTATGCGGTGATCACACGCTGGCCGGGGAACAGCAGGCGAAGCGAGCCCATCTTGCGGAAGAGGCCGGCGATCTGGAGTAGCTCGACTATCCCCAGCGTCGATAGTGACCCGGTTGCCGACATCCTCTGGTCTCCACTCCCCGCGTTTCCCGTGCACAGATCGAAGACGCATCCGCGTCCCTTGCCGAGCATCGGCACCTGCAGCTCAGGGCTTGAGCAGAAGCTCCTCATAGTAGAAGCTCCTCATAGTAGAAGCTCCTCATAGTAGCCCAGCACCCGGCCGGTCATGGCTTCCAGGGAGAACTCCTTCGCCTGACGCTCGCGCGCCTGTGCACCCAACCGCGCACGAAGCTCCTCGTCCTCGAGTAACAGCCCAAGGGCGGCCGCCAGCGAGACCGCGTCCCCGGGCGGGACCACGAGGCCCGTCTCGCCGTGGCTGTTGGCGAACGGCACGCCGGTAGGGAGATCGGTACTCACGACCGGCACGCCGCAGGCGTGGGCCTCCAGCTGCACCAGACCGAATGCCTCGTTCGGGGTGACAGACGGCAACACAAACACGTCGGCCGCGTGGTAGTGCGCGACGAGATCGCGGAAGCTCAAGGACCCGGCGAACACCACTCGCTCACCGATGCCCATGACCGCCGCACGTTCCTCGAGGCGGCCGCGCAGAGGGCCCTCGCCCACCACCGCCAGAGTGCCGGGAACGTGCCGGAACGCTTCGAGCAACACGTCGACGCCCTTGTACGGCACGAGGCGGCCGACAAAGAGCGTCAATGGCGTTCCGTATCGCTCACGCAGCTCGATCGACCGCTCCGCCAGTCCTTCGTCGGCCTGCAGCGGCGCCGGGTCGATTCCGAACGGGATCACCCGCACTTTGTGAGCCACTCGGCGTAGAAAGGAGGAGCTCTGGGCAAGTTGTGGTGAGGAGACGATGACTCCGTCGGCGCGATCCAGGAACCGCTTGGTCAAGACTGAGTACGGCACAGAAAGTACGCGTTTCGTCACCGACTGGGCGACAAAGTCGCTATGATAGGCACATACTATCCGGGGAAGCGACGGCCTTCGCACGGAAGCGAGAAGCACCGCCAATTCGCCCGTGGGGAACGGGTAGTGCAGGTGCCATACGTCATGAGACGAGGCCTTCAACACGTCAAGGAGAGCGGTGGACAACGGGTTCGAGGCGACTATCCCTAGCTGCGGCAGGCGATTCACAACCACACCCCTGTCGACTTCGCGCCCGGGATCCCCTTCCGCGACCACTGCGACCTCGACCTCTACGCCCGGAACAGCCGCCTGGGCCCGAGCCAGGTCCTGAAGATGGCTCTCTATACCGCCTACATGCGGCGGATACCGTTTGTTGATGTGGAGTATCCGCATCGTTTGCATCCTTCCAAGAGACCAACTATATTGTATCTGTGCAGAAGTTGTTCCCAGCGTGAAGAGAGACGGCGTGCACGATAAGCCAAACTCCAGTCAAGAAGAAGCCGTGAGCGCCCCAAACCCGCTCTTCCGCAAGGCGGAGAACGTCCTCGAAGCCAACAAGATCCGCATCACCAAGGACTGGCTCGGCCGGATCATCTCACGCATGGACGACCTCGACTCCCTGGAGAGCTTCCCGACCCAAGAGAGCATACGCGCATCGGTGGAGCTGGTGGAAGGCCTCGCGGCCGCTCTCCGCGACGAAACGGTGCTCGATAGCTTCCAGCCCGGCGGCCACTACTACGAGCGGGCGGCTCAGTTGGGCTTCTTCGGAGATGGTGACACGCCGGGGCTCGTGACGCTCTCTGGGAACATGTTGGCCTTGGAGGACTCCATCTGGATGCTCCTGCTGGAGACGCTGCGCAAGGAGGACAAGGAGCTCCTCACCCTCGTGATGAGACTGCGCGTGGCCCTTCACGGCATCTTCACCGCTTCCACCGAGTCGTACTTCCGACACTCCACAAGCGAACTCGACCGTCTCGCCCACACCGATCCGCTCACCGGCCTCTACAACCGCCGCTTCATGACGCGCGAACTCGAGCGTCATTGCGAGATGTACAAGCGCTACCGACACCCGTTCTCCATCCTCATGCTCGATCTCGACAACCTGAAGGCCGTCAACGACACCCACGGCCACCAGGCGGGCGACGCCGCACTGAAGCACCTCGCCATGCTGCTGAAGGTGAACGTGCGCGACGTGGACATCGCGTGCCGTCTGGGTGGAGACGAGTTCATCGTGCTGATGCCCGAGACCGAGCAGAGCGTGGTGCAGGTGGTGGGCGACCGCATCAGCACCTCACTCGCGAAGACCAAGCTGAAGGTCGACGCCGCG
Organism: Actinomycetota bacterium; assembly: GCA_018830645.1. Lineage (GTDB taxonomy): Bacteria > Actinomycetota > Thermoleophilia > RBG-16-64-13 > RBG-16-64-13 > JAHJSA01. The sequence goes on from JAHJSA010000066.1 coordinate 30,683, forward strand.
CTCGTGAGTCTCGAGGTGAGTGTGGGCGACGCCAGCTGCCCTACCCACGGCACCGAGAGCGACCAGCTGCTCGAAGAGGCCGACGCGAGCCTCTACCGGTCCAAGCAGGGCCGCGCGACGAATCGCGAAGCGGCGAACGGTCCCGCTTCGCGCTAGCTCCGCGTGCCGCCGTTCAGCCGCCGGCGCCGTGCATGTCGCAAGAGTCCGCGGGCACCGAACTACGCGGGAGCAAGATCACCTCGGCGTCATCGCACTCATCGACGGCCAGCTTGAAGGTCTCCTTGCAGATCTTCGCCAGCTCGGTGTCGGCCACCAGGAACCCATTGACGGGCGCGCCATGCAGAGCGCCGACCATGTAGTCGTGCCATACCTCCGCCGGCACCGTCCCCCCGGCCGCCTTCCCGACCGCCTCCTCCATGCTGCGCGCCTCGTCCGGATAGCCCATCCACACCGCCGTGGAGAGCTCAGGCGTGTAGCCCACGAACCATGCGTCGCGAAAGTCCTGTGAGGTGCCTGTCTTACCGGCCGCGGGGCGCTCGAGGCGCGCCCTGATCCCGGTGCCGCGCTCCACCACCTGCTGGAGCACCCGGGTCACGCTCAACGCCACCTGGGCTGACAATGCCTGCTCGCCGTTCGCCGAAGCATGGTGCATCACCTCACCGTCGGCGTCAAGGACCCGCACGATGTACCTGGGCTCCGTCCTGACCCCGCCGTTTGCGAACGTCGAGTACGCCGTGGCCATCTCCAATGGACTTACCCCCGTCTTCAGCCCACCGAGCGCGATAGCCGGATCGGGCTCGAGGGGCGAGGAGATGCCGGCGCGTCGAGCGACCGCGACCACGCGCTCGGCTCCGACCTTGCCGACGAGTTGCGCGTAGAAGGTGTTCACCGATTGGACCGTAGCCTCAAGGGGGGACAGCAGCCCGAACGACCGATCCTCGTAGTTGCTCACCTCCCAGTAACGTACGGTCCGCGTCTGGGGATCCTCGTAGCGCGTGATGAAGGGGGTGGAGCCGGAGAACAGGGGGGCTTCGGCACCGACCCCGTCCTCGAACGCGGCCGCCAGGACGAACGGTTTGAACGCCGACCCCGGTTGGCGCCTAGCCTGCACGGCTAGGTTGAACTGGCTGGCGTCGTAGTCACGGCCCGAGACCATGGCCCGCACGTATCCCGAGAACGGTTCCATCGACACCAGCGCGACATCGAGGCCCTCGGCGTCGGGGAGGTTCGAATAGGCGGCCTTCTCAGCCAAGCGTTGCAGGCGGGGGTCGAGGCTGGTCTCGATGGTGAGCCCGCCGGCGAACGCCTTGTCGGCCGGCAACACCTCAAGTAACTCCAGCTTGATCTGATCGACCACGTATGGCCACTTCACGTCGCTCGAAGAACGCTGGGCGACGACACCGAGCGGCGCCTCGATGGCCGCGACGGCCTTCTCGGACGAGAGATAGCCGAGCACCCGCATGCGTTCCAGCAAGGCGTTGCGCTGCAGGAGCATGTCCTCTTCGCCTACGGCGGGTCCTTTCAGGCTCGGCGCGCTGATGAGCACGGCGAGCAACGCCGCCTCGGGATACCCCAACTCGCGCGCGGTCGTGTCGAAGTAGCGGCGTGCCGCCGCCTCGATGCCGTACGCGCCACGTCCGAAGTAGACCGTGTTGAGGTAGCGGGAGAGGATCTCTTCCTTCGGCAAGGCGGCTTCCACCTTCTTGGCCGCGAGCATCTCGACGAACTTGCGGCGGTACGTGCGGGAGCGGTCTTCGAGAGTGGTCTTCACGTACTGCTGGGTGATCGTGCTGCCACCCTGGACCACGGCGCCGTTCTGGAAGTTGGCTATCGCCGCCCGGAGGATCCCGCCATAGTCGAGCCCATCGTGCGAGAAGAACGACTCGTCCTCCTTGGCGATGACCGCCTCGACCACGGCGCGTGAGATGTCGGAATAGCCCACCGGCTGGGAGTGCTCCCGCGCCATCATCACCGCGAGGACCGTACCGTCGGAGGCGACGATTCGCGTGTCTCCCCGCGCCGGGACCACCGGCCCCGGAACGGTCACGAAGAGCCAGTAGTAGATGCCGACGGCCGCGAAGCCGAGGGCGAGCGAGGCGATCGCCAGAACGCCCGTTACCTTGAGCAGAAGCCGCAGGCGGCGCAAGGAGTCCCCCCTAGAAGGTGATTCCCACCCCGGGGTGACACGTGAGACACAGGCCGTCTTTCTCTTTGCGCACCATGTAGGTGAAGCCGCTGCCGTGCGGATCATGACAGCTCGAACACCTCATGGTCTGCTTGTGCCACGTGTCGTAATAGGGCGCGTCGTGAGGGTGGTTGGTCCGTAGGTGGGTCTTCCGCTCGTGGCACTCAGCGCACAGCGGGACCTCTCTCTTGGGCAGCAGCGGTCCGTAGGAAGAGCCGTGCCACATGTGGCAGTTGAGGCAACTACCCTTCTCGCGACCACTGCGGGAGACCTTGTCGTGAGCAGTCTTGGCCACCGAGACCACCTTCACCGCGTGGCACTCGCGGCACACGTCGTTGCCGGCGCCGTGCAGCAGCTTCCGGAAGTCGGAACCATGCACGAAGTGACAGCTCGTGCAGTTGAACTCTCCCGGGACGGGATGCCTCGAATCGAGCTTGAACAGCGCTTGCACCGACGTGTGGCAGCGATAGCACAGGGCGGGAGGCTTGGCCTGCAACAGGGGCGTGTCATCCGAGAAGTGGGGCAGATGACACGTCGTGCACTCCTCCCCGGCCGGGCTGTGCAAGTACCTCTTTGTGAGCTCCTCGTCTATCTCGGTGTGGCAGTCAAGACACAGGTCGGGCTGCGCCGCCTTCGTCATGCCGGTGTAGTCCGAAGCGTGCGGCGAATGGCACGCGATGCAATCGAGGTCGCCGAACGGTGCGTGCACCTGCTCGTGCTGTGCGCTGTCGGCCACGAAGTGGCACGTCACACACAGGTGTTTCGCGGAACGTACCAGCAGCTTGGGGAAGTCGGTTCCGTGCGGATCGTGGCACGCGGTGCACTCGCCGTTCTGGAACGGCGGGTGCTGGTGCTGGTCGTCGTATGCCGCACCGACCGATCCGTGGCAGATCACGCAAAGTTCGCGCTGCGTGGCGATGAGGAACGGGCCCTCACCGGAGATGGTCCCGTCCGCGTTGGGCGCCGGATGCTGCGTGTGACACCGCAGGCATGGGACCTTCTCTGGAGCGTGAGCCGAGCCATTCTGGTGCCGGTCGGGGTGGCACGACAGGCAATCTTCAACCGTATCGGTGCCGGATGCAGGGGGCACGAACGTCGCCAGGTTCAGGAACGAGCAGGAGCGGGTGGTGAGCAGGATGATCAGAATCACAACGAGCAATACGGCGAGGATGATCTTGCCCAGCAGTGAGCGCCGGTTGTCATCCTCTCCTTCGTTGTCCGGCGGGTCCGGGGAAACCGGATCGGCCGCGGCCTGATCAGTCACACGCCCACCTCGTTCACAAGAAGACGCCCAGCGAGGGGCACTGTCGAAGGACCATATCGGCTCGAGAGCCCTTCCCCTTGATGCCTGCGAGCGCATGTGAAGACCTGCGCAACGCGCCACGCACCAGAATAACGTACGAGGGGCGCTCCCGCTAGACGCGCACGAAAACGGAGGCGGCCGAGTCCCGAGGGACTCGGCCGCCTCCACACGGCTCCACAACCTACCGCGTCAACGTTCCGAAGCTAGGATCAGGTGCCGGGCTCCAGGTTCATATCGAACTCGCCGGTGACATGGCAGCGAGCACACGTCAACGGATTGTGGCAGGCGAAGCAGCTTTCGGCTCCGGCCGCCTTGACGATGGGCGGATGCTGAAGCGTCCAAGGCGTCTCGCCGGGCTTGTAGCCCGCATGGTGACAGTCGTTGCAGAGGTATTCCGCCGGATGGCACGTCGCGCACGACTGCTTACCGCCGCTCGCCACCGTCTGCGGGTGGGCGGCCTGCCAATCGGAAGCGTGCGGCATGGGGGTCTTGTGGCACGAGTCGCAGAAACTCGCAGCGTGACACATGTCGCAGTAGCCGCGATCTTCAGCGGCCAGGGCCGAGTGCTCGGCATCCACCGTCTTCACCAATCCCGGGTTTGCCGCGGGAAGCCATCCCGCAGCCGTGTGATTCGCCGGCACGAGCGGGAAGTCGGCCGGATGACACGCTGAGCAGGCTCCCGGAGCCACAGCGTTCGCCTCTTGCGTGTGACACACGAAGCAGGCCTGCATCTTCGGCTTCACGATAGTGTCGGGCTGGTGGGTGGGGATCGCGTGGCAATCCTCGCACCGGTAGCCCTTGTTCAGGTGCAGCGCGTGCCCGAAGTTCGGGGTGAGCACAGTGCTGGTCGCCAGGAACTGATTGAAGTCGGAGTGGCAATCCGTGCAGATCTTGAAGCTCTCGGACACAGGCTGCACGGCCTCCGAGCCGCCCGCGGTGGTCGCGGTGGTCTCGGTGCCCGGTGCGGCCGTGGTCTCCGTTCCGCCGGCGGTGGTGCTCGTTGTGCCGGGCCCGGCCTCGGTGCAGCCGGTGAAGACGACCAGTGCGACCGCCAACAAGGCGAACAGCAATGATGTGATGACTACTCTCGATCTGGGTGTTCTCATCAACTCACCTCCTTCCTTCTACGTCGCTTCTCTTCTCCCCGATAGCCGGGGCGATTCTCCACTATTTCGCCGGAGGGCGCAAGCGACCTGCCGGTGAGCGGACTCGGCGCCCGTTCGGGCTAGTTCTTGGGGAAGCGTCCCACATCATGGCATTCCTCGCAGAAGACCTGCTCGTGGCAGACGAAGCACGCACCGGTGCCGCGCTGCTCGACGATGGGACCATGCTCGTCTGAGGTCCAGGCCGCGGTCGGCGAGAAGCCGGCGTGATGGCAGGCATTGCAGAACTGCGGGGTCGACGGATGGCAACGAGCGCACGAAGACGAGTTGTCGGCGGCGATGTCCCCGTGACTGCTGTACCAGAAGGCCGGATGCGGCATCTCGACCCCGTGACAGCGCACGCAGAAGGCCGCATCGCGTGATTGGTGGCACTTCTCGCATGTGTCCGCGTGCGAGTAGGCGAAGCCGGTGTGCGACGCCTCCCAGCCGGCCGGATGGGGCATCACCACACCGTGACACTGCTCGCACCACACCTGGACGTCGTGACACTTCTCGCAGGTCTTGCGTTCCAAGACATCGGGATCGAGATGCACCACCGGCTCGTCGTAGCCGGGGGCGATCTCGTCGATCTTACGGTGGCAGTTCACGCACTGATGCGGAGCCGTCTCGCCTTCGTGACACGAGAGACAACTCATCATCATGGGAGCAGGAGCGTCGAAGTGCCCGAGCGGTGGCCTGTGGCAGGTGTCGCACGCCTGATCGAGAGAGAGGTGGACCTCGTGAGAGAAGACCAGGTCGTGGTCGGGTGTTTGCGGCGGCATATCGAGGAAGTCCGCGTGACACACCTCGCAGGTGCGGAACGGCTCACCTTCAAGGAACTGGGGCGAACTCGACACTCCCTCCGTCGGTCCCACGGTGGCGCTCGTAAGGCTCTGAAAGGCTCCGCCCGACTGCTCGACTGAGGCGTCGGTGGTGCCGGGCGATTCCGCGGAACTCCCCCATGGGCCCAGGACAAGGAGGCCCCCGACGCCAAGAGCCGCTACGATCGCCACCACCAGTCCAACCAAGATCTTCACCCGGGAGCCGGCGCCGCGAATCGATGAGAGAGGTCCGGAGATCATCCAGCACCTCCCTTCCCGTGCGTGTCGTGTATCTGGTGACAGTCGATGCAATCTTCGTCGACGTGGCAGATGCTGCACTCACCCCGCTTCGTGGCCGCCATCTCGGAGTGAGCAGCCCCCCAGTCGGAGGGGTGCGGCATGGGCATGCCGTGGCACGCCACGCACTGCTGCGGCTCATGGCACGAGGTGCACATCTTCGAGCCGCTATCGATCACCGGCAGGCCATGGGTCTTCGTCCACTCCCGGGGGTGCGGCATCGCGACGGGGTGACACGCGAGACAGTCTTCGTCCGGATGGCAGGTGGAGCACATCTCCAAACGCGGATAGGCGATCTCCCCGTGCTTGGCCTCCCACTGGTCGGGATGCGGCATCTGTACCCCATGACAGGTCTGGCAGTGGAGGTAGATGTTGTGGCAGTTCTCGCAGACCTTGCTGGAGTCCAGCGCGAGCACCTCCCGACCGTGGGCGACGCCGTAGTCCGCGTGGTGAGGCATCTTGAGGCCGTGGCACTCGTCGCAGGTCTCGCTCACCGGGCGCGGATCTCCAGAGTGACCGTAGGCCTCGTGGCAGCTGGAACACATGATGCGCTGTGAAACGTGCGGCCTGTGCGCGAAGACCTTCGGGTCCTCGGTGGTCGCCAACTCGTCGAGGGTGTCCTCGTGACAAGAGAGACACGCGTCGTCGAGCAGCGGCATGACGAACACGGTGGTGCTCGTGGTCTCCCCCGAAGCGGGAGCTTCTTGACCGGCATCTCGGGTGCTCTCGCCGCCTGTCGCGGCCACAGACGCCGCGCAGCCGGTCAGCGCGGCGGAGATCAAGAGAAGCCCGAGTAGGATAGGGCCGAAACGGGCCGAAACGCGTCCGCTGGATGCCACCATGCGCCTCCTAGTGCTGTCTTGGCCGTGACTCGTGCCCTAGCCCCCCAGCACGCCTCGCTGCTTGCCGGTGCGCACGTGGCACTCGGAGCAGAAGGGTGGTACGTGACACTCGTAACATGACTCAGCGCCAAGGCTTCTGGCCACGGTCCTATGCTGGGCCGTCCAGTCTTGCAGGCGCTCGTACTCGACGTGATGGCAGTCGTTGCAGAACTTGACGCCCTGGTCGTGACACATGGAGCAGGCCTCCCGCTCGGACTTCGCCGACTCCTGATGGGCGGCCGGCACCCACTCGTCGGGGTGCGGGATCGCCATGCGGTGGCACGAGTCGCAATAGCTCTGCTCGTGGCACATCTTGCAGAAGAGGCGTTTCGTCTTCGCGTCGGCACTGTGCATGCCGAGCCCATCTCCCGCGAGCTTCACCCAGGTGGCCTCACTGTGATCCGGAGTCACCGGGGCGATGTCCGCGGTGTGACACGTGTCGCACGCGGTGGAGGCGAGGCTGCCCTGTTGGCCGTGCACCGTACCGTGACAGACGAAACAGGTCTCCACAGAGACGTAGACGATCCTGCCCGGCTTGTGCGGGAACTCCTGGTGGCAGGCGGCGCACCGGATGCCTTCCGCGAAATGGGCCGGGTGATTGAACACGAGCTTGCGCTCGCGACGCCAGTCGAGTTCCCTGTCGAGCCGGTCGTGACACGTCGCGCAGAGCGAGATGAACTTCGCAGGGTGCTCCGCATCAGCCTCCAGTTCGGCCTGCAGTAGCTGCGCGGTCTCGCCGTCGGCCTCGCCGCCGGCCTCGCCGGTGGCGGCAGATACGTTGGTGGTGGTCACGCCGTCTTCGACCTGCGGGCTCGTGGGTGAGAGGGAGATCTGACCGCAGCCGGCGGCGCCCGCGGCAAGCAGACACGTGAGGACGAACGCCGCTCCGAGACGCGCAATGCCGGCCCGGCGAGTGCGGACGCCTCGATCCGATCGGTCGTCGTTCATTGAAGATGGTCCCATCACTGCGGCTTGATCTTGCCCTCTTGGACAAGACGATCGTACCAGGCCCTCTTGTCATGCTTCAGGTGCTCGACGGGCATGCGTCCCGTGAAGATCACCGGGTCCAAGGGGAACACGTTCATGCGCAAGTGCGAGTTGTAGAGGTGGACGAACAGGATCCATCCGATGGCCAGGATGGCCTCGTCACCGTGGATGATCCGCGCCACGTTCAGGAAGATGCCCGACACGAACTGACCCGTGACGGTGGGGAACCACAGAGCAAAGCCGGAAGTACCGATCATGGCGATGCCCCAGAAGACCGCGAACCAGTCGAACTTCTCCCAGAAGGTGAAGCGCTCGAAGCGCGGCCGCTCCCCCCTGTCGAAGAACCACTTGATCATGCCTATCAGGTCGTAGAGGTCTTTCTTCCGGAAGAAGATGGAGTCGGGGCCGAAGACGTCCGCCTTCCTGATCACCACCCAGTACATGAGGTATATGGCGTGGACGACGAAGACGCCGACCATGAACCCCGCCATCACCCGGTGGATCAGGCCCGCATTGTGGACGCCTCCCCAGAAGTTCATCATCGCCTGAGCCCAGAAGTCGTAACTGTACTTGAGCGGTGGGCCGGTGAGAGTGCACCCGATGAAGGTGGTCATCATCACGAAATGGCTCAGCCTGTGGTACCAGTTGAAGCGGACGTAGTAGTCCTTGCCTTCTTCCATCACGCACCCCCCTCCTCGTCGGCGCCTGAGCGCGTGGGCTTGTCCGGCTCCCGCTCGTGGTCAGATTCGCCGGTCGAGCGATAGGATTCCTCTTCGAGGGCTCTGATGAAGCCGAAGAGACGACCGAGGCCCCCGCCCATGACCCCGAGGATGATCCTGGTCTCCTTCTGAAGGTGGACGGTGGTGTAGGCGATCCCGACCACCAGTACGACGATGAGCAGGGTGCTGAAGAAGAGGTAGACGGCCCTCACCCCCCACCACGCGTTGAGGAAGTGTGGCTCGAGGTGCATCTGGAAGTAGGTGAACCCCGCATTGGCTCCCGGGTGGCACTGGCGACACGCTTCGACCGTCTCCGGTTCGCCGCTGTGAAGGGCTAGGTTCTCGTGGTAGCCGTGGCAGTCGAAGCACGTGGCCGCCCGCTCGTAGCCCAAGTTAAGGGCCTTGATGTGGAACTCGTCGCGGGCCCGGTCGAAATAGTCTTCGTGACACCTGCCGCAGGAGTCACGGGCCATCTCCATCTTGAACTCCGCGGTCTCCTCACCGAGCCGCACCCTCTTGATAGCGTGGGACCCGTGGCACGAGATGCAGATGGGGCCTGCCTCGTCCTGATAGTAGAACTTGGCGTGGGAGGAGGTCTGATAGCTCATGAAGGCATCCGGGTGGCACGCCTCGCAAGCTTCGATGGCCACCTGACGGAAGTCCTTCTCGACATCCACCTGATGCTGCGGGATGGTAAGGACGAATCCCTTGTGACAGGCCGAGCATGCCAACTCCCCGTGCACTGACTCCACAAACGTGGCTGAATCCACATAGAGCGACTTCGGCCCACCTTCGGTCGGGGTGGTGTCGACGAAGTCGGGGTCACCGTGACAGATCAGGCACCCTTCGACATCCCGCGCGGCCGCGGGCCAGGCCACCGCCAAACAAAGAAGAAGGGCCAGACCCAGCACCGCCTCGAGCCGTCGCAGCCGACTCAAACGGCCCAAGCCCGCCCTCGGGTGGCCCCTCTCCGCGCATCGCCGACCCATCACATCCCCCTTGCGCACTCCCGCAGTAGCTTCTCTCACGCCTTCTCGCTCAACTCTCCACTAGAACAACACCGGCCAGAGGACAAGGAGCACGGTGTACGACGCTGCCAGGAAGGCGAACACCGTGGCCGTCGCGGTCACCCACCGGAACAGACGACGCCTGCGCGCCGACGGAGCGGGGCGGATCACCTCATGAAGCGTTCCGGCCTTGAGCCGGTTCTCGTACTCCTGTGGACGATCGCTTATGTAGTGTTCGACGGGCAAGTAGCCGGAGAAGATCACCTCGTCGGCCGGGAACGACTCCGGCCTCCCGTGGGCCGAGAAGAAGTGCACGAAGATGAAGATCACCCCGGTCGCGAGAAACGCCTCGTTCGAGTGGATCACGAGAGCGACGTTCAGCGAAACGCCGGGCAGGATCCTGGTGGTGGCTTCAGGGAACCACATCATCAAGCCGGATCCACCGATCAGGAAGGTGCCGGCGAACAGGGCCCAGAAGTCGAACTTCTCCCAGTAGGCGAACCGGCTGAGCTTCGGCTTCTGCCCCTTGCCAAAAAACCAGCGGAACATGCCCTTCATGTCGGCCCAGTCCTTCTTCCCGGGCACGATCGAGTCCTCGTGGAAGATCGGCCCCTTCCGGGCGACCACGTACCAAGCCATGTAGCTGAACTCGAGGATGAAATACAGGATGTTGACCACAGCCATGACCCGGTGCAGGAACCCGGCAGCCGCGACTCCCCCCATAAGGTCCATCAGGAGCTGGGCCCAGATGCTGTCCTTGAACTTGAGGGGGACGCCGGTCAAGACCAGGCCGAAGAAGCTCACCATCACCAGAACGTGGTTGAAGCGATGGAAGGCGCTGAACCGATGGTAGACGAGGTTCACACCGTCTTTGGCGTCGGTACCATGGGCCATCAGTGACCTCCTCCCTTGTTGAAGTAGAGCTTGTCCTTGAAACCCCGGTATATGTAGAGGAGCGTGTGCACACCACCGAAGGAGAACACCGCCACGATAAGAGCCAGGTACGCCATGGCGACCAGGAACACCACCAGCGGGGCTTTGGTCGACGTGGGCTCGATGTGCACGAGGAACGTGGTAAAGCCCTCGCCGGCGTCGGGATGACACTCCTGGCAGGTAGGGAGGATGTTGGCCTTGGACAGGGTGGACAGGGGGTTGCTCACCGGGAGGATGCTGTGGTCGCCGTGGCAATCGACGCACGTGGCCGAAGCTTCGCGGCCGAGGCTCAGAGATTTACCGTGATAGGTGTCCAGGAACGTGTCTTCCCTGCCTCCGTGGCACGCTCCGCACACATCCGCGATGGTCTGACGATACTCGAGGGTGTCCACGTAGGCGATGCCATGGGTCCCATGGCAATCGACGCACAACGGCGAGGCCACACCCTCGGCGACACCCTCACGCGTGAGCTCGCCGTGGTAGCTCTGCTTGTACATCTCGAACTGGTCGTCGTGGCAGTTCTTGCAGGCCTCACCAGCGGTCTCCGCGAAGAACTCCGCGTTGGGCACCATCTGATGCGGGTTGTGGGAGAAACCGGCGTGGCACGAGTTGCAGGGCAGAAGGCCGTGCACCGAACTCTCGTAGACCTCCGGGTCGATGTGGAGGTCTCGTGGTCCGAGCGGAGTGTCGACCACGCCAAGATACGGCATGGAGTGGCACGTCAGACAGCGCCCGCTGAAGCCGGCAGGATCGACGGCATCGCCATCCTCGGCCGCGGCCGGAGTGCCGACAAGGACCACTAAGAGCATGGCCAACAACAAAGTGTGAAGGGCCCTCCACATTGAGAACGTGAACGCTTTCGCTAGTTCACCAGCATTATCATGAGCCCTTGCTGCCAATCCGACCCTCCTCTACTCGGCGACGCCTTCTGAGGTGTGGCAAGCCCCACAAAACGCAGGTGAGTGACAGGTGAGGCACGGTTCGCCACCGCCCTGCGCGAAATCGTGGTGAATGTCGACCCAATTTGGTGGATGTTGCACCTTATGACACTTGTCGCAGAACTTCTCTTCGTGGCAGCCAAGACACGTTGCGCGACCCCGAGAGTCCACGTCACTGCGATGCGTGTAGCGCCAATCTGCTCGATCGTGCGTGCGGGGGGGCTTGCTGTGGCAGTCGACACAGAACCCACTGCGCTCGCTGTGGCAACGATAGCAGTCTTCCTCGCGTTCCCTGGCCAGCTCGCCGTGGCTCTGGATGGGGTCGGTAGTATGCGCTTCGGCCGAGAGTTCACTGGGGGGGGTCAAGTGACAGGTCTCGCACTCGTTCGGCGCCTTGACGCCATCGTGGCACATGTAGCACACGTCCATCGGAGGCGGACCGCCGGGCTCTCCCCTGCGGGAGTGCACCACGTTGAAGTGACAGTCGACACACTTGAGGTCGCGCATCTCCACGTGCTCCCGGTGCGGGATGCGGAGGTCGCCGCCCGGCGATACCTGCCGGTCGATCGAATGACACTGAAGGCAGCTCTTGTTGGAGGGAGGATGGATGTCGGGCGGCATCTCGCCGTGGCCGAAGAACTGGGCGTAGATCTCTTTGTACGAGAGCACCTTGTGTTCCAGTTCATGGATGAAGCCGGGGTCCACGTGGCACTTGATGCAGTTGATGTTCGCGTGAGTCGACTCCTCCCACAACTCCACGGGCTCGACCATGAGGTGGCAGTTGCCGCAGAAGCTCGGAGTAGACGTCATAGCCACCGGAAGGTAGATGGCGGAGAAGCCGATGAACCCGAAGGCGGCCACCATAAGGAGGAGGTAGCGGTAGCGTACACGCACCGCCCGGCCGCTGTCGTCGTAGATACGAAGGAAGCCCGGCCAGCGCATCACTGCCCAAACCTTTCGTTCAATCGATCTTCCGCGGTGAGCCGCTCGAAGGTGCCCGGATCATGGCAGCCGCTCCGGGCACAGAAGCCCTGGTCGCTATGGTGGCACTTGAAGCAGTCGCGCTCCCGCCCTCTGGCCATCTCGGCATGTGCCTCCAGTGCGAGACCGGGGTGCTCCTCATCAGCGGAGGGTGGGTTGCGGTGGCACGTGCCACACTCGGACGAAGCCCTCTGACCATCGTGGCACATGGCGCAGGCGCCCATCGGCGGGAGAGGCGTGCCGCCCTCCGGGGTGTGCACCACACTGTAGTGGCAGTCCTTGCATTCGAGGTCGCGCAGAAGGACGTGCTCGCGATGAGGGATGATCAAGTCGCCCGATGTCGAAGCTCTGCGGTTCGTGGTGTGGCAGCCCGCCTGCAGGCAGTTCTCGTTGGTGGCCGACCTGATCTGCTCGGGCATCTCGGCCCGTCCCACGAGGTTCAGGTAGACGTTCTGGGTGACCACCAGTTGGTTGACGAAGTGGTTGACGACCCCCGGCTTCACATGGCAGTCCGTGCAGCCGAATTTGGAGTGAGTGGACATCTCCCAGGACTCCACGAACGGCTCCATGATGTGACAGTTGAAGCAGAACCCCGGGGTCGAGGTCACGTAGAATGGGATGAACAAGAAGGCGACACCGGCGGCGGCGAACCCCAAGGCGATGAGGATGAGGTATCGCCTCTGGACGCGTACCGACCGGCCGCTACGGTCGCGCACCCTGAAGCGCAGTGGATTCTGATAGGCCATTCCATCTCTCAGCGTCGAGCGACCGCCTGCAAGCTGCGGGGCACCGGATCGGCCGCCACACGCCGCCGCAGCAAGGGTCGCATATTCTGTACTTCTGCTGCCTGGGGCTTCAGCGAGCGCTCTCGCGGCAACAAAGCAAGGTTTTCACAAGCTCCCGACAGTCTGGTACTATAGCACCCTCACGGGGCCTGTCTACCCCCACATCAGCCGAGCCGCGCGGAGGAGGACCACGATTGAGTTCACGGTTCGATTTTCCCAACTTTATCGGCCTGCTGTTCATCCTCGGGGCGATCGCCCTGTGGTCTCAGGCCGCCTTCGCGTTCCTCTACGTACAGCTCATGGACTTCCTCATCTACACCGTGCTGGGATTCATCCTGGCCATCTCGGGGGGCTACCTTCTGAAGCCTTCCGGCACCCGCTGAGCGGGTTCTTTCGAGCGATCGACCGGCCGGGTGATGACCCCCCGCGAGGCTGATGTCCGCCTCTGACTTGAAGAGCACCGATGCGCCCGACGCAGACCTTGGAGCCGACCCCCGACTCGACGAGAGCGCATGGCGGGTGTTCGGGCGGCGGCTTCCACGCCGCTGGAGCCTCTACGCGCGCGTGTTGGCGGGGCTTCTGCTTCTCCTGTCCCTCGGCTGGTGGTTCACGCGTGACGTCACGTACGTGAGCAACGTCAAGGTTGCCGGTCTCGATGCGGTGGAGCAGCCGTATGTCGATCCGCTCCGTACCCTCTCCTCCGACTTCGCCGGGTTGGTGAACAGACTGACCGACCTCGGCTACAGCTGGCAATCGGGAGGGCTCCCCTCGATGCGGGCGGCCGACGCGCTCACTGAATCGAGGGGGGTCGGTCTCGTCGCCCTTGGGACCCTCGAGGTGAAGAAGGGCGGAGCCAGCCTGTTCGGAGGCCCCATGACGGCCGGACTCGCCGACTACCTCGCTTCTCGAGGATGGGAACCACCGCCCGATTCGCCCGATTCGCTCGAGGGGGCGACCAAACAGGTGGACGGCCTACACGCGGTGATCGTGCTCGAGCGGCGGCCGGAGGGGCGCGAAGCCCTGCTCATCGAGGTGAGGGCCGCCACGAAGACGGACTGAGTAGCCGCCCCTCGACATGCGCCCGTCGGGCGACGGGCTCCGCGTGGCCCGGGTGATGCCTCTATCGGTCGCTCTTCTTGTTGCGCGCTATCTCTTCCCGCCACGTCTGGATCATCCAGACGATCACGAAGATCAACGCGATGTTCCCGAACCCCACCACGGTCAGCGTGGCGATGGTCTCCATGTCCATTACATCACTCCCAGTTCGTGCCGCGCCCCATCACTCGAACCCCAAGAACCCAAGGAGGGTGAGGGTGAGGGCGGCGATTGCTCCAAGACCCACGACGGTGTTCAGGATGGCGCGTCCCCAGCGGTAGCGGGTGATACGGCCCCAGAAGAAGGGCACGGTGAAGAGCATGACGGGGAAGAGGATGAAGCTGAAGCCCACCCCCAGCCAGCGGGGCACGTACTTGAGGAGCTGGTAGACGGCGAGGAAGTACCACTCGGGCTCGATGCCGGCCGGGGTGCGC